>DASVDI010000001.1:0-17048 GCA_036381175.1 Gammaproteobacteria bacterium
AGGGAGAAGGGAGAAGGGAGAAGGGAGAAGGGAGAAGGGAGAAGGGAGAAGGGAGAAGGGAGAAGGGAGAAGGGAGAAGGGAGAAGGGAGAAGCAAGGTGTCGTCTTCTACCTTCTACCTTCCATCTCAACAAAGCGTTTCAACTGTATTGAATGAGGTAAAGATCATTGGCTGAAGTTGTCGCAACACAACCTGTCGAACGCATCAATCTCGTCTATCGCTCGGAGGCGAGCGGTGAGGACGTCGAACTGCCGTTCCGCGTGCTGGTGATGGCGGATTTCACGCTGGACGCGCGCTCGGCGGAGTTCATCGACCAGGAGCCGGTGCACGTGACAGGAGAAAATCTCGACGCCGTGCTTGCAGGGCTCGCGCCCGTGTTGCGCCTTGCGGTCGAAGACAATCTGTCCGACCTGCCGATGGGCTCGCTGGACATCGAGCTGAAGTTCTCATCCATGCAGGATTTCTCGCCGGACAACGTCGTCACGCAGATTCCCGCCTGTGCGAGCCTGATCGCGCAACGCGAACGCCTTATCAATCTCCGACGCAAGATGGATCGCGCGGGCGAGGGCGGCATCACGCTGATGCCAAGCGCGGAAGAACGCGAACTCATCAAGCGCCTTGCCGATGGCGGCAGCATTCATTCGCTGGATCCGGACATGATCGGCCAGTTCGTTGCGGAGATCGACGGGCGGCTTTCGCGGCAGATGGACGCGGTCATGCATCATCCGTCATTCCGCGGACTTGAAGGCGCATGGCGCGGTCTCGCATTTGTGCTTGCGCGCGCCGATGAACGTGAAAACTGCCGCGTGCACATTCTCAATGTCAGCAAGCAGGCGCTGCTGGAAGAATTCGAAGACGTGCCCGAAATCACGCAGTCGCGACTTTACGAACGCGTTTACGCCGCGGAGTTCGGGCAGTTCGGCGGCAAGCCTTATTCGGTTATCGCCGGGGATTATTCCTTCGGCCCGTCCGCGCAGGACGTGCGCCTGTTGCAACAGCTCGGCGCGGTCGCGGCGATGGCGCACGCGCCGTTTCTCGCCGGTGTTTCACCAGCGTTCTTCAATCTCGATTCCTGGTCGGCGCTCGCGCAACTGCGCGACGTCAAATCGATACTCGAACAACCGTCGTTCGCGAAATGGAACAGCTTTCGCGCGAGCGAAGATGCACGCTATGTCGGGCTTGCGCTGCCGGGTTTCCTGTTGCGTGAACCGTACGGCGCGACACTGCGCACGACGCGGTTCGATTACGCGGAAAGTTTTACCGGCCGTCGGCAGGCGGGACTTTGGGGCAACTGCGCATTCGCGCTTGTCACGCGCATGCTGTCGAGTTTCGCGCAGTACCGCTGGTGCGTGAACATGACCGGACAGAACGACGGGCGCGTTGTCGGATTGAATGCCGGCGGCGATGGAAAGATTCCGACCGAAGTGCTGATTCCCGATCGCCGCGAGGCAGAGCTTGCCTCATCCGGTTTCATTCCGCTTTCCGTGCACAAATCGGACGGGCGCGTTGCGTTTTTCTCCGCCAACTCCGTGCAATCGGTCAAGGCGCTCGCCGAGGCGACGGATCGCGATGCGGACATCGGCATGCGGCTCGGCGCGCAATTGCCGTACCTGATGGTGATCTGCCGCATCGCGCACTACGTGAAGATGATGCAACGCGAACACATCGGCAGTTGGCATCGTCCCGTTGAAATCGAACGCGAACTGAACAACTGGCTGAAACAGTATGTCGCTGACATGGACAACCCCGCGCCCGGCGTGCGCGGCCGGCGGCCGCTGCGGCGCGCTGCCGTTAACGTCCGCGAGATTCCCGGCAAGAGCGGCTGGTATTTGATTGACCTCTCGGTGACGCCGCACATCAAGTACATGGGCAGCCAGTTCACGCTGGGCGCGACGGGCAAGCTGGACCGGAAATAGAACTTGCCGCCGAAGGCGGAACGGACCGAATGCTGACAACGAGTTTACGAGGACAAGACGATGCCAATACCCGGACATTTAAGTCTCATCGGCGAACAACAAGGCGCCATCGAAGGAAGCTGCGATCTCGATCGGCGCGAAGGCACCATTCTCGTGCAGGCATTTCATCACGTTGTTGAAGTGCCTTCGGATGAGCGCGGCATTCCTTCGGGCCGTCGCGCGCATCGTCCCGCGACGATCACGAAGGAGATCGACAAGGCGACGCCGAAACTCTACCAGGCGCTGTGCACTGGTGAGCGCATGACGGAAGTTCGGCTCGACTGGTACCGGCTCGACCAGATGGGTTCGCAGGAACTGTACTTCGTGGTGCGTTTCGAAGGCGCGTTGATTACCGCGGTAAAGCCGTGGGTGCCGAACGCGCTCGATCCCGCAAGTGCGGGCTTGCGTCACATGGAGGACGTGTCGTTCACCTACGAGAAAGTCATCTGGTCGTGGGAGCCGGACGGCATCGAATACGAAGATTCCTGGGGAGAAATGTCGGCGTGACCGAAGAACGCTTGCTGAAACGCATCGGGTATTGGTTGTCCCCGGAGGATGCCGAGCGGCGGCGCGCGGATATTGGCGCGTACACGGAATCCGTGTTCGCGGATCTCGCGAATCTTTACAACACGCGCCGGGGTTCCGTGCAGATCAGCGGCGAATATGGTCTTCCGGATTTCGTGAACATGCTGAACAGTTTCACGCCGCCTGCGATCGAATCGATTGAAAACGTGATTCGTGAAACGACACAGAAGTTCGAACCGCGGCTGCGCGACATCAGTGTGCAGCATGTGCCGCGCGATGACGACGAAGGCCTGTTGCGGTTCAACGTCAACGGCAACCTGGTGTTCCGCGACAACACGGTGCCGGTGCAGTTCGATGCGGTTTTGCAGGGCGATGGCAGCGTTGCGCTGCAAGTGTGATGCGAATGTCACGAGGTGATGAATGAACAGCCGTTATTATCAACGCGAGCTCGACGACCTGCGCGAACTGGCCGCGGAATTCGCGCGCGCCAATCCCGCGCTCGCGCCGCGCCTCACCGGCCCGAGTCCCGATCCCGACGTCGAGCGCGTGCTTGAAGGCACGGCTTTTCTCACCGGTCGCATTCGCCAGAAGATCGATGATGACTTCCCGGAGTTCATCCAAGGTCTGACGCAACTCATCTTTCCGCATTACCTGCGGCCGCTTCCCAGTGCGACCATCATGGCGTTCACGCCGAAAACGATTCTCAAGGATGTGCTGCGCGTTCCCGCCGGAACGTACGTTGATTCGCAACCGGTCGATGGTACGCATTGTCGCTTCCGCACCGTTTACGATGTGGACGTTTCACCCATCGTGCTCGAAGCCGCCGACAGCACGGACATGGGCGGTGGCCGTCACGCGATCGATCTTCATCTGCGCATGCAGGGCGCGAAACTCGCCGACTGGAATGCGGACCGAATCCGTTTTCATCTCGGTGGTGATTTTCCCGG
Source organism: Gammaproteobacteria bacterium (assembly GCA_036381175.1). GTDB lineage: Bacteria > Pseudomonadota > Gammaproteobacteria > Natronospirales > JAJUFS01 > JAJUFS01. Next base: position 3,428 of record DASVDI010000001.1, read on the forward strand.
CGCGGCCGATCTTTACCTGTTGTTGCAGCGACATCTGCGGCGTGTGTCGGTGTTCACCGAATCCGGCCTGCCGACCACCTTGCCGTCGAACTACGTGCGACCCGTCGGACTTGATGCCGAACACGCCATGCTGCCGTATCCCGGCAATTCGTTTCCGGCGTTCCGCATGCTGCAGGAATACTTCCTGCTGAAGGAAAAATTCCTGTTCCTGGAATTGATGGGTCTCTCGCGCTGGCGCGATCGTGAAGGCGATCGTTTCGTGATTCGCTTCGAGCTTGAATCGTCGAACGTGCCGTTGCCACGCATCAGCACCGAACGGTTCGCACTGCATGCCACACCTGCGATCAACCTGTTTCCACACGACGCCGAACCCGTGCTGCTCGACAATAATCGCGGCACGGTGCGCATTCGTCCGGCGCGTTCGCGCGGCGGCGATTACCAGATTCACTCCATCGACAGCGTCGTTGGTCACGGCCGGGGCACGAACGCGAAACAGGAATTCAAGCCGATGGGCATGTTCGATCCGGCGGACCAGACGCGCCCCGTTTACCAGGCGAGTTTTCACCACGACGAACGCGGCTTCACCGAACCGTTGCTGACGGTGAACTATCCGCCCGACTACGGCATTCCGCGCCAGCAGACGCTGACCATTCGTTTGTCCTGCACGAACGGCGACCTGCCCGCGCGCCTGCGCCCCGGCGACATCAATCGCCCGACGCGCACGACATCGGAGCTCGTCGAATTCACGAATCTCATTCCGCCGACGGAAAGCCAGCAGGCGCCGGTCGGCAAGGCGATGCTGTGGCGATTGCTCTCGCATCTTGCCTTGAATTATCTCTCGCTCGCGGACAGTGAAAACCTGAAAGCGCTGTTGTCCCTTTACATCTTTCCCGGGCGCGGTGGACGCGAAACCGAAACCGCGAATCGCAAGCGCGTGCAGGGCGTGAACGCTGTCGAGGTGACCGCCGCCGATCGCCTCATCAATGGCGCGGTGTTTCGCGGCCAGGATATTTCCATCAGCGCGATGAAGGATGGCTTCGCGGGACCGGGCGACCTGTATTTGTTCGGCGCGATGCTGGACCGTTTGCTCGCAAGTTTTTCAAGCCTGAATGCTTTTACCGCAATGACACTGATCGAAACGCAGACCGGAGAACGCTACCGATGGGCACCGAGACTGGGAGCGCGACCGCTGATCTAGAGCGGGACGTTCTCGACAACTGCCAGGATTACGATTTCTTCCAGGCAGTACGCTTGCTCACGCTGCTCGAAGAGCGCGGCGGCGATGACGCTCGCGCGCTGAAATTGCGCATGCGCCCGGAGTTGTCGCTGGATTATCCGCCGTTCGATATCGCGAGCATTGAACGCCTGCCGGAAACCGAAAACGATGCCGGCGGTTACGGCATCACGACGACCTTCATGGGCCTGTACGGCACAGCCTCGCCGCTGCCTGCGTTCTACACGGAAGAACTGCTCGACCAGGCGCAGGATGGCAATGAAGCGCCGCGCGGCTTTCTCGACGTCATTCATTACCATGTGTTTCCGCTGCTTTACGAAGCGTGGGCGAAGTATCGTTTCGGATTGAAAGCGGTTGAACAGGACGATGCGCAGTACTGGGATTACCTGTTTGCGCTGATCGGCCTGCACGATGCCGGCTTGCGCGAACGCGTTCCCGAGCCATTCCGCGTGCTGCGTTACCTCGGCATTCTCAGCCAGCAGCAGCGCAGCCTGTCAGGGCTTACAACCATCCTCGCGGATTATTTGCAGGGCCTGCCGGTTGAAATCGAATCCTGCGTCGAGCGCAAGGTGTCGATTCCGCGTGCGCAGCGTGCGCGCCTTGATCGCGATGCGAATCCATTGGGCGACAACTGCGCGCTCGGTGACACGATAGAAGACCACAACGGCAACATCGTGCTTCGCATCGGCCCGATGCCCGCGGAGGAATACGGCCGCTTCTTTCTCACGCCGGCACGCATGCGCTTCATCCGTTTCATCCTGTCGTACTACCTCGTGCTGCCGCTCGATTGCGATCTTGTCTTGATCGTGCAGCCAAACTCGATTGAATCCACCACGCTCGGCGGCAACGACTGGTCGAAAATGCTGGGCGTTACCGAATGGGCGAGCCTCGGCCAGGACACTTGGCTGGTCGATGGCAGCAATCCCGAACCTGTTGAAATTCACATGCGTCTGGACGTGCGGAACGAAACCGCCGCCTGACCGGGAGCAAGGCAATGGCACAACCCGTCTTCACCCTGCGCACCGTCGACGGCGGCCTGGACGATTCCACGGTCGTGCGCTTCACGGGCACCGAAACGCTCTCGGGGCTTTACGCCTTCGAGATCACGGTAAAAATTCCGGATGCGGTCAGCGTCGATCTCGACGCCGTGCTGCGCGCGGACGCGACATTCACCGTGGAGTTCGATGGCAAAAGCTGGCCGCGTCACGGCATCCTGCGCCAGTTTGAAATGCGCCAGAGCGCGGGCGGCTACAGCTACTACATGGCGAGCCTTGTTCCGCGCCTGTGGAATCTGTCGACGTATCCGACCAACGAGGTTTATGTCGGTCCGGATTTCACGACGGTCGATGCAATCATCGACGCGGTGCTGACGCGCGGTGGTTTTTCAAGCGGCGGCGATTTCGATCTCTCGGCACTTACCGCGGCGTATCCGGAACGGCAATACACCTGCCAGTTCGGCGAAACCGATTTCGCGTTTCTTTCGCGGCAGATGGAGCGCGATGGCATCTGGTATCGCTTCGAACAGGGCGCGGACACCGAAACGCTGGTGCTCGCGGACGACGCGAATTATCCCGCGCTCGATATCGATACGGTCACGTTTGCAGCTACCCCCGACGACAACAATCGCTATAAAACGCTGCAGACCTGGGTCTGCCGCAAGCAGCGCCTCCCAAATGAAGTCGTGCTGCGCGATTTCAACTACGCGCAGCCGTCGCTGGATGTTTCCGGCAGCGCGACCGTCGATCCCGACGGGCTCGGCAGCGCATTCATTTACGGCGAGAATTTCGAATCCGCCGAAGAGGGCGCAAGGCTCGCTGCAGTGCGTGCGGAAGAACTGAAATCGCGCAAGACCGTGTTTCACGGCCAGGGTGCGGTGCCGGGTTTTGCAGCCGGCTACACGTTCACGCTGAACGGTCATCCCGCGCAGAATGGCGCGTGGAACGACAGGCAGTACCTTCTTGTCGCCATCACGCACGAAGGCGAGAATCCCGACAACACGGCAGGCACGGGTGCGAAGAACGCGCCGCGCTATTCCAACACCTTCACCGCGATTCCCGCTGACGTGCAGTTCCGCCCCGAACGTGTCACCCCGAAGCCGCGCTTCGATGGCACGATGACCGCGATCGTGTATTCCGAGACTTCGTCTTCGCCGCTTGCGGAAGTGAACGAGACCGGACATTACCGTGTGCGCCTGCCGTTCGATCGCGCGGGCGCCGACGGCGAGAAGGCGAGCCACTGGATTCGCATGGCGCAACCGTACGCCGGCGCGGACCAGGGCATGTACTTTCCGCTGAAGGCGAACACCGAAGTGCTGCTCACCTTCATCAATGGCGACCCGGATCGCCCCGTGATCGCAGGTGCTGTACCGAATGGCGCGAACCATTCATTGCTCAACGCGACGACTGCCAACCAGGCGACGATTGCAACACCGGATCTCCTGAAGACGACGGCGGCGGGCGGCGCTTACAGGAATGTTGCGACGGTTCGTTACATGAAGAAGAAAGGCGGCGGAACGGTGCCGCCGACAACGCCGCCCCTGAACGAGATCAACGCAACCACCGGCGAGAAAGTGACTGAAATGTCGCTGGCCGAAGAGGTCGGCGGCCAGTTCTTCGTCGAGCGCGCGTACGGCGACACTTACCGCTATGCGGAAGGCAGCAAGTTCTCCTGGGGCAGCGAGAACACTTTCAACTTCGGCAACGATTACGAGGAATTGCACGGCGCCATCAATTACGTCGGCGAAGACGCAGCGGGCGATCCAAAGGCCCGCTACCAGTTCACGCAGCACGATGGCAGCGATTGCGTGGATGACCCGAAACAGGAAGTTTTCGATATCCCCATCCTCGGGCGGGACCGCGAGAAGGCCGAAGGCCTGATCGAGAAGAACTGGGGCAACAAGATGGAGTACCACTACGGTGCGAGCTACAACTGGGCAGCAGGTTACGGTCCCGGAAATTCCCGCCCGGAATACAACTACGGCAACAGTTATGTCGAGAACCTGCACCATGTTTCGCACGGCACATTCGACTCGCAATACGCCAGCACGAAGCACGACAGCTACAAGGGCAAGGTCGATCCCGCGAACTCGTCCATCGAGAAAACCTACGGCGATACGTATTCCTATCAGCACGGCTACAACTACGAGGTGCATGAGGGAAATACCAAGGAAGAAGTCTGGGGTGACACCGACGCGACAATTCACGGCGACAGCAGCGAGATGGTGTATGGCGACGTGAAATCGACCGTTCACGGCAGCACCAACGACATGCTCCTGGGTGGATCGAACGCCATGCAGCTTGGTGGCGCGAACGAAATGTTCGTCGGCGGGAAAAACGAAATGTGCATCGCAGTGGGCAACAACATGGCCCTGAGCGCGGAAAACAACATGTGGTTCGGCGCGAAGACGGACATCGCCGTGGGCGCGGTGTTCGAGATGGTGGCCGGCACGAAAATCGAACTCGGTCTTGCCACGGTCATCGAGGCCGACAGCATCGCCAAGCTGCGCACGGAAGTTACCGAGATCGGAACCGCGCTCACCGCAATCGAGACTGCTGCGACCGCGATCAAGACCAAGGCTACCGAGATCAAGAACGGCGCGTTGTCCCTGAACCTTTCCGCCTTGAAGTTCTGGTAAACGCATGCAGGTCTACAAACCCCTCGAACTCAGCCTGTTCGCGAAACCTTTCCGCTTCGGCAGCAGGGATCGCTGGAGCGCGGGCGCGATGCTCGCGTTTCCACTCACGGGCGGCGAAATCCTGCTGGAACAGGATTTATGGTCGGCTGCAGCGCGCGCGCTCGGCCAGGACGCGATCCTTGATGCCTGCATGCCGAAGCCGCGCGGCGAAGTGCTTGTCGCCGGCAGCTACCATGCACCGGGCGGCAACAAGGTCGCGGCTGATCGCGTGCTGATCGAAGCGGGTTCCGTGAAAAAGGAACTCGCGGTTTTCGGCAACCGCTATTGGTCGATGGGCATAGCGTCGTCGCCCGAGCCGATGCGTTCCATGCCGTTGACCTGGGAGAACGCTTTCGGTGGCGAAGGTTTCGACAGGAATCCGCTCGGCAAGGGCATGAAAGAAGTGGACGTGTTCGGCGAAATGCGCCGGCCGCTGCCGAACGTTGAATACCCGAAGAAACTCATCGAAGGTTTCGGCCAGCGGCCCGAACCCGCAGGCCTGTTGCCGCTCGACATGATGTGGCCGCAGCGCCTGCCGAAGGCCGGCACTTACGATGAGCGATGGGTGCGCGAGATCGCGCCGGGGCTTGCGGAAGATATCGACTGGGAATTCTTCAACGTCGCACAAACGGATCAATGGCTTGACGGTTTCTTTGCCGGCGGTGAGAAGTACCGCGTCACGAACATGCACCCCGAACACCCGGAGCTTGCCGGCACCTTGCCGAAGTATCGCGTGCGCTGCTTCATTGAAAGAAAGAAACGCGAAAACGACTTTCACGAAATCGCGCTTCGCGCCGAGACGCTGTGGCTGCTGCCGGGCGAGAACGTCGGGATACTTATTTATAGAGGCACGGCGAACATCGACAGCGACGACGGCACGGACATTTCAACGGTTCTGCTCGCCTACGAGAACGCCGACGATGCCGCGCGCGATGTCGAGCACTATCGTGCGGCAATGCAGGGCCGCAAGGATCCGGAAACGCAGCTCAAGTACGCCGTCAATACGCGCGACATCATCCCGGAAAATGCACGCTGCGGTTTCGCGCGCATGCTGGAAGCGAATCCGGGCGCGGAGTTCATTCGCCAGCAGCAGGCAAAGGCGCGTGCCGAGGACGTGCGCGCGGAGATGGATGCGAAATTTGCCGAGCAACGCGAAAGACTTGAGAAGCAACTGCGTGACGCGGGCGTTGATCCCGCGCCGCATCTCGCGAAGTTCGACGCGCGCGAAAGCGACATGGATCCGGCGCTGAAGGCGCTGCTCGAACGCATCGAGAAGATGTTGCCCGGCGATGCGATCAGCGCCGCAGACATGGATCTCGGCGGCGTCGACCAGTTGCAAAAGGACCTTGCCGCTTATGGTGACGCGCAGCGCGAACACGCAAAGACGCGCATCGCCGAACTTGCCGAGGCGGTGAAATCACTGCCCGGCGACGCAAAGGCAAATACGCAACAGAAGATCGACGATGCGGTGGCGCGCATGAACGCGAAGCAGCCACTGCCGCGGCCGCCCGCGGCGACACAACTGGACGAATTCAAAAAACAGCTTGCGGCAGCGGAACACCTTCGTGACCGCTTGCGCGCCGAAGGCATTCCCGAAGACAAGCTCCCGCAAATCCCCGCCGTGGACTTTACGGCGATGGAACGCCAGGTCCATGAGGCCGGCGCGCTCTTCGTGCAGAGTTATCGCATGGGCGCGCACCTGGTAGAGGGCGGCGCACCGCCGCTGGGCGTTCCCGGAAAGCCGCGCGTTGACGCGTTGCTCACGCACCTGGGCGCGGGCGCGGCAGCGACAGACATCGACAACGGTGACTTCGCCGGTATCGCGCTTGCGGGCAAGGATCTTGCCGGTGCGAACTTCGAGAACGCTTTCCTCGAGGATGCCGATCTCGCGCGCGCAGATCTTTCCGGCGCCAACTTGCGCGGCGCCATCCTTCCGCGCGCCAACTTGCGCGGCGCAAATCTCAAGGGCGCTGATCTCACCGGCGCGAATCTCGGCGCCGCAAACCTGGAAGGTGCTGACCTGGCAGGCGCGAAACTCGGCAAGGCCACGCTGAGTGCGGCGAACCTCACAGGCGCGGTGCTGGTGGATGCGGACCTGGAAGAGGCGATGCTGCTTGATGCGACGTTCACGAAGACCGATCTCAGCCGCGTAAAATTGCCGAACGCTGTATTCCTGAACCAGGACCTGGCGGGTGCGTGTTTCAAGGATGCGGATCTCAGTTCCGTCGCGTTCGTCAACGTGAAGGCGCCGGGCGCGGATTTTTCCGGCGCGCTCATGGACAAGACCACGTTCCTGGATTTCGATTGCAGCGGCGCGCAGTTCGTGCAGGCGAAACTCGTGAACACGCGCTTCATCCACAATTGCAATCTGGCAGGCGCGGTATTCACCGGCGCGCGCGGCACGCAGGTGAGCTTTCGCGGCGCGAACCTGGAATACGCCGACCTTGCACTCACGAGTCTCCCCGAGTGCGATTTCTCGATGGCGAACCTCGCGCACGCAAAACTGGATGAAGGCAATTACTGGCGCTCGATCTTTGCGGAAGCGGACATGACCTCTGCCTCACTCGTTGCTGCCAATCTCATGGAAGCGCGCTTTCGCAAAACACGGATTGTCAGCGCGAATTTCTCGAAGGCCAACTGCTTCTCCATCGACTTCACCGGCGCCACGCTCGGAGAGACTCGCTTCGAAGGCGCGAACCTGAAGCGCACCGTGCTGCAGGACTGGAGGCCGTAATGATGGACCGTATCGAACTCGAGGAACGCATCCGGAAACTCGACGTGATGGACGGCGAGGATTTCTCGAACGCGGATTTTGCGGACAGCGATTTGCGCGGCGGCGTGTTCCAGGGCTGCAACCTCACCGGCGCAAAGCTCTCGAACGCACTCTTGAGCGAATGCGCGTTCATCAACTGCACGCTGGATAACGCCGATCTTTCCAAAGCAGATCTCTCGTACGCGAATTTCGTCGACAGCAGCTTGAATGGCGCGCGGCTTATTGAAGCCATCTGCGTGAACACGAATTTCGTGAACGCAAGCTTCGAAGCTGCTGACTTCAGCAACGTGAAGTTCATACAGGCGAGCTTCGTCAACGGCAAGCTCGTGGAGGCGAAATTCAGCGGCGCGAGCTTCATGCAAAGTGCGCTGGTGCAGTGCGATTTAAGCCGTGCGGATTTCGATGGTGCAAGCATCGAGAAATCCGCGGTCGTGGAGCCGGTGCTGGAAGGCACGCAACTCGCGAAAACGCGCATCACGCTCAGCCTGTTCCAGAAAGCGAACCTGCGGGGCCGTGACTTCAGCGGCGCGAACTTCGTGCGCATGCAGTTCGGTGAGTCCGATCTTGCAGGCGCGAATTTCGAGAACGCGGACCTGACGCAGGCGGGTTTTTTCGGCGCGAACCTCGATGGCGCGAACTTCAAGGGCGCAATGGCAATCGGCGCGATGTTCATCGAAGCGAAGCTCGCGAAGGCGAACTTCGAGAAAGCGAACCTGGAACAGGCGCTGTTCGTCAAATCGAAGTCGCAAGGCGCTGTGTTCACGTATGCAAAGGCGAAGCTCGCGCAGTTTGCGGAAGCGGATTTGCGCAATGCCACGTTCATCGGCGCTGATCTCACCTACGCGGACATGTCGCAAGCCGACCTGCGCGGTGCGGATCTCGCCGAGGCAAAACTCGAACTCACCAACCTGCACGAAATCATCGAAGAAAACACCGACTGGGACGGCGCGAACCGTCACGCCGCCAAGCCCGCCGATCCCGCGCTGATTGAAGCGCAGGCGCAAGCGCGGGCTTTGGCAAAGTAATTCAAAGAGGACATGACCATGCAGCAGGCAAACCTGATCAAGCTGTTCGGCAACGGGGAAACCCGGCTCGAAACCGGAATCGTCATCGCAAGGGATGGCGCGGCCTGGGCGGTTCGAACGGAGCAGGGCGTGCGCACGCTCACGCGTGCTTTCAGTTGCCTCATCGAGCCCGAACAAAACGACCGCGTGCTGTACGCGAGCGAAGGGCCGCGCGGCAGCATCCTCGCCATCCTTGAACGCCCCGGCGGCGGTGCGGCGGTCATTTCGCATGCGGCCGGCGTGGAGCTGCGTGCAAGCGAAGGTGCCGTCACGCTCGCCGCGCGCGATGCCGTAACGCTTGCAAGTGGCGAAGTGACTCTTGCCGCCGGCACGCTGAACGCGACTGCCGCAGAAGCGAAGCTTTGCATCGGCGACACCGAACTTTCCGGTAATCGTGCGAAGGCGACGTTGCGCGACGCGATGCTTGATGCCGAGAACATCGACACGCGCGCAAACCGTCTCACGCAGCGGGCAAAGCGCGTATTCCGCTTCATCGAGGAAACGGAAATCGTGCACGCCCGCGAAATCCTGCAGCGCGTGAAAGGCCTGTTCACCTCGCGTGCGAAGACGGCTGTCATCACGGCTGCCGAGGATATGAAAGTGGACGGAAAACGGATTCATTTAGGTTAAGAGGCGGGAGAAAGCAATGTTCGCTACAACACAGATGCCCGCCATCGACATGGCCTTCCCGGATGTCTGCAAAACGCCGGCGCCGCCGCTGCCGTTCATTCCCGTGCCTTATCCGAACATGGGCATGCACATGATGGCCATTCCGACAGCGCCGACTTTCCTCGTCACCGCCATGCCCGTGCACAACCTGCTGACCACCGTTCCGATCAGCCTCGGTGATTTCGGAGGCGTCATGGGCGGCCTTGTCTCGCAGATATTCATTGGGCCGGACCGGCCGATCGTCGCCAGCGTGAAGACATTCGCAACAGGAATGCCGATGCAACGAATGCTCACCGTGACAGCGCAGAACGGGATGGCCCCGAATATGGTGGGGACGACGATTTCTCCGAGCCAGGTGACGACGTTGGTGATGGGGTGACGTGATGGTGATCGAAGAAATGTAGGAGCGGGCCTTGACCTCGATCAGCTATTCGAAGGCTTCGTAGGTTGGCGGTGAGCGTAGCGAACCCCAACATCACGACCCACGCCTGCGGCGCTGATCGCAGACTGATTTATTCCCTTCAACTCATCAAAAGTTTCGCCCGCTGCGCGGCGGCGACCCACTTTTGTCTTGTCCAAAAGTAGGCAAAAACGCTTTCCCGATCGGCTTCTTGTTTATTCAAAGAGCCTCCCCGAGTACTGGGACTTCGTGCGGTGCTCGACGCTTGCGGGCACGCTCGGTAACTCGCCGGTTAGGCCTGCGCTCGTTGCACTCGCTTGACCCGCCTCGGTCTCGCCACCCCTCGCTTGTATCTTGAACCGATTAACGGTTCACTCTCCGACGTAATGGAGAGGCGAAGCGGGACAGGCTGTACCCCTCGCATGCCATAAAGGCAGTGGAGCAGATTCTGCCGCCCGCTTCGTAACTTTGCCGCAGTTCGTACGGTATCTTAGGCCGCCTTCGCTGAGCCTGTATGCACAAGACTGAACGGCGCAAAGCATTCGCCTCTTATGGATAGGCCAACAGGAGCAAACTCATGGAAGAGATCGTTCTCGGTATTGATATAGCCAAGCGCAAGTTCGATGTCGCGCTGTTGCGCGAGGGCAAGTTCAAAAACAAGGCGTTTGCCAACACGGCTACAGGCTTTCTTGCCCTGCGGGACTGGCTGCAGAAACACCAGGTTGAACAGATGCATGCCTGCATGGAAGCAACCAGCCGCTATGGTGAAGCGCTGGCGTTTGACCTGCTTGATGCTGGCCATAAAGTGAGCATCGTAAATCCGGCTCAGATCAAGGCTTTCGGTCGCAGCCAGTTGTCACGCAACAAGACAGATGAAGCGGATGCGCGATTGATCGCGCAGTTCTGCTTCCACTTCAAACCACCACAGTGGATGCCGCCGTCCGCGGAAGTGCGTGAGTTACAAGCACTCGTGCATCGCCTGGAATCATTGCAGGACATGCGGCTCCAGGAGATCAGTCGGCTGGAGAGCGCTGACATTACGGTGGTTCCTGATCTCCAATCGCATATCGAGTTCCTCGAACAGCGGATCACGGCAACGCGCCAGCGCATCAAAGACCATATCGATAATCACCCTGATCTACGCCGCAAGCGTGAGTTGCTGAAATCCATTCCCGGCGTGGGCGAAGGTACGCTTGCGATGGTCCTCGCATACATCCCGGTCGAACGCTTCGGCTGCGCCCGTCAGCTCGCTGCGTTCATTGGACTGACACCGAGGCAGCGGCGGTCCGGTAGTTCTGTGAAAGGCAGAACTGTCTTGTCCAAGACAGGAAATGCCCGCTTGAGAAAAGCCCTCTACATGCCGGCACTGACGGCAATCCGTCACAATCCCGTGCTGAAAGCGTTCTATGAGCGATTACTCGCTGCCGGGAAGAACGGGAAAGCTGCAGTTTGCGCGGTCATGCGAAAACTCACGCACATCATCTTCGGCGTACTGAAGAACCAACAGCCATTCGACCCTGAATGGAAGGCTTGCTAGACCGACTTCAAGACGGTATCTCCTGCGCGACGGAATCGCTGACCCTCGCTTTGCTCGGGTTCCGATTCCTGCTCCGGACCTGCGCGCGTCTCGCTCCTCGGTGGGCCTCAACGGGGGAAAACGAAGCGTCATTCCCGCGCAGGCGGGAATCCAGTATTAAAAATCATTCCCGAACATTCCTGAAGTGCATTTTTGTTGCAGGAAAAAAAGAAGGTCGTTGACGCGGCCTCATTTGAAGTAAATTCGCTGGTTCTTCTATTCTTTAAGTTGTAATCCAAGGCGTGCCAGTGTCCTCGGTGTTATTGGCGTCGATTCTCGTCGCCAAATTCGGGTCTATCGAAAACACGACCGTCTTCGATTCTGGTGACGATATCTCTAAGTTCAGGATCTATTTCCGCGATCTTAAATTCATGAGTTACAGCTTGCACGGAAATACTAGCTCCAAACTCGTTCCTTATAGCGTCCGCGAGTGCTCTGAATAATTTTTTGCCTGAGACAAGCCCAGACATGCTCCCAGCTACACGCAAACGTTCAGCAATAGCTAGCTTTGCGAGTTTTGTTCGTTTTGCCGGAACTACATTTTTCATGCGTGCGCCAATGATCTTTTCATAGGCTTCGCGGGTTGGCTCTTCCATGTTTTGAATTATTTCGTTTATCAGAGTTTCTACTCTCTTGGGCGTCGCATCTTCAATATCCTTTCGCTTTCTCCTGTTTATTAGCCTCGATATTGGTGCTGGAACCAACAGGAAATTTTCTATTTCCTTCTTCGACCATATGTGCAAGTTGACGTTATGGGCTACCGCGCTTTCATATCTACGCGCGATATCATCTAAGCTTCTATAATCAGAATCAAATATTGAATACACCGTAATAGCCGCGTTAAATGCGTTTCTCATCGTATTTGAAGCACCGCGAGCAAAGCCCCAGTCTTCCCAACCATTAGTCTTTACGGACGGAATATCCGTAATTCTCTTATTGGATGTGCTAAAGAGTTTTTCATGTATTATTTTCAGAATTCCTATATCTCCTTTTCCTTCAATTATTAGAAACTTTCGTGCGTCCCATAATTTCGCCATTTGGAAGTTATGAACACTGCCCATACCCTCAATAACCTTCTGGACAGAAGGTAACGAATCAATGGAACCTGAATATTCTCGATCCTTATCGATTACCACAATCCGCTGCGGCTCCACCTCTGACATGATGTCGACAGAATGAGTGGTCGCAATAGTTTGAGAGAAACGCGCTTTGATTGTTCTAATCAGTGTTCTCTGGAGATCCGGATGCAAATATATATCTGGTTCGTCAAGTACCACCGTGTCTCCAGTCTTGCATCTGGAGATAAACCAAATGATTTGTATCCACATTTGAAGTCCGTGACCCATGTCAGATAATTCACCCGAATGGTGAGGTGTCCTTATAAGCAGTTGGTGCGGTACTTCCCGTGTGCCACGGATAAGGTGTTGTATCCTTATTGTCGGCCAGTTTTCCTCAACGAGAGTCCTGAAGGCGTTGAATTCAGCTTCCGACGCTAGGCTAAGCTGGTTTCTAAAACAATTTGATGAAAGCCTGTTGTCTTTGTTTGTTGAAACCCTTTGAGGGTCCATCGCGATTTCATTTGGTCTAGGAATCCTCAAGGGCGGTAGTATATTCACGGTTGGAATATCGGTATCCCTTGCTGCTACTTGGCTCGTTATCTCATTACGATCGTTATCGCGTAGGATCGCGAAAATTTCTGCGCTGCCCTCTCTTACAAATACTTCGATTGAATTGCCATTAAAGAATTCTGCTTTGAAGCTTCCTGAACCCTCCGGTTGTCGTGTTATTGCCTTCCAGTTGATACTTATTCCGTCCGTTGCTGGTGAAACGCCTACTGCCCTCGCAGGAAGATTGAAAATCGCATTCGGCGTTGAGTAACGTAGGTTCCGGAATCTATGTGTAATTAATCCAATCAGTCTCAGTGCATCGACGATTGTCGTCTTGCCTGCATTGTTTGCGCCGATCAATACAGATAGCTCGGTTAAATCAAGTCGATGATTAAGAAAACCTTTGAAATGATCGAATGTAATTGAAGTGAGCATGCTTCCCCCCCAACGCGAGATTTCGCGTCTAAACGCGTCCTTCTGCCCCCGTAAGCTTCCCCGTCAACTGGAACACGTCAAAGGAGAAGTTTTTCGTTTTTCATCCTGTCTTGCGTAGTCGACTGGCGGTAACCGATCGAGTGCGTCATGCGGTCGCTGCTCGTTGTAATCGATCAGCCACCAGTGCGTC
>DASVDI010000002.1:0-28821 GCA_036381175.1 Gammaproteobacteria bacterium
GCGGTTTCGATGCCGCGCGAGAGATAATCGGCGGTGGCAGGGCCAATGGGGCCGTCCACCGTGAGAATGACAGCGCTGTTGCCGGCGTCACTTGCCAGCGTAAATCCTGGCCAGAACGCCGTGGTGAGCATGAAAAGCAGAATGACTTGACGCATGACGGCATTGTGCATTGAATTGCCGCGGTTTCCCATGACGGTCCCCAATCCCGCTTCGGAAACGTTACTTTAAACCGTTTCGCGCCCCCCGGCGTCTCATGACCATGGAGAACGTGCTGCCCGTGATTTCGAGGCAACAAGCCGCAGAGTCCGAAGCCACTGTCGATATCGACAGGCTGGTGGCACGCGCCCGCGCGGGCAGCAAGCCTGCGTTCGAGGCGCTGTATCGCGAGAACGCCAGCAGGATTCATGCGGTGTGCCTGCGCCTCGCCGGCGACAGGAATATTGCGGAGGAATGCGTGCAGGAAACCTTCATCACCGCCTGGCAGAAACTGGACGGATTCCGCGGCGAGAGCGCGTTCAGTTCCTGGCTTTATCGCATTGCAGTGAACACGGTGATGGGCTGGTTCCGAAAGCAGGGACGCCGCGACCGGCACATTCGCCCGGTGGAAGAGGGCGAATGGGAACGTTTCGAGGGCGAGACCTCGGACACCGGCATCGGCATGGACCTGGAGGCGGCGATCAGCCGCTTGCCCGAAGGCGCGCGAACCGTGTTCGTGCTGCATGACGTGGAAGGCCATCGCCACGATGAGATCGCCGAGCTGACCGGCATTGCTGTCGGCACCAGCAAGGCACAATTGCACCGCGCCCGCCGGCTGTTGCGGGAGAGGCTGGAACAATGAACTGCGAAACATTCAACGACAGACTGGACGACTGGCTGGACGATGAGCTTAAAGCCACCGATGCGCGCGCGCTTCAAGTGCACGCCGCCGAATGCCCGGCGTGTCATGCGCAGATGACCATCGCGCGGCGCCTGCAGCGCGAGGCGTTCGCCTTGCCAATGACGAATGAACCGGCGCGGGATTTGTGGCCGGAGATTGCTGCGCGTCTTGAACCGCGCGGCATGCAAGGCAACAGGAAATGGCTGCATGCGTTGGCCGCGAGCGTTGCTGTCGTCGCGGTCTTTGCCGGCGGCATGCTGGCAAGCCGCGTGCTGCTGCAAGGTGATGCAGATATCGCGCCGCGCCTTGTGGAGCGCTCGCAACAAACCGAACTGCCGAGTCTTGCCGATGCGCGTCGCATCCTGCCGGCGTCGTATGTCGAGTTGATTGATGCTGCAGCACCGGCGAATGCCAGCGGCACCGAGCAGGCGCTGCTGCGCAATTTGTTGCTCGTGAACCTTGCGATCCGCGACATTGAAACGGCGATGTCGGAAGACCCTGCCAACGCGGATCTGCGCGAACTGCTTACCGGCCTGTACGCACAGGAAAACCGGATTCTTGCCCAGGCCGAGCGGATGCGAGCCGCCCGGCCAGCCCCCGTGAGGACAACGATATGAACATCGCACGCAACAATCTCATCTTCGCAATCACTTTTGTGAGCGCCCTTGTGGGCGGTACGCCACTTGCCGGTGAAAGAATCGACCAGACGCTCGACGTGCCTGCCGCCGGCACTGTCAGCATCGAAAACCTGGCGGGTTCCGTCACGGTGTCGGTGTGGGATCGCAACGCGATTCGCGTCGAAGGCGAACTCGATGATCGTGTCGAGCGGCTGGAGTTTGAAAACGATGGCAGTTTCACGCGCATCAAGGTGATTTATCCGCACCAGCGCGGTGGGGATGTCGATGGCACCCACCTCGATATCACCGTACCGGCGGCGAGCCGGCTCGAGATCGACGGTGTCAGCAGTGAAGTGGACGTGCACGGCGTTACCGGGCGCGTGCGCGTCGATACCATCAGCGGCGATATTTCTGCCGACGGCGCGGCGAGCGAATACGCCCTGGAATCGATCAGTGGCAATATTCGCTTGCAAGGCACTGGCGACGATGCACGCATCAAGGCCGCGACCATCAGCGGCGATATTCGTCTCGGCAATGCGCAAGGCGAGCTTGAAGTGTCGAGCGTCAGCGGCAACGTGCAGGTGAGTGACAGCGCGTTCACGCGCATCGAAGCCGCGAACACTTCGGGCGATATCGACATTACCGGAAAATTCGCCGACGGCGGCACGTTCCGTTTCAAGTCCATCAGCGGTGACGTCACGCTGCGGTTTGTCGAAGCGCCGTCCGGCATTTTCGATATCACTACCTTCAGCGGCGGCATCGATAATGATTTCGGACCAGAACCGCAACGCACGGGAAAATACGCGCCCGGCATGGAACTCAAATTTCGTGAAGGTGATGCAGAAACCAGCTTTCGCGTGAACACGCTGAGCGGTGATATCAGTTTGCAGAAGGAGTGATGAGAATAGAGCAAGGGACAGGATTAACAGGATTTTTCAGGATAAACAGGATTTTTGTATTGCGTAGGGCGGGCTTGCCCGCCTTTAAACTACGCCAGAAACTGCGCCTGAATTCATCCTGTAAATCCGCTTTCGAAATCCTGTCAATCCTGTCGATTGCCGTTCGAGACTCACGGCCGCACGAAATGTCCCCGCCAGCCATTGTCACGCCACAGGAATTCCGCCGCCTCATTGCCATCGTCGTGAAGCCACAGGCAATGAAAGCGATCGATCGTTACCCGGAAGGCCGCGAAATTTTCGCGGCCTTCTTGCGTATTCCTTTCTTCTGAATCGTCACCAGCATTCCCGTAATGCGCGCGCTGATGTTCGCCAAGCATTTCCCACCACGCATCCGTTTCTGCGTTTGCGGTTTCCGCCCGCGCGCTGCCGTACAGGCGGACTTGCCAGCCGGCACCAGCATCGTAGATCACGAAACATGCCGAAGGATTGGCGAGCAGCGCGTCGTGCTTGCGCGAGCGCCGGTCAGTAAAAAAAACAAGCTCGCGTCTTTGGGCTGAAACCTCGCGCAGCACGACAACGCGGGCGTCGGCGCTGCCTTCCGGCGTCACGCTCGCCAGGACCGGCGTACGCCACGCGCCGTGACGCGCGGCCAGCGCCTGCCACATTTCTGCCGGAATTCTGTCCAGTTCGGCGGGTTTCATGCGAGTCTTCTCACTCCTTTATAATGTGTGTTCATTCACGACGGACGGCGGCATGAAACTTCGCATCTTCACTACCGGCGGCACGATCGACAAAGTCTATTTCGATGCCAAGAGCGAATACGAAGTCGGCGAGGCGGTCGTCGGGCGCATTCTGCACGAAGCGGGTGTCGCCATCGACTTCGATATCACCGAACTGCTCAAGAAAGACAGCCTGGATATTGACGACACGGATCGCGCGCAAATTCGCGCGGCGGTGAAAGCCGATCCTGCCGAAAGAATCCTGATCACGCACGGCACGGACACGCTGGCGGAAACCGGCAAGGCGCTGCTCGGCATTCCCGGCAAGACCATCGTGCTGACGGGCTCGTTGAGCCCCGCGCGATTCCAGAATTCCGATGCCGTGTTCAACGTCGGCTGTGCCGTTGGCGCGGTGCAAAGCCTGCCGCCGGGCGTGTACGTTGCGATGAACGGCCGCGTGTTCGCCGCAGACAAGGTGCGCAAGAATCGCGAAGCGAATCGCTTCGAAGATGTGTGAGACGTGAGACGTGAGACGACAATAACCAAAAGTGTTCACGGTTTCCGTCATGCCCGACATCCCGTATTCCCCGGTCATGACACGCCGGGTAACGTCCTGTCTGTTCGAGGAGTAGGCCATGAATTTCCGAAACCCGTTCGTGATCGTCTGTCTGTTGTTTTCTTCGGCACTGCTTGTGCCGGCCACCAACGCCGCTGAGAAGGAAGTGCAGGCGGAACGCATCGCCGAAGGCATTTACGTGTTGAGTCCGTTTGGCGGCAACATCGGCGTTGTCATCGGCGCGGATGGAATTTTCTTGATCGACGATCAGGTTGCACCGGTAACGGAAGCCGTACGCGCGAAGCTCGATACGCTGCCTGGCGGCGAAGACGCGAAGGTGCGTTTCGTGCTGAACACGCATTTCCATGCCGATCACACGGGTGGCAACGAAAATCTCGGCAAGGCGGGTGCGGTGATCGTTGCGCACGACAATGTGCGCGCCGAGATGACGACCGACGACTTCCGCAAGGGATTCATCGACAACGGCGGCAAGGATCTCGAAGACGCCTTGCCCATCGTGACATTCAGCGATCGCGTCACTTTCCACGTCAATGGAAGAACGCTTGTCACGCGGCATTACCCGCACGCGCACACGGACGGCGACAGCGTGGTGTGGTTCGAGGAAGACAATATCGTTCACATGGGCGACATCTATTTCCAGGCCGGTTATCCGTACATCGATCTCGAGCATGGCGGATCGATCGACGGCGCGATCGCGGCTGTCGATAGCGTGCTTGCGGATGCCGACGAAAAAACCATTGTGATTCCCGGTCACGGCGCTGTTTCAGACAAGAAAGGCTTGCGCGCGTATCGCGACATGCTGGCCGATCTGCGTGAGAAGGTTGCCGCCGCCATCGATGCAGGCAAGTCGCTGGATGAAATAAAGGCGATGATGCTATCGAAGGAATACGACGAACGCTGGAGCTGGAATTTCATCAATGGCGAACGTTTCATCGAGACGATTCATGCGAGCCTCGCCGATGCGAATCGGCATCACGGAAATCATCACTGACGAATGCAGATTGAAGCGGCGCAACGTGAAGTACGCAGAGTCTATGCCGGCGGGTTTCCGGGACTGGCCATTTCCGCCTGCGTATGGATCGCCGCCGCCGCACTGGGCAGCTGGGTCTCATGGCAGGCGGCGATGTGGACGCTCATCCTCGGCGGCGCGTTCGTCTTTTTCGCGCTCGAATTCCTGTTGCGCGCCGTCGGCCATGATCCCGCATTGAGCAAGGACAATCCGCTCAACGCATTGACCCTGCAACTCGCTTTTCTCCTGCCGCTGCTTTTGCCCTTGATTGTCGCGGCATTCCAGCATCGCGCCGACTGGCTGTTCCCGGCGTTCATGATCGCGCTCGGCGCGCATTTCCTGCCATTCATGTTCCTGTTCGGCATGTGGCAGTTCGGCGCGCTGGGCCTGGTGATGGGCTTTTCCGGATTGGTGTTCGGCCTCGCTGTAGAGGAATCCTTCGTGATCGCGGGATGGTATGGCGGCGTGGTGCAGTTGCTGTTTGCGTTCATGGCGTTGAGCGCGATCCGGCGCGAGCTTCGAGCGGCGCCATGAAGATTGCGAAGCGCCTGCTGCACGACGAGCGCTCCGGTTCGATCCGCCGGAATGTTCATGCGCTGTGGTTCGCCGCCCGGCACCCCGATGTGCCCGTCCTTGCCAAGCTTGTCATCGGGGTGGTCGTCGCCTATGCGCTCAGTCCCATCGACCTGGTACCCGATTTCATTCCCGTGCTGGGCTGGCTGGATGATCTCGTGCTGGTGCCGTTTGGGCTGTGGCTCGCCATTCGCCTGATTCCCGTCGACATCTGGCGTGAATGCCAGGCGCGCGCGCAGGAAGGGCGCCGGCATCTCTGGAAAAGCATGGCCGCTGCTGCCGTGATCCTGCTGATCTGGATCGGCATAGCGATACTGGTGGCCTGGCTGAGCCTGAAGGCGGCGGGTGTGTGAATCTTCAGCCGGGCAGGGGAAGAATCGTCGTGGAAATTTTCTCGAATTCCGCCACCGGCTGGTCCTGGTCCAGTTCGAGGCGCTGCAGCACCTTGAGCCTGCGTCCGTCATAGGGACCATTCAGGGGACCAAACAGCGACCGCTCCACGCCCATCGCCGCCAACGGCCAGCTTCGGCCGGTGGAAAGATTGATTATCCTGCCGCCACGGACCTCGACGACGGTATCGGTGCTGGGAAACACCGGATTCCCGTCCTCGCGCCATTTCACAAGACGATACAAGCCGTCAGGAATACCTGGAGCGTTTGGCATGTGCGTATCCTCTTTTGGAATGGGACATACGTTCCATGAAATATACACTTTTGGGACGACAACGTGCAAATTATTTTCTTCGAAACCCATTTCGGGTAATCCGGGTATTTCCGACAGCCAGGTGTTGGGGGAATGTGACGGCGAGATCGATTATGACAAGCGCAGAGATGCATTGAACGACTTCAATTATGTAATCAGGCGTCGCTGCATCCGGGCGGATCTCAATGATTCCACGAGCGACGCGGTTTATCTTGGCGGAAACGGACGGTGGCATGCGAATATTGCCCGGGCGCGAAAATTCGCGTCCTTGCCGGCCATCGACGCCGTGCTCCAGGAAACCTGGAGCCGCCTGCGCAATGCCGGCGAGCGATCCGTCATTCTTTCGGTTGTGAAAACGCCGTTGCGCGACAACGAGCAGGCTCCCGGCACCCGCGAAATTGAACGGAATCGCGGTGCGGATTGTCCAAGACGCGACGGATGAACGGGCGATTATTGTCAAACCACGCTTGGGCGTCGAGTTTCGAACTCATGACCGGATGACGGTCACCGGCGCGGCCATGAATCAGCAGGAGGTACGGTATGAGAAGAATGGCATCAATATTTCTGCTCGGGATCGGTTCGCTGCTGCTCGCGGCCTGCGCCACGGGCGGCCATCCCGCGCTGGCGGAAACGGAGGAGCCGCATGCGGTCCTGCATGAGCTGCTCCAGGGCGACATCGACGACACGCATTACCGCACGACGCTGGTGCGCATTGACGGTCAAGCCATTCTGCAGGGCGAGCGACGCGCGTTCCTGCTTGAGCCAGGCCGTCACACCTTCGGCTTCCAGCTCGACGTGGAATCGATGAAGGAGTTTGAATCCGGCATGGGCCGACGTTTTCCCGATCCCAGTCCTTCGGCCGCGAGCGTCAACGAAAAATCCGTGGAAATGGACCTCGAAGCCGGTGAACACTACACCTTCGGCGCGCACATCGAGGACTTCAACTACTCCGGCTGGACGCCGTTCGTCGTGAAGACGGAAGACCTCGACTGACGCCGTCCTGACACACTGCAAGTACAAACGAAAAACCCGCCATACAGCCTGTATGGCGGGCTTTTACGGGTTCTCGACGCAGACCTTTTTCACAACGCGTGAAATTCTGCCGCCCGATGCGCAAATCACATCCGGGTATGCATCCCCGAATCTCCAGCACCACGGCGCGACACATCCCGCACCACCTCGCCGGTTTCGCGATTATCGCCGCGCAGCGCAATGTCCGCCTGCGCAACAATGCCGCAGCAACGTCCCTGTGCATCCACGATCGGAATGCGCCGGATCTGGTTTTCCTCCATGAGCTCGACACAGTCCTCGACACTGTCGTCGATCTTTGCGCTCACGACCGAACTCGACATGACGTCCGCCACATTCGTATTCGCCGGATCCTTGCCTTCCGCAACGCCACGCACGGTAATGTCGCGATCGGTGACGACGCCGACGAGATGCATGGATTTCGCGTTATCCACTACGGGGATTTCACCGCAATCGTTATCGAGCATGAGACGCGCGACGTCCTGCAGCCGCATGTCGGGTGTGCAACAGGCCGGATCGGCCGTCATGATGTCCTGGATGCGCATGGCATACCTCCTGGCTTGATCGCCGCTTGAAAAATTCTGTCGCGGGAAATGTGCTCGCAATGTCTCGAATCCCGGCATGACTAAACAGCTTGGGATAAACCGTGTGAGTTCAAGCGAAGCACGGCAAATGAGGCGATGTTTTGCATTCGCGCAAGCGGTCGTATAAAAAAGTGACATCGGGGGAGGGCGAATCATGCGTCATGAATTCCTGCTGCTGTCTTATGTCTTCATCGCAATGGCGTTACCTGTCTGCCATGCAGCGGAAGATGTTTATCTGTCGAATGGTGGTTTCGAATTGCCGGAAAGTGTCACGGGCATTTCCGGCTGGGAGATCCGCGCGAAAGGCCACGCGGTAACGGCAAGCAGCGAGAATCCCGCGTCGGGCAGGAAAAGTCTTCGCATTCGCGCAACGGAAACGCCGCGCGGCACTCAGGTACGGCAGGAAATTCCGCTCGCCGCGATTCGCTCGGCGCCGTTGCAATTGCACGGCAAACTTCGAACCGAGAATGTCACCGGCGCCGCCGTGCTGTTCGTCGTCGTCGAAGGCGAGCAGGGACGATTGTTCGTGGACGACATGCGTGAACGCCAAGTCCGTGGTACGACGGGCTGGACGCACTACTCGATTTCCATTCCCCGGCTCGAAG
Source organism: Gammaproteobacteria bacterium (assembly GCA_036381175.1). Lineage (GTDB taxonomy): Bacteria > Pseudomonadota > Gammaproteobacteria > Natronospirales > JAJUFS01 > JAJUFS01. The sequence goes on from DASVDI010000002.1 coordinate 8,192, forward strand.
CGGCGACAAGCGCATACGCAGGTATCCTCCTGCTCGGCGCGGGAACTGCGTGGGCCGATGATCTTCGTCTTGTTCAGCAACGGGTGGATGACGCGATATCACCTGGCGCGGCGGCGTACCTGGACAACGCCATCGACATCATGGCGGCGCGTCATGTGAATCGCGCGAACATCGACTGGCATGCCTTGCGCGCATTCGCGAAAGGCGCGGCCGCCGGCGCGCAGACGTCACGCGATACCTGGCCGGCGATCAAGGCGACGGTTACACGCCTTGGTGACAGTCACAGCCAATTCATCGTGCCGCGCAAAGACATGAAGAATGGCGCTGCCGTTTCCGGCGGTGTTGCGGATATCCGGATTCATCATGAAATGCTGGATGGCAGGATCGCTTACATCGGCGTTCCTTCCATTCATGCCGCATCCGATTCCGATACGGCAACGACGTACGTTGACCGCATGCACGCCGCGCTGCGAACACTTGAACAGGACGGTGCCTGCGGCTGGATCGTGGATTTGCGAAAAAACACTGGCGGCACCATGTGGCCGATGCTTGCGGGTATCGGCCCATTACTTGGCGAAGGCGTGATCGGCGCGCATGTTGTTCCCGATCGCGAGCGCAGTGAATGGTGGTATCGCGACGGACGTTCGGGCGTGCGGACATCGCGCGATAAAACAACGCGAAGTACAGCAAGCGAAGCGCCCGGAGTCCTGTTGTCCGTTGAACAACGCGTGGCGGTTCTTCTCTCCGAGAACACCGCAAGCGCCGGCGAAGCCGTTGCGATCGCATTTGAGGGCCTGGAGAACGCGCGGAGTTTCGGTAGCCCGACAAGCGGGCTCACGACGGCGAACGTCGGCATTCCACTCGGCGACGGCGCGAAAATCATTCTCGCAATTGCACGGAGTGCGGACCGAAACGGCACGATATATTTCGGCCCAATCGATCCCGATGTGCGACTCGAAGCGCTCGCGCCGGAAACCGTGCTTGAATCTGCGCGGCGCTGGCTCGTGCAACAACCGGAATGTCACTCACCATAAATGTTTTTCACGGCAAGTTGTCCGATCTGACCTCGCATCACTTTCTCCCTGCCTGGATTCGCGATTGTTTTTTTAAAGGCGAATCTGTCGCCGTGCGCTTATTGTCGTTTCATGAAGCGAAAGGGTGTATGCCCTCAAGGCCATAAGGGGATTACTTCTCTTCGGATCAGACGTTAGCTTTCTCGTACTTTGAAACTTCAATTACGAGAGTGACGATGATTCAGACAATCAATGATCTGCTGCGCAATGGAAAAGGACTTGTCTTCGTGGGCCTGCTGCTTGCATTGCTGGCGGGCTGTGGGGGAAGTGATGATGGAGGTCCGGTTGCTGATCCCGGTCCGAGCGCGCCGTCCGGCGATGGCAATAATAATGATGATGGTACTGGGGATGACAACGCGAACGACGATGACGGATCAAACGATGATGATGGAACCGGCGATGATGATGGAACCGGCGATGACGGTTCGAATGATGATGGAACCGACGACACGACTGATGAGCCGGCCGACGACGAGCGCACCTTCGAAACATTCCAGTCCGCGAGCTTCGTGATCGGCCAGCCGGATTTCGCGGGAGGTGAGGCGAACCAGGGAGGCGCAGCACCGGATGCGAATTCCCTTTACCTGCCGCTTGGCGGTGTCGGCTATTCGTCTGAGAACGATGTTCTGTTCATCGCGGATTCCGAAAATGCACGCGTTCTCGGATTCCTCGGTACACCCGACATGAATAATGCGAACGCGGATTTCGTCCTCGGTCAGTCTGATTTCACGTCGTCGGAACGGACAATCAGCGCCGGCGGCATGTTCTCGCCGGAAGCGGTGACAACCACCGGCGGGAAACTCATCGTCACGGACACGGATCTCAATCGCGTCACGATTTACGAAGACATTCCGTCATCCGGCGGCGTTACGCCTGTGCTGGTGGTTGGCCAGCCATCGCTGAACGAGAATGTCGGTGCGATCTGTGATCAGCGCACGCTGCTTCATCCGCACGCGCATTTTCTTTCAGCACCCGACGCCGATGGCGACCGGAAATTTCTTGTTGCCGATGCCGCGCACAACCGCATCCTCGTGTGGAATTCCTTGCCGACAGAAAACTACGCACCGGCGGATTTCGTTCTCGGGCAGGACGGTTTCACCAACTGCTCCTTTCGACAACCGGAAAACTTTCAGCACCCGGCAGCGTTATGGACTGACGGCGAGCAACTGATTGTCGCGGACTCCGAGAAGCATCGCATTCTCATCTGGAATACGTTTCCGACATCAAGTTTCGAAGCACCGGACGTGATTCTCGGCCAGACCGACATGCAGCATGTCGCACCGAACGATGACAACCAGGACGGCGTCGCGGACGGCAACGTCAGCATTCCGGAAGGCTGCTTTGTTGAAGAATGCCACGTGACGGACGCGGACAACGGTGACGCCACGGCGCGCACGCTGTTCTATCCGCGCGACATTGCCGTTGTTGATGGCAAGCTTTACGTCGCCGACATGAACAATCACCGCGTGCTGATCTGGAACAGCATTCCGACGGCATCCTTCACGGCGGCGGACGTCGTCATCGGCCAGCAGGATTTCACCAGCAACGCACCGAATGCAGGCGAAGCGCAACCGAATGAAATGGGCTTCGACCAGCCCGTCGGCGTGACGCTCATCGACGACCAGCTTTTTGTCACCGAATGGAAGAACTCGCGCGTGTCGGTTTTCACGGGCCAGTAACGGAATGCCGTGATGAAAGGAAAGGCCGCGCGAGCGGCCTTTTCTTTTCGAGGAACGCACGAGAGATATTCTTTCGATAAATCGACTCGAAATCCCCCGGCAGTTCTACAGCTTTCACGCATTCCGAATGCACCAATAATCGCGGTGAATATGACGCTTTACTGCTGTTCAGCCTGCTTTTAACCAATTCTCCCGCTTCACACCTGCGCAAAACATAGAGGGGAATTCCTCAGGGCGTTGAGCGGATTTCTCCCCTTGAAGGGGGACTTTAACTTGCGTCTTAGGTGGAACTGACAACAGAGAGAGAGTTAGCCATGATTCATTTTACGGATTTTATGTTGCGTCACGGGAAGGTGTTTCTCCTGGCGAGCGTGCTGGTGACATTCCTGACCGCCTGTGGCGGAAGCGATGACAACGGTCCAGCTCCGAATCCTCCGGGCCCTGTCGTTGAAGACGATGACAATGACGGCGTCGAGAACGACGACGACAACTGTCCGTCTGTCGCAAACTCCGGACAGGAAGACGATGATGGCGACGGCATCGGCAACGCATGCGATGACGACGATGGCAACGGCGGAACGGAAACCGACGGCGATGCCGACGGTGTCGCTGATGACGCCGACAATTGCCCGGCCGTTGCGAATCCTGGCCAGGAAGACGCCGACGGTGACGGCATCGGTGACGCCTGCGAGGAAGATGAAGCCGAAGCGGCGTTCACGACCTTCCAGGCCGCGAGCTTTGTCATCGGCCAGCAGGATTTCGCCGGCGGCGATGCCGACCAGGGTGGCACGGCGCCTGGCGCGAACACGCTTGACCTGCCGGCGGGCGGTATCGCGTACACGGCCGAGGGTGATGCGATGTTCATCTCCGATACCGGCAACGCACGTGTACTCGGCTATCTCGGCATTCCGGACATGAATAACGTGAATGCGGACTTCGTTCTCGGACAGCCTGACTTCACCAGCTCCACGCGGGCTTCGGTGGCCGGGGGAACGGTAAGCGCCACTACGATGCATTCACCCGAATCGGTGTCCGTTGCCGGCGAGCGCCTCATGATTACCGATACCGGCTTGAACCGCGTCACGATCTACGACGACGTTCCTGTCGCCAATGGCGCTGTTCCGGCAACAGTCGTCGGCCAGTCCTCGTTCGACACGTATTCCGGAACCTGTGATCAAAGCACACTGCAGCACCCGCACCAGCATTTCCTCACGCCTGACGGGAAGCTGATCGTCGCGGATGCCGGCCATCATCGCGTGCTGGTCTGGAACGAGGTGCCGACGACAAATGGCGCGCCGGCGGACCTCGTCCTCGGGCAGATCGACTTCGCAAACTGCTCCTTCCGTGAACCGGAAAACTTCAAGCATCCGTCATCGGTGTGGAGTGACGGGGAGATGCTGATCGTCGCGGATTCCGAGAAACATCGTGTTCTCATCTGGAACACGTTCCCGACCTCGTCAGGCTTCCATGCGCCGGACGTGATTCTCGGCCAGGCGGACATGGCGCACATCGCGCCGAACGACGACAACCAGGATGGTGTGGCTGACGGCGGCGTGACCTGGATCTGCGATCCCGAGACCGGCGTGTGCCCCGAAGACCCGATAACCGACGCGAACAATGGCGATGCCACCGCACGCACCCTGTTCTATCCCCGCGACATCGAAGTTGTTGACGGCAAGCTGTACGTTGCCGACTTGAACAACAACCGCGTGCTCATCTGGAACACCATGCCGACCGAATCGTTCGCACCGGCGGATGTCGTCATCGGCCAGCCGGACTTCACCAGCAACGCGCCGAACGCGGGCGAAGCGGCACCGAACGAGTTCGGGTTCGAACAGCCGATCGGCGTCAGCGTTGTCGGCGATCAACTCTTCGTCACCGACTGGAAAAACTCCCGCGTGATGACGTTCGAGAAGCAGCCACCCGCCGAGTAAACGAAAGCCCGGCTGGACCAGAAACCCCGCAATCGCGGGGTTTCTTTTTGTCTTTACGAAACCGCTCATGCCTTGCGTCGCAGCGCTTGACATCAGCTCGGTTACGAATGAGAATTATTCGCATTAAATAGCGCTACCCAGCCACGGCTTCGGCCGCCTTCGCCAGGCACGCTTTTCCGTTCACATCGATTGCCAATCGGGGAGTGTTGTCATGGTCAGGTTTGGGGGCGTTTTATTTGCGGGGGTGATTGCATGGGCGTTGCCCACGCCCACCACGGCTGCAGAGGCGCCGGACGAGGATTCAACGCAACTCGCGCCCGTAACGGTGTCGGCGACGAAAATCGAACGACCGGTGTTCGAAACGCCTGCGGCCGTGAGCACGATAAGTGCGGAAGAAATCGAAGCGGCGATGCCTTACGGCTACGACGACGTTTTCGAGACCGTGCCGGGTGTCGCCATCCAGGGCGGCCCGCGACGCATCGCGGAGGAACCCTCCATCCGCGGCTTCCAGGACGAACAGATAATCCTTCGGATTGACGGCGCGCGGCAGAATTTCAACGCGGCGCATCGCGGTCGCTTTCTGCTGGATCCGGATCTGCTGGCGCGGATCGAAGTGTTGCGCGGCGGCCATTCCGCCATTTACGGCAGCGGCGCGCTTGGCGGCGTGATCAGTCTTGAGACAAAAGATGCTGCCGACTACCTCGACGACGCAGATGTTTTCGGCCTGCGCGCGAAACTCGGTTACCAGTCCAACGGCGACGAACTTTCCAGTTATCTCACTGCCTTCGGGCAAAGCGGCGCATTCGACGTACTGGGCAGCGTGGCATGGCGCGACGTCGGCGAGAATTTCGAAGACGGCGCCGGCAATGACATTCTCGCCACGCAGGATCGGCTGGAGAACGGCTTGCTCAAGCTCGGCTTCGAATTGAGCGAGCACCAGCGGCTGGAATTCTCCGCGAGCAGGTACACGAACACCGGTGTCAATACGCCGAACGCGAATTCGGAAGCGACCGTTGACAACATCGTTGACCGGAACACGCAACGTGACGGCTACCGCATGCGTTACCGCTTTGACAATCCCGACAACCGCTGGCTGCAACTCACCGCGGTCGCGTACCGCACCGAAACCGAAGTCGACGAGCAACGCTTTGCGGATGATCGTCGCGACTTCACCGATTTCACCACCACGGGTTTCGATCTCTACAACCACACGCGTTTCGAATTTTTCGGTGATCGCGATGCGGTACTCACTTACGGCGTGGAAGGTTACTCGGATTCACAATCCGGAACGCGCAATGGCGAGTTGCGCCCCGAGTTCCCGACCGCAGAAGCGGATTACCGCGCGTATTACTTCCAGGCAGACTTGCCGATCACCGCGAAACTTTCACTGCTGCCGGGCGTGCGCAGCGACAGCTTTGAATACGATGCGACCGGTTTCGCAAAGCGCGAGGAAACGGAAACCTCGCCGCGCATTTCACTGGGCTATCGCGCGAGCGACGACTTGTATCTCTGGGGCGGTTATTCGGAATCCTTTCGCGCGCCGAGCCTGACAGAACTGTACGCGGACGGCGTGCACTTCGTCGCGCCGATCGGACCGGGCCAGGTCGTCATCAATGAATTCCAGCCGACACCGGATCTCGCGCCAGAATATGCGCGCAGCGAGGAAATCGGTTTGCGTTATCGCTGGGGCGATGAGAATGAATGGTTGCTGTCGGCCAACGCGTGGCGTTCGCGCGTGGACAACTTCGTCGATTCGGTTGTCATCTTCATTTCGGGCCCGCCGTCGTTCGATCCTTCAACGGGCAACTTGGTTTTCCCGGGCACAACGACCAACACCAACACCGATGCCGACCTGCACGGTTTTGAAACCGAACTGCGTTACGACGCGGGATCGTGGTACGCGGAAATCGGCGCGTCGCTTGTCGATGGCGAGCGCCGCGAGAGCGGTGAAGGGCTCGGCAGCCTGCAACAGGATCGCGCGTATCTCGAAAGCGGCTTGCATTTCAATCACGCCACCATCGGTGCGCGCGTGATCGGTGCTGCCGCGCGCGATGATGTTCCCGAGGGCAGCCTGGTAACGCCGGGTTACGGCGTTGTCGATATTTTCGCAAGCTACACGCCGGCATCGGGATTCCTGGATGGGTTCGAACTGCGCGCGAGCGTGAACAACGTGCTCGACCGTGAATACCGCGTTCACCCCAGCGGCGTGAACCAGCCGGGGCGTTCTGTTCGCCTTTCCATTGCACGCACTTTCGGAGGTCTGTGAGATGGCAGATCAACGCGCATTGCATTCCGGTTCGCAGGGCAACGCTGGCGAGGCTGCGCGAAAAGCGCCGCCGCCGCGCATCGACAACGAAGCGCTCTTTGACGGCAGGGATGCCGTCATTCTCGTTCACGCCGGCCAAGAATACCTGCTGCGCATCACGCGCAACGGCAAACTGATTCTGAACAAATAAGGAAGCGTCATGCGAATCAACGATACTTTGATGATCGGTTTCGTCGTGAGCGTGGCGGCGCTCGTCTTCATGATCACGCCGCACGCAGCACCGGTGAAAACGGGTTTCATACTCGCCGCACCCGATCGTGGTTTCATGGGCAACTCGGAAACGCAAGATGCGTTCATTGCACTGGATGAAACCTATCCCGCCGAACTTGTGTTCGTGACCGATGAACGCGGCCGGGACTATTTCGACGCCGCCGTCGAACGACTGAAACGCGAAGGCGCATCGAACATCATCGTGCTGCCGCTTTATCTTTCCGATGCGCATCCCGATTTCCGCACGCTGCAGACGTACATGTCATCGGCCGAGATTCCCGTCAAGCTCGGCCGGATATTCGGACAAAGCGTCGCCGCTCCCATTGTGCTGGCGGATCGTTTGCGCGCGTTGCCGGGGGAATCAGAATCTGTAGTGATTACAGGCGCGACAATGGAGAAGGCAATTGACGCGAAGGCGATGCAAGCGGACCTGGAAAGAATTGCCGCCGCCGTGCAGGCGGAATTTCCGCAAATGAAAATTTCATCGGCTGTGTGGTCGGAAGAAAACGGCGGCATGGAAGCGGGGCTAAAGAATCTTCCGGAAGGAACGACCGCGGTGCCTTTTCATTTCAGCTCCAAGCTGGATTCGATGATGGCCTACACGGCGTATCTGCAATATGCCGCGCCTGACGGCGTGACCGTGATCGACAGCGAGATAACGCCACATCCTGCCGTCGGCGCGTGGCTGCAACGCGAAGCGGCACGCAACGTCGCAGTTCCCGATGAAAAGATCGGCGTCGTGGTGCACGCGCACGGTTCCGATTTCCAATGGAATGAAACCATGCGAAAGGCCGCAGCGCCGCTCGCGGAAAATTATCTTGTCGAGTACGCGTTTTCCATGGGCGATCCGCCTACGCTGGCACGCGCGATCGAGCGGCTGGAAGAGCGGGGCGCCAAGGCTGCCGTCATCGTGCGCGTCTTCGGCCTTGAGCGTTCGTTCAGCGACGGCACTGATCGTTTCATTGGCAGCGATTTCGAGAACTGCGCGGCATCCGCGAACGCATCGCATGGCCATCATGGAGGCGGTCATGGCGCAGCATCGTCGCGATTGCTGACGTCGTTGCCGGTGATTTCCGTCGGCGGTCTTGAAGACCATCGTTATTTCGCCGAAGCCTTGCTGGATCGTGCGCAGAACATTTCCGAGGATCCCGCGAAGGAAACGATCATCCTGGTTTCGCACGGCGTCGGTGACGAAGCCGGCAATGAGTACTGGCTCACGCTGCTGGAATCGCTGCGCGCGCAGATGCTCGAGAAGGGCGGAGATGAGTTCCGCGGGATACAGGTCGCCACATGGCGCGAGGACTGGCCGGACAAGCGCGTTGCCGCCATCGGACACATCCGCGGCCTCATTGAAGCCGCACAGGCGAATGGCGGTCGCGCGCTGCTGGTTCCCGCGCGCACGACGGACACCGGCAATGCACGCGAACTGATTCCCGACATGGAATACGCACTGGCGAGCGGTTTCGCGCCACACCCGTTGTTCGTTCGTTGGCTTGAGGAACAGGTTTCACTCGGCATTGAGTCATTGCAGTCGATGCAATCGACGGCGTTGCGTTGTGAAAGTCCGGAAGCGACTGATCATCATGCGGGGCACTGAAAAGGGAACGAACGCGGCATCGATCCCGGCTGCGCGGGAATGCCCGCCATTGGCGTTCGATCACGTGTCATTCGCCGATGGCGGCAGGCCCGTGTTTGAAGCGCTGAGTTTCAGCCTGGATGCCGGTGAACTCGCGTGTTTCACGGGCTCGCGGTGCGCAGGCGTGAAAGCGTTTCTTCGCCTGGCGAGCGGCAACAGCCGTCCCGCCAGCGGGGAAGTGAGAATCTGCGGGTTGCCTGCGGAATGCTGGTCTCCCGCGGAACTTGCGCAGCACGCGCGGCTGGTGGTGCCGTCCGCGCGTTTGTTCATCGGCTGCACGGTTTCGGAAATGCTGGAAGCGCATATCGAACCGGAGTCGGCAAACACGAACAACGGGAAATCGCTTGCGCGCCTCGCGCTTGCGCAAACGGGAATTGCCGGCGCCGGGAATTATTACTGGAGCCAGCTTGCGCCCGTCGAGCGGCAGAGCGTGCAGCTTTCATTGTTGCTCGCAAGACTGTGGTCACTTCCTGAAAGCGTCAGGCTCGTCATCGTCGATGACTATCTCGATGCCATTCCGCCGCAGCTCGCGGGGCTCGCCTTCGCCGCGTTACACGATTTCACGCGACAACGAAAGGCAAGCGTCATTGCGACAGCGCATCGCGTGCCACTCGACGAACATCCCATCGACCGCGTTTTCCTGATGCACCACGATCGTGAATTTTCTTGCCAGGCGGTAAACAACGAAATGCCGGGACAGCGAGTTCACTGAGCGCGCGCGGTCATTGCGAAACGATATTTCCGTGCATCGCCGCCAGCCGGCGCAGCAGACGATTCTGCGCGGATTGCGGAATGTGAAGCGTGTCCATCGCGATGCGGAGATCTTCCACGAGCGCGTCGAAATCGGCGCGATCGATGTCGAGGCCTTCGTGCACCGTTTCCATCGAATCGCCCGTGTACGTGCATGGCCCGCCGGCTTCCACGCAAATCTGTTCGGCAAGTTTCTCGCTGAAACGGTCGAGATCCGTGTCCGCGAAATGATGCGCGATGCGCGAATCATTCAGGATGCGGAACATGAACTCGTTCACCAGCCGCGTGATGCCGGCTTCACCGCCGAGGTCTTCGTACAAGTCTGCGGACGCCGGTGTGGCGGGATGCGCGCAGCCAGCGAGCGGCGCGACAAGCAATAACAGCATGGCAAGACGCATGATCATTCCCCGAATGTGGCTTGCAGTGAAAGGTAGAAACCCGACTGGCGTTCGAGCCCGCCGATCGCACCGAGATCGACGTACGCCGCGGTAAGCGACAGCGAGCGGCTGGGCAGGTAGGCGATGAAAAGATCCGCCCAGTCGTCTTCGCCCGCGAAGGAAAGATTGTCCGGCTTCTGCCGGTATTCGATGCCGATGACGGTGTGACGATCCAGCAACACGCCGGCGGCCGCTTCCAGCATGAATGAATAATCATCATCGAGATCGCCGCCGAAACCCAGCAGGCCAAGCTGGTTTGCTTTCGTCGCGCGCAGCGTCGCGTTCCAGAAAAAATTCCGATCACCGATGCCGGCGAGCACAAGCCGGCTTGCGGAAATGTAGAAATCCGTACCAGCGTCATCGCGCGCACCGATCAGATTCGCAACGGCCGGATCAACAAGATTCTTGTGCTGCACGCCGACGGCAATCTGCGGCCAGTTGCCGTAAACAATATCGCCGGCAACGCGCAGTTTCGCGCCGATAATGTTCTGCCTGAGCACGGTGTCCGGCAAGTCGAGTGCAATGCCTAGAGTGCCGATATCGAAGTTCTGTCGTGCGAGTGAAATTTCCAAACGATTGCCGTAACTCCATGCCGCGCCAACGGCATCAAGCTGGTAATCGCCGGTGCGCACGTTGCTGATGAATGCACTGATTCCGGTGTCGTCACCCGCGCCGTATCCCGCAATGGTTGCCCACGGCACAAGGCCGCCGCCGCTCGCGCCTTCGATCTGCATGACGCCGCCAGTACCGAGCAGGCGCGCGCCATCCGCGGCCGAGGGAGTCACAAATAATAAAAGGAGTAACGGAGTCAAATATTTCATGCCTTCTCCTTGTTGCGCTGGTCACGGTACCACTTCAGGAACGCATCCGCCGACAACGGCCGGCTGAAAAGATATCCCTGCGCAAGATCGCAGGAATAGCCTTTCAGGATGTCGCGCGTTTCTTCCGCCTCGACGCCCTCGGCAATCACGCGCAAACCCATGTTGTGACCGAGATCGATGGTCGACTTCACGATCATCGCGTCTTCGGAACCCGCTTTCAGGCCAATGACGAACGATTTGTCGATCTTGAGATTGTGTACCGGCAGGCGCTTCAGTTGCGCGAGCGAGGAATAGCCGGTGCCGAAGTCATCGATCGACAAGCGAATGCCGCAATCGCGCAGGCGATTGAGCATGGTGATGGCAAACTCCGCGTCGCGCATGACGGCGCTTTCGGTGATTTCCACAACCAGCCGTTCCGGATCGATGTTTCGTGCTTCAAGGCCGGCCGTGATGCGTTCCGGCAGATTCGTGTCGATGAGATCGAGCGCGGAAAGATTGATCGACAACGCAATGTCCGCACCCTGGTCGAGCCAGCGGCGCAGGTTGTCGAGCCCGTTGTCGATCACCCAGTTGGTCACCAGCGAGATGTGTCCGGATTGTTCGGCCAGCGGAATGAAACTGTCGGGTGCCATGCGGCCGAAGCGCGGATGCTGCCAGCGCACCAGCGCTTCGACGTGATGCACTTCACCGGAATCGAGATCCACCTTGGGCTGGAATTCGAGAAAAAACTCGTCGTTCTCGACGGCGGATTTGAGATCCGCGATCAGGCTCAAGCGGTGCAAATAGCGTTCGTCGTAGCCGTCCTCGTACATCGAGACGGGCTCGCGCGTTTGCTTCGCGTCGTACATCGCGATGTCCGCGCGCCGCAGCAAGGTTTCTGCGTCAAGACCGTGCGCAGGACACAGCGCAATGCCGATGCTGATGGAAACCTGCAGGCGCGAGTTGTGCACCTGTATCGGCTGCGAGAGGCGTTCGGAAATTTCTCGCGCTTTCGCAATGGCCGCGTTGTTGTCCGCGCCATCGAGAATGACGAGGAACTCATCGCCGCCAAGGCGCGCGATGGTGTCGGATGCGCGCAAATCCTGCGCGAGTCTTGTGGCGACGGTACGCAGCACGTCATCGCCAACGGCGTGCCCCAGCGTGTCATTGATTTCCTTGAAGCGATCCATGTCCAGCACGAGGACAGCAACGCTGTCGCCGGTTCTTCTCACGCGCGCGATCGCCTGCGCGAGACGATCGTTTGCAAGCACGCGATTCGGCAGGCCGGTGAGCGTGTCGTGCTGCGCCTGGAAAACAATTTTCTTCTCGCGTTCCGCGATGCCGGCCTGCATGTGGTTGAACGCGTCGGCGAGCTTGCCGAGTTCATCCTTGCGTTTCGATGGCGTCCTGAAACTGTAGTCACCGAGAGAAATCCGTCCGGCGACGGCCACAAGATCGCGCACCGGTTGCGCGACGCTGTTGGCAATCACGATCGCGCCGGCCAGCGTTGCGAACAGCGCAATGCCGGCAATCGCAAGCAGTTGCAGTTGCAGTTCGCGGTAGGGTTGCAGCGCGGCGTCGAGCGGTATCTGCAACAGCGCATAAACGGGCGCGAGCGCGGTTTCATCCATCGCGAACGGCAGGGTCAGGAAAGTATCGTCGTCCGCAGTGAACTCGCTGACCGAACCGGCGGCGGCAACAATCGATGCGGCCTGGCTTGCAAGTGCCTCGCTGACATCACGGTCCAGCGTCGAGTTCGCCACGAACGTGGACACGCCAGGGCTTGCGAGCGTGACTTCGAGTCCGGTCAGGCGTTGCAGGGATTCGGCGAAACTTTCATCGAGTTCGAATGCCAGCGCGACCCATGCGACGCGCAATGGCGCGTGCACAGGAACGAGCACGAGCTGGTAAACGCGCTCGCCCAGCAACGCGACCGTGGCGGCTGAACCGTCACGTTCCGCACGCGCGAGCAGATCGGAGTAGGGGAAGGTTGTCGCGGCATCCGTCGCGGTCGCTGCCAGTACCTTGCCATCGAGATCGAGAATCAGCGCAGCGTCCGCACCGATGCGACGGCTGTGGTTCGTGAGCGCGGATCGCATCGTAGGAACATCGCCGGTTGCGACAGCACCGCGGAAACCGAAATCGTCCGCAAGCACATTCGCGCTGTCGACGAGTTGCCGCACGCGCTCGTTCAGCAATTGCTCCACCACGCGCTGGCCCACCCGGATCTCTTCCTGCGCAGTGTCGATCACGTCCGCGCGCGTGGTCACCGACACCGCGAGAAACGTCACCAGCAAAGCGCCCGCGGTCAGGGCCACGAAAACGATGGCAAGGCGAGCCTGGAAAGTATTCATCATTGTGAGAGGCGGCTCCGGTTAACGGTTGCGACGGCCGAACGGGGAAGGGTGGCTGTCCTCCGGTGGCTCGCGCCGGGTCGGTGGTCCGAGTTCCAGTTCCACCGGGATCACCGAATCGCTCTGCCCATTCGCGGTGACAGCTTCGGTTGTCGTACCCATGCGCGGATGCCACACCGTGATTTCCACTGGCGCATCCAGGACATCGGAAAAATGAACGCGACCGTCTGTTCCCGTCACGCCGAAACGCGGCGCGTCGGTGACGTAAATGAAACCCAGCATCCAGTCATGGATGTTGCAACCGAGCGTCACGATGCCGTTGTTGTCGAAAATGACCGGCTCGCTCGGCGTGCCGCTGTAAAGGCGCAGTTCGAATCGCTTGGCGGGCGAAAAGGAATAAACGTGGTGCCGGATATTGTCCGAGTTCGGAAAGCTGACCGCGGTGCCGGTGGCAACCGGCAACACGAACGGCGCGAACTGGTGATTCTTCTGATCCATCACCGCTGTTGGCTCGAATGCGGCATCGAGACCCGCCTGGCGCAGCAGCACGACAGCGTCGTCGATGGCCTGCCCACCGGAGGTGACCGCGACAGTGACCTCCGCGGCCGGCGAGACAGCCGGCAGTGCCGCAATGAGAATCGCCGCCAGCCCGATTGCCAGCCGGATTGTAGGAAAATTCATCAAATAACCCCCGTTTCGTACTTTTATCGTTCTTCATGCTCCGGGATGCGGGCACTAACATAACCCATTCGACGCTCGCGTCGCGGAATCCCGAACGGCCGCTTCGTTCCCGCGAAACCGGTTCATGTAAAAGACCCAGTTAACGGGGAAAAGTTACGCCGGGAAGCTCAGGCACGGTCTGATGTATTCGAAGACTTCGCCGCACATTAGTGACGGTTTCGCCATCCGGAGTATTTTGTAATTTTCCCTGACATCTGATATTTAACACATTACATAAAAATGGGATGTCGGGGACCAAATCATGGAGCGTCATTTTTCCATTGCGACGCTGACGGGCGTGGTAATACTTTCCGCACTTGCGTCATTTTCACTTGCCGCTGCCACTCTCGTCGGTAACACCTCGGGGTCGTTTGCCGTTTCAGCATCCGGCAACGCCACCTACCGGCTTGCTCTTTCCCTTCCTTCTGGTACAGCCGGAATGACTCCAGAACTCGCGCTGGTTTACAGCAGCGGTGCCGGCGACGGCGTTGCCGGCTGGGGCTGGGGTATCAGCGGCATTTCCAGCATTCGGCGTTGCACGAAGACTTACGCGCAAAACGGAACGAGAACGTCGATTTCGTACAGTTCCGGCGACCGGCTTTGTCTCGATGGCAATCAGCTGATGCTTCATTCGGGCAGCTATCTTTCCGCGGGCGCGGTCTATCGCGGTGAGATCGACAATTTCACGAAGGTGACCCAAGTGGGCAGCGGTACCAGCGCTTACTTCAAGGTCGAATATCCCAACGGCCACATCGCCGAGTTCGGATCGACTACCGCCTCCCGCAAGCTTAAGGATGGCAGCAGTGCGATCCTGGAATGGGCGATCAGCAAGATCGAGGATCGATCCGCGAACGGCAACGCGATCACGTTCAATTACTCGACGGATGCCGGCGGCGCGTTGTTGCCGCAGTCTGTGTCTTACGCACCTTTCTATATTGTGGATTTTATTTATCAGGGCCGGCCGGCTGGCGAAGCGCGGGTGCAATGGCATGCGGGCAGCGAAGCCGGTTACACGCAACGCCTGGATCGCATCGAGATCCGATACAACGGCAACAACATCGTTCGCCGTTACGAACTCAGCTACGAAAGCAGCCTTTCACCTGTCACGAAGCGCAGCCGACTTGCGTCGATCCAGGAATGTGGTGTCGGCACCGCCGATTGCTACAAGCCATTGACGTTCGACTGGCAGGATGCAAGCAGCGCGCGGCATGTCATGGACTATCTGTCCGCGGGTTCATCAGCCGCGAAGTGGCAATGGGGAGATATCAATGGCGACGGGCTTGACGATGCGGTGTTTCACGGCTGCGGTCCGTCGTGTATGGAGGGCATTTTCCGGCTCACCTACTACCTGTCGTCCGGCAATGGTTCGATGGTATTCGGGGCAAGTGACATCGTATGGGACGACGAGCAAGCCAACACATTCATCCTGCTGGATTACAACAACGATGGCCGTCTTGATGTCGGGTTCGGCCGGGATCCAACGGGCGGGACGAACCGCAAGCTCGCCATCGCAACCTGGAACAACGGCTTCCACGAAAGCGAACTCATTCAGACAGACATAGTTTTTTCCGAAGACATGCAGGTTCTGGACGTGGATGGCGATGGGTACCCCGAACTGGTCAAGTTCGAGATCGACCGTATTGTCATCTACCGCAACAATTCGCCCGCGAACCCGGCCTTTTCATTGACCAGCAAAGAGGAGATCCTCGCCGAAGACATTGATCCTTCGCTCGGCACGGCGTCATTTTCCGTGCAGCAGGGAGGCGTCGTCGCGATGGACCCGCCCGACCCGCCGGAATGGTCGCCGACACTCAAGGCGGGACGGTCCGCGGACGTCGATGGTGACGGCCGCGAAGACCTGCTGGTTCCGGTCGTGACGATCGCCGGAATACAGTGGTATGCGGGATTTTCCCGGTTCACGGAAAGCGGCGCGGGCATGGTGTTTGCGCCGCTCGGGCTGATTCACGAACCGACCCTCGGCGATGTCAACGGTGACGGACTTGCGGATCTCGTCTATCTCACGTCCAGCGATGTCGTTCATCTGCGCCTGAGCAAGGGCTTCGCCAGCGGCTCCGTGGACCAGAGTTTCGGCGCCGACATCACGACCGGCATCGTGATCGAGCCCTACACCCTGGACGACAACAAGTACCTGATCACTCTGGTCGATGTGAATCTCGATGGCATGCAGGACCTGTTCTGGGTCGACTCGCAGGTCAACAGCAGCTTCGAACTGGAATATCGCTGGCGCAGGGCGCTATCGACGGGAACGAACTTCGGTTCGCCGAGCGACTGGGGGCTGGGAGGCGGCGGATTCTCGAGCTCTCTGGCCCCATTGGGCGTGCTGGATCAGAATGGCGATGGCGCGGTGGACTTGGCTATGAGTCGCAACGTCAGCCTTGCGGGCAACGCGAACGACTACGCACCCGCCAGCGATACCCTCACAAAAATCACCGACAGCTACGGCCTGGTCACGAGCATCGCGCATGAGCCGCTGGTTACCGTGCACGACTGGAGTGACCAGGGCGCAATCGATAACGCGTACCGCGCTCCACCCCATGGCCAAGTGGTCAATCGATACACCTCCAGCGACGGAATCGGCGGGACGTTCGAGGTGTCGTACACGTACTCCGGCGGCATGTTCGACCGGCGTGGTCGCGGCTTTCTCGGCTTCGTTTCGCGCACAGCGGAAGATGATCGCCTTCCCGGCGTTGAAACGAAGACCACCTATTCCCAGAGTTTTCCCTACATTGGCAGGCGCGTTGCACAGGAAACGCGCTGGACATCCGACGGCGAGCTGATCACCGAAGAGAAGACCGAGTTTGCGAAAGTCCCGCGCGGCAGCGGTGATGAGCAGTACACACAGGTTTATGCCGCAGCCTCCGTCGAGCAGACCTATGGGGTCAACGCTGCCGACCGCGGTTTGGTAACGCGAAGCGTGCGCACCGATCGTTCCAACCCCGATTTCTGGGGAAACCCGCGAACGCTTGTCGTTACGCATTCTCCCAGCGATCAGTCCTCGAACGCAGACCCATCAGGATTGACGACGACCACGAATCTGACATTCCAGAATGACATCGCTAACTGGTGTCTTGGTCTGCCGATCGACAGGATGACCAGCAGCCAACTTGAGTATCGCCACGGGACGGCGAGCTATCTGAATTGTCGTCTGCAAACGAAGATTGTCGGTTACGGCACGACGAAGGCCGTGACGACAAGCTACGTTCGCGATGCCTTCGGCAATGTCACGACCGAAACCGTCAGCGCGCCTGGCGAGATCAGTCGCGTCACCGATTACGAGTGGAGTCCGGACGGAAGATTCCTTCTTGCAGTCGAAAACGCGCTCGGGCATCGCACCACCACGGAATGGTACGAAGATACCGGCCTGCCGGAATACCGGACCGGACCGAACGGACTCACCGTCAACTGGTTTTACGACAATCTCGGAAACCGAACGCGTGAAGAACGACCAGACGGCACCGAGACGGTCTGGAGTCGCGTGTACTGCAGTTCGAACTGCGGCGTCACGAATGGCGAATACGTGGTGACGGAAACGCAGCAGCGAACAGGCGTGAGCGGCAGCATCCATGGCAGAACACAGAGCGTCATTGACTCGCTGGAGCGCGTGCTCGAAGTGAGGCGCCCAAACCTTCATGCCGGCAGTTCGACATGGGGCATCGGCTGGTCAGCTACGCGCAATGAGTACGATGCTCTTGGACGGCTTCATAAACAAAGCATGCCGTTCGAATACGGCACGGAGCCGCAGCACAAAACCGTTCGCAGTTACGACGTGCTTGGCCGTCTTGTCAGCGAAGTATTCGCCAGCGGCGGTGTTAATGGCTACGCCTACAATGGCCTTGTCACCACCATCACCGATCCGCTGAATCATCGGACCATCAAGGAAGAAGATGCAAAGGGGCGCGTCGTTAGCGTCACCGACGCCTATTTCAACGACACGATCTATGCCTATGACGGTTTCGATAACCTGACCGACACCTGGGCTCCAGGAAACTCGCACATTCATATCGAGTATGACGATCGCGGTTTCAAGGAGAGCGTTGACGATCCGGACATGGGCAACTGGAGCTACTACTACAACGCGTACGGCGAACTCGAATCGCAGACCGACGCCAAGAACCAGGTCGTCACGCTCACCTACGACACGCTTGGCCGTCTCAAGACGCGCATCGAAAACAACGACGAAGATGTGACGACGTGGACGTACGACGGTCCCGGCGGCAGCCTGACGATTCCGATGATCGGAAAGCTGTACACCGTCAGCCAGGTCGAAGGCGGCGTGGAGGTGTATGGCGAGGAGACAATGTACGACTCACAGGGTCGTCCCTTGCAGGTAACGACGAGCATCGATGGCGCTGACTACACCACGAACTACGCTTACGACGTGTACGGACGTCTAGCGAGCGTCGAATACCCGAACAGTTTCGAGACAGTCATTAATAATCCGCCGACGGCGAACATCAACATGGTCTCGTCGCACATTCTGCCGGGTGCTGCCACGATGGATGGTCGCGGCAGCACCGACGACAACTTCCCGAACCCGGACCTGCAATACACGTGGAGCCAGATCGACGGTCCCGGCACGGTGAGTCTCTCAGGCGCAGGCTCAGCCATTGCCTCGTTCACGCCCACGCTGCCGGGTCACTACACCTTCCAGCTGGAAGTCTTCGATGGCGCGGATGTCGATCAGGCCAGCGCCGCCGTGAACGTGAAGCCATCGGCGCCCGGCGCGCCAAGCGTTCTCTCGGAAGTACCGAGCACAAGCTACACCGTGACCTGGTCGCAGCCGGTCTACGGTGTCACCGCCAACACTCGTTATGAACTGCAGGAAGCCACCAACAGCGGTTTCACGAGCAACGCGAGGATCATTCCCGCAAGCGGCACCAGCGCATCCGTCACTGCGCGCAGCAACACAACCACGTACTACTACCGCGTGCGTGCTTGCGAAGGCGCGACCAGCACCTGGTGCGGCGCGTGGAGTGCAACGCGTTCCACCACGGTGCGCCTGGCACCCGGTGCACCGAGCGGCGTGAATGCCACGCCATCAAGCACTGACACCGGCATCATCACGGTGACCTGGAACGCCGCGTCAGGCAACGTCACGAACTATCGGCTCGAAGAGATGGGTTCGGGGCGCTATTGGAATACGGGAACCACCCGCAGCAAGTCCCTCACGCAGGCCACGCCCGGCAGCTGGTCGTACCGCGTGCGTGCGTACAACAGTTCCACGGGCGGCAGCTACAGCAACACCGACAGCGTGAACGTCGTCACCCCCGCAACCCTTGCCGCACCGGCGGTCACGTCCGAGGACGATATGACGGGCGACTTCACCATCACCTGGAACTCGGGCGGCAGCGGCGTGAGCCGTTACGACATGCAGCGCCGCGTCACGCTCGGCAGCACCACCTACAACTGGACGACACAGAACAAGGGCACGAGCCGCACGCACAGCGAAAGCAATGTCGACAGCGGTGATTACGAGTTCCGCGTGCGCACCTGCAAGGCAACCGGCTGCGGCAACTGGAGCGGCATTCGGACCATCACCATTGTCCGTCCGCAGTGGGACAAATGCCCGCCGAACTGCGACGATCCGTGGGGCGCCAGCACAGCGGAACCTGTTGCAGACGAACCGGTGACGGAAGGCGCAACGCAATCCGCACCGGCGGACAGCACGGCCCCGGCGAGCGACACCACCGCTCCAACGACAGGCGAAAGCACACCATCGCCCGAAAGCGGCAACACCGCCAACGACATCGCACGCAATGATGCTTCCGTTATTACACACGCCAACGGCATGCCGGTCCTTCGCGATGCGGCCATGCTCGATGTAGCCAACACCAACCGGAACGGCTTCCGTCTCATGCCACCGGCGCGGCCGTATGATCTTGCACGCCGACAAGCGTCGCGCGATCACTCAACATTCGCGAACGCGCCCGCCCGCGCCCTGAAAACATCATCGGCCGCGCTCGTCGCGACCGCCTCGACCACAACCCTCAACTACCGGTTCAAAGTCACCTACGAATACGATCAGTGGAGCCACCTGGTGCAGGTGAAGAACGCGGCGGGCGGCACCGTGTACTGGCAAGCGAACAACGCCGACGCCGCCGGCCACCTCGTCAACGAGCAGTACGGCAACGGCGTCATGGTCTCGCACCTGTACGACCCAGCCTCCGGCCTCGTTCAGGAAATCAGCGCCTCGAACGCCAGCGCCGAGTCCATCCAGTTCCTGGCCTACGACTGGGACACCGCCGGCAACCTCGAAGAGCGGCGCGACGAGCGCGCGGTGCTCACCGAACACTTCTATTACGACAGCCTCAACCGGCTGGACTACAGCACGCTGGCGAGTCCAATGTTCTCCGGCACCAACTTGGATATTGCCTACGACGCGGCCGGCAACATCACCAACAAGACCGGCGTCGGTGACTACTACTACGAAAGCACGCGCACACACGCCATCACACGGCTCGAACGTCCCGACAACACCACAGACACGTTCACGTACGACGCCAACGGCAACCTCACCAGCGGCGCAGGCAAGACCGTCACCTGGACCCACTACAACTACCCCGCATCCGTCAGCCGCGGCGGCAGCACCGTCACGTTCCAGTACGGCCCCGATCGCCAGCGCGTCCAGGAATCCGGCCCCGGCTACACGCGCACGACAGTCAATGCGTACTTCGAGGTGGCAACCGAAGG
>DASVDI010000003.1:0-16404 GCA_036381175.1 Gammaproteobacteria bacterium
AACGTTGGATCAGAACTGGAATGTCAGGCCGATGGCGGCAACGGGGTAGGTGTCGAAGTCGCTGTTGATCTCGGCTTCCACTTCTTCCTCTTCCGCTTCAAGGTTGGCCGCGAAGTTCGGATCGAGCGTGGTGATCGGACCGGACGCGGTGAGTTCGACGTTGGAGTCGCCCATCATGACGGCGCCGAGATCGAAGCCAAAGCCCCAGCCCGACTCGCCCAGCGGCTGCGAAAAGCCGATGCCGAAATACAGCGGGTTGTCTTCACCCATCTGAACATTGCTGAACAGCGTGCCGACCTGGTCGCCCGCGTATTCCACGCCGTTGATTTCGTAGGTGCCGGCCGGTTCCGCCTGGCCGTCGAGACGGTTCTTGTTGTCCAGCATGCCGCCGGTGATGCGGAAGCTGCCCGCGAAGGGATGAACGTCGAGCAGGTACGCCGTGGAATCGAGTTCCAGGTCGAAGGTGTAACTGATGTCGTCTTCCGTCGTGTCGTAATCGTAGCTGTAGCCGTTGAATGCAACGCGTAAATTCAGGTAATCATTGAACGCGTAACCGAGCTCGTAGCCCAGCCCCAGCGTGCTCGCGCGCGCGGAAAGGTTGAATCCGTCGGCGGCTGCGAGCGCGGGCAGCGAGAGAATGCCGACGGCGGCAAGGCGAATCGAAGTTTTCATGGAAGTCCCCCCGGTGATTGCTGGGCGCGATTATAGACATTCCGGATTGCCGCGCAAGCACGCGAAAAACGGCGTTCTGTGGCACAATCAGCGGCCGTTTTCCAGGGAAATCGCCATGTCGGTCAAGAAATTCGATGCTGTACTGCAATCCGCCCGCATGATCACGCCGCGCGTGCGTGAGCTTGCATTCGCGCGCGCGGATGGCGCGCCGCTGGAATTCGAGCCGGGGCAATTCGTGTCGCTGATGATCGATACGCCGGAGAAACTTTTGCGGCGCAGCTACTCCATTGCCACCGTTCCGGAAAGTGGTGACGAGCAGTTGCGCATTGCCGTTGCGCACGTGGAAGGCGGTCGCGCGACGAAACTGCTTTTCGACATGCAGAAAGGCGACGCGCTGCCGGCCATCGGACCGGCGGGACGTTTCGTGCTGCGCGATGACGGCCACTGCCGCTACGTGCTGCTTGCAACGGGCACCGGCGTGACGCCGTACCGCGCGTTCCTGCCGGAGCTGCGCCGGCGCCTGAAGGATCCGAAAATCAGCGTTGATATTGTGCTTGGCGTGCGCAAGCCGGACGAACTGCTGTACGGCGATGACTTCCGCGCGATGGACGAGGAGTTCGACAACTTCCGTTTCTTCTCCTGCTACAGCCGATCGATGCCTGGCGTTTGCGGACCGCTGGATCGGAGTGGTTACGTGCAGGAAATCCTGGACGAGCTGAAACTTGATCCCTCGCACGATGTTGTTTATCTCTGCGGCAATCCCGGCATGATCGACGCTGCGGCCTCGTATTGCGAGGAAGCCGGCTTTCCGATCGGGAATGTGAGAAGGGAGAAATACGTTTCGTCGAATTAGAAAAAAAGTGAGAGGTAAGAAGTGAGAGGTTAGAGGATGGGCCTCACAAGCTTTCGCATCGATGCGCTTGCTGAACGCCTTTGGTGGGAGTGGACCTGGATTTTATCCTCTCACTTCTCACTTCTCACTTCTCACTTCTCACCGCTTTTCACTCCGCAGCAACCACACGGTTCCTTCCGCTTTCCTTCGCTGCATACAACGCGCGATCGGCGGCTTTCAGCAGCTGGTCAGTGGTTTCACCGTGTTCGGGAAACGCCGAAACACCGATGGAGATCGTGATGGGCGGCAGCACGATGTTGCCGTGGCGCACTTCCAGGCGCGAAACTTCCTGGCGCAGTTCCTCGGCGCGCGACAATGCGTCGGTGAGTGCTGTTTCCGGCAGCACCGCCACGAACTCCTCGCCGCCCGCGCGGAATGCGCCGTCTTCCGCACGGAAAAAATCCCGCAGGCTGTTGCCGACGGCTTTCAGCAGCGCGTCGCCGCCATCGTGCCCGTGGGTGTCGTTGAATTGCTTGAACTTGTCGATGTCGAACAGCAGAACGGATAACGGTGTTCCGCGGCGCGCGGCGCGATGCAATTCCCGGCGGAAGGTTTCGTCGAGATAGCGGCGGTTGTAAAGCTGCGTCAGCGGATCGCGTATCGATTGATGCCGCAGCGTTTCGCGCATGCGCAGGTTGGCCAGTGCGAGCGCGAGTTGTTCCGCGACGGTGTCCGTGAATTCGCGATGCTGCTCGGCGCCGATGCTGCCTTCGGGAAAGCCATCGGCGGGATCGGCGACGTACAGCATGCCGAGCGATTCACCGAAGGCGTGCAGCGGCAGGCACAGCGATCTTTCCTCCGCGGTAACCAGGTGTACGCAACGCACGGCATTTTCACAGATGTTTTCGTGCGTGCGGCTCAAGCGCAATGCCCAGCAATCCTCGGGCACGAATTCCGGTTCGCTCAACCGTTCGCCGCCGTTCCAGAAAGTGACGGCGACAACTTCATCGCGGCTGGGCGCCATGAGATAGAGCGCGCCCGGCTGGCCTGGGAAAAGTTTCGTGGCGAGATCGGCAAAAATACCGGCCGCTTCATCGATGCTGGTGCTCGACTGCAACAATTCGCCGAGTTCCGCGAGTGCCGCGGATTCACGGCTGCGGCTTTCGACGAGCTCCGCCATGGCGTTGAAACGCTCCGCGAGAATCGCGAACTCGTCGTTGCCGACAACACTTGCACGCGCCTGCAGATCGCCGCGTGCAAGACCGCGTGCCGCGCGCGCGATGCCTTCGAGTGACAGTGCAATGCGCCGGCTCATCCAGCTTGTCATGAGAACCATCAGCAGCATGCCGAGCGCGGGCCCTGCCCAGAAAATGAACCGGCCGCGTTCGTCCGCCGCGGTCATTTTCTCGCGATATTCGTTGAGCAGGATTCGTTCGGCGGCGATGAAACGGTTCATGTGCTCGGCGAAACCCTGCAACAAGGAATCGCCGTAATCATTGACTACTGATGTCTTGATTGCGGCATCGGCATCGAGCAGCGCCTGCGTGATGCGCGTAAACGCCGCTACCACGTGACGCAAGGCATTCGCGGAAGATTCACGGTCGCCGCTCTCCAGTTCCGCCGCGTACTCGTCGAGTTGCTGCAGCGCCTCGCGCATGCGGTCGCGGTATTCTTCGAGATTCTCCCGCTGCAGCAACGCGTTCGTCGTCACGCGAATTCGCGTCAGCAACTCGCCGCGTTTTGCATCGTTGCCCGGGATTCGCATCTGCGTGTCCTGCAGGACCAGCAATGTTCTTTCCAGCCGGTGCGCTTTTTCCACGACATCCAGCGGTACTTCGCGGCGCGCCTTTATGTCGTAGCGCGACACGTCGTAAAGCCATTGCTGGAAAAGATTGCCGGCGGTCTGCAGGCGTTGCAGTTGCTCGGGCCGGTCGTACACCAGTGTTGTCAGTTCATTGTGAATCCGGTTCACCGCCTGCGTCGCAGCGCGGTACGGTTCCAGGAATTCGGGATTGGACGTCATCTGGAAGCCGCGCTTGGCGGCTTGCGCGCGCAATGATTCGCTGGTGTATTCGTTCGCGAGCATGATCGCGCGCTGGCTTGCGATCAATTGATCGATATTCTCAACCGCGTCGTCCCACACGGCGATGTTCACGATCGAAACCAGTATCCAGATTGTCAGCGGCACAGCGAAGCCGAGCAGCAACCGGAACCGGATCGGCACCCGGCCGGGTGCCAACCGCGGTTTGTGCAATGCCAGCGTCTTTAGTCCTTTCATTGTCCTTGGAGGCTACATCTGCGGCGAACATCACAAAAGTGGGCGCAAATGGGCAGGGAAAATCCATGAGGGACTATGTGAAACAGAGAGGAAAACCGGAAGGAGGAGAGGGAAGAAGGAGATTATGGAATGCAGGAGCAGCGGCTGCCGCTCCTGCCCATTTCATTCGGCGGCGTCCGTGCTCTTGAACCTCACGCGTTCGCCAGCCGCCGGTACTTGATCCGGTGCGGCTGATATTGTTCTCGCCGCGGACGGGACATCCATGTCCCGCCACGGCACGGCCGACAGAAACGCGATTTCTGCCGGCCTTCCGCTCGCTACGCTCGCGGCGCGGCTCCTGCCGCGAGCCGATCAGCCGCTTGTATCCGCGCGTGCGCAGGCACGATTGGAATCACGCGTTTGCCAGGCGCCGATACTTGATCCGGTGCGGCTGATCGGCTTCCGCGCCGAGACGGCGCTTGCGGTCCGCTTCGTAATCCGCGTAGTTGCCTTCGAACCAGATGGTTTTCGAATCGCCTTCGAACGCGAGGATGTGCGTCGCGACGCGATCGAGGAACCAGCGATCATGCGAAATCACCACGGCGCAGCCCGGGAATTCGAGCAGCGCTTCTTCGAGTGCGCGCAGTGTTTCGACGTCAAGATCGTTGGTCGGTTCGTCAAGCAGCAACAAATTGCCGCCGGATTTCAGAAGCTTTGCCAGATGCACGCGGTTGCGTTCGCCGCCGGAAAGATCGCCGATGCGTTTCTGCTGGTCGGTACCCTTGAAATTGAATCGCCCGACATACGCGCGTGACGGTGTTTCGTAGCTGCCGACCTGGATGATGTCCTGGCCATCGGAAATCTCCTGCCACACGGAATTCTTCGCGTTCAATGCATCGCGGGACTGATCGACGTAGGCGATCTGCACGGAAGGGCCGACGCGCAGTTCGCCCGCGTCCGGTTTCTCTTGCCCGGTCATCATGCGAAACAACGTCGTCTTGCCGGCGCCGTTCGGTCCGATCACACCGACAATGCCACCGGGCGGCAGCATGAAATCGAGATCATCGACCAGCACTTTCTCGCCGAAGGATTTGCTGATGTCTTTCGCTTCGACAACGAGATCGCCGAGCCGCGGACCAGGCGGAATGTAGAGCTCTTTTGTTTCGTTGCGCTTCTGGTATTCCGTCGACGCCAGTTCCTCGAAGCGCGCGACACGCGCCTTCGATTTCGCCTGCCGGCCTTTCGGATTCTGGCGCACCCATTCGAGTTCCGCCTGCATCGCCTTGCGGCGTGCGTTCTCGGATTTCTCTTCCTGTTCGAGGCGTTGTTCTTTCTGTGCAAGCCACGATGAATAATTGCCTTCCCACGGAATGCCGTGGCCGCGGTCGAGTTCGAGAATCCAGCCGGCGACGTTGTCGAGGAAGTAGCGATCATGCGTGACCGCGACGACAGTGCCGGGGAACTCGGCGAGGAAACGTTCCAGCCACGCAACGGACTCGGCGTCGAGATGGTTGGTCGGCTCGTCGAGCAGCAGCATGTCCGGTTTGGAGAGCAGCAGTTTGCATAGCGCAACACGACGGCGTTCACCGCCGGAAAGTTTTGTCACATCCGCATCCCACGGCGGAAGGCGCAAGGCTTCGGCTGCCACTTCGAGCTGGTGATCGGTGTTGTGACCGCCGGATGCCTGCAGGATGTTTTCCAGCCGCGCCTGTTCGGCGGCGAGCTTGTCGAAATCCGCATCCGGTTCTGCATACGCGGCATACACCGCGTCCAGCTGCTGTTGCACGCCGATCATGTCGCCGAGGCCTTCCTCGACGTTGCCGCGCACATCCTTGGACTCATCCAGTTCGGGCTCCTGCGGCAGGTAGCCGATCTTGATGCCCGCCTGCGGCCGCGCTTCGCCTTCGATCTCCGTGTCGATGCCAGCCATGATGCGAAGCAAGGTGGATTTGCCCGAGCCGTTCAGGCCGAGCACGCCGATCTTCGCGCCGGGAAAGAAAGAGAGCGAAATATCGCGGAGGATGTGCTTCTTCGGCGGGACGACCTTGCCGACCCGGTTCATCGTGTAAACGTACTGCGCCATGGTGAAACTCGCGGAATGGATGGGAAGGGGCCGGATTATGCGATTTTTGGGACGCTTCGGCTATGGGTGGTGGGTATTGTCAACGGCCGTGTTGACAATTAAATGATGGCGAGTTGACAATGCCAACCATTGTCGATAACGGAAACGCGATCATGTCCGAAGTGGAAGCCTTCATTCTCGATAAGGTGCCGGAACATCCCGCGGATATCTCGCGCGTGACGCAGGAACGTTTCGGCATATCGCGTCAGGCGGTTTCACGCTATCTGCAAAGGCTGGTTCGAAATGGCTTGCTTGAAGCGCAAGGTGCCACGCGTGCGCGAACTTATGTGCTGGCGACGGAACTGCACACGTTCACCTATCGTCTGGGAGACGGGTTGACCGAAGATCGCGTCTGGCAGAACGATGTCGAGCCTCTGCTGAACAGTCTGCCTGCAAATGTCGTTGATGCCTGGCATTACGCGATTACCGAAATGGTGAACAATGCGATCGATCATTCTGCGGGCATGGCGCTTGATGTCGCTGTATCCCGGAACGTGCGGGAGGTGAATGTCTGGATCACGGACAACGGCATTGGCATTTTCCGGAAGATTCGCGACGCGCTGCGCCTCGATGATATTCGCCACGCCGTACTGGAGCTGTCCAAGGGAAAGTTCACCACTGATCCCGCTCGTCACTCGGGCGAAGGCATATTCTTCACATCGCGTGTGGTGGACGAATTCGCGATTCTCGCCAATGGACTGCACGCGCGTCATCGGGCCGACGATCACAACGACTGGGTTTTCGACGATGAACAGGAAGACAAGAGCAACACTTCAATATTCCTGACACTGCGTAACGACAGCGTGCGGACAGTAAAGGAAGTTTTTGATCGCTTCGCGTCGGAAGACGACGATTACGTTTTCAATAAAACCATCATTCCTGTCGATCTCGTACGCTATGGCAGCGAACGTGTTGTTTCGCGTTCGCAGGCGAAGCGATTGTTGGTGCGGGTGGACCGTTTCTCGAAAGTGGTGTTCGATTTCAAGGGTGTCGAGAACATCGGGCAGGCTTTCGCAGATGAAATCTTTCGTGTATTTGCCGGGCAACATCCGGAGATCGAATTGACGCCAATAAATGCGTCCGGCGACGTCATGAAAATGATTCGTCGTGCGCAGGCAGGAGCAAGAGATGGTTAGACGATGATCAAACGATCGGCGGTTCCGAGGTCGTCAGCGGATCATCGTCGGCGAAGGTGGATTTGAGATTTTCCAGGCGCTTGTCGAGTTCGCCGGGTTTCTCGAAACGCGCGATGTGGAACATCGCCTCGCCTTCGTGGATGAGCGGGATGTTGCTGCGCCCGATGATGATGCCGCCGAACGGCGCCTTGACTTCGTGGTCGTCGTCGTGAAACGGCCCGGTGATGTTGCCCAGCACCTGGCCGCGTTTCACGACGCTGCCGAGCGCCGCCTGCACGCGCAACAAACCGGAGGTGTTGGCGCGAATCCAGGTGGAGGAGCGGGCGATGATTGGATCGTGTCGTTTTTTCCGGCTGCGCGAGGTGGGCAGCATGCCGAGCGCGCGCATCACATTGAGAATGCCGTTCACGCCGACATTGATCGCGATCTCGTCGTAACGCAGCGCCTCACCCGCCTCGTACACCATCACTTTCACGTTTCTTGCGACCGCCGCACCGCGCAGCGAACCTTCAGGCGTGCCGGCGTTCAGCATGACCGGCGCGCCGAAGGCTTTCGCAAGATCCAGCGTTTCCGCATCGTCAAGGTCTGCGCGAATCTGCGGAAAGTTGTCGCGATGGATCGCGGCGGTGTGAAGGTCGATGCCGTACTGCGCGTGCGTCAGCACTTCCTCGCAGAAAAGATGTGCAAGCCGTGATGCCATCGAGCCTTCCGGCGAACCGGGAAAGCTGCGATTGAGATCGCGACGGTCCGGCAGGTAGCGCGATTTGTGCATGACGCCGAGCACATTCACCATCGGTGCTGCGAGCAGCGCGCCTTTCAAACGCTTCACCGCTGGTGCTGCGAGCAGGCGGCGAATGATTTCGATGCCGTTGAGTTCGTCGCCGTGCACGGCGCCAGAGATAAACAGTGTCGGCCCGGGTTGGCGGCCATTGATGACGCGCAAGGGAACTTCGACGGGCGAGTTGGTGTAAAGCGTCGAAACCGGCAATTGCAGTTTCGCGCGCGAGCCCGGCGGAATCTCGTGGCCGTTGATGGTCAATGTCTTGTTGCGATGACGCGCGATCATCCACGGCTGCCTTTGGTCCGCGTCTTGCCGGGTTTGTAGTTCTTCTCGATGAACGTCACGATCTGTCCCGCGATGTCCTTGCCGGTCGTGGTCTCGATGCCTTCAAGGCCGGGCGATGAATTCACTTCCATGATGAGCGGTCCCTTGTCGGAACGCAGGATGTCGACACCCGCGACATTCAACCCCATGATCTTCGCCGCGCGCACCGCGGTGCGCCGCTCTTCCGGCGTGATGCGAATCATTTCCGCGGAACCGCCGCGATGCAGGTTGGAACGGAACTCGCCTTCCTTCGCTGTGCGTTTCATTGAGGCGACAACCTTCTCGCCGATCACGAAGCAGCGAATGTCCGTGCCGCCGGCTTCCTTGATGAATTCCTGCACCAGGAAATGCGCGTTCAGGCCGCGAAACGCGTCGATGACGGATTCCGCCGCCTTGCGCGTTTCTGCCAGCACCACGCCAACGCCTTGTGTGCCTTCCAGCAACTTGATCACCACTGGCGTACCACCGACGAGTTTCAGCAGATCCTGCGTGTCATCGGGTGAATGCGCGAAGCCGGTCGCGGGCATGCCGATGCCCTTGCGCGAGAGCAACTGCAAGGAACGGAGCTTGTCTTTCGAACGGCTGATGGCGACCGATTCGTTCAACGGGAAAACGCCCATCATTTCGAACTGGCGAAGGATGGATGTCGCGTAAAAGGTCACGGACGCGCCGATGCGTGGAATCACTGCATCGAAATGTTCAAGCTTCGCGCCCTTGTAATGAATCTCCGGATTATGCGCGGCGATGTTCATGTAGCAGCGCAGCGGATCGATGACGCGCGGGGTGTGGCCATGCGCCTCGATGGCTTCCACCAGGCGGCGCGTGGAGTAGAGCCGGGAGTTGCGCGAGAGAATGGCGATCTTCATTCAGTCTTCTTCCAGATTGTCCGCTTCAGGGTCCGTGGAATCGTCGGGCGCGATGAGGAAGGAGCTGTCCGGCAATACCAGCAGCCGGCCGTTCATCGCGGTCCGTCCGATCAGCATGCGAAAGCGCATGGTGTCGCGGCCAGTCAAAGTGATTTCGATCGGCCACTCGTCAGCGCCGATCCTGAGCGGCGTGCGGATGACAAGCCGTTCCTCGCGATGCCCGCCCGAATCCATCACCCAGCGCTGATCGACAACCTCGGCATCGCAGAACACCGCAAGCTCCGTGTTCTGCTGCACCGGATGCATGCCGAACAACACGCGCCGCTGCCCGTCGCGTTCGTATTCCTTGATGTCGAAGGCGTGCAGCGTGGACGTACGCGCGCCCGTGTCGACCTTCGCCTTGATGCGCGCGATGCCGAGCCCTGGCAGGCCGACCCATTCGCGCCAGCCGACAGTCTGTCGGTTGTGCGGTTTGTCGGAATTGTTGCCGGACTTGTTGTTATCGGACTGGCCCACGCCGTTCCCCGAGCGTTCGATTCGCGCAAGCATAGCAGGAAGAATGCAATCGAAAGAAAGCCGTCTCGCGCCGTGAGCGCCATCGACTTTCGACGCTGGAGTTTTCGCCGTAGGCTGTCGCCATGAGTGGCATCGACCCCATCCGTCCCACCGCGGTTTACGCCGGTTCCGGCACGGCGGCCTATGGTTTCACCGGCGGGCATCCATTCGGGCAGGATCGCCAGGATGTATTCCTGGATGCGTTGCGCGAGCAGGGGCTGGATGCGCGCGTGCTGGTTCTTGACGCGAAACCTGCGCGCGAAACCGACCTGCTGCTTTTCCACGATCCGTACTACGTCGAGTTCGTGCGTGACCGATGCGCGCGCGAAGGCGGTTATCTCGACATGGGCGACACGCCTGCCCAGGCGCACATTTTCGATGCAGGACTCGCTGTCGTCGGCGCAACGCTCACAGCAGCAGAAGCTGTCATGGAACGGCGTCTCGCTCGCGCCTTCGTACCGATCGGTGGTTTGCATCATGCGGCTCGCGATCGTGCTGCGGGTTTTTGCGTGTTCAGCGATATCGGCGTCGCCGTCGAGATGCTTCGTCAACAGCACGGCGTGAAGCGGATCGCTTACGTCGATATCGACGCACACCACGGCGACGGCGTGTTCTACGCGTACGAAGATGATCCGGATATTTTCATTGCCGACATTCACCAGGATGGCCGCACGCTGTACCCGGGAACGGGTCATGCGAACGAAACCGGCAAGGGTGAGGCGATCGGAACGAAGCTGAATTTGCCGCTGCCGGCGGGCGCGGGCAGCGATGATTTCCGCAAGGCGTGGAATGATGTTGAAGCCTTCCTCGATTCCGCCCAACCCGAATTCGTGATTCTCCAGTGTGGCGCGGATTCACTGGCGAATGATCCGCTGACCGCGCTTGAACTCACAGCAGGCGATCACGGTTTCGCTGCCGCGCGACTTGTTGCACTTGCCGAAAAGCACGCGGGTGGACGATTGCTTGCGCTGGGTGGCGGCGGTTACAACCGGCCGAACCTGGCGGCGGCGTGGACGGCGGTCGTCGGCGCGTTGTTGTAAGCGTCTTTCCTCGGACGAACGCGAAAATCCCCCCGCTGTGCTTCGCGCAGCGGCCCCCTTTTTCAGAGGGGGCTTTCTTCGTCGTCACTATCGCAAGAATCAATATTCCGGATTTCTACAATACCGAACGAAGCACGCCCTCCCTTTTCCAAAGGGAGGACCGGGGAGGGATTTTTTCTGTCGTCGCGTTTCTATCCGGTTACGCGTCGCAAGAATCAACATTTCAGATTTCGGAAATGCTGAACGAAGTGCTCCCTCCCTTTTTCAAAGGGAGGGCCGGGGAGCGATTTTCTTTTTTATTACTTCCCGTACGGAATGATCGAAACCTTCCCGTCGCGTTCCTGGATGGCGTACTTGATCTGCTCGATGCGTTCGAGGCCATGCTTGAGCCTGGCGGCCTTCATGACGTCGTCTTCGTCGAGCCCGGCGCGCTTGATGCGCGTCTCCAGCACCTTGCCATCCGCGATCACGATCAGCGGTGCGCCTTCGACGATTCGTTCGATCCGGCGGGAGTGTTCCTTGATCATGGCGAGCAGGTAATCGACACCGACCAGCACGATGATCACCAGCACCGCATTGGTGATGGAATAATCATCCCCCAGCAAGGCCTGCTGCGTGGCCTCACCCACGATCAGCAACAGCAGGAAATCGAACGAGGTGATCTGCGAAAGACTGCGCTTGCCGAGGATCCTGAAAACCAGCATCAGGAAAAAGTAAACGGCGATTGCGCGGAAAACGGGATCCATATCAGGGCCAGGTGAACTGGGAAACGGTGAACGACGCATTACCGACGCCGATGCCGGCCTCCGAGGCGCCGGGTTCCAGCGGCAGGAGGTGGAATCGCACGACGGACTCTCCGGTCGCACCGAATTCGAACACGACCCGGTTTCCCTGGATGCGCTGCGCTTGCGGCTGCGGCACCACGGTGTTGAGCTTGAGGCGCCCGAAGTACTCGAGCGGAATCGTGATACTGCCGTTGCCGGCCGGGAGCCTGGCTTCCAGCACGGTTTCGTTGCCGTATCGCATGAATCGCTGGTAAACGACGCTCGCACCGTCACTGCTTGCCTCGGTTCGGCTGAGCCAGCCGCCGCCGAACAGGCCCGCGATGCTCAGGCCCGCGATCACGATAACCAGCGCGATGAAGACGTACTGAAGGCGCCAGATCCAGACATGGAGCCAATGCGCCTCATCCAGTTCCAGCGAGTGGTCAACCGCTTCGATATCCTTCAGCGCCATTTTGAAAGCCGCGTTGCCTTTGATCTGAAGAGAAATAGCAGTCGTGTCCGCGGCTTGCTATCGGCTGGATACCCGCGTTTCGCGCGCGGCCACCGCTCGCGCGGCCTGTCCCGCCCGGGGCATTCGGGTACAATGCGACGCTTCTTCAGCCGCTTGCATTCGTTCTCCCGGGCGCGTCCCGGGGCCTTTCCGGACCACGACCAGAGGTCGGCCGGACCTAGAGGAGAGCCGCCAGATGTACCGCCAGGACATGACCATCCAGGGGTTCGACGACGCCCTGTTCGACGCCATGCAGGCCGAGCGCCGCCGGCAGGAAGACCACATCGAGCTCATCGCCTCGGAAAATTACGCGTCTCCCCGCGTGCTTGCCGCGCAGGGTTCGGTGCTGACCAACAAGTACGCCGAGGGCTATCCCGGCAAGCGCTATTACGGCGGCTGCGAGTTCGTGGATGTGGCGGAAAATCTCGCCATCGAGCGCGTGAAAAAACTTTTCGGCGCGGATTACGCCAACGTGCAGCCGCATTCCGGTTCGCAGGCGAACGCGGCGGTATTCATGGCACTGATGAAGGCGGGCGACACGCTGCTCGGCATGAGCCTCGATCATGGCGGCCATCTCACGCACGGCGCGAAGCCGAATTTCTCCGGAAAGTTGTTCAATGCGGTTCAGTACGGCATCAATACCGAAACCGGCGAACTGGATTACGACCAGATTGCGCAGTTGGCGAACGAGCACAGACCGAAAGTGATTGTCGCGGGTTTCTCCGCGTACTCGCGCATCATGGACTGGGCAAAATTTCGTGCGATCGCGGATGACGTCGGTGCTTATCTCGTCGTCGACATGGCGCATGTCGCGGGACTCGTTGCGGCAGGTGAATATCCGAACCCGGTGCCGCACGCGCACGCCGTCACCTCGACCACGCACAAGACGCTGCGCGGTCCGCGCGGCGGCATCATCCTCGCGAAATCCAATCCCGACATCGAAAAGAAATTCCAGTCGCTGGTGTTTCCCGGCACGCAGGGCGGACCGCTGATGCATGTCATCGCGGCGAAAGCCGTTGCGTTTGCAGAAGCGCTGCAACCGGAATTCAAGGAATACCAGAAGCAGGTTGTCGTCAACGCGCGCGCCATGGCGAAGGCTTTGCAGGATCGCGGCTACCGGATTGTCTGCGGCGGCACGGACAATCATTTGTTTTTGCTTGATCTCATCGACAAGGGCATGACCGGCAAGGACGCGGATGCCGCGCTCGGCCGCGCGAACATCACCGTGAACAAGAACACCGTGCCGAACGATCCGCAGTCGCCGTTCGTCACGTCGGGTTTGCGCATCGGCACACCCGCGTCAACGACGCGCGGATTCAAGGAAAAGGAAATCGTCGAAGTCGCGGGCTGGATCGCGGATGTGCTGGATGACATCGGCAACGAATCAGTCATCGACGCGACGCGCGAAAAAGTGCTCGAGCTGTGCGGACGTTTCCCCGTCTATCCGGAAACGATGACGTTCTCGATCTGAGGTAACGCATGCATTGTCCGTTCTGCGAACACGAGGAGACGAAGGTCATCGACTCGCGTTTGGCAAGCGAGGGCAGCCAGGTGCGCCGGCGCCGCGAGTGCATGCGTTGCAGCGAACGTTTCACGACGTTCGAGAGCGCGGAACTCGTCATGCCGCGCATCATCAAGTCCGATGGCGTTCGCCAGCCATTCGATGAAAACAAATTGCGCACCGGCCTGATGCGCGCGCTGGAAAAACGTCCCGTAGGAATGGAAGCCGTGGAAGCGGCGATCGCGCGCATCACCCACAAGCTGCGCGCGGCGGGCGAGCGCGAAGTGAAATCGCGCCAGGTTGGCGAATGGGTGATGCAGGAATTGCAGGAACTCGACCAGGTCGCCTTCGTGCGTTTCGCATCCGTGTATCGCAGCTTCGAGGACGTGAACGCGTTTCGCGAGGAAATCGAGCGGCTGGAAAAACGGCCGCTGGAAGAAGCGTTGAAAAAGCACCAGATTTCGTTGCTTCCTTCCGACGAGGAGAAAAAGTGAGAAGGAAGAAGTGAGAAGGGAGAAGATCAGCAGTTTCGCCTTCTTCTCCCTTCTTTCTTCTTCCTTCTGCCGGCAATCTCATGTTTTCCATCGACGATCACAAGCACATGTCCCGCGCGCTCGAACTCGCGCGTCGTGGCTGGTACACCGCGCATCCGAATCCGCGCGTCGGCTGTGTGATCGTGAAAGACGGAGACGTTGTCGGCGAAGGTTTTCATGCGGTCGCGGGGGAAGCGCATGCCGAAGTGCGCGCACTCGAGGTGGCCGGTGAAAAGGCGCGCGGTGCGACGGCTTACGTGACGCTAGAGCCGTGCAGTCATCACGGCCGCACACCGCCCTGCGCGGATGCGCTGGTGCACGCGGGAATTGCGCGTATCGTCGCGGCGATGACGGATCCGAATCCGCGTGTTGCCGGGCAAGGACTGGACCGTTTGCGCGCCGAAGACGTGCAGGTGGAAGAAGGGTTGCTGGGTTTTGCTGCGCGTGAGCTGAACTTCGGTTTCATCCAGCGCATGACGGAAGGCCGCCCGCGCGTGCGCGTGAAGCTCGCGGCGAGCCTGGATGGCCGAACAGCGATGGCATCGGGTGAATCGAAATGGATCACGGGCGATGCGGCGCGTGCCGATGTGCAGCGATTGCGCGCGGAAAGTTCGGGTATTGTCACCGGCATCGGAACAGTGCTCGCGGATGATCCGGGGCTTGACGTGCGGCTGCCGGAGATGTCGCGCCAGCCGGAGCGAATCGTTCTTGATCCGCGTCTGCGCACACCAGTGAATGCGAAAATGTTGTCGCTGCCGGGTACGACGCGAATTTTCACTTGCAGCAATGATTCGAAACGCCGCGCGGCACTGGAATCCGCCGGCGCGGTCGTCGAAATCGTGCAGGATGACGATGCGAATGCGTTGCTGCTGGAAGCCGTGCTCGCGCGGCTCGGCGAACTGGAACACAACGATGTGCTCGTGGAAGCCGGCGCAACGTTGGCGGGACAGTTTCTTGCACGCGGTCTCGCGGACGAGATGATTGTTTACCAGGCGCCCGTGTTGCTTGGCCACGAAGCGCGGCCGCTGGTGACGCTGCCGGGGCTGGAGAAACTTTCCGATCGGCTGGAATTAAAGCTGCGTGATGTGCGCCAGATTGGCGACGATCTTCGTTTGACGCTGGTTCGCAAGTTGGGGTGAGCACCGCGAACCCCAACGGCTGAATGATGTTGGGGTTCGCTACGCTCACCCCAACCTACGCGCACTTCAGGAGTTTAGATGTTTACCGGAATCATCCAGGCACTCGGAACGGTCGAAAGCATCGACGCACGCGACGGTGACGTTCGCCTGCGTGTCGCGCTGGGTGATCTCGCCGGGAAGGGTTTCGTCATCGGCGAAAGCATCGCGGTGAACGGCGTGTGCCTGACAGCGATCCAACCCGCTGATACGCATCTCGTCGCGGACGTGTCACGTGAAACGCTGGATCACACAGCGCTGGGTTCGCTTGAAAGGAATGACAAGGTGAATCTCGAACCGGCGCTTGCAGCCGGCGACCGGCTCGGCGGACACATGGTCAGCGGACATGTCGATGGCGTCGGCGTGCTCATCGAGAAGAAACAGGATGCGCGTTCCTGGCGTTTCGTGTTCGAAGCGCCGGCGAAACTCGCGAAATACATCGCGCGCAAAGGTTCTATTTGCATTGATGGCATCAGTCTCACCGTGAACGGCGTCGATGCATCACGTTTCGATGTGAATATCGTGCCGCATACGCTGGACGTGACGAACCTGGGTTCACGCAACATCGGCGACAAGGTGAACCTGGAAGTCGATGTGGTGGCGCGTTATCTCGAAAGATTGCTTGGCGAAGTGCGCTGATTCGCCCTACACGAACTAATGATCGCGAATGCGAGGAAAATGATGCACAAGATCGAAGACATTCTCGAAGACATCAGGAACGGCAAGATGGTCATCATGATGGATGACGAGGATCGCGAGAATGAAGGTGATCTCATCATGGCGGCGTCCATGGTGCGACCGGAAGACATCAACTTCATGGCACGCAACGGACGCGGCCTCATCTGCCTGACGGTGACGCAGGATCGCTGCCGGCAGTTGCGCCTGCCGCTGATGGTGACGGAAACGAACGAGCAGCTGGCGACGAATTTCACGCTGTCGATCGAAGCCGCCGAGGGCGTCACCACCGGTATTTCCGCGCACGATCGCGCGCACACGGTGCGCACGGCAGTGAAGAAGGATGCGCGTCCTGAAGACCTGAAACAGCCCGGCCATATCTTTCCGCTGATGGCGCAACCGGGCGGCGTGCTCTCGCGCGCCGGACACACCGAGGCCGGTTGCGATCTCGCGCGGCTTGCGGGCTTCGAGCCGGCCGCGGTGATTGTCGAAATATTGAATGACGATGGTTCCATGGCGCGCCTGCCGGACCTGGAAAAGTTCGCGGACACGCACGGCCTCAAGATCGGCACGATTGCCGATCTCATTCGTTATCGCCTGGAGAAGGAGCAGTCGGTCGAGCGCATCGGCGAGCAGCGCGTTGACACGGAGTTCGGCGAG
>DASVDI010000004.1:0-38825 GCA_036381175.1 Gammaproteobacteria bacterium
CCGACGGCAAGACCCTGGGCCGCCTGGCTTCCGAAATCGCCAAGCGCCTGCGCGGCAAGCACAAGCCGGAATACACCCCGCATGTCGATACGGGTGACTACATCGTTGTCGTGAACGCGGAGAAGATCCACGTCACCGGCAACAAGATGGAAGACAAGACCTATTACCGCCACACGGGCTACATCGGTAACCTGAAATCCGCGTCGCTGCGTGAAATGATCGAAAAGCGCCCGGAGCAGGTGATCGAACTGGCCGTGAAGGGCATGCTGCCGAAGAACCCGCTGGGCCGCGCGATGTATCGCAAGCTCAAGGTCTTCGCGGGGCCGGAACACAATCACACGGCGCAGCAGCCCCAGGCGCTGGAAATCTGACCCACAGTCGGCGCCAGGCGTCGAACAGGAAACAAAGTAGATGGCAATCACTCAGAATTACGGAACCGGCCGCCGCAAGTCCTCCACCGCACGCGTCTTCTTGCGTTCGGGCTCGGGCAATATCGTCGTCAACGGCCGCCCGCTGGACGAATTCTTCGGTCGCGAAACGTCGCGCATGATCGTTCGCCAGCCGCTGGAGCTGGCCAATATGACCGACAAGTTCGACGTGATCGTGACCGTTGAAGGCGGTGGCAACACCGGCCAGGCTGGCGCGATTCGCCACGGCTTGACCCGCGCCCTGATGGAATACGACGAGACCCTGCGCCCGCCGCTGCGCAAGGCTGGTTTCGTCACTCGCGATGCCCGCGAAGTCGAACGCAAGAAGGTCGGCCTGCACAAGGCGCGTCGCCGTCCGCAGTTCTCCAAGCGCTGATCTGTCGGGCGCTTTCCTGCCCGATCGCACTTGGGGGATCGTCTAACGGTAGGACTACGGACTCTGACTCCGTCAATCCAGGTTCGAATCCTGGTCCCCCAGCCAAATAAAAACCCCTCGCGCAAGCGCGAGGGGTTTTTATTTGGCTGGGGTTCCTGGCTTCGGTTCTCCGTTCGACTGTGGCGCCATCAGCGTCTTTGTTTCGAATGACTTTCACGCCACAGGACACGAGCGTAGCGAGTGGTCCCGAGCGCAGCGAGGGATCGCCGTCCCGGAGGGCGGCGACAATCCTGGTCCCCCAGCCAAAAATGAAAAGGCCCCGGTTCTGCAAGAACTGGGGCCTTTTCATTTTTTTCTGCGGGGTTCCTGGATTCGGACCTTCGTTCGACGCTCCATGAATCGAGATTCATCTCGATTCATGGAGCGGACCGGGTCGCGAGCGGTAGCGAGAGAGACGATCAGTCCTGGTCCATCGGATCCAGGACTTGAGACAAGGGATCGAGGGAAATTTCTCCGGTTCAACCGCTGCGCCAATTACATCCACACTCCTCGAAGCACTGTCATCTTCATTCGCATTCAGACGTCGCGCCTTTCAATCGCAAGCAATGCACCGAAATCGGGCTTGAACACGATGCCCGCAGCGAACGCATAGAACACGATCGCGAGTGCGAGCCAATCCATGGGATTCATCAGGTAAACGCCGATGCCGACGAATGCCGGCATGTCCGCCGCACCCGCCAGCGTGAACATCGCGGCGCTGACACGTTGAAACGGTTGGCTGGCGGCGTTTCCCGCAACCAGCGCGGGCAGGCGCGACTTCAGGAAAATTGCGAACCCGATGCCGAAAAACAGGCCGGCTCCGAGAATCATCGGCAGGTATGCCGCGACGGATTCCTCGACGACGGGTGGCACGTAGGTTCCAACGCGCGTCCACGTGTACAAGCCCATCATAATCATGACGATCGCGCCCGGGAGCATGCTGTGCCACAGGGCATTCAATCGCCTGGCATCGTTCACGCGACTCGGACTCGCATCGGGAAACAGTTCGTTCACGGCTTCAATTCCTTCACGCCGCTATCACTTCCCAGCAGCAACACATCCGCCGGACGAATGGCGAAAATTCCGCAGGTCACGACGCCGGGAATGTCATTGATCCGCGATTCCAGTTTCGCGGGCTCGAGAATCTCGAGGTTGTGAACATCGAGAATCTCATTGCCGTTGTCAGTCGTGAATCCTTCGCGCAGGGCGGGCCGGCCGCCAAGCGCGGCCAGTTTCCGCGCGACGAGACTGCGCGCCATCGGAATGACTTCCACCGGCAGCGGGAACGTGCCGAGCACGTCAACGAGCTTGCTGTCATCGGCGATGCAGACGAAGCGACGGCTCGCTGCCGCAATGATCTTCTCGCGGGTCAATGCACCGCCGCCACCCTTGATGAGTTGCAAATGGCGTGTGGCTTCGTCGGCACCATCGACATACACATCCAGGTCGCCCGTGCCGTTGAGGTCGAATACCGGGATGCCGGCCTTCTTCAGGCGTTCGGTCGATGCCTCGGAACTGGAAACGGCGCCTTCGATGCGAGTGCGAATGCCGGCGAGCGCATCGATGAAATGATTGACGGTAGAGCCTGTTCCGACACCGATGACGCGTGCGTCATCGAGGTAATCGAGGGCGGCAACGGCGGTGGCGCGCTTCTTGTCATCGGAGCTCATGGCAGTCGTGGTTTCCTCTGATCGAATGGATGAATTCTTTCTGTCCGTCATTCTCCCTTGAGGGACGCGCAAAAGAAAAGGCCCGGTAAATACCGGGCCTTTCCAATGCCATCCGACAGAATTACGACTTTGAAGCCGTCTTCTTGCGCCGGGAAGCTGTCTTTTTCCGCTTCGCAGCGGTCTTCTTCTTGGCGCCAGCCTTCTTGCGCTTGGCACCGGCTTTCTTCTTCTTTGCGCCAGCTTTCTTCTTCTTGGCACCGGCCTTTTTCTTCTTAGCGCCAGCTTTTTTCTTCTTCGCACCGGCCTTCTTTTTCTTAGCACCGGCTTTTTTCTTCTTGGCGCCAGCCTTCTTGCGCTTGGCACCGGCTTTCTTCTTCTTCGCGCCGGCTTTCTTTTTCCGGCGGACTGCTGGCTTTTTCTTCGCGGCAGTCTTTTTCTTTGCTGTGGACTTTTTACGAACCACCCGCTTTTTCTTCGCGGCGGTTTTCTTCTTTGCAGTGGCTTTCTTTTTAGCAGCCATAGTTGATCCTCCCAAAGTGACCGATCACTCGGAGTTGAGTATATATCAGAAAAGTCAAATTTCCACCAATGGCAAAATTTTTCATTGCAGTGGTGTTTTGATTCCGACAATCACACTTTGGAAATCACGTTGGATGTTTGTATCGCGGCGCTGTTCGAACGTGTGTCGTTGTCATTCACACCGTATGCGTTACGTCGCGTCTGCCATTCGCAGTATCGCCGTCCATTCCTTTTTCGTAACGGGCGTGATGGACAGACGATTGCCCTTGCGAAGCACGAGCATGTCCGCGAGCGCCTTGTTCGCGCGCATCTCGGCGAGTTCAACGACGCGCCCGAACCGCTGCACGAACGCGACGTCGACCATCTCCCAGCGCGGTTTCGCGGGATCACTCTTCGGATCGAAGTGCGGATCTTCGGGATCAAACGCGGTGTGATCGGGATACGCCTCGCGAATAACCTTCGC
Source organism: Gammaproteobacteria bacterium (assembly GCA_036381175.1). Classification (GTDB taxonomy): domain Bacteria; phylum Pseudomonadota; class Gammaproteobacteria; order Natronospirales; family JAJUFS01; genus JAJUFS01. Next base: position 3,496 of record DASVDI010000004.1, read on the forward strand.
GGTGCCTGCAATGCCGGGCGGCTCGCAATTCGAGTGATAGAACAGGACCTGGTCGCCGACGGACATCTCGCGCATGAAGTTGCGCGCCTGGTAATTTCGCACGCCGTCCCAATGAGAGCCCTTCGCGCCGCATTTTTTCAGGTCATCGATGCCGAACACGTCGGGTTCCGACTTCATCAGCCAGTAGTGCATGCAGGATTCTCCTTGTCTGTGCGGAATGTGCGCGTCGCGGCGTCGGTCACGACGGCGTGCAATGGAACGTCCCACTCGGCGAGCGGCAGCGCCGGTACGCACTGAAATTCGTACGCCACACCGATCAAGGTGGGGCGTTTCCAGTAATTTCGTTCGCGCAGGAATTCGAAAGTGCGATCGTAGAAACCGCCACCGGTGCCGAGGCGTCCGCCTGCTTCATCGAAGGCAAGCAGCGGCGTGAGCACGGTGTCCAGGAACTTTGCGTTGATGCGCGCGCCTTGCACGATTTCAGGCTCGGGAATGCCAAAACGATTGCGCCGCAGTGACGAATCAGGCGTGTAACGGCGGAATTCCATGCGTTCACCGCGCAGGCAGGGCAGGTAAACGGGAATGTTCAATGACCACGCTGTCTCGATGACAGGATCAAGCGGGATTTCATTCTGAACGGTGAGATACGCCGCGAGATTGCGGATTCGATGCAGGCGGGGAAGGGTGAACAGGCGTTTGCAAAGTTGCTCGGATGCGCGGCGCATCTCGTCGCTGTCGAGATTGCGCCGGCGTTCGCGCATGAGACGGCGAATGTCGTTTCGCGCTTTCCTGTGCTCGCTCGTCCCGCTCATGAAATAAGAGACATCTCCCGCCTGTGCCGTAACGAACTTTCGCCCTAGAACCTATGGTTCAGGTGGAACTCACCGTGATGCTTCAGGCTTTCCACTCGAAGGTGGACTTGCGCACCGCTATCCCGGCGAAGAGTTCCAGGGGTTTCAATTAGGCTCTGAGGGTACCCCAGCCCGTTTCGAACACCGCAGGAGATGCCACTGACAGGGTCGGTCATGACTGACCGGACGCATGCATGATATCACTTCATTCAGGGATGTTTGAAAGGGCGGGAAACCACCTGTTTCAGAATTCGAACTGCCGCACCGCGCCAAGAACGGCATCCATGCGGCTGCGCATTTCGCGCGCGCGCGTGCCGACTTCGCTATCGATTTCATCGAACGATTCACGCAATTGCAGGAGTTCGTTGGCGAGATTCAGCGCGACCATCACGGCCATGCGATCCAGGCCGACGACCTTGCCGCTGTCGCGAATTTCCTTCATGCGCCCGTTGAGCATGTCGGCGGATTGCAGCAATGCGGCGCGTTCTTCTTCCGGGCAGGCGACCTGGTATTCCTTGTCGAGAATCCGGACGGTGACGGAGGTGGACGCGCTCATGAACTCTGCTCCAGTGATTTCAGGCGCGTGACGATGTGCTCGACGCGCGTTTTCACCTGTTCGTTGCGCTGGACGAGGTTCGCCTTTTCGGCGACCAGCTGCTCCTGGCTTTCGCGCAGCGAAAGATTTTCTTCCTGCAGGCGGCCGCACAGGTCGAGCACTTCCTGCAGGCGTTCTTCCAGGCGCTTGAGTTCCTGTTTGAAAGCGGGTTCGTTCGGCATGCGGGAACTATAGAGCCGCCCGGAAAGTCGGTCAATTGCAAGGCTTGGGAGGAAAATGCGCGCGGTGTTACGATGTGACAGGACACACTTTTCAAGGTTCGATTCGTGACCCTTCCCACTTTTGATCAGACCGAGGACGCCCTGCGGCGCGCGAACGTGCTCGTCGATGCGTCTGAATGCCACGGCACGCTGTGCGCGCTGATTTCTGCGGGCAAGGCAGGCCTGAAACAGCAATGGCTCGCGCAGACGCTGGAAGACACTGATCCCGCCGCTTCCGCCGTGATCGAATGCCGCCGTCTGCTCGATTCACTCTGGAATGAAACGCATGAATCGCTTGTCGGCCAGTCGTTCGATTTCGAACCGCTGTTACCCGAATCGAACATCGCGATCGGCGATCGCGTCGAAGCGCTGACCCAGTGGTGCGATGGTTTCATGTATGGCCTTGGTCTCGCTGAGATCGAGAGCTTCGAAAAATTGCCGCAGGATGTCGCCGAAGTGCTGCGCGATTTCGCGGATATCGGCCGCGGTAACCTGGCGTTGAGCGAGAACGCGGAAGAGGACGAGCTCGCGTTCATGGAGTTGTCCGAATACCTGCGCGTCGGCACGCAGCTCGTGCATGACGAACTCAATCCGCCGCGCGCCTCGCAGTTTCGCGCGCCGCCCGGCGTGCATTGAGGGGAGCGACGTGAACGACTCCGTCCGTGAATTCACCAAGCGTCGCCGGCAACTGATGCGCATGATGGGCGAGGACGGCATCGCCATCATCGCGTCCGCGCCCGAGAAGATTCGCAACCGCGACACGCACTATCCCTTCCGCCAGGATTCCGATTTCTTTTATCTCACTGGTTTTCCCGAACCCGAGGCCGTCGCCGTGCTCGTGCCCGGCCGCAAGGCGGCGGAGTACATTCTTTTCACGCGCGAGCGCGATCCGGAAAAGGAAACCTGGCACGGACGGCGCGCGGGCCAGGAAGGCGCCGTGGAAACCTACGGTGCGGATGATGCGTTCCCCATCGACGACATCGACGAGATTCTTCCCGGCCTGATGGAGAACCGCGAGCGCGTGCATTACACGATGGGCGCGCATCCGGATTTCGATCAGCGCGTCATCGGCTGGGTGAAGCGCTTGCGCGAGCAACTGAAATCCGAAGCGCGCACGCCGCATGAATTCGTCTCGCTGGATCCTTTCCTGCACGATCTCAGGCTTTACAAATCGCCCGCGGAACTGAAATCCATGCGCCGGGCCGCGCAGATTTCGGTGACCGCGCACGAGCGCGGCATGCGCACGGTGAAACCCGGCATGATGGAATGGGAGATCGAAGCGGAATTGTTGCACGAGTTTCGCCGCAACGGCGGCACGCCCGCGTATCCGAGCATCGTCGGTGGTGGCGCGAATGGCTGCATCCTGCATTACGTTGAAAACGATCGCGTGCTGAACGACGGTGAGCTGCTGCTGGTGGATGCCGGTTGCGAGTTCGAGAATTACGCCTCGGACGTGACGCGCACCTATCCGGTCAACGGAAAATTCTCGCCTGAGCAGCGCGCGTTGTACGACATCGTGCTTGATGCGCAGTACGCCGCGATCGAAAAGGCGCGGCCGGGCGCGCACTGGAACGAAACGCACGAGGCCGCCGTGAAAGTCATCACGCAGGGCCTGGTGAAACTCGGCCTGCTCGAAGGCCGCGTGTCGCAGCTCGTCAGGGATGGCGCCTATCGACCGTTCTACATGCACAGGACCGGTCACTGGCTCGGTCTCGATGTGCACGATGTCGGCGACTACAAGGTCGGCGAGAAGTGGCGTGAACTCGAACCCGGCATGGTGATGACGGTCGAGCCCGGTATCTACATTCCGGCAGGCATGGAAGGCGTTGCAAAAAAATGGTGGGATATCGGCATTCGCATTGAAGACGACGTGCTGGTGACGAAAGGTGCGCCCGAGGTGTTGAGCAAGGGACTTGTGAAAGAAGCCGCCGACATCGAGTTGTTCATGACGGCTTCATGACAGACTGAAATGCGAACCGAGACAGACATTCTCATCGCAGGCGGCGGCATGGTTGGCGCCGCGCTCGCCGCAGCGCTCCGTTCAACCGGCATCCGTGTCACGGTGGTCGAAGCCGTGCCGCAGCGTGCGCCCAGCCAACCGAGTTTCGATGATCGTTCAACAGCGCTGGCGTGGACCAGCCGGCGCATTCTCGAAGCACTGGATGCCTGGGCCGCACTCGCCGAAGACGCATATCCGATCGAGCACGTTCACGTCTCGCAGCAGCGCCGTTTTGGCGTGACGCGATTGCACGCCATGGAAGAAAACCTGCCGGCGCTGGGTTATGTCATTCCCAATCGCGCGCTGGGCCGCGTGCTTGTTTCGAGCATGCAGGACGCGGCGAATGTCGAGTTCCTCTCACCCGCGAAAGTCACGGGAATTCAACAGGACAAGGAATGCATCACCGCGGATATTGAATCCGGCGAGAAGCAGCACCAGATCACTGCAAGACTGCTGGTGGTCGCGGACGGTGCGCGCTCGCCGCTGCGCGACATGCTGGGCATCAGCGCGCGCCGCTGGAATTACGGCCAGTCCGCCATCGTATGCAACCTGGAAACGGAACGCGATCACGGAAACGTCGCGTTCGAGCGCTTCACGCCGGAAGGACCGATGGCACTGCTGCCGTTGGGCGCAAGACGCGCCGCGCTGGTGCTGGTTGAACGCAGCGACATTGTCGAGGACGTGATGGCACTGGATGACGCGGCGTTCCTCGCGCGCGTACAGAAGCGCTTCTGCACGCGGCTCGGTGCCTTGCAGCGCGCAGGCAGGCGAGACACGTACCCGCTCGCGCTGGTCACCGCCGAGCGACAGGTCGCGGATCGCGCCGTGATTCTCGGCAACGCCGCGCACAGCCTGCATCCGATCGCAGGACAAGGTTTCAATCTTTCCCTGCGCGACGTTGCGGTGCTCGCGGAAGTCATCGCCGCGAATGCCGATGATCCCGGTGCTGTGGATGCGCTGGACGAATATGCACGCTGGCGCCGTCGCGATCAGCGCAACGTGGTTGCGTTCACCGACCTGCTGAACCGCCTGTTCGGCATTCCGTTCGGTCTCGCGGCGCACGCGCGCGGACTCGGCCTGCTGGGCATGGATCTGTTTCCGGGATTGCGCCGCGAATTTTCACGGCACGCCATGGGGCGTGCCGGCAAACTGCCGCGACTCGCAAGGGGGTTGCCGCTATGAACGCCAACAGACTGGCCAGTGAACCTGCGAATGCATTCGATGTCGTCGTCGCCGGCGGCGGCATGATCGGTGCGGCCTGCGCGCTTGCATTCGCGCGCAAACGTTTCCGTGTCGCGCTGGTGGATCGTCACGTGCCGCATCCAATGCAGAAAGATGATCCGCCGGAATTGCGCGTCTCAGCGCTCTCACGCGCTTCTGAGCGGCTTCTGCGCAACCTGGGCGTCTGGGACGCCATTGCGGCCGTGCGCGTGAGTCCGTACCGCGAGATGCACGTGTGGGATTCCGGCGGCGGCGGTCATGTGCATTTCGATGCCGCCGATCTTGGCGAAGCCTGTCTTGGTCACATCGTCGAGAATCGCCTCGTGCAATCCGCGTTGTGGCAGCGCCTCGGCACGGAAGAGGACGCCGACATCTTTTCGCCCGCGACGGTCACGCAGGTTACTGCGCACGCGACATGCGCCGATGTCGTGCTTTCCGACGAACGCCGCCTGCGCGCGAAGCTGGTTGTTGCGGCCGATGGCGCGGCCTCGCCCTTGCGTGAGCAGTTCGGCATCAACGTCACGGCCGCGAATTACGATCAGCAGGGCATCGTCTGCGTCATCCGCACGGAAAAACCGCATAACGAAACCGCGCGACAGCGTTTCCTCCCGACCGGACCGCTGGCGTTCCTGCCTTTATCGGACGGCCGCATTTCCATTGTCTGGTCCGTTGACGACGCCGAAGCGGCGCGTCTCATGACGCTCACTGACAGCGAATTCTGTGCGGCATTGGCAATCGCGAGTGAAGGCGTGCTGGGCCAGATCACCGAATGCGGCAAGCGCGGCGCGTTTCCGTTGCGCCGGCTGCACGCCGACACCTACGTTGCGCCGCGCGCGGTATTGATCGGTGACGCCGCGCATGTCGTGCATCCATTGGCGGGGCAGGGCGCGAATCTCGGCTTCCTCGATGCCGCTGCACTCGTGGAAACGCTGATGGAGGCGCGCGACGAGGATCGCGATTTTGGTCAGCCGCGGATACTGCGCCGCTACGAACGCTGGCGGCGCGGCGACAACCTCGCAACGGAATGGGCGATGGACGGCTTTCATCGCCTGTTTCACAACGACAACTCGCTGGTGTCCGGCTTGCGCAACTTCGGTTTCCGCGTATTCAATCGCGCGGGGCCAGTGAAGCAGGCGGTGATGCGCCAGGCGATGGGAATACGCAGCGACCTGCCGCGGCTTGCACGATAGTCGACAAGTCAAAGCGTGCTGCCGTCAGGTTCCAGCTCCACAAAGAAAAAAGGCCTCGCAGTATGCGAGGCCTTTTTTCTTTGCGGATCACGGATCAGTTGACGCTGCGGTAGGGCGGGGGCGGTGAATCTTCCACGCCCTTGAACTGGCCGTTGATGATCTCGGGCAGTTCGAGGCCCGCTTCGCTCGCGGCGCGGAAGTATTCGTTCAGCTCACGCGCGAGGCGGCGCGCAGCGTAGGAAAGTCCGATGAGCGTGGCGTGCGTCTGGCGATCGAACGACGCCTCGGATGCGGCGCCTTCCGTGAGCTCGCGGTAGAGTGCTTCGGTGATGCCCTGGAGCGCATTGATCGTTAGCCAGACGTTGAATCCAGCCGTGTTTTCCTGATCTGTCATGACGACCTCCGTTTCGGTTTGGGAGGCGTCAATCTATTTGCCGGGCGCGGCAAGCGCGATCCGGCCACGCCCGATATTTGCCCACGGAATATGCGGGTGGAAAAAGAAAAACCCGCCGAAGCGGGGTTTTCGTTGTTCTCTTCAGCGATGTTCTCTTCGGCGATTATTTGCCGTCGTGAATCCGATCCGTCTTCGCCGCGCAGATGAAATCATTCTCGGACAGCCCACCGATCGCGTGCGTGGACCACTTCATCAGCACGCGGCCCCAGCCCACTTCCATGTCCGGGTGATGGCCTTCGTTGTTCGCCATCCAGGCGATGGCGTTCACGAAACCGATGGTTTTCTGGAAGCCCTTGAACTTGAACTCGCGATGGATTTCCTTCGCGTCGTCCGACAGCGTCCATTCGGGCGCAATCTTTTTCAGGTAGCGGTCCGCTTCTTCGCGCGTCAGCGGCGCGATGCCGCCCTCGCAGGGTTCGCAGTGCTTGTCGACGAGTTCGGTCATTGAATTTCTCCGTTTCTTGTTCGAGTTCGGGTTACGCCCACTTCGGCGTGTTTTCTTCCGGTGGCGGGAAAGTCGGCTCCAGCATGCCTTTTTCACGCGCCTCATTGATCAGCGCGAACAGATCCATGTTCGAGACCTTGAACAGGTCATCGAGGCTGTCGATCACGTAATACACGGTCTGGTAGATGTCGATGCGATACGGCGTCCTGAGTGCTGTCACCGGATCAAAGGGTCGGCGTTCGGGAATGTCGCTCTCGATCGAATACGGCGTCTCGCCCATCGAGGAAACGATGCCCGCGCCGTAGGTCTTCAGGCCTTTCGCGGTGTTCATCAGGCCGAACTCGACGGTGAACCAGTACAGCCGCGCGAGCATGGAACGGTCTTCCTTGCGCGCTTTCAGGCCGGCAAGACCGTAGGCATGCGTGAAATCGGCGAAACGCTGATCGGTCAACAGCGGCGTATGTCCGAAAACTTCGTGGAAAATGTCGGGTTCCTGCAGGTAATCCATTTCCTCGCGCGAGCGGATGAACGATGCCGCCGGGAAACGCTTGTTCGCGAGCAGCGAGAAGAACTCACCGAAGGGAATCAGCGCGGGAACCGGCGCGACTTCCCAGCCGGTGGCTTCTTTCAGCACTTTTGAAACATCCGCGCATTGGGGAATGCGGTCGGTGGAGAAATTCATGCGGTCCAGGGCGTTCAGATACTCGTCGCAGGCGTATTTCTCGACCACCGGCATCTGCCGGGTGATCAGCTCGTTCCAGACGGCGTGCTCGTCATCCGTGTACGGGATGTAGCCATTCTCGTCCGGCGTTTTGGCGACGTATTTGGTGCCTTTACCCATGAAATCTCACCTCGAAACGGGCGCGTATTGTACCAGTTCGCCGGAGCGCTCCGTAGAGGGCGAAAACCCGGCGGAAGCGAGGTCCGAGCTGTAATTTGATTGGAATCGTCCTTTATTTGCCACTAAATGCGATCAAAAGCGGAAAACGTGCTGGGTAGGTTGGGGTAAGGCGACAGCCGAACCCCAACGCCGGTCTTGTTGGGGTTCGCTGCGCTCACCCCAACCTACGCGTCAATTCCGTTTCTGCTCTGTTATCCACGCATCAATGCGTCTTTCCAGCACATCCAGCGGGACCGCGCCCGCGCCCAGCACCTCGTCATGGAAGGCCTTGAGGTCGAAATCCTCGCCCAGCGCTGCCTCGGCCCGTGCGCGCAGTTCCTTGATCTTCAGCTCGCCGATCTTGTACGCCAGCGCCTGGCCGGGCCAGGAGATGTAGCGGTCGATCTCGTTATTGATGTCCTTCTCGGTCTTGGCGGCATTCGCCATGAAGTAATCGACCGCCTGCTCGCGCGTCCATTCCTTGTAATGCATGCCCGTATCCACTACGAGCCGCACCGCGCGCCACATTTCATAGGTGAGCTGGCCGAACTTCGAATACGGATCCTGGTAAAGCCCGATCATCTCGCCCAGCGACTCCGCGTACAGCGCCCAGCCTTCCACGAAGGCCGTGTACGACTCGCCGTAGCGGCGGAAATCCGGCAGCTTGCCGAGCTCCATGGCGCGCGCGATCTGGAAGTGATGGCCAGGCACGGATTCGTGCATGGTCAGCGCCTCGATCTCGTATTTCGGGCGGACTTCGGGCCGGTACAGGTTCACGTAGAAATAACCGGCGCGCGTGCCGTCGGCGGCCGGACCGCTGTAATAGGCCGTGTAGGTGTAAGGCGCGATCGGTGCGGGAATCGGCGTGACGCCATACGGTGTGCGCGGAATGATGTGAAAGAGATTCACCAGCTCGGGATCGATGCGCTTGGCCGTGTTGCGATAGGCCTCAAGCAGTTCCTGCGGGTCCTCGAAGTAGAATTTCGGATCGGTGCGCAGGTATTCCAGGAACGCCTGGAAATCGCCCTCGAATCCGACCTCATCGATGATCTTCTCCATCTCGGCGCGAATGCGCGCCACTTCCCTGAGACCGATCTGGTGGATTTCCTCGGGCGTGAGATCCGTGGTGGTGTAGTGCTTCACGCGCTGCGCGTAATACTCGCGACCGCCCGGCATGGACCACGCGCCGACAGCCGGCCGCGCCGCGGGCAGGTATTGCTCGCGCATGAAATTCTCGAAACGCGCGTAGGCGGGCAGCACAACGTCGCGGATCGCGGCAAGCCCGGCGTCACGCAAGGTTTCCTGTTTCGCCTCGGGGATTGCGTCCGGCATTTCCGTGAACGGCGTGTAGTAGTCGCTCGCCGCCGGATCATCGACGCGCTGTGCTTCGATCTGCTCGATCAAAAGCTTCGTGATCACCGCCGGTTGCGTGAAACCTGTCTCGATGCCTTTCTGCAACAGCTCGATGTTCTGATCCACGTAGTCGCCGTAACGCTCAAGTCGCAGGATCCAGTCGCGGTAGTCCGCCTCGTTCTCGAAACTCACGAGGCTCGCCGTGTCATACGCAAGCTGCACGCCGTAGCTCTGCGTCATCGGGAACAAATAATTGCCGCTCGCGTAATCCGCGAGACCGCCTTCGAGCGCGCGCTTGAAAAGGTCGTAGTTCGTCTGGTCAAGCTCGGACAACTCACTGCGGTCGATCGCCGCAAGGCGCTCCAGGTAGCCGCGATACAGCGCGTTGCGCCGTTCATGCGCCTCAAGGCTCATGTCGCTCCAGCGGTCATTGAAGCGCTGGTCACCGATGTATGACGCCGACGTCGGGAACTCGCTCAGGTAGGTTTCCCAGTAGTCGTCGAACAGTGCATGCAATTGTGCGTTTTCGTTATTGGCGGCGGATTTCATGCCCTGGCTCGCACAGGCCGCGAGCAGGGCAACGAAGACGACAAGGAGCGGTAAACGCAAGGATTTCATGAGGCCTCCGCGGGGATGAGCGGTTCAGAGGCCGGAGATGTTCGCCCCGGTTTGCGGGAGTGTCAAATGACGAGGTGGCGCGAAGGCGTAGCCCGGATGCAGCGACCGCAGGGAGCGAAATCCGGGGGTTACGCTCCCCGGATTTCGCCGCGCTGTCGCGCGGCTTCATCCGGGCTACACACTGGACACACGACAAAAATGGTTGACAGTTGCAACTTTTTTCGCCCTTTGCGTTTTGCTACCTTCCGAGCAGCAATTCAAATACATCATTTTTTTTCTGTTTTGCCCCGTCACGGGTAGGCAAGGATCGCCATGAAACAAATGAAAGTTCGCAGTTGGCCGCTGCGGCCAAGCAAGATCGCACGGGATCTGGCCGGCCTGACCGAATTCCTGGACGCGTTGATTCTCGACGACCCGGCGGTCTCCAGCGCTGCGGCCGCCGCCTCTTCTGTGGCTCACGTGTATACAAATGAACTCGCGTTGTTTTTCACCGATCAACCCCTCGCGCAGGAACGCGCGCTCGATGCACTCGAAGCGCAGTGGCTTGAGCGGCGGACGGGCGGTCGCGGCAAGGCATGACCGCTACTGTTTGATCTGGCGTTTCGCGAGCGCAGCGAAACGTCCCTCTAGTGATGCCGGATATTGCGGATAGCGCGCCGCGAAGGCGCGCGCGGCTGCGCCGAACGACGGCTCGCGCAGCAAGCGTTCGAGCTTGTTGCGCATGCCTTCCGGCATGAGGCGCGGTGCGCTGAGACCGGCGCCCAGGGTTTCGACAGCAGATGCGGTCAGCTGCTGTTCGAGATGCAGCGGCAGCATCAGCAGCGGCTTTCCGGCGATGAGTGCTGCGCCGACGAGCGAGCCGCCGTGCGTGATAACGAGATCGCATTCGGCCAATGCGCGGCGGATATCGATAATCTGCCGCGATACTTTCATCGTGTTGCTCGACTGTTGCGCGCACGCGGCGGCGTCCATGTCGCTGAAATGCGCGACGACGGAGGCGCCGCTCGCGCGCAGCGTGTCGAGCAGTGCGGGGCGTGTCTGAAAAGCGCGCAAATACGCAAAGATCTTCGGCCTGTTCGCAGCCGGCCATTCGGGCGCAACGCCCGCATCGTGTTCCAGCGGCCCCCAGTACTCCACGTCGTCGCGCGGTCCGTAAGGATCGAGTTCGGGCAGCGAGAGCAGGACGCGCGCGTCGGCATCGAACAACTGCCCGACAAATTCCAGCGGCGGAATATCGAGGCTTTCGAGCGCGGTGTTCAGCACGCGTGTTACGGCGGTTTCCCGTTCGAGATCCTGCGCGCGGCTGCCGCCATTGCTATTGCCATCGCTCGGGCGCACGCGCGGCAACGGTGTGATCGCGGGAGGAATCGTGAAGCCGGAGCGCGCAAGCAAGGCAGTGGGAATGTTCAGCCCGCGCGCAGCCGCCTGCGCGGTGGGCGCGTGATCGAAGACGATCAGGTCAGGTTTGAAGTCTGCGTAGATTCCGCGCCACGCGGCGAGCAGGCCGGTGAGCGGTGCGGGATTGCGGTAGCCGATGTTCGCGAGGATATCCGCAAAGGTCCACGCGATGTCGCCGTTGCGCCATGCCGGGAGCAACAGGGGCGCCTGGTACAAACGCGTGTGTCGAACGTCGAGCAGGGTGTGCGCGTGACCGAGATCGCGCAGCACGTATGCGCATTCATGTCCCGCCTGCGTGAGCTCGCGGCCCATCGCGGCCAGCGGCACAAGATGTCCGAGGCCCGCGCCCAGCTCCCATGCCAAAAGGACGCGCGCCACGAATCACCACGCTTCCATGACTTCGTCATGCGGAAATGTGAGTCCCACGCGTTCCCACACGGCTGCCACGCGTTTCACGACAGGTTCTGCCTGTTGCAGCCACTCCGGATGCCGGTCGCGCTTGTCGAACACCTTGAATTCCGTCGGCTTGAGTCCGGATTCGAAACGGTTGTGCCAGCGGCGCGAGACGGCGGTCATGTGTTCGGCGCCATAAGGCACGATGGTGATGTTGCGGTTCGCGGAAAGGCCCGTGGTTGCGACGTAATAATGGTACTGCTCCCAGTAGCGGAGATACGCATCGAAATAATCCATGGTGAGCGCGTCGATGCCGGTGTAGGCGAGATCGCGCCGTATCCATTCCTCGATATTGCCGCGCACGGTGAACTTGCCGCTCTCCGGCAGGCCGCCGGATTTTTCGTAGGTGGAAATCGCGGATGTCGCCGGATGCCGCACGGTGAAAATGTGATCCACCGCTTCGCCGAGCACGTGATGAAAGAAGCCGCCGGCGTAGGAACCTTTCAACAATTTCTTCGGCACGACGACCTTGCCCATGTGGGTCTTCGCCTTGCCAAACCAGATTTCCACCATGGTGAGAAATTCCGCCATCGTGGCGAGACTCATGGTCCAGGAATTGTGGCCGGGACCGAAACGAAACGGTCCCGCTTCGGGAAAGCCGTCGTGCGCGATCACGTTCGGCACTTTCTCCGGGTCATAACCGAGTGCGCGATACACCTCTTTCGTCAAATACGAGCCGCCATTGCGCGGCACGCCGATGATATTGATGAAATGAAAACGCCGCTGGAAGTCGCGCACCAGTTCGAGATTGCCGGTCAGCAGCGCGACAAATATCTGATAGGCGCGGCCAATGCAGCGCTGGCCGGTTTCCGTGCCCATGACGCGCTCCGCGTTCGCGCGCGCCTGCTCGATCACTTGCCTGTGTTCGTTGCTGAGTTCCTCGGAGAGCTGGTCATGCCATTTCGCATCGTCGAACGGCTTGTTCTCGACGACATGCACCAGGAAATCCACGAACACTGGCGAGACGGGAATCTCGCGATCCGTCAGTTTTATCTCAACACCCACGTCACGCTTCTCCTTCGTGCTGTTCGCGTTCAAGACGCAGATCCAGCAACAACTGAAAATTTTCAAGCGACAGCAAGTGCGCATAAATGCGCGACAGTACGCCTTTCGTCATCAATTGCTTGATCTGCTTTTCCGGCAACGCGTTGAGTTTCGCTTCGTTGACGCGATGCATGTTCGCAAGCCGCAAACTGCCGCCGCGACGCGCGACAGCGTGTGCCTCGAACGGCTCCAGCAGTTCAAGGCGCGCAAGTTGTTCGATCATTGCCTGCGTCTGCCTGCGCGCGCCTTCCATGTCGTTGATGAGACGTTCCGCGTCCTGCCACGCGCTGGTTGCATCACCATTCGCATCGATGAATGGTGCGTCCGTCTTTTCGAGACCGGCGGGATCGACGCACACCAGCGAGCGCTCGGGTTCATCCTTGAGCGGCACGGAAAAAAACGGCCAGCGGCGCGCGTAGGCGGGCAGGTAACGTCCTGTCATCCAGCGTCCGTCGTTATCGACGAGCAGGTTCTGCCGGTCTTCCAGTCCGACAATAGCCACCGGCACGAAACCGCCGGTCTTGCTGTCGCGGCTGAACACGATCGGGTAATGGCGCGCGGCCTGGAAAAATTCCACGGCGGTGAGATACAGCGCGTTCATGTCGCGCGCGAATGCGAAAGGCTGCTCGCGCTTGCGACCCAACCCGCGGAAATTTTCGCGGTTGAAGGGTGTGAGCGCGGTGTAGCCGGGCGGCAGTGGCAAATCGGAAATCGTTTGTGGATTGCTCATCGGATGAAGATCGTTCGCGGCGTGTTCAGAGCGAGTGTAGCCCGGATGAAGCGCAGCGGAATCCGGGGGTCGTCACGGCACCCGGATTCCATTCGCTGCGCTCATTTCATCCGGGCTACAGGTTTTGTGCATCAATCGCAGGCTTCAGGATCCGGCATCGGATCCTGCGACAGCGCTTTCGGACGTTTCGCCAGCGGCACGGCCGGTTGATTGACGGCGGGAACGTAGCTGTATTGTCCTGCATCGCGCACGAAAGTGCCGGCGCCGTTGGTGAGGTTGATGCCGCCTTCGAACACGCCGGTGTAAAGCCCGTCTTGCGGCATCGGGCTGATGTCGAAGCAGTCGCCGTTGCACAAGCGCGCTTCGAAATCGGTGCCGCGGATACCGATCGTCGCAACCGGCGTGCGCACGCGGAAATTGTCGCGATCATTCTTGCCGATCAGTCCGGTCACCGCACGGAAGCCGCCCTTGAGCAAACGGAAGAATGCGTTTCCTTCCGGTTCGGCCTCGACGTTCGGCGAAGATCCTTGTTCGTCCTGCGCGGTTTCTGCCGCTGCGGAATATCGGTATTCCTCGATCTGGAAACGGCTGTTCGGCCGCAGCAGCACCATGCCGCCATCGGTGAACTTGATGTTGAGATAACTGTTCGGCCCGGTGTTGATCATCTCGCCGGGATACACCACGCCGCCTTTTGCAAGCGGGCGGATATCTCCGCTCACACCGGCCGCTGTCGCGCGCCCCGTGAGCAGCGTGATGCCGCCCGCATGCTCCGTTGCAGCGACTGCCGGCAAGGAAAAACTGATCGCCAGCAGGAGGGCGGCCAGGACGTTGGCTTTCATGCGCATGGTTCCGCTCCCGTTCTTCATTACTGGCACATCATTTCTTCATCAACCGTGTCGCGGCTGATGAGTTCGTCTTCGTCGCCGTCGGTGCCGGTATCCGTATCGGTGTCTTCGCCTTCCTCGTCGCCTTCGTCATCCTCGCCGTCGTCGAGTTCATAATCGTCGCGCAGCGACTGCACGAGGTTCTGCGAGGTATCGATCTCATCGGTCTGGGGAACTTCAAATTCGCCGCCGATCAGCGTCGCGAGATCCTTGACCACGCCGGTCGAAAGCACGTTGTCGAGCCCGGTCACCGTTCCGGTGGTGAGCACGAACAGGTTGCTCGCGCCGATGTCGATGGTGGCGCCGTCGGCGGCGATGGTCATATCGCCGGTGTTCGCGGTCGTGCCGAGCGCGAAGGTGGTGCCGTCGAAGAGGCCGAGATGCCCTGTGTTGCTGTAACCGGGCGTGCCGGATTGCGTCAGGTGCATTGCCGCACCCGCATTGAGCGGCGCGAGTTGCACCAGCAGGTTCGGATTGCCGCTCGTGACCGTGCCGCTGAACGCCAGCGTGCCGGCCTTGATGAACAGGTAATCGCCAGCAAGCTCGAAGTCGCCGAGCGTCACGTCCTGTCCCTGGACGAGCAGGTTCGGACCGCCATCGGGCGCGGTGAGTCCTTCCAGCGCGAGCAGCGAAAGGAACGTGGTGTCGCCGGCAATATCGTTGAAGCGGCCGCTGCCCACCTTGATGTCCGCATCGGAAAGATCGACACGATCACCCGCCGTGACCGCCAGCGCGTCGGCCGTGAGGTTGCCCGCGACAACGGCATCGCCTCCGGCTGCGAGGCGGATATTCACAGCCTGCACGTCGAAGGCGGGCGGCAACACGATGCTCGAGTCTTCGTCTTCGTTTTCGAGCCGGTTCAGGAACTGCACCGTATCGGGAACGATGTTGTCGATGTCCGTGCCGGCCGTGATGCTGAAATTACCGCTTGCATCAACCGCGCCGCCAAAATGCGCGGCCTGGCTTGCGGTCATCGTCACATTGCCGTTGACGTCAGCCGTCGCGCCGACGATGCCGAGAATCGCGTTGCCGAGCGTGAAGTTTTTCGTTGTGTTGCCGAACGCCTGTGGCGACAGCACCGAGTAGTTGCCATCGGTGACGTCGAGCGTGATGTCCTGCGTGCTGATACTGGCGCCGCGCAAAATCGCGCCGCCCGCGCCAACCGCATTCAGCGTCAGATCACCTGTCAGTTCCAGCGTGTTGTCGGCAAACAGCACAAGTCCGGCGAGCAGGCCGGGCCCGTTGAATTCGAACGGCAGCGGCGTGCCGCCATTCACCGTCTCTGTCTCATCAACCACAACGGACCCGCCACTCGCATCCAGGTTGACGGCGCCGACAGTAATGTTTACGCCTTCGATACGGCCGTGCGCCGACGGGCCTTTGACGGAAACATTCGCAAGGTCAATCGTGTCGCCCGTGATGTCGAATCCGGCGTCGCCGAAGGACGCCGAGACCGTGCTCTCGATGTGTACGGTATCGCCATTGTCGTCATGCGTTTCATCAACCATGCCGTCTTGCTGCGCGTGCGTGGCCGTCGCTTCGATGTTTCCGCTGACGGCAATATCGCCGCCGTAGATCTCGATGCGCGCGGTGCCGGCGCCGTTGACGGCGATGCTGCCATCGATCGAGACATCTTCCGCCGGTGGTGCACCGCTGCTGGTTCCCGTGCCGGTGTGGACGCCGCCAACGCGGAATGTCGCTGCGCCGCCGGTCACTGTGCCCGTGTCGATTTTCGGACCACCGAACTCGCCGTCATATGGCCACTCTTTAAAATCGCTGCCACCGGGGCCCGCAGGAATTTCACCGCTGCGCGAGTAATTGCCGGCAGTTGCCGTAACAGACACGCCGCGCGTTTCGATCGTGGTTCCCTGCAGGTCCACCAATGCCTGTCCGCGTGCGGTGACGTCGATTGCACCATTGATATCGATAGCGACCGTACTGGCGGAGCCGTCCTTCAGCCCCACGAACAGCGACGCCATGCCGCCGTCGACGGATTCATGCCCAACAACTGCGCCGCCGTAACTCGTCGTGAACGTCGTATCGATATCCTTGCCCGTCGCGTGCACGTCGATCGCCTCGGCAGTGATCGAGACCGCGTCGATCAGGTGGATCATGGCATCCGGTCCCGTCGCGGAAAGGTTGCCGACATTGATCGTGCCGACGCCGCTGGATATGCCTGTGTCGATGTTTATCGTGGCCATCCCGCTCGCAGCTGCCGTGATATCGGAACCATCGCCTGACGGATCGCTTTCAGAAACCGTAAAGCTTCCCGGATTCGCGAGAACGGTTATGTCGCCGGCTGTCACGTTCCGGCCGTAGAGATCCGCCTCAACGTAACCCACGCCAGTAACATTCACGGGTCCGCCGATATCGAGATTTCCAACACCGTTTGCCCAGGCGTAGAAGATAGCGCCGCCCGTGACACCACTTTGGGTGCCGTTGGAATAACTGCCTGCGTGACCGGTGACGGTCACGCCACCGTTGACGTTGATACCGCCGGCGCCGCCGGTACTCAGATAGACATCGGCACCAGGCAACAGCCCGCTATCTCCTGGACCGCCGTAACCGCTTGCTTCCAGATTGCCATCGATGCTGATGCCACCGTTGCTCGCGTACATCTCCACCACGGTATCCGCGAAGCCGGGTGCCTTGGCACCTGTTGCAGTGACATCGCCGTTGACCGTGATGTTGCCGGAGCTGGTGAACAGATTGATACTCGCGCCGCTCAGGTCGTTGATCGCGTTGAGGCGGCCTGTGTCGATGCCGTTTATCGCGTCCAGATTAATGATGCCGCGCTGGTCATAACCGGGCGTGGCGAGCGAGCCAAGCGCGTTCAGGTCACCGGTCTCGATGAAACCGTCTGCGTACATCCAGATGCGAGATGCCTGAATGCCGTTGACCGCGATATTCGCGACACCCTGTCCGAATTGACCGATTTTGACGTTGTTGTTTGCGGTGATGACGCCATTCGCGGTGAAAGACGCGTTTGAACCCTTTATCGAGACATCCACGCTGCTGGCGTTGATGTCGTTCACGGTGATCCGGGTTCCGTCCATTGTGACGGCGCCGCCCGCGGAAACGTTGCCGGTTACGGCGATATCCGCACTGCCACCCATGTTGATGCTGTTGTTGATGAAGCTGGCGTTGCCATCGGCGTTCACGTCTCCGGCAACGCTCAGGCGGGCACTCGAACCGCCAATTGCAAGATTGATGTTGTTGCCGCGCAAGGAGTTGGTCGTGACATGGTTGCCGGCGATAGCGATATCACCACCGGCGTCGATGGCGCCGTTCAGCGTCACATCACCACCGTAGGATGGAAGGGATGGCAAAGTGCCAATGGTTACGTTGCCGGCCGCGTCAATGCCGCCGCTGCCGCCGACAATGCTGCCGGATCCATCACCAGCATTGATGGTGATGTTGCCGTTGCTGGTGACGAGGCGATTGAACTGGATCGTCCCTTGGTTCGCATCCAGCGTGATGTTGCCGCCGATATTGATATCCAGGTTGGCAATATCAATCGAGCCGCTGGTCCAGTCGGTGTACGTCGGTGTGCCATCAAGGAAAACATTGCCCGCCCACGGGGTGCCAATCCCTGGGTCGTTCGCGCCTCCAGTGGAGTTGATCGTGCCAATCGCAATTGTCAGATCTGCATTGTTGCCGGTCACATTGATCGACGCAGATGACGCGCCGGTGTAACGGATACTATTGGTCGCAACGAGGAGGACATCGACGCCGAGGCCAAGCTGAGTTTCGAGATAACCCGCGCCAATGGAAGTTATGCTGCCCGACGTTCCGCCGCTGTTGAATGTCGGGCCGTCCGAATTGTTCTGAATATGAATGTTTTGCGGATCGATCAAAAACGTTCCGCCCGCACCGATCTCTGGAATTCCGCGCAATGCCAGCGAACCATGTCCCGACACTTCCACGAATCCACCATTCACTCCGCCCGTCACGCGAATCACATTGTCTTTCTGATAATCAAGATGCTCTTCGGCAATCGCACGGATCACGCCGCCGGAATGATTTTCATCACCCGTCGCTGTCTGCACGCCGCCATCAGCGAGCGTTACGTCGCGATCGGAATAAAGCGCGATGCCACCGCCATCCGCGTTCTCGCCGTTGGCATCCAGCGTGCCGCTATTGACGACATCGCCGCCGTTGCCAACGAGATAAATTTCGCCGTTGCGTTGTTCAACGGAATGCGCGCGTACGAGACCTTCGTTGTTCACGGCGGTGGCAACAAGATTGCTCGCGACTTTCGCGGTCATGATGACGCGGCCGCCGTCAGCAATCAGCGAACCGGCGTTCCGCACGCCGGCAGCTTCGGAAAGCGTTGCTTCATCGACGGTGAAACTCACGAGGCCATCGCCCTGGATGTCGAGCGTGAGCGCGTTGCCGGAAACGAGTGCGACGGTGCCGGCGTTCGCGGTGATGATGCCGGTGTTCTCGGTGTAATCGCCCGCGAGCACGACGTAGCCGCCGGGTCCTGCGGTGATGTTGCCGTCGTTGATGATGCTTGCGGTGGCGGGCGCGTCCGGGCTTCGCGTGAGCGTGAAGTTGCCGTTCATGAAGCTGTCGGGATTCATGTCGAGCGTGGAGGCGAGGAAGCCTTGCACGTCGAGCGATGCGCCGTGGGTGAAGAACACGCCGTTCGGGTTCAGCAGGAATACCTGCCCGTTCGCCTGGATGTGACCGAGGATGTAAGAGGTGTCACCGCCGAGCACGCGGTTGAGCACGATGCTGGAGGCATCGAGCTGGTTGAAGATCACGTATTCGTCGGCATCGACGTTGAAGCTCTGCCAGTTGATGACGGCTTTATCGGTGTACTGCTTGATGATGGTGTTGTTCGCGTCCGGGCGCGTAACGTCCGCGTGACCGCGAATCACGTCTTCGCCGATCGGGCCGGCGAGTGCGATGCCCGGCGCGCACAGTGTCAGCGCGGTTGTCGGCGACAGCAGGCTGCGCAGGCGGCGGCGGAGAATGTAATTGTTCGAGGCGTGTTGCGACATGACGTGCTACCTCATCAGAAACGGACCATGAACGTGGCCCACACGTGGCCATCGTCGTCGCCGTTCAGTGATGTGTGATTGTCGATCGGTGTGGCAAGGATCAGCGTGCCGCTCATGCTGCCGGCGTCGGGCGAGAACAGCAGGCCCACGCCCGCGCTCGCGAGTTCGCCTTCGAGATCGGTGTTGGCTGGCGTGTCGTCAAAGGCGTGGTTGCTCGCCGTGCCGCCGTCGATGAACACGCTGCCGGCGATGGGATAGCCGCCCGCGAAAAAATACTTGCGCACTTCAAGCGAAAGAAACGCGCCTTCATCGCCGCGCAATTCCGCCGGTGCGTAACCGCGCACGGAGTACGGACCGCCGAGCGAAAATTTCTGCGAATCGGTTAATGGATCGGCGGAGTAAACGTAAGTTGCACGTGACTGGATGAGCCAGTTGTTGCCGAACGGGACGCTGTAGCTGCCATCAAGGCGAATCTTCGCCTGCTGCGCATCGGTGCGCGCCTCGGCAATGGTGTCGCCGTTGGATTTACCGTTGCCGGTGAGAATGGCGGACGCCGACCAGCTGTGATCCGCACTCGTCAATCCGTTCATGAAGAAGCCGAGTTCGAGCAGGTCGAGCTCGGTGGCGTTCTGCGGAATCGCGATGCCTTCGATCAGTGATTCCGTTTCGAAGCGCTGCACGGCGGCGGTGAAGATCATGTTGCGTTCGCGGCTGCGAAGAAACGGGTAACTCCAATCGACGCGATACGTGGTGTTGTCGCCCGCGATGCCGAGATCCTCGAACACCTCGCCGCCGACTTCGTAATCGGCGCGGTTCACCGTGGCGCGCAGGCGTGAGCCGTTGCTGCCTGTCGGCACGCCGTAGGTGACGTTGCCGTATTTCAAAAGGCCGTTTTCGGAATAGATGATCGCGACGTAAAGCTCATCGCCGATGCCGGCAAGGTTGTTGAACTGTCCGTCGGCCAGCAGGCGGAATTCGCCGAGTTCCTCGCGCCCGTAATTGTCGAGGCTCGCGGAAAATTGCGCCGGATCTTCCTTGAGATGAAAGAGGATGTCGGATGTGCCGAACTCCTCGCCGGGCGAGATCACGGCGCGCGCGGTGAGGCCAGGCAGGTCGTTCAGCAGCAGTACGCCGCGCTCCATGCCGGCTTCGGTGTAAATGCGCCCGGGTGTCAGCGCCGTCAGCCGGCGCTTGAGGAATTCGCCGTCGTAGCTCTCGTTGCCGGTGACGGCGATCGCCCCGATGCGCCCTTCAATGATCTGCAGCTCAACCACGCCGTCGCTGATTTTCTGCGCCGGCACCGTGACCTGCGCGAGCGCATAACCCTGCTCGCGGTAAAGCGCGGTCAGCGCGTCGGCCGCAGCAAAGATGTCATTGAGTGTCAGCGGCCGGCCGATCCAGGGCGTGAGCTCGGCCATGAGGCGTTCGTTGGAAATGGCCTTGTTGCCGTTCAGCAGGAATTCGCGAACGTCGATTTCAGGGCCGAGGGGCGCGGGCGGCGGCGCGGTCTGCATGCGCTGCATCTCGGGTGCCGGTTCCGTCGGCAGCGGCGCCTCGGGCGGTTGCTGCTTGATGGTGTCCTGGACCTGACCAGGCGTGACCGCGGGCACGGGTTCCGGCACGGGCTGGCCGGCCATGGCAGGCACAGCAAGAAGAGCGGCGCAAAGAACGCCCCCACGCAGAGCCGCAGGTGAAATCCGGTTCACAAGTACTCCCCCCGAAGAAATCTCGTAACCTGTTTTCGTGTTTCGTTGCACTATATACGCTAAATATGTTGCTCGACACCCTGATTTCCTGAGAAGTCCGTCAGCCTTTACCTACATCGCGAGCAAAGGGACGTCCGTCCCGTTATCGGCGCAAACGGGTGTCTGGAGGCTTGTTGAATTGTCGTTGTTCGGGGCTTTCCGGTATCATTCCGCCGCGTCACGAAGGGCTGCGGAGCCTGGATCCAGCCGGTTCCAGCGCTTTTTGGATCGTTGACGACTCTTATATATAAGGTGTCCGAATTCGGACGCATTCCGGGGCGGCAGGCGAGCGTTTGCCGCCCCGCTGCCTTCTAATGACGCCTGGCTGATTCACGACGTGGAGAACGAAACGGATGGGAAATCGCACCCCGCTTTATGACGCTCACGTGGCCCTCGGGGCGCGAATGGTCGATTTCGGCGGCTGGGACATGCCGGTGAATTACGGCTCGCAGATCGAGGAGCACCACGCCGTGCGCCGTGATGCGGGCATGTTTGACGTTTCGCACATGACTGTCGTGGATATTCACGGCGAGAAGGCGCGTCCCTTCCTGCAGAAGCTGCTGGCCAACGACGTAGCCAAGCTCAAGGTTTCCGGTAAAGCGCTTTATTCCTGCATGTTGACCGAAGATGCAGGCATTATTGATGATCTTATCGTCTATTTCCTGGCTGACGATTTCTTCCGCATGGTCGTGAATGCGTCCACGCGCGACAAGGATCTTCCCTGGATCGAGAAGCATGCCGCCGAGTTCGGCGTGACCGTGAAGGAACGGCCGGAACTGGCCATGATCGCCGTTCAGGGACCGAACGCACGCGAAAAAGCCGCAAAATGCATCGATCCTGCTCACAAAGAAACCATTTTGGGTCTCAAGCCGTTTTCGGCAGCCGACTGCGATGGCCTGTTCGTGGCGCGTACTGGCTACACCGGCGAGGACGGTTTCGAGATCGTGGTCCCCGAGGATCGGGCGGCAGCACTCTGGGATTCCTTTAATGAGGAGGGCATCGTGCCCGCAGGCCTCGGCGCGCGCGACACCCTGCGCCTGGAAGCTGCGCTGAATCTCTACGGCTCGGACATGGACGAAACCACCACGCCGCTGGAATCCGGCCTCGGCTGGACCATTGCATGGGAGCCGAACGATCGCCATTTCATTGGCCGGGACGCACTGGAAAAGCAGAAAGCTGCGGGCGTGGCGCGCAAGCTGGTGGGCCTGGTGCTGGAAGATCGTGGCGTGCTTCGCGGCCATCAGAAAGTCATCACCAATGCCGGCGACGGCGAGGTGACCAGCGGCACGTTTTCGCCCACCATGGAGCGCTCCATCGCGCTGGCCCGTGTACCGGCGGGAGCGGAAGGCGAGATCGAGGTCGAGATTCGCGGCAAGCGATTGAAGGCACGGCTGGTGAAACCGCCGTTCGTGCGCAATGGAGAGATCAAGATTCAGTGAGAGGTAAGAGGTGAGAAGTGAGAGGATGCTCTGCTTCAATCCTCTCACCTTTCCCTTCTCACCTCTCACAAGAAGCGGTAGTCAAGCCGAAGCCGGAAATGCTTCAGAAATTCGAGAGATTCGAACGGAGAAATAAAATGAGCAAAGTCCCCGCTGAACTGCGTTACACGAAATCGCATGAATGGATTCGCAAGGAAGACGATGGCACTGTGACTATCGGAATCACCGATCACGCACAGGAAGCGCTGGGCGATCTCGTGTTCGTCGAGACGCCGGAGGGCGGGCGCAGTGTCGAGGAAGGCGAGGCGCTTGCCGTCGTCGAATCCGTGAAGGCAGCATCCGATGTTTACGCACCGCTTGCGGGTGAAGTTGTCGCCGGCAACGAAGCGCTGGCCGACACGCCGGAATTCATCAACACCGATCCCTATGGCCAGGGCTGGATCATGAAGATCAGGCCGGCGAGTCCCGCGGATGTCGATGCGAAGCTGCTCGACGCGGACGGGTACAACAAGGTGCTGGAAGAAGCCTGATCTGTTTGCAGGAGCGCCTTCAGGCGCGAACGGTTCGCGCCTGAAGGCGCTCCTACGCAATACCACCATCAATTCTGAACTGGTAACCGCAACGATGCCCTTCATTCCTCATACCGAACACGACATCCGCGACATGCTCGCCGCCATCGGCGTCGACAGCATCGAAAAACTTTTCGATGAAATTCCCGCGGAGTTGCGCGTCGATGATCTTCCCGGCGTGCCGGAAGCGCTCACCGAGATGGAAATCTCGCGGCTCATGCACGCGCGCGCGGCAGCAGATGGCCAGTACCTGAATTTCATCGGGTACGGCGCGTACGAACATCACATTCCGGCGGCGGTGTGGGAGATCACCACGCGCGGCGAATTCTATTCGGCGTACACGCCGTACCAGGCCGAGGCGAGCCAGGGCACGCTGCAACTGCTGTACGAATACCAGTCGATGATGGCGTCGTTGACGGGCATGGATGTTTCCAATGCCTCCTTGTATGACGGCGCGAGCGCGCTCGCCGAAGCCTGCTTGATGGCGGTGCGCGCGCATCGCAAATCGAAGTCGAAGAAAATCCTGATGCCGGCGAGCACGCATCCGCTGTATCGCAAGGTGGCGAAGGCGATCTGCGCGACGCAGAACATCGTGTTCGAGGAAATTGCGTTTGACGCAAAAACCGGCACCACGCAACTCGACGTGCTGAAAAAATTCGAAGGCTCCGACATCACCGCGCTCGTCATTCCGCAACCGAATGTCTTCGGTGCGCTGGAAGATGTCGATGCCATGACCGACTGGGCGCGCGCGAACAACGCGCTTGCGATTGCCGTTGTGAATCCGACATCGCTTGCGGTGCTCAAAGCGCCGGGCGAGTGGGGCGCACATGAGGGTGGCGTGGATATTGTTTGCGGTGAAGGCCAGCCGCTCGGCGTGCCATTGTCGTCCGGCGGTCCGTACTTCGGTTTCATGTGCACGAAAACCGAGCACGTGCGCCAGATGCCGGGACGCATTATCGGTCGCACCATCGATCTTGATGGCAAGACGGGCTACACGCTCACCTTGCAGGCGCGCGAGCAGCACATTCGCCGTTCCAAGGCGACATCGAACATCTGCACCAACCAGGGATTGCTGGTGACGGCCGCGACGATCTACATGTCGCTGGTCGGCCCCGAAGGTCTTGTGAACATCGCTGCCGCGTCGCATGCCAACACGCGCAAGCTCGTCGATGCGTTGACGCACGTGAAAGGCGTGAAGAAAACGTTTAATGCGCCGGTGTTCCATGAAGCCGTGCTGACGCTGGATCGTCCAGTGAAGGCCGTCATCGATGGACTGTTGCAGAAGGGGATCGTCGGTGGTTACGCGATCGGCGAAGATTATCCGGAACTCGGAAACGCCTTGCTTGTCTGCGCGACCGAGACGCGAACGGATGCCGATATTGCGCATTACGCAAGTGCACTTTCCGAAGTGATGAAAAACGTCCAGGTGGCGTAGGTTGGAATGAGGTATTTCCGAACCCCAACGTTTTACCTGTTGGGGTTCGCTCCCGGAGTACCGGGACCTTGTGCGCTCACCCCAACCTACGCAAGCAATTTGCTGCGAGGAGGTTCGATATGGCGACCGTAACACTGGGTGGAAATGACGTTGAACTGAACGGCGATCTGCCGAAGGTCGGCGAGCAGGCGCCGGATTTCACGCTCGTGAATACCGACTTGCAGGATGTGTCGCTGAAGGATTTTCCCGGCAAGAAGAAATTGCTGAATATCGTGCCGAGTCTCGACACGCCGACCTGCGCGCTGTCGACGAAGAAATTCAACGAACACGCGAAAGCGCACGATGACACCGTGATGCTGATGATTTCTGCGGACCTGCCGTTCGCGCAGAAACGTTTCTGCGGCAATGAAGGTTTGAGCAATGTCATTCCGCTGTCGCTGATGCGCGGCAAGGACGGATTCGCGAGCGGCTACGGCGTGATGATTTCCGACGGTCCGCTCGCTGGCGTCACGGCGCGCGCCATTGTTGTTACCGACGCGAACGACAAGGTGGTTCACACCGAACTTGTCGAGGATGTCGGCAACGAACCGGATTACAATGCGGCGCTTGAAGCATTGGATAAAGCGTAAAAGCGAAGAATGGACAGGATTAACAGGATTTTTGAACAGGATTTACAGGATCAAAGCATCAGTAACGAATCCTGTTAATTCTGAAAAATCCTGTTAATCCTGTCTATTGCCCTTTTTTGGAACTTGCAACCAGGAAACCCGAATGCTGATCTTCGAACACTCCCGGGCCGGCCGCCGTGCGTTTGCGCAGGCGCCGCGCCAGACGTCGCACAATACCGCATCGTTGGACGACATTCCGGCGAACCTGCGTCGCAAATCCAAGCCGCTGCTGCCGGAAGTTTCCGAAATGCAGGCGGTGCGGCATTACACGCGCCTGTCGCAGAAGAATTTTTCCATCGACACGCAGTTCTATCCGCTCGGTTCGTGCACGATGAAATACAACCCGCGCGCGTGCAACACGCTTGCGATGTTGCCGGAATTTCTCGGGCGTCATCCGCTTGCACCGGAATCCACCGGCCAGGGATTTCTTGCCTGCATGTACGAATTGCAGGAAATCCTGAAAGGCGTCACGGGCATGAAAGGCGGCGTGTCGCTGACGCCGATGGCAGGCGCGCAGGGCGAACTCGCCGGTGTGATGATGATTCGCGCGTATCACGATGCGCGCGGCGATCATGAACGCAATGAAATCATCGTTCCCGATGCCGCGCACGGCACGAACCCGGCGACCGCGGTGATGTGCGGCTGCATCGCGCGCGAAATTCCGACCGACAAGAATGGCGATGTCGACATCGAAGCGCTGAAGAAGGTTGTCGGCCCGAAGACGGCGGGCATCATGCTCACCAATCCGTCGACGCTCGGCGTGTTCGAACGGCGCATCAAGGAAATCTCGAAGATTGTTCACGATGCCGGTGGACTGCTTTATTACGACGGCGCGAACCTGAATGCGATTCTCGGCAAGGTGCGTCCAGGCGACATGGGCTTCGACGTCATTCACATGAACCTGCACAAGACCTTCTCGACGCCGCACGGTGGCGGCGGTCCGGGTTCGGGTGCGATCGGTGTTTCCGAACGTCTCAAGCCGTTCATGCCGACACCCATCGTTGGCAAGGAAGGCAATGAATACCGCTGGCTGACCGAAAAGGACCTGCCGCAATCCATCGGGCGATTGTCTGCGTGGATGGGCAACGCGGGCGTGCTGCTGCGTGCGTATGTTTATGCGCGCATGCTCGGCCGCGATGGCATGAAGCGCGTTGCAGATTTCGCGACGCTGAACGCGAACTACCTGATGGTGGAACTGAAGAAAGCCGGTTTCGAACTCGCGTTCCCGAATCGCCGCGCGAGCCACGAGTTCATCGTGACCTTGAAAAAGGACGCGAAGGAAACCGGACTCACCGCGATGGACATTGCAAAGCGTTTGCTCGATTACGGCTTCCACGCGCCGACAACGTATTTCCCGTTGCTGGTGCCGGAATGCCTGCTCATCGAGCCGACGGAAACCGAAGCGCGCGAAGCGCTGGATGGATTCGTGAAGGCGATGTCCGACATCAGGCAGGAAGCCGCGAACGATATTGAAATGGTGAAAGGCGCGCCTTACACCTTGCCGGTTCGCCGTCTTGATGACGTGCGCGCCGCGCGCCAGCTTGATCTGAAATGGCAGGAAGCCGCGGCGGAATAACGCCGCAACAAGGGGAACGAACATGGCTGACGGACTTCGGGGAATGCCGCGCCTTTTGCGCGCGGCGCGCGTGACATTTGCGGGATTGCGTGCGGCCGCCGTTCA
The DNA here is from genome assembly GCA_036381175.1 of Gammaproteobacteria bacterium. Classification (GTDB taxonomy): domain Bacteria; phylum Pseudomonadota; class Gammaproteobacteria; order Natronospirales; family JAJUFS01; genus JAJUFS01. Next base: position 30,378 of record DASVDI010000004.1, read on the forward strand.
CGAGGAAGCCTTCCAGCTTGAACTGATCCTGTTCGTGGTGTGCGCGCCGCTGGGGTTGTGGCTGGGCGAGACCGGCATCGAGCGCGCACTGCTTGTCGGCAGTTTGTTCTTCGTGCTCGCCGTTGAATTGCTCAACAGCAGCGTCGAGGCGACGGTTGATCGCGTCGGTCTTGAGCGTCACGAACTTTCCGGGCGTGCGAAGGATCTCGGTTCGGCGGCGGTTTTCATTGCGCTGGTGAATGCGGCGGTAGTCTGGTTGCTTGTCCTCGTTTCCTGAGTACAGTTTGTACAGGTTGGGGTTCGCGAAGCGAACCCCAACATTGCTGAACTGTTGGGGTTCGGGAAACCCTCACCCCAACCTACGGTCAAGCCAAAGGAAATTTCATGACTGCCCTGATCTGCGGCTCGCTCGCCTACGACAACATCATGCTCTTCGACGGGCATTTCAAGGACCACATCCTGCCGGACAAGGTCCACATCCTGAATGTCGCGTTTCTCGTGCCGCAATTGCGCCGCGAGTTCGGCGGCTGTGCTGGCAACATCGCGTACAACCTGAAACTGCTCGGCGGCGACGGTCGCGCGATGGGTACGGTCGGTCATGATTTCGATGCCTACGCCGAATGGCTGGATGCACAAGGCATCGTGCGCGATTACATCCGCCGGCTGCCGGATGAATTCACCGCGCAGGCCTACATCACGACGGACAAGGACGACAACCAGATCACGGCGTTCCATCCCGGCGCGATGAATTCCGCGCACCTCAACAAGGTGCCGACGGATAACGGCATCACGATCGGCATCGTCGCGCCCGATGGCCGCCAGGGCATGCTTGATCACGCGCGCCAGTTCGCGGATGCGAACATTCCGTTCATTTTCGATCCCGGCCAGGGCATGCCGATGTTCAATGGCGAGGAGTTGCTGGAGTTCGTCGAACTCGCCACCTGGGTTGCCGTGAACGATTACGAGTCCGAGATGCTGGCGAAACGTACGGGACTTGCGCCCGCCGAAATCGCGAAACGCGTCAAGGCATTGATCGTGACGCGCGGCGCCAAGGGCTCGGCGATTTACCATGATGGCAAGCGCACGGAGATTGAATGCGTTGCCGCAAAAGAGCTGCGCGATCCGACTGGCTGCGGTGACGCTTATCGCGCCGGTTTGCTGTACGGTCTGATGAAGGATTTCGATTGGCAGACCACTGGAAATATCGCCTCGCTGATGGGCTCGATAAAGATTTCGCACAACGGAACGCAGAACCACACGTTCACACCGGATGAATTCCGGCAGCAATTCAAGCAGGCTTTCGGGTACGATTTTTCGTGAACCGGGTTTCTTGTTAACGTTTTTCTTGCAGGAGATGCATGATGAGCACCGCATTGCCGCCGATCACCTTGTCCACCCTGGATGTCGAGCGTCTTGAACGCCTGCTGGAGGACAAGGCCTTCCAGGATTTTCCGGGTCGTGAGCAGATCGAGGCGGAGATCGATCGCGCGAACGTGGTGGATTCGAAGGACATTCCGGACGGCGTGGTCACGATGAATTCGCGCGTGCGCTTCATTGATGAAGACAGCGGCCGCGAATTCGAACTCGAGCTCGTGTATCCGCGCGATGCCGGTGGCGAAGGCCGCGTGTCGGTGTTCGCGCCGGTCGGCAGCGCGCTGCTGGGCCTTGCGATCGGCCAAAGCATCAACTGGCCGCTGCCGGGCGGACGCACAGGAAAACTGCGTATTGTTGATGTCGTTTATCAACCGGAAGCGGCGGGCGATTATTTTCGTTGAGGCCGGATGAGAAGCGCATGAAGAAAAACCGCATCAGGAATCTCGCTGTCGCACTGATGGCGCTGGCGTTCACCGCGAGCAATGGCGTGTCTGCGGCCGAAGCGCGCGAAGACTGGGCGGAAACAATCGCGGAAGTCGCGCCTTCGATCGTCAGCATTCACGTCAACGCCGTGCGCGCCTTCGATACGGAATGGAATTCTTCATCGCAGGCTACCGGCTTCGTGGTCGATGCGAAGAACGGCATCATTCTCACGAATCGTCACGTCGTGCAGCCAGGCCCGGTGACCGCCGAAGCGGTGTTTCGCAATCATGAAGAAGTTACGTTGCGACCGGTGTATCGCGATCCCGTGCACGACTTCGGTTTCTATCGTTACGATCCCGCCGAACTGCGCTATATCGAACCGCAAAGCATCGACTTGCGTCCGGAGAAAGCGACGGTAGGCCGCGAGATTCGTGTCATCGGCAATGATGCCGGTGAGCAGTTGTCCATTCTCTCCGGCACGCTGGCGCGCCTTGACCGCGACGCACCGTATTACGGTCGCGGCAACTACAACGACTTCAACACCTTTTATATACAGGCGGCGTCCGGCACGTCAGGCGGTTCATCCGGTTCGCCGGTGATCGACATCAACGGCGACGCCGTTGCGTTGAACGCGGCTGGCAGCGTGGAAGCGGCATCGAGTTTCTTCCTGCCGCTGGATCGTGTCGTGCGCGCGCTCGAATACGTGCAGCGTGGCGAAGTGCCGCCGCGCGGCACGCTTGAAACGACGTTCGTGCATGAACCGTTCGATGAACTGCGACGGCTCGGCCTCGGCGAGAACACCGAACGCCGTGTTCGCGAGGCGCGTGAAAGCGAGACGGGCATGCTCGTGGTTTCCGAGGTCCTGCCGGGCGGCGCGGCGAACGATCTCCTGCAACCGGGCGACATCCTGCTGCGTGTGAACGGCGAACTGGTGACGCGCTTCGCGAAACTTGAAAGCATCATCGATGACAACGTGGGCAAGGTGCTCGCACTGGATATCGAACGTGGCGGCAAGCCGCTGTCACTGGAAATTTCCGTCACCGATCTGCATTCCATCACGCCCGACGAGTACGTCGAATTCGGCGGTGGCGTCGTGCACGATCTTTCCTACCAGCAGGCGCGGCATCTTCACCGTCCGCAAACCGGTGTGTACATCGCCAACGCCGGTTACGTTCTCAACCGCAGCGGCATTTCGCGCGGCGCGGTAATTGTCGGTTTCAACGGCGAGGAAATCTTCAACCTGCAGCAGTTCCGCGAAAAACTCATGACGCTCAAGCAGGGCGAGCGCGCGCGGCTGCGATTCTTCAATTTCGAGGAACCACGCCGCGAAGTGCTTGGCTTGTTGACCATGGACTGGCGCTGGTTTCCGGCGAACCATTGCCAGCGAAACGATGACACCGGCTTCTGGGATTGCGACGCGCTCACGCCACGCGAAAACGGCGCGACGCGCGAGCCCGCAACCGCGGATTTCCCCGATTACGACGATCCCCGCATGAATATCATCGCGCGCTCGGTGGCGTTCGTGCAGTTCGATATGCCGTATCTCATCGACGGCGTCAGTGCGCCGAATTATTTCGGTACGGCGTTGATCGTCGATCACGAGGCCGGGCTCGCGGTTGCCGACCGCAACACCGTGCCGGTTTCCATGGGCGACGCGCGCCTGACGTTTGCCGGTTCCGTGGAAATTCCCGCGCGCGTGGTTTACGTGCATCCGCTGCATAACCTTGTCGTGCTCAAGTACGATCCCGCGCTGTTGGGCGACACGCCCGTCGAAGCCGCGCCGTTGTATCCCGTCGAACCGGAGTCAGGCGAAGAATTGTGGGTGATCGGCTTCCAGCCGGATCAGACCCTTCAATCGCGTTCAAGTCGCATGCAAGCGATCGAACCATTGCGCCTGCCACTGTCCAGCACATTCCGTTTCCGCGATGCGAATCTCGAAACCTTCCGGCTTGAAGATCCCGTTACGGGCGACGGCGTGCTTGTCGACGAAAAAGGTCGCGTGCGCGGGCTGTGGTCGAGCTTCGCCTACCAGGGTGGCCGGCAACTCGGGCAGTTGTATTCCGGCATGCCGGCGCATTACGTGCAGGAAATCCTGCGGCTTGCGAGCGGCGAGTCGATGCTCCGTTCGCTGGAAACGGAATTTTTCTTCATGCCGCTTTCCTCCGCGCGCAAGCTCGGCTTGCCGCAGGAATGGGCCGAGCGGCTGGAAGATCTTTCACCGCGCGAGCGGCGCGTGCTCGCCGTTGAACGCGTCGTTGCCGGCTCGCCCGCGGAACAGTTGTTGCTTGAAGGTGACCTGTTGCTCGCGATTGATGGCGAGGCGGTTGTGGATTTCCGCGCGGTTGAAAATGCCACGCAGAAACCCGTCGTGGAGTTGACCATCCTGCGCGATTCGAAAGTGCAGCAGCTTGATGTTGCAACCGTCGTGCTCGACGGCGAAGACACCAGCCGCATGCTCATGTGGGCCGGCGCGCAATTGCACAACCCGCATCGCGCGGTCGCCGCGCAACGCGGCATACCGCGCGAAGGCGTGTTCGTCGCGTACTTCGGATTCGGCTCGCCCGCGAGCCGTTACGGCTTGACGCCAGGACGGCGCATCGTCGAAGTCGATGGCAAAGCAACACCCGATCTCGATGCATTCATCGATGCCGTACGCAACAAGGATCACCGCGATCCCGTGCGCCTTAAGACCGTACTTTGGGACGGCAGCGTCGAAATCATCACGCTCAAGACCGATCTGCGTTACTGGCCGACGTATGAAATCCATCGCACTGATAACGGCTGGGAGCGAAAGGAGCTCGAAAGTCTTGTGGCCGCGGACGAGTGAAAGGCGTTGAGATGATTTAAAAGAAAAGGCCCGCGTCAGCGGGCTTTTTTATTTGCAGGAAGTGGAAAGAGCCTTGGTCGATCAAACGACGACCAATCGCCAGATCGTTTTCATTGGGTTCACCAGCCACGCGTGAATCATTTTTGCTTGGGGGATTTGCGTCTACCAATATCCTGCTGAATTTTATTCATCGATTAAATTTCAGGGTCGTCCGGATAGCGGAAAGCGAGGAAAAGCGTAGATTTATCAATGCCTTTCGAGGCACGAGGATTCAGAACCTTCGTGGAAGCCAGATCGACTGCTTTGTCGGGTGGGGGCGAATACAACACCCTCTGGGGAATAAGCTCGCCGTGCTTCCATGCGGTTTCTGAACCACCCGACACCTTAAAAAGTGTAATTCAGGAGATCATCATGGAAGACATCCACAACACCTACCACATCCCCAACGGCTTTCACCCCTTCACTTGCATGGACACCATTCGCGGTTTGACCGACGCGATCCATCGCTACATGAACGAAGGCCCGGGAACGGAACTCAATCCCTCTCGCGCTGACCAGGGCGGACTTGTTGCACTCATCGACCAGCTCCAGCGTCACGTGCACCAGCTTCACGCGTGGTTTATCGAAATCGAAAATTCGACGTCGCTTGAGTTGCCACTCACGGATACCGATTTCAAAGCGCTGCAGTTGAAGTACGCTGGCAAGAATGAAATCAAGGAGCCGCCACCACCGCTTTACATGGTTCGATCAATCACTTGAAACAAAAAGCCCCGCGATGCGGGGCTTTTTTCGATCAGTTCACGCTGTCGCGGATCCGTTCATGACATCAAGCAGCCGATTCACGCGTGGCATCTCCGGATGGTCGGGATGTTTCAAGCGAACCTGCAGAAGCAGTGCGATGGCTTTTTCCTTCGCGTCCATTCCCTCGAAGAAGATTCTCGCGACGAGTATCAACGCGCTGACCATATCCGGGTATTCGGGCGCGTTCTTGTGCAGGTGAAGGATCAGGGCGGCGGCGTCCTTGTGATGGCCTTGTTCGAACCACTGTTCCGCGACTTGGTGACAGGCCGTTGAGTCCTTCGGCACGAAATCGGGGTAGCGCTTGCGCGTTTGCGCGCAGAAGTTGGCGGCCTTGATCGGCAGTTTCCGCGAAATATAGAAATCGCAGATGCTGTTGGCGTTGCGCCGCGTGGCTTCTTCGTCACCGCTGTCGGAAACGATGCGGAAATAGAGTTCACGCAGGTCAGCATTCGATTCGTCGACGCCGATGGCCGTGCGCAGTGTTTCGAGCGCCTGCGCGTGGCGATTCGCGGACGCCATGATGCGTGCGTTTGCGATCGCGCGGCGTGTCATGAACACCTTGTAATCAAGGGTTTCGCCGAAATCTTCATGGCTTGTGAATCCGAGTACCGCCTGCTTCTCGTAAAGGATGTAACCCATCATCACGTAGGTGACGAACGTGAAATACGCGGAGACAAACATGAACGCCGGGTACAGCGCCTGCTCCGGCAGCACCGGCGCGAGCATAGGCATGACCAGTGACGGCCCCGCCGCGACGATCATCAGGCAGACCCACAGCAGCAGGTACGTGGGGCCGATGCGCAGCATCAGCAGTGCAAGGTCGCGCGGATGCACGGCTTCCGTGACCGAGCCGGTCATGACCAGCAGCATGGTCGACGCGGGAACGGCGAGCAGCACGAAAAGCATGGCGAAGAAACCGAGCACCGGATCCAGGAAGGCGGCACCGACCACGAACAGGCCGAGCAGGATCATGACCGCAATTTGCTTCAGAAGCAGTTGCACGGCGTCGGGCTCGAACACATCGGCGAGTTTCGGCGGCACCATGTCGCCATAGCGCACCCGCTCGATGATGTTCAGGCCGTAATGCACCGTGAACACGGAAAGCAGCAGCATGCCGATGAGGCCGATCATGGATTGCGGCAGCACCGCGCTGATGGCAGTCATGACAACCAGCGTCACCAGCCCGGCGGTCTTCAGGGGATGGGTGAAGAAAGCGCCCGCCTGCGTCCAGAACGGTTTGGCGATGTTGGCGCCGCCGAGGTATTTGAGGCCGGAACTGCACAGCGCGCAGTCGGGCATTTCGTTCTCGTAGTTTTCCCGGGAACCGGGAACGCAGTCCGGGCACAGCGGCATGCGGCAGCGCTCGCAGCGCCACACGGCCGGTTTCGTGGAATGGAACTTGCAGTGCTCCTTGGCCATCTTTCCCCCCCCCCCCCTCGCATTTCTGATCTTTTCCCGCTCCGTTGGCGGATGGTTCAAATTATGGCCGTAGCGTTCAATAAATGGAACGCGTTCCTCACGCGTCCAGGTCTTCCCGTGAGCGGATCGGCGGCGAACAGCTGAAACCGCTGCACACGTAGGCAACGCAGTCGCCGTCCGGTTCGCGCGCCGCAAGTGTCTCCGGCAGGTCCTGGGCATCGGCGGGAATGGCGAAAACCATGCGATTGAGCCGCGGCGCGCGTTCGAGATCCCGTTGCCATTCGCGCATCACATCGGGGGCACCGCGCAGGATCACGGTTTCGCCGGGATGGTTCCACAGCCGCAGCGCTTCCAGCAGCGAGCCGTGCGCGTGCGGCGCGCGCTGGATGGATTCCCAACCGGCACGCAAACAGCGTTCCGCCGCATCCAGCCACGCCGTCTCGCCGGCCAGATGCGCGAGCCGGATCAGCGCGCCGGCCGCGATGCCATTACCGGAAGGCATGGCCTCGTCGGCAAAGGGTTTTGGCCGGTGAATGAGATTTTCGTGATCGTGCGCGGTGAAGAAAAAGCCGCCGTTCTCGCGGTCTTCGAAACGCTCGAGCAGGGAATCGGCGAGTTCGCGTGCAAAGGCGAGATATTCGCTGTGCCAGCGGCATTGCAGCAATTCGAGCAGTGCATCAAGCAGGTAGGCGTAATCGTCGAGATACGCATTGAAGCGATTGCGGCCGTCCTTGTGGCAGGCGAGTAATCTGCCGTCTTGCCACAGTTCGGCGCGGATGAACTGGAGTGCGTTGTCAGCGGCTTCAGCGTACTCCGGTTTCTCAAGTCGTCGCGATGCGCGCGCGAGACCGCGAATCATCAGCGCGTTCCAGCTTGCGAGTATTTTTTCGTCGCGGCCGGGATGTTCACGCTGCTCGCGGATTTCGAAAAGGATTTTCCGCGCGGTGTCGATTTGCGCGCGGATGTCGGCAACGCTGGCATTGTGATCTTTCGCGAGCGTGTCGATGTCGCGGTGAATGTTGAGATGCCATTCGCCTTCGAAATTCGGTGCTCCATCGAGGCCGTAGTGTTCGACGACCAGCGCTTCGAGTGACGGATGCGCGGTAAGCGCCGCATGTATCTGCTCGCGGGTCCAGGCATGAAAGCCGCCTTCACGTCCCGCGGCATCCGCATCCAGTGAGCTGTAGAAAGCGTCGCCTGGTGCGCGCATGTCGCGGATAGACCAGTCGGCGGTTTCCTCAGCGACGCGGCGGAACATGTCATCTTTTGAAAGACCAAATGCGTCCGCGTAAAGCGCGAGCAGCGGGCCGTTGTCGTAAAGCATTTTTTCGAAATGCGGAATGCGCCACGCGGCATCGACGCAATAGCGGAAAAATCCACCGCCGATTTGATCGTAAAGTCCGCGTCCCGCCATGCATTTCAGACTGAACAGCGCGAGCCTGCCGGCGGGCGCGTCGTCGGCAAGCTGGCTGTGGCGCAAAAGGAATTCCAGGTTCGAGGGATGCGGAAATTTCGGCGCGCCGCCGAAGCCGCCGTTGTCCGCATCGAATTCCTGCTCGAGATTGCGGCGGGCTTTCTTGATCGGTGCGTCGTCCAGCGGCTGG
>DASVDI010000005.1:0-64319 GCA_036381175.1 Gammaproteobacteria bacterium
CCTTCTCCCTTCTCCCTTCTCCCTTCTCCCTTCTCCCTTCTCCCTTCTCCCTTCTCCCTTCTCCCTTCTCCCTTCTCCCTTCTCCCTTCTCCCTTCTCACCGCTCACGAACTTTCAAAAACACCTCAAGATCCTTCATCACCGTCGCAAGCGTTCCCCTGTTCGCCTCGACAATCCGCCGCGCCGCCTGTCCCAGCTCGTCGCGTTTCACCGGATCATCCAGCAGCTCGCTCCACGCGCGCGCCAAATCCGTCGCATCGCGCACGACGATGATGGCGTCGGAATCGCGCATGTCATTGAAGATATCCGGCGCGCTGGAATGCAGCGGGCCGGTGACGATTGCGATGCCGAGCGATGCTGGCTCCAGCAGGTTGTGGCCACCGGCCGGCACGAGGCTGCCGCCAACGAAACACGCATCGGCTGCGGCATAAAACGCATTCAGTTCGCCGATGGTGTCGATCACGTAAACATCGGCAGCGGGAGCGGTATCCGTGGTCCGCAAGGCCGTGCTGAAACCGGCATCGCGCGAATAACCCGCGACAGTGGCGCCGCGCTCCGGATGTCTCGGCACAATGACAAGCCGTGCATCCGCATGATTTTCGCGCACGCGAGTGAATGCATCGAGGATGATTTCTTCTTCACCCACGCGTGTACTCGCCGCGACCAGCACTGGCGACGCGCCGAACAGCAAGCCGCGCATCGCCTGTCCCTGTTCACGAAGCTCCGCTGATTCGGGAATATCGAATTTCAGGTTGCCGACCGTGCGAATGACGCGGCGCTCGACGCCGAGCTCATGAAAGCGCGCGCCATCTGCATCCGTCTGCGCGCCAACGTAATTCACCTCGCGCATCGCGCGTCTCACGAGCGTTCCCAACCGGCAATAATTTTTCAGTGAACGTTCCGTCATGCGCGCGGAAACGAGCAACACCGGCACATTGCGCTCAGCGACTTCGGAATACAGGTTCGGCCAGATTTCGGTTTCCATCACGATCAACGCCTGCGGACGGATGCGATCCAGGAAACGGCGATTGAATGACGGCAGATCGAACGGCAGCGCGCACACTTGCACGCTTTCACCAAACGCCGCGCGCGCACGCGACATTCCGCTTGCGGTGAAACTGCTGACGACGAGATGCGCATCGGGATACTCAGCCGCGAGTGCCTTCACCAGCGGCACGGCGGCCTGCATTTCGCCGACGGACGAGGCATGCACCCACAGCACGTTTCCGGACGGCGCGGGCGTGACGAATCCAAGACGTTCGCGCGTTGAGTCGGCGCTGCCGGTCTGGCGCTTCGCGCGCACGGCGGCAACCGCCAGGAACACCGGCAGCAGCAGGATCAGCAGGATGAAATAAAGAAGGCGCACGATGCGCTCAATCGCCGCGAATGCGCCGAATGATATCGGATGTGGAAATGCCGTCCTCGAAACGCCACACGCGCACCTCGCCGCCGGCAGCAATCACTTCCTCGTAACCGGCGATTTCGGATGGCTTGTAATCGCCACCCTTCACGAGAATGTCAGGTGCAATGCGCGCGATAAGTTCGCGCGGCGTGTCAGTGCCGAATGGCACAACCCAATCGACGGCATCGAGCGCGGCGAGCACCGCCATGCGTTGTGCAAGCGGTACAACCGGTCGCGTTTCGCCCTTGAGCCGCCGCACGGAATCATCGGTGTTCACCGCGACGATCAAACGGTCGCCGAGCGCGCGCGCATCCTGCAGGTACGCCACGTGTCCCGCGTGCAGGATGTCGAAGCAGCCGTTCGTCATCACCACGCGCTCACCCTGCGCGCGCGCAAAGCGAACGGCCTCCAGCAACTCGTCTTCTTCCAGCACGCCCGCTGCACCGCCGGTGCGGTGTTTCATGGCGAGCTTGAGTTCTGCAGGCGTGACGCTCGCAGCGCCGAGTTTCGCGACCACGAGACCGGCGGCAAAGTTGCCGAGTGTGGCGGCGTCGGGCATCGACAAGCCGGCGGCGAGGCCAGCCGCGAGCAAGGCAATCGCGGTATCGCCGGCGCCGGTCACATCAAAAACCTCCAGCGCCTGCGCCGGCAGATGCTGTACGTCGTCTTCGGTTATCAATGTCATGCCGTGTTCGCTGCGCGTCACGAGCAAGGCGTCGAGTTCCAGCTCTTCGCGCAGGCGGCGACCTTTTTCGATCAGCGTCGCCTCATCGGGACACGCACCCGCCACCGCTTCGAACTCACCGAGATTCGGCGTCAGCAGCGTCGCACCGCGATAGCGAAGATAATCCTTGCCCTTGGGATCGACCAGCACCGCCTTGCCGGCTTTCCGCGCGGCCGTGATCAGCGCTTGCGTGTCGCCGAGCGTGCCCTTGGCATAATCCGAAATCACGAGCACGTCGTGGTTGGCCAGTGCGTCGATGACCTTGCGGTTGAATGGGGCGGCATCAATGATTTGCCCGTCCGGTTCGAAATCCAGCCGGATCAGTTGCTGATGGCGGCTGATGACGCGCAGCTTGGTGATGGTTTCCATGCCGTCAACGCGAAGAAAATCGCAGCCGACGCCGCATTCGGCGAGCGCGCTTTCCAGTCTTGCGGCGGCATCGTCGCGTCCCGTCGCACCAATCACGGTCGCCTTCGCACCGAGGCTCGCGATATTCGCGGCCACGTTGCCCGCGCCGCCCGGCCGCCCTTCCTCGCTCTCCACCTTCACGACAGGCACCGGCGCTTCCGGTGAAATGCGCCCCGTAGCGCCATACCAGTAGCGGTCAAACATGACATCGCCTGCCACCAGCACGCGCACACGGGAAAAGTCGGGAATCCGGATATTCATGAACGTCGCTGCCTCTCCTGCATCGCGGCGAATGTTAGCACAGCGGCAGCGACACACCGGTTCACCCGCAAGGCTCGCGCCAGTAGAATGCCGGTTCCGTTCGCGCTGAAATACTTAACGTGAAACCACCCGACAAGATCCAGGCAAAGCACATCATCAATCCGCTCTACTGGCCCTTCTGGCTGGTCATCGGACTGATGCGCGCCGGCGTCTGGCTGCCGTTTGGTGTACAGATTTTTCTCGGCAAGTGGATCGGTCGCGCGATTTACGCCACCGCAAAACGTCGCCGTGACATAACGCACATCAATCTCGATTTGTGCTTTCCCGAATTGAGCACAGCGGAACGCCGCCAACTCGCACACGAACATTTCGAAGCGCTCGGTATTGCCGTGTTCGAAATCGCGTTGTGCTGGTGGGGCTCGGAGAAAAAGCTCCGGCGCCTGGTGCGCATCGAAGGACAGGAACATCTTGCGGCCGCACTCGCCGAGGGCAAGGGCGCGCTGCTGCTGTCCGCGCATTTCACCACGCTGGAAATCGGCGGACGCCTCCTTTCGCTGTTTCAACCGTTTCATCTCATGTACCGGCCGAATCGAACCGAGCTGCTGGAAATCGTCATTTCCAACAGCCGGCGCAGGCATTTTGAAAAAGTGATTCCGCGCGATGACGTGCGCGCCATGATCCGTTCACTGAAAGACAATCATCCGGTCTGGTACGCGCCTGACCAGGGTTACCGCGGCAAGCATTCCGCGATGCTGCCGTTCTTCAATGTGCCGGCGCCAACGAACACTGCAACCTCGCGCATCGCAAAATCCACGGGTAGCCCGGTGTTGCCGTTCATGGTCCAGCGTCTGCCGGGATCGCAGGGTTACGTGTTGCGCATTGATCCGCCGCTCGAAGATTTTCCCTCCAGCGATGCGGAGAAGGACGGCGCGCGCGTGAACGCGATCATTGAAGCAGATGCGCGCCGCGTGCCGGAGCAATATCTCTGGTGTCACAACCGTTTCAAGACAGACGCGCATCACAGGAAATGAAATGATCACCGTCACCATGCTCACGAAAGACAGCGCGCGTTTTGTCGAAAAAGCGCTGGCGGCGCTTGGCGGTTTCGATGAAGTGATTGTCCTCGACAACGGCTCCACCGACAACACGCTTGAAATCGCCGCGCGGTTTTCGAACGTGAAGATCGTGCAGCATGAGTTCATCGGTTTCGGACCGCTCAAGAACATGGCAGCGACGGCAGCGAAGCACGACTGGATACTGAACGTCGACAGCGACGAGATCATGACGCCGGAACTCGCCACCGAATTGCAGAACATGACGCTCAACGCCGCCCGCGTTTACACCGTTCCCATGCTGAACCATTACCGCGGAAAACCCATTCGCGGTTGCGGCTGGGGCGGCATGCGCAAGCGGCGCCTGTACAACCGCGCGCGCACGCAATTCCGTAACGACATGGTGCATGAAAAGCTGGAGTTGCCCGCGGGCGTGAATATTTCCGATGAAATCCGCGGTAGCCTGCATCACTACATGTACAACTCCGTGCACCAGTTGTTGCACAAAATGCAGCTGTACACGGAGCTTTTTGCGGAACAGAACGTCGGCCGAAAGAAAAGCGGCGTTATTGGCGCAAGCGGGCACGCGCTGTGGGCGTTCATCCGCGATTACTTCATCAAGCGCGGTTTCCTGGATGGCGCGGAAGGCTGGCTGATCTGCGTGACGGCGGCGAACGTCGTTTTCTACAAGCACATGAAGCTGCGCGAAGCGAACGAGAACAAGGACTGGCCGAAATAATGTTCGCTCAGTCGCCGCGATAAGCGGCGTTCAGCAGCGCGAAACCATTCGTCGCCCGTTCCGCGGCATGGGTGTCAGCGGTGATCTTCGCGAGTGAACGCCGCAGGCGGTCAAGATTGCCCTGCCGCCACGCGGTGTCTTGCGGGCGCATCCGGCCGCGATCGAAATCGATGAGATAAACTTCCGGTTTTTCAGCGCCTGCGTCATCAATGAGAATATTGTGCGCGTTCAGATCGGCGTGCCAGACACCGGCATCGTGAAAACGCCGAATGCATTTTCCGACGGCGCGCCACGCAGCTTCCGTCATTTCGTCATCGAGCAACAGGCGCGCGAGTGATTCGCCGGGAACAGTTTCGGTAATGAGCGCGGCGTGATAACCCAGCCAGCCGCGCCGAATGCGCGCAGCGACAGGATGCGGCACCGGCAGGCCGAGGTCATACATGGCGGCGAGCAGGTTCCATTCACGCCACGGACGTGTTCGTTCAAGTCCCGTGAACAAATACCAGTCGCTGATGAATTTCCCGGGCAGTCCACCGCGGCGATAAAAGCGCAGCACCCAGTCGATGCCCTCGTCCTGGATTCTCCACGCAGCACCGCGTCCTCCCAACGACTCATCGCCGAACGCGTCACGTGCGCGCCAGTACGCAGGCGCAAAGACATGCTCGTGCACTTTGCCGGCAAGTTCAGCGTCGTATAGGATTAGTCCGCCCGTGACGGGCAGAACCTTCGGGCGGATTATAGCCTGCATTTTTTGGCCTGCATCTTCGCTGGAGCCTCGCTTGATCGATCCGCCGCGCAACGTGTGCGTTCTCAGACTTTCCGCCATCGGCGATGTCTGTCACACGCTGCCGGTCGTGCGAACTTTACAAGATCACTGGCCCAAAACCCACATCACCTGGATTGTCGGAAAGCTCGAGCACAGCCTGCTCGACCGCATTCCCGGCATCGAATTCCTGCCCTTCGACAAGCGCGGCGGTCTTGCCGCTTACCGCGATATTTACCGGCAATTGTCGTCACGCCGATACGATGCGCTGCTGCATATGCAAGTCGCGCTGCGCGCCAGCATGGTTTCACTCGGCGTGCGCGCGGATGCCCGGCTCGGTTTCGACAAGGCACGTGCGAAGGACTGGCAATGGCTTTTCACGAACCGGAAAATCGCCGCGCGCGAACACGAACATGTGATGGATGGACTGTTCGGTTTCGCTGATGCGCTGGGAATATCGCGCACGGAGCCACGCTGGGATATTCCGGTTTCTGCCGCCGACGCTGCGTTTGCTGCGGAACAGGCTGGCGATCAACGCATGCTTGTCATCAGTCCGTGTTCCAGCCAGCGCGCGCGCAACTTCCGCAACTGGCCGGTGGAGCGCTACATCGCCGTCGCAAGACACGCGATCGAAAAGCAGGGGGTGCGCGTCGTCATCACCGGCGGGCCGAGTATGCTGGAGCGCGAATACGGCGCGAAGATTTCGGAAGCGTTGCCAGCGACAGTGAATCTCGTCGGCAAGACATCCTTGAAGCAATTGTTCGCCATGCTGGCGCGCGCAAGTGTGCTGATTTCACCGGACAGCGGACCGGTGCACATGGCGAATGCCGCCGGCACGCCGGTGATCGGTTTGTATGCGACATCGAATCCCGAACGTACTGGACCGTACAACCAGCGCGAATGGACGGTGAACCGGTATCCGGATGCGGTGAAGAAATTTCTCGGCAAGGACGTTGCACAGGTGCGCTTTGGACAGCGCGTGCGTCATCCGGATGCGATGGAGTTGATTACTGTAGAAGACGTCACCGACAAGCTGGACAAGTTGCTCGCCCAAAGCTGAATCAATCGACGCGCTGGTCCTGCATCAGATCAACTCGCGTATCCCGCCTTTCACCCGTACCACGCCGTTCGTGCGATTCGCGCAATTCGATTTCCCACAAGGCCGCATATTTATTGAACGTGTAGTTGGCATGCAGCGCGGCGAGAATGAAACCGCGATTGCCATCGAGGAAGCCGAGACGAATGAAATAATTGTGAATGAAGTTCAGCCAGCCACGCAGCGCGGCACTGAACAAGCCGGAACGCTTGCCGTTGCGGTAACGCTCGTTCGCCTGCAGCCACGCGTATTCGCCGAACTTCATCACCGCATGGTTATAGTCGCGGTACGTCTCGTGGTAGAGCGATCCGCGCAATCTTCCCAGCGTTCCCGATTTCAGTACGACTTTCTCATGCACGGGCACTTGCGTGAACGCGCCACTGCGACGCTCGAACAGGCGCAGTGGCGACTGGCCGCTGCCGCTGAAATCCATCACGCGGTTGAACAGCACGACCGGCCGGTGCACGTCGTAACCGGTGTGCGGCGGCCGGCCACGCAAGGTGTTGTCGATCTCCGCGCGCAGCTCGGGCGTCACGCGTTCGTCGGCATCGATGGACAACACCCACTCGCCTGTGGCGAGATCCAGCGCGCGCTGCTTCTGCTTGCCGAAGCCGGGCCAGTCCGTGACACGCACCTTGTCGGTGTATTCGCGCACGATCTCGACGGTTGCATCCGTGCTGCCGGAATCCAGCACGATGATTTCATCCGCCCAGCCGTGCACCGAGGCGAGACACGGCCGGATGCGATCGGCTTCGTTGAGCGTGATGATGATGACGCTCAGCGTCTTGTCGCGCGTGAAATCCTTCGTCAGGAACTGGCGCTCCTTCGCACGCACAAGGCCGTAGATCACCGCCAGGCAAAAGACGTAAAAAGTGATCGGCATGGTGCGATCGAAGATTGCTTCGGTGAGACCGAAATGCATGAAGCCGACAATCAGCACGATCCCCGCGTAGGACAATCCCCTGATGTCGCGATCGGAATGCCGCACGCCCCAGAGAAAATGCATGAGCGGAATCCCGAACACGAGCAGCAGCGCGAGGAGTCCTGCGAGACCGCGGTCCGCCAGCACTGACAAATATTCGTTGTGCGGATGATCGAACCGCAACAGGTACGGTTCCGCGAAGCCCGCCTCCACCCATTCGCGCAGCACGCTGGCGTAACCGCCGACCCCGACGCCGAACAGCGGATCACGCAGGAAGGCGTCGATCGCGATCGGCCACATGGCAAGCCGCAACCCGATCGAACCCGTTGTCTCCTCGCCGCGCAACACCAGCCGCAAGTCCTCGACGAGCATCGCGAGCCGCTCCGCCACGCCGGTCTGCGGAATGAAGTAGGCTGCTGCCGCGAGGATCACGAGGCCCGTGAACATCAGCCAGCGCACGCGGGCGTCGCGTCCCCGCGCCAGGTACCAGACCAGCAGCAGCGTCAGCGCCGGCATCGCGATCCACGCGCCGCGCGCGCCCGACAGGAACGTGGCGAGAAAGCCGAACAGGAATCCTGCCGCCGGCAGGGCCAGCAGCCACGGTGCGTGACGGCGAAAGAAACTCAAGCCACCAAGACTCATGAATGCCATCACCAGCGAAAGATCACCGAACAGCACAATGCTGCTGATTCCGCGCAGGTGCATTTCGAACAATGCCGGTTCGTCGCCGGTCAGCAAGGCGTACAGCGCGAACAGCCCGGCGGAAATACCGCCGAGTGCGAGACCGGTCCACCACACGCCTTCACCGTTGGGCATGCGCCGTACGACCAGGTAGATGGGAATCAGCAATAAAAAGCGCAGGTAGCGGCCAAGTTTCTTGAAGCCAAGATAATTGATCTCGCCGAGCAGGTACGCCAGCACCGCGATGGCGACGAAGAACGCCATGCTGAACAGCAGCAGCTTTTCGTCGCGCGACAGCGGCGTGCGCGGATCGCGGCCCGTCAGGCTGAACACCACGCCCAGCAGCGCGAGCAACAGCAGCGACACCGTCGCCGCCTGCTCGACCAGCAAGGTCGCCAGCGGGAACAGCAGCATCACGCCGCCGACCAGCCACGCGCGCACGCCGGTCAGAGCGTCACTGATGATGGGCCTTGACTGCATGCGGGATCAGTCAATCAGGACATATTCGGCGCTGCAGTAAGGGCACCGCGCGTGGCCGTTGTCTTCGACAGGAATGAAAACTCTCGGATGGGAATTCCACAGGCTCATGCCCGGCATCGGGCAATGCAGCGGCAAGTCCTTGCGCGTGATTTCATAGCGGTTCTGGCTGTTGGGCTGGATGCTGCCGCCGGCAGGCTGGTTGCGGGGTTCCACGATTGGCTCCTTGGATACGCAGCGCGAATTCATGCGCGACTGAAATCGGATTGGCTTGAAGGCGCGCGGATTATACCAAGCAAGCGCCTTCGAATCCGACGCAGACCAGGTCAAAACTCACCGCCGAGAACCGCGCTCCAGATCTCGATCACCCGGTTGCGGGCAACGCGGTGCGCGTCATCCGGAACCCAGGCATCCTGCCCCTGCAGCGCCCGCAAGTGCGCAGCGTGGCGCAGTTCCCGATAGGCGTTCGCGAGTCCATCCAGATGGTCCACCGGCACGCGTGCGCAGGATTCGAGCCCTTCGATGAAGCGAATCGTATCCGTGAACTCGAGCAACTCGGGTGCTTCGTGCGCTTCGCGCAGCACCCAGAATTGCGCCAGGAACTCAATATCGGCAATGCCGCCGTGGCCAGCCTTGAGATCAAACAGGCCCTCCCTTTCACGATGTTCGCCGCGCATGCGTTCGCGCATTTCCCGCACCTCGGTGCGCAGGCGGTCGGCATCGCGCGGTTGCGACAAAACCTCGCGCCGCAGCGCATCGAACACGCGGCCAAGTTCCTCATCGCCGCCCACAGCGCGCGCGCGCAGCAGCGCCTGATGCTCCCAGGTCCAGGCTTCCTCGCGCTGGTACTTCCCGAAAGCTTCCATGGAACTCACAAGCAATCCCGCTTTCCCCGAGGGTCTGAGACGCGTATCGACATCGTAGAGCACGCCGGCGGTTGTCGGCGTCGAGAGAAGATGGATCAGCCGCTGGGTGAGGCGCAGGAAGAAAACGCTGTTGTCGATGACGCGCTCACCCGTCGTCTGCTGCTGCTCGCCTTCGGAATCGTGCAGGAACACGAGATCGAGATCGGATCCGTAGCCCAGTTCCAGCCCGCCCAGCTTGCCGTAGGCGACGACAAGAAAACGCGCCTCGCGCAACTCGCCATTCACGCTGAAGCGCGGCTCGCCATGACGCTGAACCAGGTGCGCCTTTGCCGAGCGCAACACCGCCTGGATCACGAGTTCGGCGACATCGGTCAGGCGATCGCTGACCTTCATCAGTGGCAGGCGGCCGCTGATGTCGGCCGCGGCGATCCGCATCACGCTCACCTGCTGGAATTCGCGCAGCGCGTCCATCAAGGCTTCGAGATCGTTACTTGATGCACGCTGAAGCTGCTCGTCGAGATCCTCAACCAGCGTCGCGCGGCTCGGCACATCCTCGAACAGGCGTGGATCGATGAGTTCGTCCAGCAAGACCGGATGGCGCGCCACCAGTTGCGCGATCCAGTGGCTCGCCGCGCAGATTCGCGCGAGCTGTTTCAGCGCGCGCGGATTTTCCATCAGAAGCGCGAGATACGTTGTCCGCCCGAGCACGGCCTCGATGAGTTTCAGCATGCGCTCGAGTGCAATGTCCGGGCCGGTTTCAGCCGACGCCGCCGCCAGCACGCGCGGCATGAGGCGATCCAGCCGCCGCAGGCCCTGCGCGCCGGGCGGCTGTCGCTCGACGCGCTGTTTCAGATCCTGCAACAACGCCGCGACGTTTTCCGGTTCCCTGAATCCCGCCGCAGCGAGCAACGCGATGGCATCCTCGGGATCGTTCCAGGCTGCCGCGAGTGGATCGGCGGCGGGCCTGGGCTCGGGACCGAGAAACGCCTTGTCGAACAGGCGCCGCACCGCCTGGCGGTGATGCTCCCAAACCTGGGTGAATGCGGCGTCGCTTTCGAAACCGAGGCTGAATGCGAGCCGGTCGCGTTCGGAACCTGCGCCAGGCACGGCATGGACTTGCCGATCGGCGGCCTGCTGCAGGCGGTTCTCAAGCCGGCGCAGGAATTGGTATGCCGATTCGAGCGACTTGCCGTCTTCCTCGTCCAGGCAGTCGAGTTTGATGGCTGCCGCCAAAGCCGCGGAGAAATTTCGCTGCCGCAACAACGGCTCGCGACCGCCGCGAATGAGCTGGAACAACTGCACCACGAATTCCGCTTCGCGAATGCCGCCGGGTCCGAGCTTCACGTCGTCGCGCAACTCGCGCCGCCGCACTTCACGGTTGATGGACGTTTTCATGTCGCGCAACGATTCGAACACGCCGAAATCGAGATATCGCCGGTACACGAACGGTTGCAGGCGGCGCAGCAGCGCCTCACCGGTATCGAGATCGCCCGCCACCGGCCGCGCCTTCACGAACGCGTAACGCTCCCATTCGCGGCCATGCTGCTCGTAGTAGGACTCCGTCCCGTTCAGCGTCATCGCCAGCGGTCCGCTGTCGCCGAACGGCCGCAGCCGCATGTCGACGCGATACACGAAACCGTCCGCGGTCGCCTCGTCCAGCACGCGGATCAGCTTTCGGCCAAAGCGACTGAAATATTCTTCGTTCGACAAGGGTCGTGCGCCATCGCTTTCACCACCGAGTTCGGGGAACGCGAAAATGAGATCGACATCGGAAGAGAAATTCAGCTCGCGCCCGCCGAGCTTGCCCATGCCGAGCACGACGAGTTGCTGCGCGCGACCATCGCCATCGCGCGCCTCGCCGTGCGCCTCGCGATGCCATGCGTGCAAGCGAACGAGCGCTGCATTGATGCAGGCATCGGCAACCGCGCTGAGCATCGCAAGCGTCTCCGCGCCATCCGCCCAGCCCGCGATGTCGCGCCAGGCAATGCGCGCTGCGAGCGCGCAGCGCTCCTCGCGCAACACGCGCATGAGTTCTGTCTCGTTACCAACCGCGGCAACCGCATCATCTATCTGCGTTGTCAGTGCCGGCGGCGAGCGATATTCGTGCAATCCGCGCAGCCAGTCGCCCTCCAGCAACCCCGGTTGCCGCCGCAACACGTCCACGATGAAGCCACTCCACGCGAAGACACGCGGCAATGACTCGCGCACCGTCTCCGGCAACACGCCATCGAACGCGAGCGAGCGCCAGCGCTGCTCGGCGAGCGATCTCATCGGTTCGGGAAGTACGGAAAAATTCATGCAATGCGTCGCAGGCAATTGATGCTGCAACATAACAAGGTGAAGCGCGGGAGGTAAGAGCTATCGAAGTGTTGTGGGAGCGGCTTCCAGCCGCGAATCCTTGAAACGTGTTTTCGCGGCTGGAAGCCGCTCCCACAAACCTCCGATTAACATTTATTACAACTTCCCGGATTTCTTCTTCACCGGCATCACAAGAAAATGCACGCTCGTCAGTACTGCGACGGCCAGCACGATCACCTTCAGCAACAGCGTCTTCGCCGCCACGGCAACCGTTACGATCGCGGTGATCCAGAGCGCGCCGAGCGCGAGCCATTTCGTGCGTGGAGAAATCCCGTCTTCCTGCCAGTCGCGCAAATACCTGCCGGCGAGCGGCAATCGGTACAGCCACTCCAGCATCGCCTCGGAACTGCGCGAAAAGCAGGCGACCGCGAGCAGGAGAAACGGCGCAGTGGGAAGAATGGGCAGGATCACGCCCACCAGGCCAAGCAGCAGCGCCAACCAGCCCGCGAGGAGCAGCAACAGGCGGAACAGTCCGCGCGCCCTTCGGTGCCTGGGAAATTCGCGCGCCGAGTGGCGCGATGCCGGAATCTCAAGGGTCGTCATTTCTCTCATGCCGCCATGACACGCCAATCTGGTGCCCAAACGCAAGCCGCGAAGCGTCAAACCTCGTTCGCGCGGAACTGCCGCCTCCGGTTGCGGTCCGACTCCCCGCGGTGTTGTAGAATGCCGCTTCCGAATTCAAGGCCCGCTGGAGTGACTGATGCCGAATCCTGCACGATTTTTTGCCGTTGCCGCCCTGGCCGTTGCCATGGCGTTGCTTGCGAATACCCCCGCCCTTGCCGCGTCTTTCGAGGAAGGCAATCAGTACATCGTTGTCGCCGAAGAGCCTTCCGCCGAACCGAAGGTGATGGAGTTCTTTTCATACGGCTGCGGTGGCTGCTTCACGTTCGATTCCTGGTTCCAGCGGATGAAGGCGGAAGTCGGCGAGAACGTCGAAGTCCAGTACATCCCGGCGGATTTCGGCGGTGGTTTCTGGACACCCGCGCAGGAGCTGTTCCTTGTGATGGAAGCGCTCGGCAAGCGCGAGCAGTTGCATGACGCGGTATTCCAGTTCATTCACGGCGAGCGCAATCCGATCACGGAAGCGAGCGCGCGCCGTTTCATGGCCAATCACGGTGTCAGTGAAGAGGAGTACAACAAGGTGCGGAATTCCTTCGCGGTGCACGTGAAGGAAAAACGCTACGACCAGCTCCTGAAGCGTTATCGCATCGGCTCCACGCCGACGGTGATCGTGAACGGCAAGTACCAGGTGGACCACACGAAGCTGAGCGGTCCGGCGGAGTTCGTCGAACTGGTGAAATACCTGCTGACGAATCCCTGATACGGTTTCCGACACGAACAAGCCGGCGCGATATCGCGCCGGCTTTTTTATTGGGGCAACGCGAGGAACCAGAAATCCGTGACGTCATTCCGGCGATAACCGAGACGGCGATACAGCGCCTGCGCGGCCGCGTTGGTTTTCTGTGTCTCAAGCATCACGCCGCTCGCACCCGTCTCGATAGCATGCGCGTGAGCCGCTTCCATCAACGCGGTCGCAGCGCCCGTGCGGCGCTGACCGGCTGCCACGTACAGATCGTTCAATAGCCATAGCCGTTGCATTCCGACTGACGTGAACAGCGGATACAACTGCGTGAAACCTGCTGCGCCTTCCGGAACTTCGGCAATGAAAATCACCGATTCGTCATTCACAAGGCGCGCTTCGAGAAACGCCTGTGCGCCGGGAACATCCGAAGGCTGCGCGTAAAACTGGCGATAAGCGTCGAACAGGACGGCGAGCGCGTCGAGATCATCGACGCCCGCGCGACGGACATTCATGCTCATTCCCGGATCTCCCGTTGCAATGTTTCTGGTGGCGCATCCAGCGCCGCGGCTTCCTCGCGCAGCCAGTCAAGAAACGGCGCGAGCTCGGGTGAAGATTCGCGGCCGGACTCGCAGACCATGTAAAAGGAAAGCTCCACGGGAATGTCGACCGTGAACGGCCGCACCAATCGGCCAGCGCGAAGATCGGCATGCACCAGCGGTGGGGAAGCGAGCGCAACGCCCTGCCCTTCGATCGCCGCCTGCAGAACAACATTCATATCCTGCAACACGAGACCGCGCGGCACTTCGACGTTTTTCGCGCCGGCTGCGGCGAGCCACTGCGCCCAGTTGCCGAAACCCATGTCGTGGATGAGCGGGAAGTGCGCGAGATCATCGGGCTTTTTCAACGGCCAAGCGCCTGCGAGCAGCGATGGCGCACAGACCGGGAATTCACGCGGCGCGAACAGTCGCTCCGAGTACACGCCTTGCCAGCCACCGCGGCCGTAACGCAGCGCGAGATCAACGCCATCGCGGCGAAAATCCACCAGCGTGTGCGAGGTGCCAACGCGAATTTCGTAATCCGGATGTCTCGCCTGGAATGCGGCGATCCGCGGCACCAGCCAGCGCGCCGCGAGCGACGGCACGGTGCTGACGGTAATCACGCCAGGCTGGCGAACATCACGAAGTGAGCGCACGGCGTCGCGCAGGTCCTCGAACACTTTCCCGGCAGTGAACGCGAGCAGCCTGCCTTCGCTGGTGAGCTCAAGCCCACGCGGACGGCGGTGAAACAGGCGGCGGCCGAGAAAACCTTCGAGTTCCTTGATCTGGCGGCTGACGGCGCCGTGCGTCACATGCAGTTCGGCTGCGGCCCGCGTGAGGCTCAGATGCCTGGCCGCGGCGTCGAAAGCGCGCAATGCATTGAGGGGTGGAAGATCAGCCATTGCTGTGAGTTTTTCTCATAAAAAAGGAAAGAATAAATCGATTGTCCGCCTTTGCCGGCCTCGTTCAGAATACCCGGCCTCAAATCTCCTCACAACGTCAGCTCGGGAAAAGACCGTGAACAATGCCGTTTCTTCCACCGTTGAAGCCGCAGCAATCGCCCGCACCGAACGCCTGAAACTGATCGCTGCGGCAGCCACGACGCTGGTGGCCTGGGCAGGCGCGTATGTCGCCATCGGCATCGCCGCGCACGAGCTTTCTCCCGCGCCCTTCGCGCTCGCGCGCGTCGGCGGCGGCGCGCTGGCGTTGCTGCTCCTGCTGCCCTTCGTGCGCGGCGCGTCGTTGCGCCTGCCGCCGCGGCGCGATCTGTTGCCGCTGCTCGCCATGGCCATGTTCGCGTTTCCGATCTACCACGTCGCGCTCAACGCCGGGCAGCGCGTGGTCTCGCCGGGCGTGGCGAGCGTGCTGATTGCGACATTGCCGATCTTCGCCGCGATCATCGCGCGCGTGATGCTGAACGAGCGGCCGGGACTGCGTGGCTGGATCGGCATTGCAATCGCGTTCGGCGGCGTAACGCTGCTGGTGACTTTGCAGAACGGCAGCTTCGAGCTGGAACCGGCTGCGCTGCTGGTGCTGGTCTCCGCGCTGTCCGGTTCCGGCTACATGGTGCTGCAACGGCAACTCACGCGCCGCTACAGCGGCCTGCAACTCACCGTGTGGGGCATGTGGCTGGGCGCGCTGATGCTCGTACCGTTCGCGCCGGAACTCGCGCGCGAGATCCAGATCGCCTCGAACGACACGCTGCTCGCGCTCGCCTATCTCTGCGTACTGCCGACCGCGCTCGCGTATTTGCTGTGGGCGTACGTGCTGAAAATGCTGCCGGCCGCCAAGGCCACATCGCTGCTGTACATCGTGCCGCCGATTGCATTCGGCCTCGCGTGGCTTGTCACCGGCGCCGTGCCCGGTGTGATGGATATTGTCGGCAGTGCGATCGTGCTTTGTGGCGTTGCGCTCGTACAAGGAACGAAAAGGTAACTCTCACCGGGCTGGAATATTCATCTCGCGTATAATTCGCCCCTCATGAATCTGCTCTCCCTCGACGACCTGACCCTCGACATCGGCGACCAGCCGATCCTGCGCCACGCCTCACTCACGCTTGAGCCGGCCGAGCGCGTCTGCCTGATCGGCCGCAACGGCGCCGGGAAATCGACACTGCTGCGCATCATCATGGGCGCGCAGCAAGTGGATGGCGGCGAGATTCGCTACAAGCAGAACCTTCGCATCAGCCAGCTTGAGCAGACATTGCCCGACATGCTCGAAATGAGCGTGCGCGAATACGTCACGACAGGGCTTTCGCATCTGCAAGCATTGATCGAGGATTATGAAGCACACGCGAAAACGGAACTCGACGAGGCCGGTCTGCGTGAACTGGGAAAACTGCAGCGGCGCATCGAAGCGGAAGGCGGCTGGAGTCTCGACAAGCAAGTCGAACGCATTCTCACCGAGCTGAAACTCCCCGCCAATGCGCACCTTCACGAACTTTCCGGCGGCTGGCGGCGGCGCGTGGGTCTTGCGCGCGCGCTGGTTTCGAATCCGGAATTGCTGCTGCTTGACGAGCCCACCAACCATCTCGATC
The DNA here is from genome assembly GCA_036381175.1 of Gammaproteobacteria bacterium. Lineage (GTDB taxonomy): Bacteria > Pseudomonadota > Gammaproteobacteria > Natronospirales > JAJUFS01 > JAJUFS01. The sequence continues at coordinate 16,124 of DASVDI010000005.1, forward strand.
TCGCCAGCATCCAGTGGCTGGAAGACCGCATTCGCAACTATCCCGGTACCGTTTTGTTCATCACGCACGATCGCGCGTTCCTGCAACGGCTCACGACACGTATCGTCGAACTCGACCGCGCGAAGCTGACGAGCTGGCCAGGCGACTACAACAACTTTCTGCGCCGCAAGGAAGAGGCGCTGGATGCGGAAGCGCGCGACAAGCAGCTCTTCAACAAGAAACTCGACGAAGAAGAAGTGTGGATTCGCCAGGGCATCAAGGCGCGGCGCACGCGCAATGAAGGCCGCGTGCGCGCGCTCAAGGCATTGCGCGAGGAAGCCGCCGAACGCGAACGATTCAAGCCGCAGCAGAAAGCGCGCATGAGCATCGAGACAGCGGACGCCTCCGGCCGCAAGGTCATCGAACTGCACAACATTCGTCATGGTTACGGGAACGAAACGCTCATCGACGGTTTGTCGCTGAAAGTCATGCGCGGCGATCGCATCGGTCTTGTCGGCAACAACGGCGTTGGTAAAAGTACGTTGCTGAAAATCATGCTCGGTGAAATCCAGCCGGACAGCGGCACGGTGAAACTCGGCACGAATCTCGAAGTCGGCTACTTCGACCAGTTGCGCAGAAATCTCGATCCGGACAAGACCGTCGCCGACATCGTCGGCAACGGCCGCGATTACATCCAGATGAACGGCAAGGATCGTCACGTCATCGGTTATTTGCGCGGATTTCTTTTTTCCGCGAAACGCGCCATGACGAAAATCGGTGCGCTCTCCGGTGGTGAATGCAATCGCGTGATTCTTGCGCGGTTGTTCACGCGCCCGACGAACCTGCTCGTGCTTGACGAGCCGACAAACGATCTCGACGTGGAAACGCTGGAAGTTCTCGAAGACCAGCTCGTCGATTACCAGGGCACGTTGATCGTCGTCAGCCATGACCGCGCCTTTCTCGACAATGTCGTGACGCAGATTCTCGTGTTCGAGGAAGGCGGCGTGCAGCGTTACGTCGGCGGCTATTCCGACTGGCAGAAACGCGGCAAGACGCTCACGGAAAAGGACGACCTGGCCGTTACGACCGAACACGACGAAACCCCAACGGAAAAGTCGCGCGCGGCGCCCGCAAAACTCAGCTACAAGTTCAAGCTCGAACTCGAACAACTCCCCGCGCGCATCGAGACGCTCGAAGAAAACATCAACGCGCTGCAGGCGCAGGCGAACGATCCGGATTTCTATTCGCGACCATTCGATGAAGTGCAACCGGTGCTGGATGATCTCGCCGCCCGGCAACAGGAACTTGAACGCGCTGTTGAACGCTGGGCGGAACTGGAACAGATGGAGGAACGTTCACGCGGCGCGTAAGCGTTCAACTACGTAGGTCATACCACTCATTCCCTGCGGACATCGCCCGCTTGTCCCGCCTGTCTACAGTCACAAGAATATCCTCCAATCCAATGCACTCATCGCGTTGACCGGAGGTCTCATGCTTGCACGTCACTGCACGATCGTTGTCGCGATCGCTGTCAACATCGCGTTGGTATTCGCGCCTACAACCACAAAGGCGGCCAGTTCTTACGACTGGGTGTCGGATCGCGAAATCGCTTCCTACTGCTCGACATTCCTGGTGCGCCCCGAGACGCCTTCGGGCACGGTCTGCCTGTCTTACGTTCAGGGATTTCTCGACGGCCTGCGCACGACGGAAGTTCCCGCCCGCCACGAACTCGAATTTCACGTCGACGACGTAAAGACAAAGGACGCGATACACGAATCGGCGGTACGCATGGATGCACTGGTCGAGGAATTCGGCCCGGCGGCGCGCGCCGGAATCTGCCTGCCGGAAGGTTTCTCCGAGGAGGAGATTGTGCGCGTGGTCGCGCGCGAATTGCGCCATGGCAGCAGTTACACACGCGCGGCACTTGACGATTACGCACAGGCGGCGCTGCAGGAACGTTATCCCTGCGACATCAGCGATCCCGTGCAGCACGACAGCACGCCAGTCAACGAAGACGACAAGCCGCAGGAAGAACCGGAGGAAGAAAATGAAGAAGACAATGGCGACGATGTGCTGATCGAATCCGAATTGTAGCGAGCGACAGAACGGCTGGGGTAATTCCTGTATCCCCGATTGTTACAGCGCGTGCGAGTGTCGGATTTCGCGCGCGCACGCTACACTCGAACGCTGCCGCCGCAACTTTTTTCAAGGAGAAATCCGATGCCGTCATTCAAGAAGCTCGCCTGGCTGCCCGCCGGCGTCATTGCCGTCGCACTCCTCGCGGCCTGCTCCGACCAGGAACAGGCTGAACAGGAAGCAAACGCCATGGCCGAGCGCACCGAGGAATCCATCGAACAGGATCCCGCCATGCAAACGCAGCAGCAGGACATTCCCGCGCCGGAGAATGTCGCAGCACCACCAGGAGAAGCCGAAACAACCTCAACCGGTATTGCCTATGTCGTGCTCGAAGATGCGGAGGGCGACGTGCATCCCGCCGCAACAGACACGGTCATCGTGCATTACACCGGCTGGACGACGGACGGACGCATGTTCGACAGCTCCGTGAAACGCGGCGAGCCCGCGGCCTTCCCGCTGGATAAACTCATTCCGGGCTGGCAGCAGGCAATCCCGCTGATGACAGTCGGCGACAAATACCGCTTCTGGATTCCTGGCGAGCTGGCCTACGACAATTCCACGCGGCCAGACGCGCCGAAGGGCATGCTGGTATTCGACATCGAGTTGCTCGGCATCAAGCAGCCGAATGCGACCGACAGCGCCACCACAGGCAATTGATCAGACGGCGCCAATTTCGGAAAAATCGTGAATACCGCCGCAGGGACGCGGCGCATGCGACACGCGCGCGCTAGAATGCGCCGATGCACAACACCTGTCATCTCCCGTGAAACGTCCCGGCTTCAATCTTTCGCTGAAGCTCTTCCTGGTCGTGTTCCTCACCAGCCTGCTGGCCATCGTCGTCATGAGCACCGCCATGCGGCTCGGTTTCCAGCAGGGCTTCCTGAATTTTCTCAGCGAGCTTGAACTGCGCCGTCTCGGCAAGCTGGAAAGCGTCCTGGTGCAGGCCTACCAGGCCGAAGGCAGCTGGGCATTCCTGCAGCGCGATTCGCGCAACTGGCAGATTTTCCTGGCGCGCTACATGCAGGCGGAACAAATCAACGCCCGCGTGAATCCCTACAGCGAGCCGCCGCCGTCGCCGAGCCTGCTCGCACGCCTTGCGGTGCTCGATGCCGAACGCCGGATCGTTGCAGGTGAAGCGGCCGCGCAACCGGAAGCCGTGCTGCGTCCGCTGCGCGTTGGTGGCAGCGTTGTCGGCTATCTCGCGGTCGCGCCCGTGCAAAGCGTGACTGAAGCCGCGGAAGTCACCTTCCTGCAACAGCAGTTGCGCGTGATTCTCATCAGCGCGGGCGTGACCGCGGCACTCGCCGCACTCGCGGCGATCTGGCTGACGCGATTGTTCGTGCGGCCCATCCGGATCGCAACGCGTTCCGTGCAGCAACTTGCCGGCGGCCGCTACGATTTGCTGCTGCCGGAAAACCCGCGCGACGATATCGGCCGCCTTTACGGCGACATCAATCACCTCGCGACCACGCTTGCCAACAACGAACGCCTGCGCCGCGAGTACGCCTCCGACATCGCGCACGAACTGCGCACGCCGCTGGCAATTCTCCGCGGCGAACTGGAGGCTATCGAAGACGGCGTGCGCCCGATGAACGCCGCCACCATGGAATCGTTGCGCGGCGAACTCGCGCAACTCAGCACGCTGGTCGATGACCTGCACCAGCTGCAGCTTGCCGACACCGGCGCGCTCAACTACCGCAAGGAACCGGTCGATATCGGCGAGCTTCTCGAAGAGGAACAGGCGCGCTTTTCCGAACGCTATGCTGCGGCCAACATCGGGGTGCAGATATTCTCGAACGCATCGCGCGTGGTGCTGGATGCGGACGCCAGCCAGCTCGGCCGTCTGTTCAGCAACCTGTTCCAGAACACCTTGCGCTACACCGATCCCGGCGGGCGGCTGGAAATTTCACTGCATACCAACGATGTCATTGAAATCGATTTCATCGACACAGCCCCTGGTGTCGCCGAAGCCGATCTGCCGCGATTGCTGGAACGCATGTTCCGTGCGGAAGGATCGCGCAACCGCGTCAGTGGCGGTCATGGCCTCGGGCTCGCCATCTGCCAGAAGATCGTCGCCGCGCACCGTGGCAGCATCGAGGCGCGGCATTCGCCGCTGGGCGGCGTGTGGATTCACATGCGATTCCCCAGGGACGAAACCGTTGAAGGGGCGATCGACACGAACAGCGAGGAAGCTTCATGAACGCACCAGCCGACATCCTCATCGTCGAAGACGAACCGAAAATCGCGGAACTGCTCGCCGATTATTTGCGCGCCGCAGGACACGCCCCGCGCATCATTGCCGACGGCAACGAGGTCGTTCCCGCCGTGCGTGAAAAAATGCCGGACATCATCCTTCTCGATCTGATGCTCCCCGGCCGCGACGGCATCGATCTCTGCCGTGAACTGCGCAGCTTCACGCAAGTGCCGATCATCATGGTCACGGCGCGCGTGGAAGAAGTGGATCGCCTGCTCGGCCTCGAACTCGGCGCCGACGATTACATCTGCAAGCCATTCAGTCCGCGCGAAGTCGTTGCGCGTGTGAAAGCGTTGCTGCGCCGCTTGCAGGCCGGCAGCGAACCCGAAACCGGCGGGCTTGTCATCGACAGCGATCGATACGAAGCGAGCCTGAACGGTGAGCGGCTGGATCTGACGGCCGTGGAATTCCGCCTGCTGCAGACGCTCGCTGCCACGCCAGGGCGCGTGTATTCACGCGACCAGCTCATGGAAAACATTTATTCGGATCACCGCATCGTCGGCGATCGCACCGTCGACAGCCACGTGAAAAACCTGCGCCGCAAGCTCGCCGCGATCCGTCCAGGGATCGACATGGTGCAATCCGTCTACGGCGTCGGTTATCGCTTCGATCCGGGTAATTGATCGCCTGCGACAACCGAAACAAGAACTCTCGCGACTCCACCGCTTCTGCACAATTTCGCCGCGCTTTCTGCACTGCGGCGGTCTATGCTTTTGATTGTGGATCCGGTTCTGATCCACAAGGCGACACCGGCGCCGGCGCAAGCACCCCCTCTCCTTGCGCGCGGCGCCGGGGGCAAGAAAGAAGAAAGCGGCCGCGGCCGCTTTTTTCGTTTCCCGCGTCTGTTTCTGGCGTATGGATCCTGCCTTGACTTGATGATGAAAATCCCCCCGCTGTGCTGCGCACAGCGGCCCCCTTTTTCAAGGGGGGCTGCCTCCACAAGCGCCACCGCAAGGTCCAACGTTCGATTCTTCAACATAGCTGAACGGAGTGCTCCCTCCCTTTGCAAAAGGGAGGGCCGGGGAGGGATTTTCTTTCGTCTTCTTTCTTTTAATGCAAGGTCGGCGGCGATATCGATTCCGACGTTGTCGTTTGCATTGTTTCCGACATGTCCTTGCTCTGCTTTGCAAGGAATCCCGCCGAGGCAAGTTGCACGACGGAACCCAGTGGTTTCGCCAATATGCCGAACAGCGTCTTGCCTGCGGATTTTCCCGCCGAAGCCAGCTTGGATTTCTTGCCACCGCGTCGCCCGCTGCGCGCGCCGATGATTTCCGCCGCGATGAATCCCATGCTGCCGGCAAACACGAGGCTGGTTGGCGACGTCAATCTTCGCCGCACGCTGCCCTGGAACTCGCGCGTGTGCGCAACCACTTGCGCGCGTTCCACCATGAGGCGGTTTTCCATGTCTTCGATGCGACGGCTCAGCGACGGTGCATCGGTCGCATGCGAAGCGAGTCTTCGATTCTGTTTTTTCCTGTCCATCAGTGCAGGCTTTCCGGTTGTTCGTCGGCACGCGACGGCCGCAGGTTTCGCACGGTGGCGGGAAACGCAAGATCATGGCGCTTGTAACGAATCACGAGATACAGCGCGGCTGCGAGCAGAAGATTGGCCAGCACGGCAATGAGAATCGCGAATCCCGCGGCGAGCCCGGCGGCCATCAGACCGAACACACCGGCGGTGACAAGACCGAGCCACGCGCTGACAAGCAGTATCGCCATCATCACGCCGGCGGCGAGCATGATGACGAGGCTCAATCCCGCGCGCTTCGTTTCGAGCGCCGCGAGCACGATGTAATCGTGCGCCACGCCCTGCAACTCGCGCAGCAACGAACCGGCACCTTCCATCAAGCCTGGACCGGTCGCTGCGTTTTGCGCGGATGGATCGCGCCGATTCATATCGGCACGTTCATTTCCCGCCGACGGATGCATCAATGCGAATCGCTGTGCAGCAGGCGGCTGAGCAGGAATCCCGCCGCGACGGCGATGCCGATGGAAGCGACCGGATGCGTCTGCACGTAAGTGCGGGTCTGCGCCATCCAGCGTTCCTTCGTCTCGGCGAACTGCTCGCCCTTCTCGCCGAACGATGACGTTGCGCGGGTGGCGGCATCGGCGAGCCGGTCAACGGTGTCGTGTACACCGCGCGCCGCGCGATCGACCGTGTCATGCGCTGTTGTCTGCGCGCGTTGTTTTGTCCGCTCGGCATGGCCATTGCCGGAAACAGTGTTTGTAGCCTTGTCTGTCGGTTCCATAGCGATCTCCTGGTTGAAAGTGAATTCGTGGTGCCGGTCCGTGTCGCTGCAAAATGCATCGAAAGCTGCTCCGGTTTGCGATAAGTGCTGGCGAACCTCTTTTCAAGGAGCCGCTTTCGGCATCGCATTTCAACTTTTCGGCAATGACCGTAGCACGCGCTCGAACGTTCTTTGCACAAGGGGAAACGCTTACGGGTTTTGTGATTTTTCCAATGTTCCTTTCAGCGGGCGTCGCGTTTCTTGAGGGGACAAAACGGAAAACTGCGGTATTTACCCGAGTTTCCGCATGCGGCGAGTTGCTGCAAAGTCATCGGACATATCCTGTTGCGGTGGAGAGTGGCATGTCGCGTTTTTCCTGGAAATTCCTGTGTGCGTTGACAATCAGCACGGTGTTTGCCGCGCCGGTTTCCGCCGCGGCCTGCAGCAATCCGATGTTTGAAGCTTTCCGGCAGCTCGCCGGAAACTGGCAGGTTTTCCGCGACGGTGAACTCGCCGGAAAGCTGGCGATGCGATCCGTTGCCGGCGGTTGCGCGATGCTGGAGGAGTGGCAGACCATAGAGGGCGTCAAAGCGGTTGCATTGCATTGGCCGGAGACGGTCACCGAAGGCAGCATGACCGTGGATGGTGAAACCCTGGAGATGCCCGCCAGTGATGTAACGCCGGAAACGGTATTGCAGCAGGTTTATGTCGACAGCAACGGCTGGTCCATCCGCGCCGACGGAAGCATCAGCGAAGGCGTGCTGGTTTATGAAGGCAATATCATGGAAGACGGACAGGAACTGGTATTGCGCGCCACGTTGCGCGGACTCGGCAGCGACGAGATCGTGCATGTCGGTGAAGTGTCCACGGATGCCGGCGAAACGTGGCAGGACAGTTTCACCTTGATTTACAAGCGCGCCGCCGACTGACGCTCGCAATATGCGAAACAGCAATGCCTGCAATCGAAACCGCGGGCGTTGATGCCAACGTCATTTTCGGCCTTCACACATAACTCAGCCACCGCAGATTCCGGTGGCGGCGCTTGAAGTCCGCGTACCAGCGACACGCGGGGTACAGCGCGACGACCAGCAGAGCCCACACCACGTAGATCGTCAGCAGTGAGAATTCGTAATCGGGCGGAAACGCCGCAGGCCCCTTGAACCACCAGAAGGATTCGCCATGGCGCGCGAAACTCCACGCGCTTGCGCTCGCGAAGATCAGGATGAAATGCAGCAGGTAGTAGAAGAACGGCACGCGCCCGAACACACCGAGCCACTGCGCGAGCCTGCCGTTCAATGATTCGAGCGCCGGCAACAACAGCAAGGCGGGACCAAGCGTCATCAACACGAACAACAACGACGGCGGGTATTTTTCAACGTTGATGAAGTTCATCAACGTGTTGGCGAACGTCGCGCCCGCTGTGAATTCGACAGGATTGCCGTGCAGGTTTGTCAGTCTGAGCACGACAAACAACGCGATAGCGGTTCCGCCGCAGACTCGCGCGACTTTCCTCCAGTCGCTGCCATCCGTCAGGAATTTTCCACCGGCGTAACCCAGCAGCATCACGCCGATCCACGGCAACACGGGATAGGCCATGTAGAACTTCCAGCCTCCCGCGAGCGGCGCAGCACCACCCTCGTGCAGGAATTGCCACAACGGCGCGGCTACACCGAGACGCGTGGCGTCGATACCGTCAAGAAGGTTGTGACCGAAGACAATAAGCAATCCGAGGGAAAGAATGACGCGGTAACCGAGCGGCAGCAGGATGCCGAGCGCAACCATGCTCCAGCCAATTGCCCAGATGACTTGCGCGAACAGCATGTCATCCAGCCAGAAGGGAATCAGCGGGTTGAACAGCAGGAATTCCGCGACAACGAGCCATGTGCCGCGGCTCAACAGGAAACGCCGTAGTTCCGCATCGCCCGCGCCATTGCCAGCACCGTTGCAATCGCGATAAAGCCACGCGCTGGTGCCGGCAAGAAACACGAACACCGGCGCGCAGAAATGCGTAATCCAGCGGGTGAAAAACAGCCCAAGCCCCGGATCGGCCAGGTCTTCCGGCTCCAGCGGCGTGGGCGCGAAATAATGCCGTACGTGGTCCAGCGCCATCAGGACCATTGCCAGGCCGCGCAGAATGTCCACCGCGGCGATACGTTGTCTTGCTGGCATGTGAAATCCTTGTCTGCTTGATGTCCGGGAACGCGATCAATGTGCGCATGGCGTCGCGAAACCGGCTCAGCCGGGTGGCGCGCCGCGGCCGCCTGCCCTGGCGCGGCCCGCCGCTTTCGAAATTGAACGTGAAATTGCGCGAACTTTCGCGAGGTCGCCCGGTCCGATGCAATGCGTTAGGCTCGAGGCGCATTCCCAAATCTTTCATGCGCTCACAGCACTCAGGTTTCTCATCCAGCAGGACATCGACATGAACACATTTTCCCGACGGACAGTCATCGCCGTTCTCGCCGCCATTGGGTCCGCTACGTTTTTCGCGACCGCGCTCGCCGATGAAGGCATGTGGATGCCGCAGCAGCTTCCGGCCCTTGAAGACCGGCTCGAAGATCTCGGCCTTGAACTCGATCCGGAAACGCTCACGGATCTCACCGCGCATCCCATGGGTGCGGTCATCAGCCTCGGCGGTTGCACAGCGTCTTTCGTTTCACCGAAGGGTCTTGTCGTGACCAATCACCATTGCGCCTACGGCTCGATCCAGTACAACTCCACCGAAGAAAACAACCTGCTCGAGAACGGTTTTCTCGCGGAAGATTTCAGCGCGGAATTGCCGGCAGCGCCTGGCAGCCGCATTTATGTGACGGAATCGCTCGAGGACGTGACGGCAAGCATCAACGCCGCGATTCCGGAAAATGCGACTGGCGCCGAACGCTATGACGCCATCGAGGCGGCGGAGAAAGCGCTGATCGCGGAATGCGAAAGCACGCCCGGCTATCACTGCAATGTCTACGCCTACCACGGCGGTCTTTATTACTACCTCATCAAGCAGCTCGAAATTCGCGACGTACGCCTGGTGTACGCACCGTCACATCACATCGGAAAATTCGGCGGTGACATCGACAACTGGATGTGGCCGCGGCACACCGGCGATTTCAGTTTCTATCGCGCGTATGTCGGCCCGGATGGAAAACCTGCCGCTTACAGCGAAGACAACGTTCCCTTTGAACCAAAGCACTGGCTCACCGTTTCAACGCAAGGACTTGATCGCGGCGATTACGTGATGGTCGTCGGTTATCCCGGCAACACCGATCGCTACCGGCTGGCGGCGGAAGTGAAGAATGCATTCGAATGGGTGTATCCCACGCGCAGGAAAACCTACCTGGAATGGCTCGGCGTGATCGAGAAAGCGACGGCGGACAACGAAGCCGCCGCGATCAAGTACGCAAGTCTCGTCGCGGGCCTGAACAACGTCATCAAGAATTACCAGGGCAAGATGGAAGGTTACGCGGAAGTCGGCACGCTCGCGCGCAAGCAGGCACGCGATGTCGCGCTCGCCGAATGGATCCACGCCGACGCCGAACGCGAACAACAATACGGCGATGCCCTGCAGGAACTTGAAGCGCTGGTGGCGCGCGATATTGCGAACCAGGAACGCGATCTGCGTTACGGCCTCGCAACAAATTCATCGCTGCTGGAAGCGGCGGGAACCCTGTATCGCCTGAGCATCGAAAAACAGAAACCGGATGCCGAACGCGAGCCCGGTTACCAGCAACGTGACTTGCCGCAGCTTCGCGCGGATCTCGAACAGATCGAGCGCCGCTTTGCGCCGGCCGTCGATAAAGCCGTGTGGAAGAATTTCATCCTCGACTACGCGAAGCTGCCGGCTGCGCAGCGCGTCGAAAGTTTCGACAAGTACTTCGGTATCGGTACACCCGAATTCGATGAAGCCGCGCTCACCGAACAGCTTGATCGCATGTAAGCCGAGACCGGTCTTGATGAATCCGACGCGCGGCTTGCGTGGCTTGAAAAAGGACCAGAGGCGTTCCGCCAAAGCGATGATCCGTTCATCGAACTCGCCGTCGCCATTTTTGATGCGAACCGCGACCTCGAAGATGCGCGCGAGGCATTGGCGGGCGAGTTCGCCGCGGCGCGCCCGCGTTACATGGATGCCTTGATCGCGTGGAAGGACAGCCAGGGCGAGCCCGTCTATCCGGACGCGAACAGCACGCTGCGCGTGACGTTCGGCACCGTGCAAGGTTACGAGCCGCGCGACGCCGTACGCTACCTGCCGTTCACGACGCTTGCGGGAATCGTCGAGAAACATCGCGGCGAATGGCCTTTCGATGTGCCGTTGAAATTGCTCGACGCCATCGGCGACGGCAACTACGGACCGTATTTTGACAGCGACGTGAACAGCGTACCGGTGAACTTCCTCGCGAACCTCGACATCACCGGCGGCAATTCCGGATCGCCGACGTTGAACGAGGACGGTGAACTGGTCGGACTGATCTTCGACATGACCTACGAAGGCATCATTTCCGATTGGGATTACGCACCGGAACAGGTGCGGTCGATCCACGTCAGCGCGTTGTACATGCTGTGGATCATGGATGCGGTGGATGATGCGGACCGCTTGCTGATCGAGATGGGAATCGAGCCGGAACTGGAGTGAGCGCGTAGGCCGAACGAAGCCATGCAGGAGCGGTCTCCGACCGCGAAATCCCCCCGGCTCGCTGAGCGAGCCGGCCCCCTTTTTCAAAGGGGCTAACATCCTTCGCGCATTCAATGCGCTCCTGCGTCACGTTTTATTCCGTGAAGGAAAGTTTCCATGTCTGTCCGACCAAGGTCGGCCCGAACGTGTCGAAACTTTCCTCTGACTCCAACCGGAAACCCGCTGCCTCATAAAGCCGTCGTGCGGCATCGAGGTTGCTCGTCGTCCACAACGTCAACCCCGAATAGCCAACGGCGCGCGCAGCGTCAACGCAGGTGCGCACGAGCAATTCTCCGATGCCGAGACCGCGCGCGGACGGTTCAACATACAGCAGCCGCAATTTCGCGAAGCCCCCCTCGCCGCGCGCAAGGAAAACGGAACCCGCAATCGCGCCATCGCGTTCCGCGACCCAGCAACGCTCGCGCACCGGATCACTCTCGCGCAGAAACTTCCCGGCAACCTCGGCAACCAGCCCCTCGAAACATTCATTCCAGCCGTACTCTTTCGCATACAGCACGCCATGCCGATGAACGATCCAGCCGATGTCGCCGGCGCGAGGCGCGCGCAGCGTGCAGGGACCGGTTTCCACGGGAATGTTCGTCATTGCGCTTCCTTTTCTTGCATCCGTCAGCGCAATGTTAACGCGACGTGCTCGCGAGACGGCAAGAAGTCAGAACCGGTTCACCTTCGCGGCGAGTTCGATCTGCCGGCTGACGCCAAGCTTTGCCATGATCGCCTTGATCTGGCTGCGCACGGTGCCGATGGAGACATTCCGCCGCGCGGCGATGAGCTCCGGCGAATGGCCGCGCGAAACCTGGATCGCGATGTCGGCTTCCGCTGCCGTCAGCGCGAAGATGGTCTGCAGGAGCACGGCACGCTGCGCGTCGGGACCGCGTTCACCGCGCGCGACGACGAGCACACGCGGGGCGAAGCAGAACTGGAATGACTGCACGGGCAGCGCAACGACATCAAGCACCAGCGAGATCGCGCCCGTCGTGTCATGCATCACGACTGCTTGGGGCGGTCGGCCACCGGCAACGCGCGGCGCATGCAGCGCAATGCTGATCGCATCTTTCAATGCCTTCGCGTCAGCCGGATGCACGCCTTGCAGCTGCCCCTGGCGAAGCGCCAGGCCGCGGTCGGCGCCAAGAAGTTGTTCGGCGGCCGGCGTCAGGCCTTGCACGCGCCCGTCACCATCGCAGACGAAAGCCGGAATCGACAGGGCATCCAGCGCGCCGTTGAGCAGCGCCTGGCCTCGCCCTTCGAGCGCGATCTGCATGCGCACCGCCGCGCGAACATGCGGCGAAATGGCATCGAACACGCGGCGTTGTGTGTCCGTGATGTGTCCCTGCCGGTGCGTGCGCGCGACGGCAAGCCCCACCAGCAGCCCGCCGGTTTTCTCCAGTGTGGTTACGCAGACGAAGGGAATGTCCCAGGGAATCGCGAATTCCTGGTAGTGCGGATCGCGCCGGATTTCATCGGGCGTGATGAAATCCGCCTCCGCGCGGGATTGCAGCGGCCTTGCTGCGGTGCCCGCGCGAACGCGGGGATTGAAAGCAGGATCGCCCCCGCCGGCTTCGACAAAGGCCTTGTTGAATGCGGGATCGATACCGGTCACGACATTGATGGGAACGCTGGCGTTCGGCCCGAAACAGACCAGTTCGCCGACCGCCGAACCGGTCGCGGCCGCGAAGCCTTCCAGTGCCGCCTGCCAGTCCCCGCCTTCGACGGCCGCCGCGTAAAAAGCGTCGGTCAGCGTAAGCCAGTGCGCATCGTTGAGCTTCATTCACCACCCCCACATGGATGGCGCAAAGCATGCTACAGGCCGCGAAGGCTGACAAGTTATGTGAAATCGAAACGCGTATTCCCGAACAAAAAAAAGCGGCTCGCCGGCCGGACTCTCGCACGGCGAACCGCTTTTTTTTAAACAACACTCAATGCCGCGGCGCGGCCTCCTTGGTTGCGTCCGCCATCACCGCCTGCTCGTACCAGCCGCGCACGCGCTGCACATGTGTCTCCTCCTGCCGCAATGCACGACGAAAATCATCCGCCATGTCGTCCATGCCCATCTGTTCGGACAGGGAAATCAGCAGCTCCCAGGCGGCATTGTCGGCCAGTTCCGCGACCAGCAGCGCCTCCAGGCATTGGCCGATCGAGGTGCGCGGATCCGCGGGCACTTTCTGGATGCCGAGCGCCATCACGCCGCTGACATCGGCATCGGGCGTCACGGCTGTCGGGTCCGCGCCCATCTCCGTCATGCAGTTTTTCAGCAGCCGGAAATGTTCCAGTTCCTCATCGCGGATGTGTTTCAGCTCATCCAGTGGCACTGGAGCGTCGCCCTGCAGTGAAGCGAGGGCTTCGCACTTGCGGATCGCGCTTTCATACAGGCGCACGCCGCCGCGCTCGAACGCAAGCCGCTCCCCCATCTTGTTGAGCAGCGCTTCGGGATTGCGGCCCGCCATTTTTCCCATCGCGGCTTTCAGCGCGCCTTTCATCGTCCCGGGAACCGGCACTGATCCGATCGTTCCCGCATTCTCGACGAACTGCTGTTCCATCAGCATCATTGCCTGGCCATCCGGTTTTTCAACGGGCGTGAGTTGTTGCGCACCGCTGATCATCGCCTTGCTGTCGATCGGCGACATGCCGATGCCGGTGCGGTTCATGCCCATCTCTGTCGATTTTTCCATTGCGTCTCTCCTGTCATTCATGCCGCGCGAATCGCGTCGGTGTTCAGTTCGGTGCCGGGCTGCCACAGGTAACCGGCGGAAATGGCATCGGACGGAGAGCCTTCCGAATTCATGTACTCGCGGTACTTCAACGATTCCGGATTTTCCTGGCCCTTCTCGACAAAATCCGTTCCCGCGGCACGCAGGTTGATTTCGCGTTTCAGCGTATCGCGCACGAATTCGCGCTGGCTTTCGTAGGCGATCGGATCAGGCAGCGTCTGCGGCAGAATTTCAGCGGGATCGCGGCGTTCGTGCTGCTTGAAAAGATCCATGACCACGGCAAGATGGCCGAGTTCGTAATCCAGGAAGCGCTCCCAGATCGCCTTCACCTGCGGATTGGATTCCGCTTCCATGCAGCTGTAGTAGTTGTAGGCCTCGTTCGCCTCGTACAGCATCCATTTCTCCAGCATGGTTTCGTTCGGATCAATGATCGAACCGTACTGCGTGACGTGCTGCTCTTCGATGGAAGCAATTTCGGCGTAAAGATTCCGCGCGACCGGATCGGAAAATGTCGGTCCGATGTTCATGTAGTAATCGCGCGTCTGGTATTCACCGGACATGATCGTCAGGGCGTTCAGCTTGCTGATCGGTTGCGCTGTTGCACGGTCGTAATGATCACGCAGGTCGTCGTGCGGATGACGATGCTCATCCGATGTCGGCCGTCCGGGAATCACATCGGTGTAGCTTTGCAGGATGTTGTTCGCATCCTTGCCTTCGACGCGGTCCAGCAGCGCCGAGTAGCGATACATGTGATCGAAATCTTCCAGCAGCCCGTAGCGGTAAACCTGCGCGAGATATTCGTCGGGCTCCTGCTGCGCAATTGCGGCTGTCACCTCGATGGCGACCTGCTCGTAGGCGATTGTTGTTTCAATCGGCGAATGATCGCCGGACAACAGCCAGTTCACCATCGTCTGCTGGTGATGCTCGACGCGCCGGATGCGCGCGAGGGGTTCGCGCAATGCTCCGTTCATCTGCGCGCAGAGATGCTGGAAGCGGTTTGCCTGTTGCTCGATGCCGTTCATCAGGATGATGCGAACGCGCGTGAACGCGTCGTCATCAAGCTTGCTGATAGGCGGTGGCGACAGCTCCTTCAAGGTGAACTTCTGCTTCGCGAGCGGCGTTCCCTGTGTGTCGAATAGGTTTACGGCCATGATTTCCTCCTGGCGCATCTGAAGTGACGGTTCGCGCAGCTTGCGCGGCCCGGTGCGCGATTGTTTTCGGAGATCGAACCCAAACGGCGGGATCGATGTACAGGCATTGCCGGATCGCGATAACCGAATTACCCGGTTGACGGTAAGCGTTATTGCCCACGTTCACGGGAAATCCTGCGTTGAAACCTGAACGCATTCAGGCGGAAATTGCGCGCTGCGTATTCGACAAGCCCGCGCATTTTTCCTAGACTCCCCCGCCTGCCTGGCCCCCGCCGTCCTGCTTTTTTTCGCAACCTCCGTCCTCTGAAGGAGCGCTTTTTTTGAAACACTTCCGTCTTGCCGCCGTGCTCGCGTTCGTCGTGGCGCTCGGTCCGTTCGCGCTGGACGCTTACCTGCCCGCATTTCCCGCCATTGCAATCGCGCTCGGCATTTCTACGGGTGAAGTCGGCCTGACGATCAGCGTGTACGTCATCGCGCTCGCGGCCGGGCAACTTGTTGGCGGGCCGTTGTCGGATCGATTCGGACGCGCGCCGGTGATGTTCGGCGGTCTCGGAATGTTTCTCGCCGGTAGCTTGCTCGTGGCGATCAGCGACTCGCTCGCATTCATGCTGTTCGCGCGCATCGTGCAGGCATTCGGCGGTGGTTTCAGCATGGTGAGCGTGCCGGCCATCGCGCGCGATCGCACGGAAGGCCGCGAGACCGCGCAACTGTTTTCATTGATTGCATTGATCATGTTCATCGCGCCCGCGATCGCACCGACCATCGGCGCGCTGCTGCTTGCACTGAGCGGCTGGCAGAGCATTTTCATTTTTCTCGCCGTCTACGCCGTGCTCGCGGCGGCCTTGATGAAACTCACGCTGTTTCGCGGCCGGCGGAAACGGCGGCGTCCGATTGCAGAGCCGCTGCATCGCCTTGCGACAAATTACCTGCACGTGATCCGCCATCGCGACGCGATGCGTTTCATCGGCCTGCAGGCGATGGTGTTCAGCATCATGCTTGTTTATCTCACCCACGCGCCGTTTCTCTACATGGACTGGCTGGGATTCTCGAACGCGGGTTTCTCGATGCTGTTCGCGACGAACGTCGCGGTCATGGCCGGATTCAGTCTCGCGAATCGGCAGATGCTGGGAAAACGCGAACCGGTTTCCATTCTCAAGTTCGCGTTGTCGATGCAGGCGGGCGGCATTGCGCTGCTTGGCGCGGTCGCGCTGTTCGATCTGCCCGGCGTCATCGCGATTCCCGCGCTCGCGATTGCTGTCGGCAGTCTCGGCGCGATCGCGCCGAACAACACCGCGAGCGTGATGCATTATTTTCGTGAATTGAGCGGTACGGCCGCGGCTGTGATGGGTGCGATCCAGTTCACCGTCAGCGGCGTGATCAGCGGACTGGTGTCGTTGTTCGCGGCACAAAGCGTGCTGGTGACGATTGCGGTGATGGCGGCATGTTCGGCGCTCGCCTTCCTGCTGCTGCGCGCCGTGCGCCGCTCGGCATCGGAAACATTCCCAGCGGAAACGGATCGCGCCTGAGCGTTTCCGGTTTTATTCCCGCCATGGCTCGGGCTCGTGAACGCCGTAACCTTGCGCGTAGTCGACGCCGATGTCGCGCAGCTCGGCAACGATCGTTTCGTTCTCGACGAACTCCGCAATCGTTTTCAGGCCGAGAATCTTGCCGACGTTGTTGATGGCTTCCGTCATGGCGCGATCCACGGCATTGAGGTGCAGATTGCGCACAAACGTGCCGTCGATCTTCAGGTAATCGACATTCAGCTCGCGCAGATAACTGAATGATGACATGCCGCTGCCGAAATCATCGAGCGCAATACTGCAACCCAGCGTTTTCATTTCATCGATGAAACGTTTCGCGAGCGCAAGGTTCGCAATTGCTGCCGTCTCCGTGATCTCGAAACACAGGCAACGGCCGGCGACGCCGGTTGCCTTAAGCGTCTGCTTCACGAAATCCGGAAAACGTTCATCGCTCAGCGTTGTGCCGGAAACATTGATGCTCAGCAAACCCGGACCGGATTGCTTGCCGGCGTGCGCGAGACGCTCACAGACTGTCAGCAGTACCCAGCGGTCGATGGATGGCATGAGGTTGTAGCGTTCAGCCGGCGGCACAAAAAGCCCGGGCGCTACGAGCACGCCGTCCTCCTCGCGGTAGCGGATCAGGATTTCGCCATGCGCCACATCGTCGTTCGGCGAGAGTGACTGGATTTCCTGGCGGAACAAAACAAAGCGGTTTTTCTCGATGGCATCGCCGAGCTTCGAAACCCACGCCATTTCGTTTTTCCTGGAAACGAAATGTTCGTCAGTGGCGTCGTACAGCTGAATGCGATTGCGGCCTTTTTCCTTCGCCGCGTAACAGGCAGCATCGGCCGCGCTCAACACTTCCTCTACGCCGCTCATGCCGGCATCGATCTCGACAATGCCGATGCTCACCGCAATGGGAAACTGCCGCGTATTCCAGGTGAAGCGATACGTGCTGACGATGTCCAGCAACTGCTGCGCACGATCGGCGGCCGTGTCGCTGTCACAATTCGGCATCAGGATGCCGAACTCGTCGCCACCGAGGCGCGCGAGAATGTCATTGCCGCGCAGCGCCGATTGCAGGAGACGGGAAAGCTCGACAATGGCGCGGTCACCCGCCGAATGACCGCAGGTGTCATTGATGACCTTGAACTGATCGATGTCGAGATACAGCAGCGAGTGACGGGACCGGTTGCTGCGCGCGATATCGAGCACGGTTTCAATGTTGCGCATGAACTCGCCGCGGTTGACAAGGTCGGTCAGCAGGTCGTGCCGTGCCTGGTATTCCAGTTCCGCCACCGCGCGCTGGCGCTCGCTGATGTCGTGATAGATCGCGAACACGCCGAGATCCTTGCCCATGCCGCGGATGGGATACGCGAGAATTTCGACTTCGATCTTCCTGCCGGACTTGTGCCGGCGAGTGGCAATACTGCGCACCGATTCTTTCTTGTCCACGTTGCGCGAGAACATCGCGAGCGATTCGCGCGCATCACTTTCCGAAACGATCAGCGTCAGCGGCGACTTGCCCAGCATCTCGTCGCGTTCGTAACCGAAAATCTTCTGGAAGGCGGCATTGACATCGACAACCCGTCCCTCGTGGTCGAGCAGCACGATGCCGTCGGGCGAGTTCGCGAACAGTTGCTGGAAATAAAGCGTCTGCGCTTCAAGCTTTTCGATCAGCTCGTGCAGTTCGGTGACGTCCGCCGCCATGACCAGCGCGGCGTCATGACCTTGATAAGGAAGCTGATGACTGTGAATCGTCACGAAGATGAACGAGCCGTCCTTGCGCCGGTGGCGCCAGCCGGCGGAAAAATTGTAGCCCGCCTGCGCGGGCGCTTCGAGAATCTCCATGAGACGGGGGACATCTTCCGGAGGACGAATATCGGCCAGCGTCATGGCGAGAAATTCCTCGCGCGTGTAGCCGTAGGTGCGCACTGCCGCGCCGTTGACCTCGAGGAATCGCATCGACTTTCGATCGTAGATCCACATCGGATGCGGGTTGTCATCGAACAGGAGCGCGAAAGCGCGCCATGCAATCGATTCGTCCGTAATCCCGCCTTCGTGTCCCGCAAGCAAGCTCCGCGCCAGCGTCTCCGTTTTCTTCTTTTTCTTCATTCCATCCTCGCAAGGCGGATGTTCACCGCGCAGCAGCCTGCGCAGCTTTGTGGTCACAGTTGAACAAAAAGGTCACGCTTTGCGCAAGCCGGTTCATGGCGGCGATTTGAACCGAAAAATTTGTGGTTATTTCAACACATCGCATTACACTTTGGTGCGATTGGTTTGTCGCGTCCCATTCGCGGAGAACAAGAACAATGAATCGTCTTTGCATCATCACGGCGCTCCTGGCCGGCGCTTTCCCTGTCCATGCGGCTGATCTTGCGCCATCCGAGGTCATGCGCCGGATTCCGTCCATTCCCGAGTCCGTCGAGGCGCGGGATTGCGCTGCCGCACAATCCCTGCTGGCCGGTGTCGAACAGCAGGCGATGGCGGACATGATGCGCGTCCAGCGCATGTCGATGACGGGCGGAAGCGGCGGCGCGATCAACGGCCGGCAGGGCAATGTGATCGAAAAACTCGTGGCGCCGGAAAACTCGGCATGCGATGCAAATGTGTTCATGGACCACGACGGCCAGGATATCGCCGGTGAATTCCAGCGCGATCTGTCAGCAATAAGAAAGCAGACACGCGAGAAGATCGAGAAGGAATGCCCGGTGATTGGCGCGGGCGACTATCGCGCCGAACCCTGCGTCCGGCCGATCCTCGATTACGGCAAGCGCAGGGAAGGCGCCGCACTGGTCGCTTACATCACGCGCGCCAACCGGGCGTTGACCGAAGAACGGGACGCCTACGCCGCGTGTGCGGCCAGGCATGAACAGTTGACGGAAGAGGCTTACGCCGCGGATTTGCCGCCGCAGTACACCGGACTCGCGCTCGGCAACAAGGTGAAAAGCTGGCAAAGTCTCGCGCTGCTCGTGAATCGCTACCAGCGGCTGTGCGGCGCGGCTGCCGAGGCGAGCGCGGAGCTCGCGAATCCGGATCGCTGGTAGGTTCGCGGACAACATTCGGGCAGCAGCACTTGCCGGCGACGCGTGTTCGCATGGCCGCCTTTCCTGACAGGGGAACACAAGCATGACCGAGCAATCCGTTGACCGCGGCGCGATTGCGGCATGGCGCGTCAGTTCGGCGCTGGTCGGCGCATTCGTGCTGCTCGTCTTCGCCGTCGTCGCGTTCACCTCCAGGCTGCCGGTGTCATTGACGGTCCCCGTCCTGCTCCTGCTGTTCGCGATTGTCGTTGTGTTGACGTGGTGGCATCCCGCGGCGACGTACCGGCATTTGCGTTATTCGATTGACGAGGCGGGGATTACCATTCGCGCCGGCATTTTCTGGCGCACGCAATCCGCACTCGCGCGCGTGCGCATCCAGCACACCGATGTCGCGCAGGGACCGCTGCAGCGGCATTACGGCATCGCGACGCTGAAGCTTTACACCGCCGGCAGTCATTACACGAAAATAGAACTCCCCGGTCTCGCGCATGAAACCGCCATCGCGCTGCGCAACGAGTTACGGCAGGAAGGAGACGGCGATGCCGTCTGATGCGCCCAGTGGTGAGTTCACGCCGCAGAAACGCCTGCATGGATTGTCGTGGATTTTCGTCGCGGTGGATTACATCCGGCATTTCATCGTCCCGCTGATTGCCGCCGTCGTGCTCGGCGCGCAGGACGATTACGCGTTGTGGGGCCTCGTGCTGGTCGTGCCGCTCGTTATCGGCGCCGTGTGGCAGCAATGGATTTACCGCTACGATTTCGGTCCCAGCGGCCTCGTGATCCACGAAGGACTTTTCTTTCGCAATGTCCGCAACATCGATTACGGACGGATCGAAAACGTCGATACGGAACGGAATCTCCTGCATCGATTGTTCGATGTCGCACAGGTGCGCGTGGAGACATCCAGCGGCGGGCGTTCAGAAGCGGTGATTCGCGTGCTGGGCTTGCCTGCCGTCAAGGAAATGCGCGAACGCATTTTCAGTGCGCGCGACGACGTCGCAACCGCTGACGAGAATCACGAACCTGACGTCGCGGAAACCTTGCTGCATCTCGGGCTCGGCGAACTCGTGCGTTACGGGTTGATCGACAACCGCGGCGTCATCGTGGTCGCAGCCTTGTTCGGTCTGCTCGCGCAAGGCGGAATGTACCAGGCGATGGAAGACTGGCTCGCGCCTTTGATCGAACAACTGCCATTCGCGGATTTCGCCGCCATCGGTCCGCTTGCGCAGGCATTTTTCATCCTCTCAACCATTGCGGGGTTGGTTGCGGGCACGCGGCTTCTTTCCATCCTGATCGCCTTCATCACGCTCCACGATTTTCGATTGACCAGGAACGATGAAGACCTGCGCGTGCATCACGGACTGTTCACGCGCCTGGCGCTCACAATGCGACGCCCGCGCATCCAGGTCGTGCATCAAAAAGCGTCGTTGCTGCACCGTCTTTTCAAACGCGTTTCCTTGCGCGTGGATCTCGCCGGCGGAATGGCGGCGAGCAATGGACAGAACGCGCAGCAAGGACAAACGAGAAAGTTGTGGCTCGCGCCCGTCGCAACGCCCGAGAAAGCCGGCGAGCTTATCCGCATCGCGCTGCCGGGCGTTCATCTTGAGGGACTCGACTGGCAGCAATTGTCGCCACGCGCGCAGTGGCGTTTGTTCCGGCTGTTGAGCGGAATCTGGCTGGTGATTTCCGCAGCGCCGGCAATCTTTTTCCTGGGCTGGTGGGCGCCTGCCATCGTGCTGCCCGTCATGCCGTTGCTCTGGTTGTACGCGCGCATGTACGTGAAGTACACGCGCTGGGCGCTGCATGACGATTTTTTCGTCTTTCGCCGCGGCTGGCTGACGCGACGATTATCAATCGCGCCGCGCAATCGCATCCAGAGCGTGCGCGTTTCGGAATCGCCCTTCGATCGCCGCTATCGCATGGCGGGGCTTGGCGTGGATACCGCCGGCGCAAGCGCCGGACAGATACGCATTCCCTTCCTTGATCGCGATGCAGCCAGAATGCTCGCACACGCGCTTTACGCACCGAAGTTTCAGCGCGGCGCGTTGTAACCGCCCGCCACGCCGCGCGGCGAAAGCACGAGCTGCCACAACTGCATGCGTCTTGCGCGGAAACCCGCCGCGCTCATCAACAGGTACAAGCGCCACATGCGGCGGAAACGTTCGTCGTATTTCGACAGCAGATTCTGGCAGCGCGTTTCGAAGTTTTCGTGCCACGCAAGCAGCGTGCGATCGTAATCGGCGCCGAAGTTGTGCCAGTCCTCCATCACGAACAACTGCTCGCACGCGGCACCGATCTGGCGGACTGACGGCAGGTTGGAACGCGGAAAAATGTAACGCGCGATCCACGGATTGGTGTGCGTCGCGCTGGTGTTGCGGCCGATGGAATGCAGCAGGAAGAGCCCGTCGGGCTTGAGGCATTTTCGCAGTACGTCAAAATAGCGCCGGTAATTGCGAAAGCCGACGTGCTCGAACATGCCGATGGAGAACACGCGATCGAAATGGCCTGAAAATTTCTCGGGAAGATCGCGGTAATCTTCAAGACGGATATCGACGGGAAGCTCCGCCGCATTCGCGCGCGCGAATTGCGCCTGGTGTTCGGAAACCGTGATGCCGACCGCCTCCACGCCATGATTTTCGGCGAGGTATTTCACCGCCCCGCCCCAGCCGCAACCGACATCCAGCACGCGCATGCCGGCCTTGAGCCCGAGCTTCCGCGCGACGAGATTGAGCTTCGCGCGTTGCGCACCGGCGAGATTGTCCGCGTCTTTCCAGTAACCGCAGGAATAAATCATCTGCGGATCAAGCATGCACTCGAAAAGCTCCTCGCCGAGATCGTAATGCCGCCGGCCGATCTGGAACGCGCCCGTGCGGGATTGAAGGTTGAACAAACGCGTTCGCAGCGACAATGCCGCGCGATGCCAGTCGCTCACTGATTTGTCGATATCCGCCTGCAAAAGGCGGAAGAACATGTCATCAAGACGTTCGCAATCCCACCAGCCGTCCATGTACGACTCGCCGAGCCCGAGTGAGCCCTGCACCACCGCACGCCGAAAAAAACGCGCATCGTGCACACGGATATCCCACGGCCGCTCGCCATCGACGCGGATATCCGCCCGCCCGAGCAGCTCGATCACGCGTTTTCGAAACCAGGACATGACGCGCGGTATCGCAAAAAAACAGGGGATTTACCATACATAAAAGGGTGCAGGTTTCCGGTTACGCGCAGGCACATATATAAAAGGTCACAGCCTGGAGCTCGCCGGGAAGAACGAATCGCGTCGCCCGTTCGCCTGGTCGCGCCGTCCCGGCCCGCCCACCCTCGAATAAAAGTGAACCTCCGGCGGAACCCGGAGGATTCACGGTCGAGCCACTGCGCATCCGCGCGTCATGCGCGTTCCGGATGAGCGGTGGCGACGCGAATTCGAGTCAAACCGCTCTGTGGAGGTGGGTCATGTCTTTAAACACGCCGTTACCGGGAAGAATCCTGTCCCGTTCGTTAACAGCCACGGCAGGTCGCTGGCTGCTGCTGTTGGCGGTCGGTTTCGTATTGGTGCTGGGAGGCTGCGGTGGCGGCGGCGGCGGTGGCGGCGGAACGACACCGCCACCGCCGGACAATGGTGGTGGTGACGGAGGCGGCGATGGTGGCGGTGACGGTGGTGGCGACGATACCGCCATCGAACCCACACTCGCATCCATACAGGAGAATGTCTTCACGCCGATCTGCACCCAGTGCCACACGGGCGGGTCTGCGCCACAAGGCTTGCGCCTGGAAGCCGGCGTTTCCTACGGCATGCTGGTGAACGTCGCCAGCGTGGAGGTGCCGGAACTCCTCCGCGTGAATCCCGGCAATCCGGACGACAGCTACCTGATCCACAAGCTGGAAGGCTCGCAAGCCGTCGGTGAACGCATGCCGCTGGGCGGACCTTACCTCTCCGAAGACACTATCGCGGCCATTCGCCAATGGATCACGGATGGCGCGCCCGAGACCGCCACGGCGGGAACACAGGGCAAGACGACCTTGACCGGCGCATGGCCGGTTCCGGACAGCAAGCTCGATGCAGCGCCCGGGCAGATCCTGTTGATCGCGGATGCGGAGCTTGATGTTTCCCTGCTGCGCGCCGGACTGGTTGAGGTGGTGAACCTGGACGACGTTGATCCCGTCACCCTGCAACCGCGCCCGGTGGAGAATCTGCGCATGCAGATCACCTCGCTCGCGCCGACTGTCATCCGGCTTGATGCGCCCGCCGAATCCTGGGGTGCAGGCCACTACGAAGTGCGTGTCGATGGCACGGGCGCGCTTGCGGTGGCGGACCGTTCCGGGCGGATCATCGACGGCAATGACGACGGCACGCCGGGCGGTGATTTTGTCCTGAACTTCGAAATCGAGCCCGCCCGGTGAGGGTGGTTGCAGCGCTCGCGAGCCTCGCCGGACTGGGGCTCGCGTTGCTGTTCGGGACGCCGGCAAATGCGGAGCCATGGATCGCCGTCAAGGAGGGCATGAAGTGCGCGAGCTGCCATGTGAATGCGACCGGCGGCGGCATGCGCACCGAGTACGGCAACCTCTATGCACAGATGACCTTGTCGGCGAGACAATTCGCCACCGACGGGGCTGCCAACGACAAGCCATGGACCGGGCGCTTGAACGAGTACGTCGCAGTGGGTGGCAACCTGCGCGCGAATGCGAATTTCGCGGACATCCCGGACCAGGATAGCCAGTTCGCGTTCGATCTCGAGGAAACGCGGCTTTACCTGGATTTCAGCCCACTGCCCGGCCGTGTCGATATCTACCTTGACCAGCACATCGCGCCGGGCGGCAGCTTCAACCTTGAGGCGTATGCCCGTTACTGGTCGGCGGATCACGACTGGTACATCAAGGCCGGACAGATGTATCTGCCGTTCGGCCTGCGGCTCGAAGATGACAGCGCCTTCATCCGCCAGACGCCGGGCATCAACTTCAACACGCCCGATACCGGTGTGGAGTTCGGCTGGGAAACGGCGCGCTGGAGTACCCAGATCGCGGTTTCGAATGGCACGGCCGGCGGACCGGAACTGGATACCGGCAAGCAGCTCAGCCTGAGGTCCGTGCACGTGCGTCCGGGATGGCGAGCCGGCGCGAGCCTCAACGTGAACGACACGGAACTCGGCGAGCGGAACATGCAGAACCTTTTTGCGGGGCTGCGCACCGGGCCGGTTGCATGGCTGGCTGAGATCGACTTCATCCAGGATGACACCTTCGCCGCCGGCGAGCTGACTCAACAGGCAGGCCTCGTGGAAGCGAACTGGCTGTTTCGCAAAGGTCACAACCTGAAAGTCACGGCCGAGATACTTGACCCGAATACGGACATCGACGATGACGAGATGAACCGCTACAGCGTGGCGTGGGAATACTTCCCGATTCCTTACCTGCAACTGCGGCTGGGAACGCGTTTGTACGACGGCATTCCGGATGAAGCCCTGCAAAACCACACGCTGGTTTTCCTGCAAATGCACGGCTATTTCTGACGAAGCTGCGTCGCATTCCGGCGAGCCTGGAAGCGAGGCTCGCCGGATTTTTTTATTCAGTGATGCGCGGCTCCGGTCTCATCCCATCGCCCCGAGCAACACCCACGCGAGCGCAATTTGTGCGCCGAACCCGACCGCGAACGCCAGCGTGCGCAACCAGGGAATGGCGAAGGCATAGACGAAGAAATGCACGACCCGCGCCCAGAAATAAATCATCGCGGCCGTTGCCGTGACGGCGGTGCCGGCATCAAGAACGTGCACCGCGATCGCCAGCGGGGCGAATATCACGAGATTTTCGACTGCGTTCATGTGCGCGGCTTTCATACGTGCTGCCCACGGTGCCAGCGGTTTCGGCCGCTCGGGATAGCCCACGGTATCGACAAGCCCGCGTACCGTGATCCGGTTCAGCACATAGGGAATCCACAGCAGGCCCGTGAAAACCGTCACCCATACGAGATACGTCATTTCCGTTTTCATCGCGTCGACCCTTTTCGGTGATTTGAAGACTCATAGAGAATAGACGAGGCGATTCGGCGAGGGGGTTTTCTTCAAGGTAAAGGCGAGACACGCAAAAAAAAAACGGTCCGTGATTGATCACGAACCGTCTTCATCCGGCAACGACACGGGCCGCTGCCGGTCTGTCATCCTGATGTTGCCGTGGGGCTATTCGACGCCCGGCTTACCAGCGAGGACGATTGCCGCCACCGCCACCACGTGCCGGTTTTTCAGTGGCCATGTTGACCTTGAGCGGACGTCCGCCCATGTCCTTGCCATCCTGTTCCAGTGCCTTTTCCGCCGCCTGCTGGGAAGCAAACGTGATGAATCCGAAGCCCTTCGGCCGGCCGGTGTCGCGGTCCTTGATCAGCGCAAGATCCTCGATTTCGCCATACGGGGAAAAGAGTTCGCGCAACTGTTCTTCGTCCACGGTGTACGGGAAGTTGCCGACATACAATTTATTCTGCTTCATTACCAATACCTGAATTATCGAAACACGGTTGTTTCAGGGCGGATTCTACCTCAATGGCGCGCCTGTCCTCGAAAACTTCTGACATAACATGTCATTTCGCCTGTTTTTTTTCGAGTCCCAAACACAGGCCTGCGGCTGAACACGCGCCTCGCCCATTCGCATCCCCGCGCAAGAGGACATATCATCGTCGTTGTTCGGCATCCCCCCAACTTCTCTTCCTGCCACTCGAACAGGAAAGCACCACAGCATGCTGATTCCCGAGTTGATAAAACGTGCCGTTGTCGGCGAGCAGCGATTCGATTTCATCGAATCGTCAATCAGCATGTCCGACGGAAAAATGCTGTCATCGTTGAAAGGCGAGGGACACGCCGACCCCGGCGACAGCTGCTTTCATTTCCGCTCGCGCACGCCGCTCCCTGATAAATGGAAGCAGTATGGCGACCCGGCCAACGCCGGCGCGACGCCGGACAGCGGTCTCGTGTTTCGTGCCGACGGCATCGAGCGCGGCAGCGCAAGCTGGACCGGCATCGCTACGGGATTGCGCGTCATCCAGGGGCGGGCAATCCACGCGAAGGTCAGCGAATGGTCGCGCGCCGACGAACGTTCAGTGCACCTGTCTTTCACACGCGTGGTGATACCGGGGCGGCTTGGCTATCCGGTAACCGTTCGGCATTCGGCCGGACACAACGCACGCATGGCGTCCATCGACTGGGAAAACGTCAGGATCGACTTTCGCGATTACGACAGTTACACCGAGGTTTGCGCCTACAGCTCCACGGAGCTGCCCGTCTACTTCGCCGAAAGTGTCGTTCACGTACTCGGCAAGATGCTCGACCGCCAGGTGGGCTGGATCTACCGCGAGCGGCATGCCGACAATCACCGCGTCATCAGCGTAAAGGCGCTGTCATCAGGCATGCGTGACGGGTTGTCCGCCGACACCGGCCCGTCATCCTCGAACTCCACCTCGAGCTACCAGAAATTCTGGCAATCCTGTGCGCGGGAGCTGGCGGCCCTGCTTTGAGACAGCCTCGGTCGCGTCATCGATATTCGTCGCCGACACAACGTTTCACCTACCCATGATTGTCTAGGCCGCACCGTGGATTACCCGGTCGTGGTTATTCCCTTCCAATGTGTTGACTGAACAATCGTGGAGGCCGGCTTGACGTTCTCGGTCGTCGCGCGTTGCGCGCGGACAGGTAAATTCGGAGTTGCTGCGGCAACGGCGACGAACGCCGTCGGCAAGCTCGTGTCGCACGCGATGGCAAAATACGGCGCGATCGCGACGCAGGCGATGCTCAACCCGTATCTCGGTTACGACGGACTGCGGCTTCTGCAGAGAGGAAGCAGCGCGCGTGAAGCATTGAAGCGCCTGCTCGCGAACGACCCGCACCCCGGGCTTCGCCAGGTCGGCATTGTGGATGGCGAAGGCAGCAGCGCGGCCTGGACAGGCAACGAAAACCTGCACTGGGCTGGCCACCGGGAGGAACACAACTTTTCCGTGCAGGGCAATCGCATGGCCGGACCCGGCGTTCTGGATGCGGCGGTGGAAACCATGCACGCCACCGAGGACAAGGATCTCGCGGAGCGATTGCTGCTTGCGCTCGAAGCCGGCGATGCGAAAGGCGGCGACAGGCTGGGCGAGCGCTCCGGCAACATTCTCGTGTTCGATCACGAGGAGTACCCGCAGTGGGATATTCGCGTGGACGATCACGACAAACCGATCGAGGAGCTGCGCCGGCTGTTCCACCTTTTCCAGGATGAACTGCTGTCACACATGAACAGGCTGCCGACGCGAAAGGATTATCCGCAGATAGTAAACGACGAAGACCTGCGGCTACCGGTCAGTACATCGAGCCCTGCCTCCGGTCAGCGGCGGCGCGATCGCGAGGAATGAAGTCATCATCCGTATCCTGCTCCAATGCATCACATTGCGCGGAGACCACATCGCGGAGCGATTCACTATCAGCATACCATTCTCGCTGCACGTGATAGCCGAGCTCCGAATCCAGCCGCCGTTGCAGCATCGTTATCTCTTCTGCATCACCGAGTGATTCGGCAACCGGGAATACTTTTTCGATCAGCGCCGCAACCAGCTCACGCAGCGGGCCTGTCTCGCCGCGTTCATTCATGATGTATTGCGCATTCATGCCGTGTTGCGACGCCCGGTAACGGTTTTCCATTTCCAGCCACCACGGCAACGTGGCCGGAATGTCAGGCTCTTCATCGCGCAGGATGGACACCGCCAGCGCACGCACGAACGCCGCAAGCATCGCAGCCTGCGTGACGGTAAACTGCGCATCCATGATCCGAACCTCGATCGTGCCCAGGTCGGGTTGCGGGCGAATGTGCCAGTGCGCGTCCTTGATGGACTTGAAAATGCCGGCGCGTTGCGAGGCCGAGAATGCATCGCAGAAACGCTGCCAGGTGTGAATGTACGGCGGCGTGACGTAACGGTTTCCCTGTGCCAGCACGCGCAATCGATAACTTGCGAAGTCGGTGTCCGCACCGCGATAGAACGGCGAGTTCGCAGAAACGGCGATCAACGCCGGCAGGCAAGGAATCAAACCGCAGATGACGCGCATGGCGTCATCGCCCGACGGCATGCCGATGTGCACATGCGCCGCGAAACTCAACTGCTCATAACTGACGTAGCCCGACGATTTTTCGATGCCGCGATAGCGCGGCGACGGCGTGACGTCCGCCAGGCGCTCCGAGAACGGGTGCGTGCCTGCACCGAGAAGACGCATATCGAGATCGGTTGCCGTTTGTTGCACGCGCCGGACAAGTGCCTGCACTTCATGCCGCAATTCCGTTGCGTTATTGCACACCGGCGAATTGAGCTCGACCGCGGACTGCATGTATTCCGATGTCACGTTCGCAGCATCGGCCATGTGATCAATGAGCGGCACGACGCCACTCACGAGATCCAGCGTGTCGCGACCAACGAGCTGCCACTCCGTTTCCATGCCGAGTGTCGGCTCGCTGCATTGCGTGAACTTCATTGCCGGGTACTCCTGTCGTCAAGCGCTTCGCGAATGACGCGATCATAAAAAGCCGCGCCGATGGGCAGAACGTTTTCATCGATATCGAATTTCGGACTGTGCAGGGGAACGTATTCCGCGTCCGGCAAGCGCGCGCCGAATCGCACATAGCATCCTGGTATTTCCTGCAGGAAATACGCAAAATCTTCGGCGCCCATGCTCGGATTCTCCATGTGAACCAGGCCCGCTTCACCAAACAGCGCACGCACGGCGCGGCGAGCCTGCTCCGTCTCGCGCGACGCGTTGATCACAGGGGGATACCCTTCGATGATGTCGAGGTTCACGCGCGCGCGATGCAGTTCCGCGGCCGCCTCGCCCATGCGTTTGAGACCTTCGAACACGTGTCGTCGCATTGCGGCGTCCGTCGTTCGTATCGTGCCTTCGAGAATTCCTTCTTCCGCAATCACATTTCCCGCGGTACCGGCAGAGATTTTCCCGATCGTGACAACGGTGGGATGAAATGGATCAAGCTCGCGCGTGATCAGCGTCTGGATCACGGAAATCAGCAAGCCGGTCACAATCACCGCATCAACCGATTCGTGTGGCCGCGCGCCATGCCCACCGCGACCGGTAACACGGATCGAGAATGAATCCGACTGCGCGGTCACGACGCCGTCGCCAACCATGATCTGTCCTGTCGGATACTGGTGCGTGACATGTCCGGCGAAAATCGCTTCAACACCTTCATGCGCGCCCGCGTCGATCATGCTGCGCGCGCCTGCGCCTTCTTCTTCGGCCGGTTGGAATATGAACAGCACGCGACCCGGCGGCGGATTTTCGACGAGCATTTGTGCTGCGCCCAGCACCATCGCCATATGCGCGTCATGCCCGCAGGCGTGCATCTTGCCGGGCTCAACGGATGCGAACGGCAGTGCTGTCGATTCATGTCCCGGAAGCGCATCCATTTCCGCTCGCAATGCAACCATTGGCGTCGCCATGTCGGAACCGAGCTGCGCCGTCACGCCGGTTCCCTTGCCGCCATACGTCGGCGACAGACCCATGCGTTCAAGTTCAGAAACCACTTTCGCCGCTGTACGTTCCTCTTCAAATGACAGTTCCGGATGACGATGAAAGTCACGGCGCAGTTCGATCATGCGGCGTATTTGAGGTTCTGATGGCAAGCCGTTCAGCATGCGACGTCCTCCTGCGGTCCCCGCGTTCCTGTCATGGACTGCTTCGGAAACGCGGTGACGGGATCAACGCAAAAAAAAGATGAATAAAACATGACATGACGAATGTGCGGCATGACACCAACCCGCGCAATCTGCAGCGCAGCGCAGTGAAGCCATGTTCAATGGAAGCACGTAAAGGCTTATGCCCGGTTTCGAATGAAGAATGCGAACAACGAAAGCAGAAGGCGGCCCTGAGGCCGCCTTCCTTTTCTCCGGTCAATGAACGTTACTTGTCGGCCTTGATTTCGTTCTTCTCGATGTAACCATTGCCGTTTTCATCGATTCCATCGAACGTGCGCGAGACATAGTTGCTGTTCGACTGTTGCGCTTCCTGTTTGCTGATGCGCTGGTCGCTGTTTGCATCGATGCGCATGAATGCGGAATCGCTCATTTCAGGACCACGCTTGCTCTGCTGTGAGCCGCCTTGTTGTGAACTGCTTTGCTGCGAGCTGATCTGCTGCGAACCCATCTGCTGCGACTGGGAACCGCTCTGCTGCGAACTGCCCGAACTGATCTGCTGCGATCCCATTTGCTGCGACTGCGAACCGCTGTTGCTCGTGGCGGATTTCACCTCGGTTTTGGAAAGCCGCTGGTCGCCATCCTTGTCGGCTTGCTCGAACTGCACATTTACGTTCTGCACATTCCGCCATTCGCTCTGGCTGAGATAACCGTTGCCGTCCTTGTCCTTCTGATCGAAATTGACGTCCTGGGCGAGAACCGCTCCTGACGAAAAAAGACCGGCCAGCAGAATTGGAGTCATTTTTTTCATATGCGCGCCTCCTGGGGAGCGTGGTTTACGGGAGACGACTGACTGCGGATTGATACCGGACGTTGCAAGGCAAAATTTTCAATTCATTTTCACGTGTCTTTTTCAACGCTCAATCCGCGCCTGCGGCACCAGCAGAACTGGGCATCCGTGAAGTTGTAGCGGTATCGGGTCCCCTCGCGCGAGCCGTCAGTCGAGGACGATTCACGAGCGACACCAGCACGAAGCTCAACATCATCAACAGGAACCACGCGACCAGCTTCGTCATCGGTACGAGGTGCCACACCTCGCTTTGCGACGGATAAATCCAGACGCGCGTAAACGTCGCGATGTTCTCGGCGATCCAGATGAACAACGACACCAGCGCGAAACCCAGCAGCAACGGCATGCGGCGGTAGACTTTATCCACCTTGAAATAGAGCCAGACATTCCGGAACAGGAAGAAGGTCAGTGCGAGCAGAAGCCACCGCGCATCCAGCAGGAAATGATGCGTAAAGAAATTCAGGTAAATGCCGGCAACGAGTACCGCTGTTGCCCACATCGGCGGATAGCTTGAAAAACGAAACTCGAAAATGCGCCATGAACGCGCGATATAACTTCCCACCGCGCTGTACATGAAACCGGCAAACAGTGGCACCGCGAGAATGCCGATCGCGAACTCGCCCGGGTACGACCACGAACCGATCGAAGGCAACGTCTTGAAGATTTCCATGCCCGTTGCGACAGCATGGAAGAGGAGAATCACGACGGCTTCGCGCGGCGTTTCCAGTCGCGTTGCGAGAAGTGCGGCCTGGATGACCAACGCAGTAACGAACAGGAAGTCATAACGATAGATCGACTCGAACGGATACCACAGCTGGGTTGCGATCATTGCACCCAGCAACAGCCCGCCGAAAAGACACGCCCATGCCTGCTTGAGCCCGAATATCCAGAACTCGCGGATGAATTGTTTCAGCATCCTTGTCTCTTTGTTAGAACCTGGCGGAGATCAGGAGATGTCGAACATCTCTTTTTCTGTTACAGGCCGGGCTCCGCCCGAAGCGTGTCGAACATCGCACGCGCATCGTCGCGAAAGTCGGGATCGCCCTCATCCGGGTAGTGCCTGTTCGAGTAGGAGAGATGGAGCGCTACGTTCTTCTCCCAGGGATGCAGGCAGTACAAGGTAGCGATGCGCAAGTGCATCGGATCCGCTCTGCTCGTTCTTTTCTGCGCCTGGCGGTCTTCGATCTTGAAGAAAGCATTCGCACAGGCAAGACCATGAAAATTTGCGGGCACCATCGTGAACTCCAGCGGCGTGAAACGTTCCGAGGCTTCCGGCGCAACCTGCGGCCGCAAATGCGCAATGAGGTCTTCGGCGTTCTGGATAACCGGTATCTCGAAGTAGCTGGCCTGCACGGCCAATGTTTCATCCTGCTCCTCGCCCATGGCGCCGAGCTCGATGCCGAGCGGCTCGTGCGTGACGACATACCAGGAATGACGTTCCGGCGGCAGGAATGACACATCGCGCATATCGATGCGCTCATTGGGTGCGACGAGCGGCATGCCGGGCGGCGCCATGGCACAGGCGCTTGACAGGACCGTCAGAATCAAAAGCACGAGTTGCTGCAGGTATCGATACATGTTGTTTCCCCAGGTTCGGACCTTTTTCGATCTTTCAACAACAAACAAATATTACATGAACATCAATCGACCCTGACATCGAGACCAAGTGCTTCGGCAATTACCAGCGTCTGCTGGATCGTGATGATCGCGCCGGCAAGCTTGACGTTGTTCGGATCGACAGCGCTCAGATCGCTGCCGCGCAGATCGCAACCCGATAGATCCGAACTGTGCATCCATGCACCGGAAAGATCGGTATCACGCAGTACGCCGCCATTGCAGCGCGCGAACGTCATGTCCGCTTCCCTCAGCCGGACGTTCCGGAACGCAGCCTTGCTCAAGTCCGCGCCCGGCAATCCTGCGTATGACCAGTCGCCGCCCGTTACTTCCATCGCATCGAAAGCGCAGCCATCGAACATGCTGCCTACCAGCTTGCAACCGTTGAAGCTCGAGCCATAAAAGTTGCAATTGATGAACGTGCAATTGGTGAAGGCGGCCGACGTGTGAACGGAGACATTGAATTTCGCGCGGCGGAAAATGCATTCGTTGAACACGCCGCCCTTGTTCGTGACTTCCGTCAACTCCAGGTCAACAAACAGCACCTTCTCATGCCGCACGCCCGCGAGTTCCCGGCCGTACCAGTCAGCGCCGTTGACAGTCGATTCGGTTTCCGGTGGCGATTCGCCGTATTTTCGATCAGCCATGGCAGCATGCGGTCCCGTGAAAATGCATGACTATCCGAGAGTATTCGCGAAATCGCAAGAACGAAGAATGCGTTTCAGAGGCTCCAGTCAAAAAGAGACTCAGCGTATCCCGCGTCACTTCGTTCATCTCCTGACGTTCATACGCACTCAAAAGTGCGTGGTTGGCGCTATGGATTCTCGTCGGGATGACATGCGCGTTTATGGCAACTATGCTTGTTGATTGTGGAATGCAAACAGCAATGACGAGGCCAGACTTTTCGAAAGTCATGCTGTAACCACTTCACGGGAGAAAGACCAATGCGAAATTCATTCGTCGCCGCAATCGGTGTACTGGCCACGTCAGGTAGCGCGATGGCCGCAGAGCCGAACTTCGATTACACCTACCTCCAAGGCGAGTACCACGCGCATGACTTCGATGGCGAAAATGGCAACGGCTATCAGCTGGAAGGGCATTTCAGTTTCGGAGAAAACTTTTTCATCGTTGCCACGGCTACCGAGGCCGAAACCGACGTCAATGAATTCGTCTCGAATTGGGGCGACACCACGTTCGGCACCAACATCGAGCTTGACCTGGATTACGAGCTCAATCGCAAGGATTTCGCCGTGGGTATCGGCGGTGCCTTGCCGCTCGGCAGTCGCCTGGATCTCATAGCCCAAGCGATGTACGTCGAAAGTGAGCTGACCCAAAGCCTTGTCGGGGGACGCGTGATTATCAACTATCTCTGGAACGATGACCCTCCGCTCATTCAATCGGCGTGCACATGGGACTTGTGCGAAACGACATCGATCGACGACCAGGGATTTGCAACAAGCATTGGCCTTCGGGGCAAGGCGAGCGAACGTATCGAGCTGTACGGCAACCTCACCTATTACAACGTCAATCTCGACAATATCAATCTCGAGCCAGCCGTTGCGGCCATGAACGCGGACAACATGACCTTCGAGGTCGGCACCCGCGTTATGGTGATCGAGAATCTGCTTCTTTCGCTCGGGTATGCAAAGCAGGAAGAGATCGAATCATTGCGGCTGGGCGTCCGCTTCGCTCTCTGAACGCAGTTGCGCCATTCCCAAAATCCAGCTTCCCTGCATTTGAGGCCAGAGTGAAAATACAGTGCTGTATTTCTACTTTGAGCCGGGTTCTTCCCTGGAGATGGGTAACGGCGAGCCGTGGTTCACGCCTCGCGCTCGTGACAAACCGCTTCGATGTTGTGCCCATCCGGAGCAATGACAAAAGCGGCGTAATAATTCGCGTGGTATTCCGGGCGCAAACCCGGCGCGCCATTGTCTTTGCCGCCTGCCTCCAGTGCAGCGCGATGGAAAGCGTCGACCTGCTCGCGATTCTCGGCAGTGAACGCCACGTGAAGACGCGCCGGCTTCTCCTCGGCCTGGTACAGGCACAATGAAACCTCACAATTCGGTTTCACAAGCTCGATGCCGTATGCCGGTGCGCCCTCCGCGCCCCCTCCAACACCAAGCGGTTCGAGTGCCTTGAGGAAGAACACCTTGCTCGCTGCATAGTCGCTGGCGCCAAACTTGACGTGATCAAACATGAATTCTCCTGGAGTGCGTGCGTTTGAGTTCAGATCATTCTTGAATTTCACCACCCAACATTTCAAGACCGATCTTTTCGAGAGACGCGCAGCGGCGCTTGTCCGCTGCTGTTCCGGTTCGCGTCTTACATCGATCTCGCAGCTTCTCCGCAGAGCGGAAGCTGTTGTATCGTGATCTCCATTTTGATTGGCGGGAGGCCACATGGGAACACATCAGGATCAGGTTCAGGGATTCGCCAAATACAATCGCATGTTCAATGAAAAGCTATTCGATGTTATCGCTCCGCTGAGCGATGCGGATCGGAAGAAGGATATGGGCGCTTTCTTTGGATCCATTCATGCCACGCTCAATCACATCCTGCTGGCGGACAGAATCTGGCTTGGCCGCTTTGCTGTTGCATTTCCGAATATGGCCGCTTTGCAGGACGCGGCCTTGATCAAGGAGTTCTCCTCGCTGCGTCAGGAACTTCGCACTGATTTTACCGAGCTTCGCGCGGAGAGAATCGCGACGGATAAGGTCATCGTGGACTGGGCCGAAGATCTCTCGGATGAATTGCTTGCGAAAACGATGAGCTACCGGAATTCTCGCGGCGATCTTCATAGCCATCCCGCCTGGATTGCCGTCGCTCACATGTTCAACCACCAGACACACCATCGCGGCCAGATCACCACGCTTTTGAATCAGCTCGGTCATGATGTCGGTGTGACCGACTACGTCGCGTACATGCAGTAGTTTCTGACGGAGCTTCGATGTTTAAACGTGAGACCTAGCCCTAAATCTCTCTGCTAAATTTACCTTCAGACGCAACATCAGAAGGTACGCAGGTAACTAACCTCGATGAAGCCCTGTTTAACGTTGTAGAGGATCGTCATATAGAGGTCCGGATGATCGAGAGTGATTAGACGCATCTCGCGTGAGTCTTCTACCTCGTACTCTCCATTCTTTAGAAGCGCGACCAAATCATCCGCGTCTGAATCGTCCCAAAAACGACGAGGCAGTTCAGATGCGATCGAGAAAATCGACCAGAGGTCCAGATCGTCCACTACGGGATAGATCTTGATCGAGTATCCCAGGTGATCACACCCGCCGTACGTTACATCCATCTTTTGTCCGGTGGTTCCGCTGAAAGTAATTCTGCGTTTTTCCAAGGCCGCTTCTTGCAACTCCCACCCCGGAAGTTCTTCTTTACCTGACAACCACCAACGACTCAGCTCGTCTATTTGGCTGGACTGGGCGTAGGTACATTGAGCGGACTCGTCTGTGGCAATGGCGCGAAAGCGCTCAAGGAGCATCTCCACCCAAAGTCCTTTTCGGCCTGTGTCATCGACTTCTCCCAACCGACCAGAACCACTGCACGTTCCTAGAATACCTGTGTCATCTGTGACGACGAGAAAACGATCGCCAGCATTGAAATCAAACAGGCAAGGGCCTCGGCCTGCGCTGGAAGAACCGAATAGGAAAGGAACTGTCGTTGGCTCTCCCTTGATTACCTCGACCACGTCAAACGTGCCTTGCTGGTCGAGGCTCGAACCGGTTTCTACTGGTCTTACCTGTGTGATATCAGCAACGAATATATGTTTTGCCTCTGGCCATATCTCGTGGCCAGATCGCCGTTCGCAAGAACAGGCAGCGGCGTAAGGAATGTACGCAATAGCAATTAACGTGATAAAGAAGCGCAGCATTAAATTCCCGCCTGTTTGAATAGGTCTGTCGCCGAAAACTCTAGCGCCTTGCAGAGCTTGAGGATGTTCACCAGGGAAGGATTCCGTTTCCCCGTCTCGATGTCGCTGATGTAGGTCCGGTCCATATCAATCTCGAAGCCGAGAACTTCCTGGGTCAGGTCCATCGCCCTGCGCCGCTCCGCGAGAACCTTGCCGAGGCGTTTCCGCTCCGGTGCGAATTTGAGTGTCTGTTTTGCCATGTGGCGGAATTTCACCACTTGTCGGATATGAGTCTATCGGATATAAGTCACATACGGACTTCCGTTAGCTGTTGCTCGACCGCATAGCCTCGGATTTGTAATCCATCAAGTCGACAAGGAGTTTCATCATGGACAAGGAAAATAACTACCGCGTCCCCGAAGGCTTCCATCCCTATATTTGCATGGACACCATCCGCGGTCTCACGGACGCCATCCATCTCCACATGAACCAAGGCCCCGGCACGCAACTCAATCCCAGCCGCGCCGATCAAGGCGCGCTTGTCGCCCTCATCGACCAGCTACAGAAACACGTTCGCACGTTCCACGCCTGGCTCATCGAGATTGAAAACATCGGCAACGTCGAACTGCCGGTCACGAATTCGGATTTCGAATCCTTGTACAAGTAGCAAAAAGCCCCATTTTTGCTTGGAAGCTGCTTACGCTCACCACGCATGTTTAAATAGCTGGTCAAACTCATTCATGGAACATGCGGATGAACAGATTTGGACAATGGTTAGCGAAGCTCGCTATTTCCACCCTATCTGCTTGCGTAATTGTTGCTCTCACCGCAGCGCTTCTGTATTGGGTCCTTAGTCTTGCCGAAAGCCCGCCTAAAGATTGGGGCACCCTTATCGCACTCCTTCTTCTTTTGATGTTGTTCAACGCGATGTTTTTCGCAAGTTGGGCCGCGTTTGACGACTCGTTCAACACACGCTCACCCATCTGGACTCTGCGTGCCGCTGGAATCGCGCTCGCCGCTCAGGCCACGGTAACAATATGGGCGGGATGGAAAACGCATACTGTTGGGAGTTTTGGTTATGCCGCGCCCGCAGTATTCATCGTTGCAATGTCCGTATGTTTTTTTTCAGGCCTTATTACCTTCGTTATCGCACTCAATATCTTTCATCTGACGAAAGTAGATCGCGTCGAATAGATACTTAAGCAACAGAAATTGGTCTCGTCTATTCACGTCGGCACCGTTTACGCGCTCAGTGAGTTTCTTCGCATGTTGCTCGAAGTAACCTTGATTCGGATGCGAATAATCGGCGGCCAGGGCCGCGGCACGCGCTGCTGCCGACGCAGCGTCGCGCCACTGGTTCAAGGCAGCGTAACCATCTGCCAGGCTGTCCCACGCGTTGGGTGAACCCGGGTTCGCGTCCGCATTTCGCTTGAACAGCGCAAGCGCCTGTGCGTTCTTGCCGTTTTCCAACGCGAGGTAAGCAAGCTGGTTCAACGCGTCCTCGGGAATCGCAACGGTGCGTCCCAGCGTTTTCGATACCGCCTCGAAATGTCGCTCGACGCCCTCAAGTCCCTGATCCATCACCTCCGGCGACATCCGGTAGCCGGCGTAGAGCGCACGAAAGGCATCAACTTGCGCAACCAGTTGCAAGGTCATGTGCTGTTCGTCAGGAAAGTCCGCACTTTTCCAGCGGAATCCCGGCGGCGATTTCTCTTCCAGCGTCGCGACCAGTTGCCTGTGATTCGCCAGTGCCTGACCGCGATTATCGGATTGCGCCACGCACAAGAAGGCGGGGAGCTTTTCGCGTGCCTCGAATGATTTTTCCAGGGAGCGCTGTGGCAATCGATCATCCCAATCCAGCGATGGCTCGAATGCAAAGTATGCGTGAAAGAGCGACGGTTCCGCCGTCAAGGTATAAAGGACGAATTGCCCGCCGCTTGAATGTCCGGTAAGTATCCGCATGCCGTCAGTCCGGTACTGTTTCTCGATCACCGGGATGAGTTCGTCGGAAAGAAACTGCTTGAAATACTTCGCGCCACCGCCGCAAAAAGCAGCAGAGCGAATCTGATGACCATGGTCCCCACCCTTGATTTCGATTGTTGCG
The DNA here is from genome assembly GCA_036381175.1 of Gammaproteobacteria bacterium. Classification (GTDB taxonomy): domain Bacteria; phylum Pseudomonadota; class Gammaproteobacteria; order Natronospirales; family JAJUFS01; genus JAJUFS01. The sequence continues at coordinate 54,890 of DASVDI010000005.1, forward strand.
CGTCTGCGCGCCGTGCTTACCCGACATAAGGCCGGGAAGCGTAAAGCACAAGGCGTCTGAGATCAGATTTACTTTCGCTTTTGAGGAACTGAACTGAACATCCGCATTCAGAAATGAGTTTTGAATGTCTGCATGCCAAGGCAGGATGTGACGAAGGAGATGATCGAGCGGTACCTCTAAATTCAGGGTTAGTTAAAGATTGATCAGGCTCTGGAATCCGACACCTGATTCGTCAGCGGACCCTTTGAAGTATTCAATCGTGAGCTCGTCCAGCCGATATTCAACTTTCACGGCGTAACTACTCCGCATTCGATTGCGAATCAAATTCGGCAATCGATGTTGATCTTCGGCTTGCGGCCCTTGCGCGCGGATTCGGACCTGGACACATTGATCCGCACGCTTCCCACACGACCGAGCAATTCAACGAGCTTGTCGAGCGAGAAGGTCGTGAGATCGCTGCTCATCAGGCGGCTGATTTTCGGCTGAGTGACGTGCAAGGTTTTTGCTGCTTGTGCCTGCGTCAGCCCTTCCCGCCGGATATATTCCTGCAGCGCGATCATGAAATCCGCGCGCAAACGGAGGTTGGTGGCTTCTTCGGCTTCGAAGCCGAGATCCGTGAATACATTTCTGCTGCTCTTGCTCATGTCCACTACCTCAATGTGCTCGCCGCCGGATCAGACCAAGCCGTTGCCTGGCGAGTCGGATATCCGCGACCGCTGTTCGCTGCGTCTTTTTTCTGAACGCGTGCAACACGTGAATTCGATCGGTTCGTGCCGTTACGTAGATGACGCGAAATGCGCCGTCAATACTGATGCGCACCTCACGGACCCGAGGCCCAATACTTTTCATGGGCTTCCAGCTCGTCGGCGCAAGCCCTTGCTGCAGGCGCCGCAGTTCCGTGCCGACCGCTCGACGTACACGCAAAGGAAACGCCTTTACGCTGTCCAGCGAATCTCCGTGCCAGATGATGTCCTTTTCCAATGAACACATTCCTTGTGAGTCCAAGCTTCGTCAATATACCTTATTTGGTATAGCTTGTCCTCCGGCGAAAACATCCGCACCGCCTAACTGCCGGTCACGAATTCGGAATTCGAATCCTTGTACAAGTAGCAAAAAGGGTACTAACCCCTTTTTCCGAACCCGTATTGCAGTTTCGGGAGGCGCGACTAGGCTTGAACAGATGGCCGGCGCAGTCCGGTTCTCTCCAACCTCCTGGGTAGATCCGGTTTCAGGAGCTCGCATCGTTCGCCGAACGGCGTCTGTTCGCAGGCAAAGGGAAAATCATGTTCAAACAATGCACCCAACTGATCGCTGTCCTGTCTGCTTTGGCAGGATTCACAACGGCACTTGCAATGGAGCAGCCGACACAGGAGAACCCGCTCGCGTTCGCCGCAAGTTCAGCGTCGCTGAAATGGGGACCGTGCCCGGAAATTTTTCCGACAGGCTGCGAAATCGCCGTGCTGCATGGAGATCCGGCGAGGGAGAATGCCGATCTCTTCTTCAAGGTTCCGGCAAACTACAAAATCCCGAACCACTGGCACACGTCGGCGGAGCGCATGGTGCTTGTATCGGGAAAGATGACCGTCCAATACGAAGGTCACGAGCCCGTAACACTGAAGAAAGGCGTATACGCCTATGGGCCACCGAAACTCCCGCATGCGACGACCTGCTTGAAAGGTGAAGAATGCGTGCTGTTCATCGCGTTCGAAGAGCCGGTCGATGCACATCTTGCAGAGTAGTAATCACCTGACTGCTCACAATACAAAGCCCCGCTAGCGGGGCTTTTGTTCAACTAAACCCGGCTTTCTCGATCGCCAAGGCTTGAGCCATCGCTTCAATGCCGGGAGGACGCGTGCCCCGGATTCATCGCCACCGAAAGACGCGGGCTTCATTGCGGCAGATCCCCGAAGACGGCTTGCAACTCCGGCAATTCGTCGGCTGCAAACTCCTCTTCGTAGAGAAACCGAATCCACTGAAACAGCGTATCCAGCCAGAAATCACGCAGCCACATGTCAGGCCGTGAGGACCGGTGAAACCAGATCTCGCACAGCGCATGCCAATGCGTTTCTGCCAACCAGAGCCGATGCTCCCCCAGCAACGTCAGCACCGCTTTCGCCCGCGCCTGCCGCTCCGCGGCCAGCGGCTCATGCCCCGGCCATCGGCTCACTTCGGTCAACAAGGTTTCGACGAGCTCGCACTTGGTTTTGCCTTCGAGACCCTTCCTTGAGTCTTTCATCGATCCTCCTTGTCTCTCATGGCCATGCGCTCATCAGGGTTGAGGCCAGCTTACTCCACGGGTAAGGCTAGCTCAACCAGCATGGGATGGAACCCAAGGAGGTGACATCCCATGAAAGACTTCAAGAAGAAATTCGGATCACGGCTCAAAGAACTTCGTGCCGAGCGCGACATCACCCAGGACAAGCTGGCCGAACTGCTGCAAGTCAGTCTTGATACCGTGAAGAACTACGAAGCGGGAAGGTACGGGCCGGAATTTGCGCGGCTGCCTGATCTGGCGAAGGCGTTAAACGTCAAGGTGAAGGATCTTTTCGAGTTCTGATTTATCGAAGGCTGCATGAAATGAAGCTTCTGATCACAGCGTTCACACTTGCATTACTCGCGACCGCGGCGACAGGTGGTAACTACGTCCATCCCGCGCTCAAGAAGGCGATGACTCAGGCACGAGCTGATGGCATCAGTTACGGAAAGGTTACGCTTGAGCTTCGCTACGATGAAGTATGTGAGACGCAGTTGGTGAAAATTCACGAATCGGTGCCCGCCGGATACTTCGATGAAGCGGTTGTCACAGCGCTTACAGATCCAGATCACGGCTGGTATTCCTATAGGCGGGAAGTTCCTGCAGACACCGCTATCCTGAACAAAATTCCGATCAGCGCGTATATACGATCGATCCGGCTGCAAGATGGCAGATGGGGACACTGCTTAATCGACAAGGGCGTCAGGCTGCGGGCATGGAAAACGGACGAAAACGTTTCGCACGAATCAAACTGGAGCAATGACGACACGCTCGATCCTGATTCACTTCCGACGTTTACCGTGCCGTTCGAAATCAATCTCCAGGATGAGTAGCGGTAGAACATTCTCGACGCTGTCTTGAGATCCAGAGATCTGCCAAGCGCAAGACGCGATCCTAAATGTTCCTGAGGGGATGATTGTTTGATGAGGGAGGATTGAGAATGGCGGCCAGAGGCCGCCTTTGGTGTTTCAATGTGAGATGAGCGCCTTAGGGCTGCAGGAAGTATTAAAGGTAGCAAAACGGGAATATACACATGCGCCTGATCCACTACATTATTTTTTTTTGACCTTGTTCATTTGCGTACCAGTGCACGCGAACGATGGTTCTTCACACACCCCCGAAGTGGCTAACGATTTGTATTACTGCGGAATAATTTCTGAGTTTTACGGAACGGTAAGCGACGAGCAGTTGTCCTCCCAATGGCAGGCCAGCAAAGACTCTTTTTTCCGTCTTGCGCACCTCCTGAGCGACCATCCGGACAGCCTTCTTACGAATGCAGTAGTGGACCGGTTTCGCGATTTTGTGAACCGTCTCGATCAAGAAGAGATGGACGACCGTGCCATTAAGAACGAACTATCCGTGCAGTACGCGAGATGCGTAAAGCTCGTAGACGCTCTCCACGGCGAATTTCGGGAACGGGTCTTTCAGGCGGAAAGAACTATTCTGGAGCTTGCGCAAACAACGCGATAGCCGCGGCTCTCGGCACAATGCCGCGCCACTGGTACCTGGAGATCAAAGACGCCCTCACCCGCTGCGCAGAGCTTTACTCGGCGGCGCTAGCCAGATGGATGTCGGCACACGTAGATGAATGTTTGATGAGGGAGGAATGAAAAATGCGGCCGGAAGTGGCACTTGATGCTGTTATTCAACGGGAAGCCTCTTGCCCCTGCTGTTAACCTCGACAGCGTTTAGGGTCAAGTCTTGTGCTTTGAATTTCAATGCCATGCAAAGCGCAAGACTTGACCCTATGACTTCAGTAAAGCAGCAGCGGCGAGTAACGAGTCGTAGACCGCGACCAGTTTTCCAGCGTCGCTATCTGGATCAGGGCTCCAGGTCCTCGCACCACCATCAAACCCTCTTTCTATGCAGATAGCCGAAAAATGGTACGCCTCGCCATCCAGTCCCATGCTCGAATGGTCAAAGCTTGCTTCCGCCATCGCGCTACAGGTGTATCTCTCAAGGTCCTTGTAGAAGGAATAAGAAACATCAACGTCAACAGAACTGGCAGTTGGATGAATACCTTCTTGATATGTACCGTCGCTGAACGACTCCCACACTTGCGCATCCAGCGTCGCCACGCGAAGGATCGCTCGTTCTCTGTCGGCCAACACCGTTACCGCGTACTCCTTCTGGAACGAAGGTAGCGCCATCATCTGCAGCCTCGGCGCTCCTTGAATCGCGGGCTGAAAAGTTTTCAGTAATGCAATTCGATAGTCGGCAAGGAACAGATCGTATGGAGATCGATCGGGAACCAATCCGCCTGCGTGAAGCGGGGACATACCTATCACCACTAGCACTATGAGAATTAGGCGCGTCATAGACCTGCCGCCTTGAAAAGTTCCGCTGCCGAAATCTTCAGCGCTTTGCAAAGCTTCGCGATGTTCTTGAGTGCGAGGTTGCGTTCGCCGCGTTCGACGCCGCCGACGTAAGCCACATGGAGTCCGGCGAGATGCGCAAGGTCTTCCTGCGAGAGGTCGAGTTTTTTGCGGCGGGCCTGAATGGCGTGGCCGAGGGCTTCGAATACGGCCTGATCCTGCGGATCGATCTTTGCCTTGGCCTTGGTCTTTTTCTTCTTCATGGGCAGTAATTTGCCCCTGCCCCGCTTGATTCAACCAATACTTATGAGTATTGTAAAGATAACTACTTAAAAGTATTGACGAAATTTCTGGAGGAGAACGTCATGGAAGACATCCGCAAGCTGCTGAGCGACCACGATGCCGAGATCGCGCCGGAATCACTGGCCTACATATTACGTGGGCTGAACGCGGCGATCGCCGACCAGCTCGCCGACTGCCAGCCGGACGATCCGGCAGAACGCCGCCGGTACCTGGAAATCAACGGCGCCCTCACCCGCAGCGCTGAACTGTACTCCGCGGCGCTAGCTCGATGGATATCGGGGCACGTGGATGAATGCTTGATGAGGGAGGAATGAGAAAGGTGGTCAAACCTTCCGTCGATGCTGTAGTGCGAAGAATTATCGGCTCGATGCCGAAATGTGAGACCGAGATCCGCAGAACTCGAGTACCGAACACGGTGAGAGTGGCAACCACGGCTGATTGCGGCCAGAATACCGCGCCATCTACTTTATCCATTTACTCCATGACACGATTTTCTACAGAGTCAGACTTGGTGCTGCTAGCCGCGGACCTACTGGTACGTCCACCGGGGTCAAGACTTCCATTCCTTGTATATCGAGAAGTGCCAACTCCCAACGGCTCAACAGACTTGGCTGCCGCTCGTTTTCGAAAAGACTTGAACGCTAACTTGGCAGCGCTTCCTGCTCGCTGGGCCTACGCGGCCTCGTCGATCCCTGTTCGAAAAACGTTTTCTATCGCTTGGTTTGCAAATATTGCTGGGACGAGTCGATCACGCGCATCCGCCGTGATCACTACCCTAGTTGATTGCGGATTAGTCCAACCTTTCGAGTTAAATGGCACAACATCGTTCGTGAAAATAGAACCGATTCGACTTCCCGCAACACGAATCTTCGCATTCGAAGCGAAGTTGAGAGATTGGAGAAAGGCATTAAGGCAAGCGCACAATAATCTTCGATATGCCGACAAGTCGTGGGTGATCATGGACGAGTCGCATTCGGGGCCAGCTTTGAAAAACAAGAAACTATTCCGACAAGAGAAAGTCGGTCTCATCACCGTTTCTACGGATGGAAGAATGAAAGAAGAGGTGCGCGCCATCACGACAGGTCTAATGAATCCTTGGCACCGATGGGAAGTTGCGTGGCGGCTTTGGCAAACCTATATTAGCCCATAAACTCTAGCGCCTCCTTCCAAGCTTGCAGATGCGCGTCAGAGCCAGGCGCATCTAACCTGATTTTTTTTGCATCCAATTTCGAATAAGCCACCCGAGCCTTTTCAACCATCTCACCAAGCCTTTCGATCTTTTCACCCTTGCCCAATTCTTGGAGCTCCTGCAACTGGCGAAAAAAAACGATGAAATAGTGTTTATAAAGCATGGGTTGATTAAACGTGGGTTCAACCATTGCATCAAGAGCTTGATTTCCGTATTCCGTCTCAACGTATATGTCTTTCCAAAGGCCTGGAAGCTGCTTTGAAATTTCTTTCGCACTATCGAGTCGTATCCAATTCAACAAACCAGGAACGTAGAGCCTCGCCTTCGGCCCCCGCCTTTCCTCCGCTAACGATAGGAACTTGTCCACCGAGAAAATTCGAGTATTCTCAAAAGCTCCAGTTGCAATTCCTCGAGGCTCAAGCACGGAATATAACAACGCCTCGGTATTTAAGTAGCCCAATACTAATTCGAGATCCGCACCTTTGATCTCTTCGCAAAATCTATAGAAATTAATGATGTCGGTTCCAGATGTAATCTGTTTTAGGTCGCGCTTTATATCTGGTATCAAATAGATACCGTCAATTTCTTCATAGCTTGTTACCCAATTCAATAAATACTCGCGATATTTTTGCGACTCGAGCATCGACGAAGTCACCACCAATGTCAGAAACACCGGAACGTCCACACCGATGGAGTTTATGGCAGCTAGAAACGGCTTTACTGTAAAGGCATCCAGTCGGTCGGTTAGATCAGGCCAAAGTTGATCATGATAGCGAACAGGAATGACGATGCCCTCGAAACCCTTGTCCACTTGAAATTGGACACAACGTTTCGCGCATTCCATAGCAACGGCTGAAAAACTCGTTGTATCAAATCCCCCGCCGCCTGAGATCGTCTCCGGGAAAAAATCATAGGAGTGCAATTTCTTCTTTGAAGACCTCGGCAAATAGAACTGCGGGTCAAAGTAGGATTTCGTTAATAGTTCAGCTGGAAGTTTTTCGACCTGATGTAAAGCGTAGTGAACCGGGCTGAGGATAAGACCATCGCCACTCTTGTCGTCCTGAATAGACTCTTTGTTCCAGTTTGTATAGTGACCACACTGGTGCAGGATCTTATAAGACATCTTATTTCAGCTCCTTCCGAAGAGTAGCAATAGAATCGCGCAGATCATTGCGGCGCCGGACGCGTCGAAATGGTTGCTTCTCTAGCATTCTGTGGATCAACTGCGACAGGTCATTGGATATTCCAAATGTTTCTTCAAGATTTGGAAGATCTTCATTTGTAACAGCGACCAGCTTGTCGTCAATGCTCTTCTTGCCGGTTACGAACGGATTACTTCCCGAAAGCATTTCGTATGCAATTATGCCGATACAGAATTGATCACTCTTATGCGTAATGTTTGCCTTATCATTCGTTGCCTGTTCCGGACTGCAGTATCCGGGCGTACACGGACCCCAAGGAGAGAATGTCGCTGTCTTTCCTTTTTCACCTTCGAGGCGAACAATCCCAAGATCAATAATCGCCACGCCACCATCGTCTCGGATCAGTATATTCGGCGGCTTAAGGTCTCTGTGGACAAGACCCTTGCCCCACAACACCTCCATGGCTTCCACCACGTCGGCCATGAAGTCAATCACCTTGGCTTCAGTGTCGAACTCTTTTAAGCATTCCGACAGCGGCCTCGACGGAATTTTTTCCTCGATCGTAACTAAGTATCGAATCGGTAGCGTTTCGCCGGTTTCGGGATGCTCATGGAATATTCTCGCAAAATACAGAGTTGGAAACGCTGTTGAATCGATTGATGCAAGGAAGCCAATTTCGCGCTCAAGATAAGAAAGAGATGCCGCATCGATGTCCGCACTTATTTTCAGCACGACCTCGCCAGCAGGTATTGCAAGGAAGTCGTTTAGCGCTTCTAGGGTGTCGAGGTCTTCGTCACCCTCCGCAGATTCCTCCTCCTCATCCGTTTCCGTGGCTGGCTTCTCCGCTGGTTGGTAGTTGCAGAAGTAAACAACACGTTGACCAGATGCAGAAGCGACTTCTTCTATTGCAACGCCCGGTACAAATGCTGCTGCGAGCTCACGAAGCGCGTTGCTGTCTGTTAATGGCACGGTCAGTTCCTTGTTCGGTTCTTTATCAGCCGGAAATGGGAACGGTGGCGGGACTTGAACCCGCATCCTCCTTGCCCATATCCTTATTTCCGTGACGAAATTGAAGGACATGTAGAAGACAAGGTGCTCTATCCGATTGAGCTACACCGCCGTCAACTCACTGCAACTCGCTGCACGTCTTTGGCCCCGATCTCGATCGCTCTCTGTATCAGAGCGACATACTTCTTGCTCTGGAACCCTGGACGACCTTCCGATTTCAGTCTTTCGATCACAAGATACGGGTTGAGCAACAGGACATAATTAAACTCGCCCGAAGCCCCCTCCGTCGCCTTGATGAAGCCCAACACGACCAACTGGCGCATTCTTTCTATCCATGTGCGTTCAGCACGCTGTCCTGCAAAACCTGATTCAAAGGCCAACTCTCTTGGGTTGGTGATCGTAATAAACCCTTCGTCCCAAACTCGGCACCACAGGGAGAGATAACACCGAGAGACGGGCTTGCCATTCGTCAGGTCATCCATGATTTCCATCATCAATGGCAGCGTTCGAGGGAGCGTTGTGTATCCATCAGATACCTTCCTGTTCCACAGGGCCTCGGCAGTCACTTCAGGCCAAAGTGACGCCCGAAGTTCCAGTCTTTTTTGAGTCATTTTTGCGCTGCGGCTGGCCTTCATACTCTTCTTCAACTCCGAAATTCTTGTCACCCGAGACAATGTCTATTATTGCAATTTTTCTTTATAAATCAACGGCTTATGTGTGTCGGCCTGCGCGTCGTATTCGCAAAAACACCCCACTCAACATGCTGGGCACGCCCCAATCGTGACTCCAACATAGTGAGTACGACATTTTTGTGCAAAAAAAAACGCGTAATTCATTGTTTATCAAAGGAAATAAAAAATAACCGTAGTGCTCCTAGTGCTCTGTGTGCTACCTGTGCTCTGATAGTGCTCCCAGTGCTCCGGAAAAGCAAGGCGGAATCCCATCAGAATTCCTGAGCCAAGTGCTTGAGGAGCGCGGCAGATCCACGACGGATTGAGTCCGTCCAGGCGTCCGCAGTAGGAAATCGATTCGGCAGCGATCGGCGCTGGGAGAGCTTCAAAAAAAAAACCCGCCATTGCAGGCTGTGTCAAAACAACTTGAGAACTCGGTAAAACAAGAACCCCGCGATCAGCGGGGTTCTTTTTATTTGTTGTGGTGGAAAAGGCAGCGAAAAACGGAAAGCGATATCAGGCCTTCGCCAGCATCTCGCGGAGCTGTT
>DASVDI010000006.1:0-223423 GCA_036381175.1 Gammaproteobacteria bacterium
TATGGCATCTCATGGCGCACGCGCAGAAAGCGCGCGAATCTCGGCACACCGTTCGAGGTGAGTCCGTTGTAGCGATAGGTAACCAAGCTTCCAATCGCCGGCGGCTCGGCGCGCTCGGCGTCCGTGAAACCGCTGCCGATACGAAAGCGCAATCCGTCCGGCCGTTCCACGATCAGCGCGCCGAGCATGCCGGCGTATTTTCCTTCTCCTGCTGTGTATCCGATGACGCGCGCTTCGTCGTCATCATGCGGTTTGTACTTGAGCAGGTGATCGCTTCGCCCCGCGCGATAACGCGCATCGCGATGATGCAGCATCAGCCCCTCGCCGCCCGCCGCGACAATCTCCTGAAACACCTCATCAAGCGCATCGGCGTTTTCAACGCGAAACTGCTCGACGGGTCGCAGCCACGGAATCGCGAGATCGCCGAGCAATGCACGCATCTGCATGACGCGCGCCTCGAACGCGTCGTCGCCTCTAGGCAGATCGAACACCATGAAACGCACCGCGCGCCAGGTAGCGTCATCGGGCTTTTGCGTTCGAACGATGCCGCTGACCTCCTCGAAACGACTGCGCGCGATCCACAGTTCGCCATCCATCGCCAAGGCGGGCCAGCCCGCCGTGAACCATTCCGGTGCGAAGATGACGTGCCCACCGCGCGTCAACAGGCGCTCGCCGGTCCAGTGCCCGCGCACGCCATCAAGCTTTTCGCTGATCCAGTATTCGGAAACATCGATACCGGGCTCGTAAACCGTCGCAAGCATGAGCCGCGGTGGAACGGGATCGGTCGCGAAAAGCGATGACGACAGCAGGCAGGACAGCAAAAGAAAAAAAAATTTCATGACCTCATCCTTGAGTTGACGCGAGTGCGAAGCAGAACGCGGAGTCTGCAGCAGAATCACCAAAACGCAAACGCCATGTTTCGATTACCACGAATGCGCGCGCTGCAGTATTTGCCTGATGACCCGCCCGTAATCTCCCTGAATCATGGCATGCCAACGCACGTCGTTTACCGGTATTGAGGAGCAAAAGGAAAACTATTGTCCACGGAGACGGACCACAGAAACTGGGATGACTGCCGTGAAACGATTGCCTTGCACTTACCTTCCTCTTCTCGTGATGCTCGCCGTCGGTTCGCTCGCGCTTGCAGGCTGCAGTCCGGAGCCTGCCGGCGACATGCAGCGAAACGATTTCGTGACCACCGGCGGTAACACGCAAACGGCCGCGCACGGCGATGCCGGCAACGAGATCCGTAATACGGAAACTGTCGAGGACGAACTCGGCCTCGCAGATGACATCGATAACGATGGCGTCATCAACAGCATCGACAACTGCCCCGCGCGCGCAAACCCACAACAGGAAGACAACGCTCCGTGGCCTGACGGCGGACGTGGCGACGCCTGCAGTGGCGATGTCGATTTCGATGGCGTCTGGCCACCTCATGACAATTGCCCGATCGACGCAAACCCGCGCCAGGAAGATGTTGATGGCGATGGCCGCGACCTGTATTGCGACGCCAACTGGATCGATCATGACAACGACGGGCACGGCGCGCACATCGACAACTGTCGCCTGCTTTCAAATCCCGGACAGGAAGACGCGGATGGAGATGCTTCCGGCAACGACTGTGACGGTGACAACGACAATGACGGCATCGCTGATGCAACCGATAACTGCGCGTACACGCCGAACGCAAACCAGGCCGATGAAGACGGCGACGGTTTCGGCGATGCCTGTGAAATCGACGCGGACAACGACGAGCGCATCGGCGCGGCGGACAACTGTCTCGTCATCTACAACCCGAGCCAGTCGGACATGGACAAGGACGGCGTCGGCGATGTTTGCGATACGGTGACCGACAGTGACAGCGACGATGTCGCGGACTGGGATGACAACTGTCCCGCCGTCCCGAATCCGATTCCCTACAATATGGTCACGCAACGGGATTACGACGGCGACGAGAAGGGAGACGCTTGTGACACGGACAACGATGACGATGCATTCGAGAACACCGTCGACAACTGTCCGTGGATACCGAACGCCGATCAGGGCGACAGCGATCATGACGGCATTGGCGACACCTGCGATACGGAAGGCACGCTCAGCTGCGGATCGAACGGCGATCTCATGGCGCTTGATCTGATGCCCGGTAACATTTCCGGCGAGCTCGTTCACGCCTGCGTGAATTGCCGGTACGCCGCACTGTACAGGCTGTCGGACGACGACCCGGACAACAACGCGTTTGTCGTTGTGCCGGATGCGCAGAGCCGCGAGAACCAGTCGGATTACGGTCACATTCGGCTGACCGCGCAAACACCGGTAATTTCAGGGCGCGCCGCGTTCATGGTTGCGCTGCCGAACCAGCCGCTGCGTTACGGAACCAACATTGGAATGAAGATCGAAGCGCTGCGCGATGGCGCGCCCGTCGCCAGCAGACCGTTGCCGTTGCATGACGCCGGCGACGGCGTGCGCAAGATGGTTGCGTTGGAAACCGCGCAGCCCTTCGACGCGTTGCGCCTTGTCGTCGGCGGTGGCTGGCCGCGCGGCGAGCAAGTGAACGTTTACGCGGTCTGCGTCGAACGGCCGTAATGCACATGCCTTTCCGCGACAAGTTGCGACATTACGGCGGCACGCTGTTCGCGTTGTCATCGCGTCTCGGGCTGCACCCGTTCCAGGCGCTGTTGCTGCTCGCCGTGTTCTGTGGCGGTGCGTGGAGTTTCGTCGAGCTTGCAGATGATGTCACCGAAGGCGAGACGCGCCGCATCGACACGCGCCTGTTGCTCGCATTGCGAAACCCGGTTGATCGCGCGGATCCGATCGGACCGGGCTGGGTCGAGGAGATGGGACGCGACTTCACCGCGCTTGGTGGTGTCGGCGTGTTGTTGTTCATCGTGCTGGTGACGATCGGTTATTTGTTGATTTCACGCCGCTTGCGCACCGCGTTGTTCGTCGCCATCGCCATTGTCGTTGGCCAGTTGCTGAGCTCGCTGTTGAAACTCGGTTTCGATCGGCCGCGGCCGGAGCTGGTGCCGCATGAATCGATTGTCTATACCGCGAGCTTTCCGAGCGGACATTCGATGATGGCCGCCGTCACCTACCTCACGCTCGCCGCCTTGCTGAGCCGGCTGCAACTTCAACGTCGCGTGAAAATCTATTTGTTGTTGATCGCGTTGCTGATCACGCTGCTTGTCGGCGCGAGCCGCGTCTATCTCGGCGTGCACTGGCCGACGGACGTGCTGGCAGGCTGGATGGCGGGTGCGGCGTGGGCCGCGTTGTGGTGGCTGATTGTTCGCTGGGTGCAGCGGCGCGGAACCGCAGAGTCCGCCAAGAAGAACTGATCTATTCGTTTTTCTTCGCAATCGATTGCGCTTCCAGGAATACGTGGCTTACCTCCGGGTGACGTTGACGTATCGCCTTGTCGATGCGTTCGATCGCCAATGCAAGATCGGTTGTCGAAGTGCCGTTCGTGAATTCGACTTCGATGGTCAGCAGCACATTGTAGGGTCCCATGTGCAGTGACAGTGCGCGCACGAGTCGCGCGACGGAGGGATCGGCATTGATCACATCACGAATGCTCGCAGCGGTTTCCCTGTCGACGCCTTCACCGATCAACAAGCTCTTGCATTCGTAGGCAAGGAAGATCGCGACGCCGGCGAGAATCCCGCCAATCACCAGCGAGGCGGCGCCGTCGAGCTGGGGAATGCCGAGCGTGTGACCGAGGTAGATGCCGACAAACGCGGCAATCAGTCCGAGCATCGCGGCGGTGTCTTCCAGCAACACCGTGAACGTGGTGGGATCCTTGCTTCGCCGCATCGCCGCGACGTAAGGCGCATCGCCCTTCACCTTCCGGAACTGGCGAAACGCCAGCGTCCAGGCGATGCCTTCGACCACCATCGCAAATCCGAGCACCGCGTAACTCCACACGGGATCGGTTATCGGTTCGGGGTGTTGCAGGTGCTTGATGCCTTCATAAATCGAAATTCCGCCACCGACCGCGAAGATCAGGATCGCCACGACCAGCGTCCAGAAATACAACTCCTTGCCGCGGCCGAACGGATATTTCGAATCCGCCGGCAGATTGCTCTGGCGAATGCCGAACAGCAGCAGTACGCCGTTGCCGGTATCCACAAGGGAGTGCACGCCTTCGGAAATCATGGCGGAACTGCCCGTCACGACGGCAGCCGCGAACTTGGCAACGGCGATGGCAAGATTTGCCAGTATCGCGGCGTAGATGACGGGTTTTGAACTGCCTGCGGCCATGATCTTCCGGGCATCGCGCTCGAGCATGAACCGCGAGCGTAACGCCGCTTCCGCTGCCGCAGAACCGGAGAGATACCCGACATTCCCGCAGCGCGGGCATGCCGTCAGATCGCGGAAGGCTCAGCCGAGAAAACTTGCGTAGACTTTCTCGGAAGCCGCGTAGCAATCACAGGCCGCCGCTTCCAGCCCCTTGCGATCCAGAACCGTCACCTTGCCGCGCGTGTAACTGATGACCTCGCGCGTCTGCAACGATCCCGCCGCCGTACTCACGCCGGCGCGGCGCACGCCAAGCATTTCCGCCAGCAGTTCGTGCGTGACATGAAAGGTATCGGAGGACACGCGGTCATGTGTCATCAGCATCCAGCGCGCGAGCCGTGACTCCACGAGGTGATAACAGGCGCAGACCGCGACCTGTGCAATCTGCGAAACGATCACATGCGTGTAGCGCTGCAGCACGCGGCGCAGGCCCGGGCTGATGTTGAGCATGGTGTGGAAATCTTCGGCGGACATGCGCAGCGCGCTGCCGCCGCACAGTACGGTGGCGCGCCAGGACGAAACACTGACGCCCAGCGCCAACGGAATCCCGTACATTCCCTCCCGTCCGACGAGTGAAACTTCAAGGCTGTTCTGTCCATCGACCATGGCAATCGTCGAGATGGAAGCCGATGTCGGAAAATAGACCTGCCGTATCTGCTGGCCGGGCTCGGCAATCACTTCGCCGGGCTCAAGTTCGGCGAGCTTGCAACGGCGGCGCAGATCGTTTCGTTCCGTTGTCGGCAAGGTCGCGATGATGCGGTTTGTTGGCGCACCGGGTTTTTCTTTTCGCATGGATTATTCACGCATCCTTATTCCTGTTTGACGCAAGCAGTTGTCCGACCGCGACCTCCGTGGTCAGCCACTGCGAATTCCTGGTCCGGTGATTTACCAGGATTGTTTACTTTAACGTTCGTGCGAAAGTCGAGTCTGTACGTTTGCGTACTTTCACGTGCATGCAGAGTGACATATCGACGAATGTCGGTACGAAAGCGTACATAAGCTCAAGAGAAGTGAATGGCGGAGCAGCGGGAGAACACTACAAGGAGAATTCAGAAACGGCAGTCCGCCTGCAATCGGTCCGTGGCGCGCTTGACGATCGCGTAGCACTCGCAGGTCAGCTGTTCCAGTTGCGGACGATCCAGCACTTCGATTCGCCCGCGCGCGTTCTTTATGGCGTCGAGCCGCTGCAGCCGTCCCGCCGCTTCGGTCACGCTCTCACGGCGAACGCCGAGCATGTCGGAGATAAGACCGTGCGTCATCAGGAGCCGGTTGGTCGGAAGGCGATCGAGCGATATCAGCAGCCAGCGGCACAGCTGCTGCTCGATTGAATGATACCGATTGCACACGGCGGTCTGCGCCATCTGCAACATGACGCACTGCGTGTAACACAACAGCACGTCCTGCAGGCGATGATTGCGCCGGAATTCTTCTTTCAATACATGTCCGGGAAGGCGCCATGCACTGCCCGCCGCCTGCACAACCGCCTGGCCCGGCGATGCGCCGCCGCCCATGAAAAGCCCGACGCCGACCACGCCATCGTTGCCTGTGATGGACACCTCGGCAGACGCGCCGTCTTCCATGACGCACAACAGCGAGATGAGGCCATCAACCGGAAACCATGCATGTTCCGGCACCTCATTCGCGCGGTGAATGACATCATCGAGTTTCATTTCCATGAACTCGAGATGCGGCATCAGCCGCGCGCGGTCTTCTTCATTCAACGTGGCGAGAATCCGGTTCTCGAAGGGATCGGTGTGATGTTCCAAGGTTTTTGTTCCGCAAGAGGGTGACTTTCAAGCTTCACATCTCACGTCCCGAACGACAGTCCGGTAAGCGGCGTATTCGACAGAATGCGCCTGGCTGATTTCAGCTGACATAAATCTGCACCTTGAATTCGCGCAAGACGCGTGCATACCTCGATAGAGGAAGCACGGTAAGCATGCACGAACAAGCCGCCGAGAAACTGAAGGAATATCGCCGCAAGCGCGACTTCCGCAAAACACTGGAGCCTTCCGGCGCCGACGCCGCCGTTGAAGCCGGCTGCCTGTACGTGATGCACAAGCATGCAGCGAGTCACGATCACTTCGATCTGCGATTGGAGGAGAACGGCGTTCTCCGAAGCTGGGCGCTTCCGAAAGGCGCGAGCCTGGAGCCCGGCGAGAAACGCCTTGCGGTTGAAGTGGAAGATCATCCGCTGGAGTACGGCGGGTTCGAAGGCGTGATTCCAAAAGACGAGTACGGCGGCGGCACAGTGATGCTCTGGGATGCCGGAAGCTGGAAAGTGAACGGCAAGAACAAGGAAGGCCACGTCGATTTCATCCTGGACGGACAGAAACTGAAAGGCGCGTGGACGCTGGTGCGCACACGCGGGAAAGGCAAGCGCGGCAAGGAAGGCAAAAGCTGGCTGATGATCAAGCGCAGCGATCCCGGCAAGCCGAAGCTCGCGCCGAATGACGAAAGCGTGGCAACAGGACGCCACATGAAGGAAATCGCCGAAGACCGCGACAACGTCTGGATGAAAGGCGAAGCGCGCGAACGGGAAACCGCGAAACCGCCGATTGCGGAAAACATCGCCGGTGCACGGAAAAAGAAATTTCCGAAGCATCTCGCCCCGCAACTCGCAACACTCGCCGATGACGCGCCGCCCGGTGATGACTGGATTCACGAGATCAAGGTCGATGGCTATCGCGTCATGGCGTACCTGGATAAAGACAAGGTGACACTGCTGACACGCAACGGCCACGACTGGACGCACCGGTTCCGGGACGTCGCCGACGCGCTGAAGAAGATTCCGATTGAGCACGCGATTATTGACGGTGAAATGACGGTGCTGTCACGCGATGGATCGACAAGTTTCCGAAAACTCCAGGAAGCGCTGTCCGCCGGCAAGACCGGCAACGTCGTTTACCAGGTTTTTGATCTGCTTTACCTGGACTCCGTCGAGATGACCGACGTCGAACTCATTGAACGAAAGCGCGCATTGAAGCAGTTGCTCGAATCCGCGGATTTCAAAGTCAACTCGCGCGTTCGCTATTCCGACCATATCCAGGGACAAGGACCGGCGTTTTTCGAACAAGCCTGCGAACTCGGTCTCGAAGGCATCATTTCGAAACGCGCGCATTCGCATTATCGGAGCGGGCGCAACAAGCAATGGCTGAAAGTGAAATGTACACAGCACCGCGAATTCGTCGTGGGTGGTTTCACTCCACCCGGCGGCAGTCGCGATGGCTTCGGTTCCCTGCTGCTGGGCGCGTATCAGAACGGAAATTTCATTTATGCCGGTCGTACGGGCACGGGCTTCAGCAGTCAGCAGATCAAGCAGGTTCACGGAATGCTCTCCGAACGCGAGATCGACAAGAGCCCGTTTCATGATGAGGTTCCTGATTCTCGCGATGCACGCTGGGTGAAACCCGAACTCGTCGTGGAAGTCGAGTTCACGGAACGCACGCGCGACAACCGCTTGCGGCATCCGGTGTTCCGGGGATTGCGCGAGGATCGCGATCCGCGCGAAATCAGAATGAGCACGGAAACCGACATGAATGAAGCGACCGCAATCAACAATGCAGCATCGCCCGCGCCGCGACGGAAATCCGGCGCAGCAGTAGCCGGTGTTCGAATCACGCATCCGGATCGCATCATGTATCCGGAGCTGGGCATCACGAAAGTCGAACTCGCGAGGTTCTATGAAGACATCCGGGAATGGGTGTTGCCGATGCTGCGCGATCGTCCGCTCTCACTGCTGCGCTGCCCCGAAGGCTGGAAGGAAGAATGTTTTTTCCAGAAACACCCCCGCGTCACGATTGGAAAAAATCTTCCGCGAATTTCAATCAAGGAGAAGAAAGGCGCGAAGGACTACGTCTACGTTCAATCCATCGCCGACATCGTCTCGCTGGTGCAGGCGGGAACGCTGGAGTTTCATCCCTGGGGCAGCCAGGTTGGTGACGTGGAACATCCGGACATGATGGTGTTCGATCTCGATCCCTCGCCTGGCGTTTCGTGGAAGGATGTGTTGCGGACGGCAACTGGCCTGCGCGAACGGCTTGATGCTTTGGGGCTGGAGAGCTTTCCGCGAACGACCGGCGGAAAGGGTTTTCATCTTGTCGTGCCGCTGAAACCCGAGAGCGAATGGGATGCCGTGAAGGATTTCGCGAAGGCCGTGTCCGAACAGCACGCCGCTGACGATCCCAAACATCTCACGACCAACCTCGCGAAGACGAAGCGGCGCGGAAAGATCTTCATCGATTATTTGCGTAACGGCCGCGGCCAGACGGCGATCGCCTCGTACTCGCTGCGTGCGCGTGAAGGCGCGACGGTTGCCGTTCCATTGCGCTGGGACGAACTGAGCGATGCCTTGCGTTCCGACCGCTACAACATCGAAAACCTGCGGCGCAGGCTCGGCATGTTGAAGGATGATCCCTGGGACGGCTTCTTTGATGCTCGCCGCGCGATCACACAGAAAATGCGCAAGGCCGCCGGCCTTGAAGGAGCGGCATGATGGCGGCGCGCGCCATGTGGAAAGGCGTCATTCGTTTCGGCGACGTGAACGTTCCCGTAAAGATGTTTTCGGCCATTGAAGATCGCAACGTGCATTTTCGATTGCTGCACAGGAAGGACAAGCTGCCCGTGAAACAGGCAATGGTGAACCCGGAAACGGGCAGCATCGTTCCCTACGCCGAAACGAAACGCGCGTTCGTCACCGACGAAGGCGACCTCGTCATGCTGGATCGCGAGGAACTCGACGCGCTCGAGCCGGAAAAATCCCGCGACATCGACATCCTGCATTTCCTGCCGCAGCACGAGATCGATCACCGCTGGTATGACCGCCCGTACTACCTCGGCCCTGATGGCGCGAGTGAGGAATACTTCGCGCTCGCCGCGGGGCTTGAGAGCGCGCAAATGGAAGGCCTCGCGCACTGGGTGATGCGCAACAAGGAATACATCGGCGCGCTGCGCGTGCATGACGGCTACCCGATGCTGATGTCGTTGCGGCACGCCGAGGAAGTGATTCCGGTGGAATCGCTCGAAGCACCGAGCGGAAAACCGCTGGATGAGAAAGAGCTCTCGATGGCGCGGCAACTGATCGCAATGCTGGAAGCGAAGTTCGAACCGGAAGAATATCGCGATGAGTATCGCGAGCGCGTATTGAAAATGCTGGAAGCGAAAAAGGCGGGGCGCACGGTCAAGGTGTTGCCATTCCGCAAGCGCGCGCCATCGGAAGACCTCACCGCCGCGCTGGAAGCAAGCCTGAGGAGCGCATGATGGCAGAAGACGATGAAGACGATGTCATACGTCCGCGGCCGTTCTGGTCCGGCGTGATTGCGTTCGGGCTGGTGAGCCTGCCGGTGAGCCTGTTTCCCGCGAACCGCGGGCGGCTGCTGTCATTGAAGATGGTCGATGACAGCGGCACGCCCTTGAGCCGGCGCTATTTCTGCGAGAAGGAACAGAAGGCGCTTTCCGCGGAAGACATCGTGCGCGGCTACAAGGCCGGCGAACACGAGTACGTCGTGGTGGAAGACAAGGAACTCGAAAGCCTGGCGCCGGAGAAATCACAGGAAATCGATCTCAAGCGTTTTGTTTCACTGAGCGAAATCGATCCGATCTATTTCGAACGCGCGTATTTTCTCGTGCCGGATGAAGGTGCGACCAAGGCATACCGTTTACTGGCCAAAAGCATGGAAGACGAACAGCGCGCCGGTATCGCCACCTTCGTGATGCGCGGCAAGGAATATCTCATCGCGATCATGGCCGAACGCGGCATCCTGCGCGCCGAGACCTTGCGCTTTCACGATGAAGTGCGTTCGCCCGGGGATATCGGCCTGCCGGAAAGGAAAAAGCCGGCGAAGGAACTGCTTGCGCGCATGCAGAAAGCGATGAAGTCGCTTGCGGCGAAGGAACTCGACCGCGACGAATTGACGGACCGTTACACGAAACAGATATTCGACACCGTGAAAAAGAAGCTCGAAGCCGGCAAGGACGTCGTGAAAGCGCCGGAAGAGGAAGCCGCGGCGGCCGCGGAAGATGACAACGTGATTGATCTCATGCAGGTGCTGAAGGAGCGCCTCAAGGGCGGAATGCCGGCGGAAGTCGAGCGCGAAGAAACAGCGTCAATGAAAAATGATAAAGCGTCGAAAAAGAAACATCCCGTTGGGGCGAGCGCGAAACCGCAGTCGCTCGATACAGCCACAAAAGATGAGCTCTACGAACTCGCGAAGGAAATGCATATTCCCGGACGCAGCAGCATGTCGAAGCGGCAGCTGGTGGACGCCATCCAGAAACACTGACCGTATTCAGCGCGATGGGGATTCGGCTTCGCGCCGCAGAAGTTCCGCCTTGCGCTCGAGACCCCAACGGTAGCCCGCCAGTTTTCCGTCACTCGCGATGACGCGATGACAGGGAATGATGAGCGCGAGCTCGTTGCGCGCACAGGCCGTCGCGACGGCGCGAATGGCGTCGGGCTGCCCGAGGCGGCGTGCAACATCCTTGTAGCTGGCAGTTTCACCCAGCGGAATCTTGCGCAGCACTTTCCAGACGCTTGCCTGGAATGCCGTGCCCTGGATATCGACGGGAAGATCGAGCGCTTCGCGCGGCAGCAGCACGAACTCACGCACATCATCGAACCACTCCCGCAGGCGCGCCTCGTCATTCCGGTAGCGCGCTTTCGGAAACGCCGCATGCAACTCTTCCAGCATCGCGCCCGGCTCGGAACCGAACGCGAGCCAGCAGATGCCCTTGCCGGTTGCCGCCATCAGCATCCAGCCGAGATCGGAAAGCCCCAGCCACCAGCCGATGTCGATTTCCTTTTTCAATTTTCCCGGCGGCATGCCCAGCGTTTTTTTCGCACGCGCATACGCCGTCGTGGTCGATTCGAAACCTGCGGAGTAAAGCGCAGCCAGCGTGTTGTCATTGCGCGCGGATTCCTGCGCGAGGCGATGTAATTGCAAGGCCTGCGCGTAGGCTTTCGGACTCACGCCCAGGCGTCGCGTGAATTGCCGCTGCAATTCGGATGAACTTACACCGAGCTCTTCAGCGAGTGTCGCGAGCGACGGCGGCGTTTCCGCCCGTTCGATGCGTCGGCACGCATCGAGCAACGTGCGCGGCCAGTCGATTTTCAAATTACGGGAGTTCATTGACGGATGCCGGATCGATTGAATAAGGAAACATGGTCTTCAAAAATCCCGGCTGCGCTTGAACGCGCGTGATCCAGTTCACCACGTTCGGATAATCCTGCATGTCGAGTCCCGCTTCATCGGCAAATCCCACGTACGCGTAAACCGACATGTCAGCGATCGTGTAACCGCACTCCACCAGGAACTCGCGCGAGCGCAACCATTCATCCAGGATCGCCAGGCTCTTGATGCTCGCGGCACGCTTGGTTTCAATCGCCTCCGCGCTGCGGCGCGCGAGCTTGCCGGTCATTGTCCAGTGCCGCAGCGAGGCGATGCCGTTTTGCACGTGATCTTCTTCGAAGAACATCCAGCGCGCTACTTGCGCGCACAGCCACGGATCATCCGGCAGATACGGCGTGCCTTCGGCAAGAAACAGCAATATCGCGTTTGATTCCGGTAGCGTGCGCCCGTCTTCAAGCTCAAGCACGGGTACCGCGCCGACGGGATTTTTCTCAAGAAACGCCAGGGTTTTACCTTCGCCCTCGAAGATGCTGACAGGAACGGTTTCGTAATCCCGCCCCAGGTGGTTCAGAAGCAGGCGCACCTTGTAGGCGTTCTGTGACGGGGCGTAGTCATACAACTTCAGCATGGCGAACTCCTTGAAAATTCACTGTCAGAATAGTCAGGAAATGTGTTGCGGTCTTCCCGGTTCTTGCGCAATCGTCTCGACCAGGCGGGTTATCATTCCGTGCGCGCAAGCATCAAACAGTTATGCAACTTCGATAAAAGGAGGCGCACATGGCATTCAAGGTTCCACCTGTCATCGTCGTTCTCGTCACAGGCCTGCTGATGTGGCTGCTTGCGCGGTTCGTTCCCGCGTTGTCATTCTTCTTTCCCGGCGTTCATATCGTCGCGGCGCTGATCACGCTCGCTGGCATCGTGGTTTGCGCATTGGGCGTTACAGCATTCCGCCGCGCGGAGACAACCACGAATCCGCTCAATCCCGAATCGGCATCCCGGCTCGTTGTTGCCGGCATCTATCATTATTCGCGCAACCCGATGTATCTCGGTTTCGCGTTGCTGCTGCTTGCGTGGGGAGTGTTCCTTGGAAACCTGCCGGCGCTGCTGGCCGTACCGGCATTCATTCTTTACATGAACCGTTTCCAGATCGCACCCGAGGAGCGCGCGCTTGACGCGTTGTTCGGCGAGGAATATCGCGCGTACCGGCGATCCGTCGCGCGCTGGATGTGAGTGCAGCACTTTGACGCTGGGCAGACGACCGCATACCCTCCAGCACCAGAATAATCCGGAACAGGAGCATCCCGTGCATATCACCGGCAGACGATCCACGCGCGCCCTTTGGCACAGAACGCTGATGCAGCTTCTTTGCCTCGTGTTACTGCTTGGCATTGCCCGGCCGGGCATCGCCGAGGACGACGAGAACGCCGTAAAGTTCAGGGCGATTTCCGAAGCGGAAACCATGATCATGGTGCCGATGCGGGACGGCGTGAAGCTGGCGACGGACGTATACCTGCCGAAGGAAGGCGAAGGCCCTTTCCCCGTCATCTTTGTAAAGACGCCTTACAACTTCAACAAGATCGCCGGCGCGCAACTTGAATGGGCCATCGAGGCGCTCGAACGGGGCTACGCCTTCGTCGTGCAGAACGAGCGCGGCCGGTATTATTCCGGGGGCGAATGGGAAATCCTGGGCCAGCCGCGCACCGACGGGTACGACTCCCTCACGTGGATCGCCGAGCAGGCGTGGTCCGACGGCAACGTCGGAACGATCGGTTGTTCCTCAAGCGCGGAGTGGCAGCTCGCACTCGCCGCAAAGGACCACCCGGCGCACAAGGCGATGGTGCCGATGGCGGCCGGCGCCGGCATCGGGCGGGTCGGCGAATTCCACGAGCAAGGCAACTGGTACAAGGGCGGCGTCCATCAGACCTTGTTCAGCGTCTGGCTTTACGGCGTGCAGCAGAACATCCGGCCCCAATTCCCCGGCGACCTGGACCAGGCCGAGCTCCAGCGATTGCGCAAGCTCTACGATCTCGCGCCGGACATGCCCGAGGTCGACTGGAAAAAGCATCTTCGGACCTTGCCGGCGATCGACTGGCTGAAAAGCGCGGGCGCCAACGCCGGGCCTGGCGCGAAACTGCTGGCGAGGACGCCCGGCGATCCGGCCTGGTACGAAGGCGGCCTGTATCACGACGATGAAGACTTCGGCGTGCCCGCGTTCTGGTTCAACTCCTGGTTCGACGTGAGCCAGGGACCGAATCTCGCGATGTTCAATCACGTGCGAAAGAATGCCTCGGACCCCGCGGTTCGCGACGGCCAGTACATGCGCATCGCACCGACCCTGCACTGCGGGTTCTACCGGATTCCCGAGTACAAGGACCTGATCGTCGGCGAGCTGAACGTCGGCCGGCCGTCGTTCCCGTTGTACGAGGAGGTATTCGGGTTCTTCGACCACTACCTGAAGGAAGCTTCGAACGGCTTCGAGGAATCGACGCCGCGCGTGCAGTACTACACCATGGGCCGGAACGCGTGGTCATCATCGGAGGCCTGGCCGCCGGCTGCCGCGGAGCCGGTGTCGTGGTATCTCGCAAGCGACGGAGATGCCAACAGCGTGTTCGGCGACGGCCGTCTCGGCACCGAACTGCCTGACGGCGCTCCTTCCGACAGCTTCACCTACGATCCCATGAATCCTGTACCGGCACTCGGCGGCGGCGTCTGTTGCAACCAGGGTGCCGCGCTCGGTGGCAGCTACGACCAGCGGGCCATCGAAGCGCGCGCCGACGTGCTCGTCTACACCAGCGAGCCGCTCGAGAAAGACACCGAGGTTACCGGCAGCGTGCGCGCGACGCTGTATGTCTCCTCCGATGCGAAGGACACGGATTTCACGGTCAAGCTGGTGGACGTCTGGCCCGACGGCACGGCATACAACATTGACGACACGATCTTCCGCGCGCGTTTCCGTGAAGGCTACGACCGCGAAGTCTTCATGGAGCCGGGCGAAGTGTACGAAATCAACCCGACGCCGATGTCAACGAGCTACGTGTTCAAGAAGGGGCATCGCATTCGCGTCGAGATTTCGTCAAGCAAGTTCCCGCAGTACATGCGCAACCTGAATACCGGCGGCAACAACTACGACGAAACCAAAGGCATCGTTGCGCACAACACGATTCACCATTCGGACAAGTACCCGACGCGGATCGTGCTGCCGATCATGCGTGATCGATAAACAACAAGACATTACCCGCGACCCCTGGTCTTGCGCCTGCCTGCACGGTTCTTGCCGCTGCGGGCTTTGGCGCGATCAGTCGTGCTGTTGTTTCTGCAGCAGAATTGCTGCCAGGCCGATTGCGAAATCCTGCAAGTCCGCGTTATCGGCGTTGGTGAAGCCGACAAGCAACCCCTGCTTCGCAATGGTCTCCGGAAGATAGTGCCTGCTCAAGGCCGGCGCTTCGAACCCCCGTTCTGCAAGCGCTTTCGAGACTTCCACGTCCGAGCAATCTTCATCGAGCATCAAGGTGACGTGCATGCCCGCCGGTTGCGGCTGGATGGTAATGGGCAGCTCATGCGCATCAAGCAACTCGATCAAGCGGTCGCGCTTGTCGCGGTACACCTCGCGCATGCGCCGCAGATGCGCCTGGAAGTAACCGTCCTGCAGGAAATCCGCGATCGCTGTTTGCATCAACACAGGAGCAGCACCATCGCTGGATTCCTTGATCGCGCGAAACTTGTCGATCAGTGCATCCGGCACAACGATGTAGCCGACACGCAAATCCGGTGACAGCACTTTCGAGAACGTTCCGATATAGATCACGCGTTGCGTGACATCGAGACCGGCAAGCGCGGTGAGCGGCTTGCCGTCGTAACGGTACTCGGCATCGTAATCGTCCTCGATGATCCAGTTGCCTTGTTCCTGCGCGCGGTTCAGCACGTCCATGCGGCGCTCCAGGCTCAAGGTCGGGCCCATGGGAAACTGGTGCGATGGCGTCAGGTAAATCGCGTGCGATCCGGCCACGCGCGACAACTGTTCCGATTCGAGGCACGCACCGGCGTCATCAACGGGAACGGGATGCAGGCGAAAGCCACATTCGAGAAATGCATTGCGCGCACCGAGATAACCCGGGTCTTCGATCAGGACATCGTTCGTGAATTCGCGTAACACCTTTCCGGCGAGATACAGGCCCTGCTGCCCGCCTGTCGTGATCAACACCTGCTCTTCACGGCAACGCAGGCCGCGATACGCGCCAAGGTACGCACAGATAAGTTTTCGCAATCGCGCGTCGCCTCCGATGCGCGGACGCTCGTTTGCGGGATGACTGCGCTTCACCGAATTGCGAAGGACGCGTGTCCACGCCTGCACGGGAAAGTGCGCGGCATCCGGAACCGCGAACGGCATTCGCATCGGCGTCGATTCTGTCGCTGTCCTTGCACCAGCATTTCGCACGACATCGCCAGCCAGGGTGGGAATGTCGCGCACCACCGTGCCGCGTCCCGTAATCGATTCGGCGAACTGCTCATCGACCAGCAATTCGTAAGCGGCAATGACGGTGTTGCGGGAAACGCCGATTTCCGTTGCGAGTTCTCGCGACGACGGCAAGCGCAGGCCCGCCGGCATTGAGCCTGTGAGGATCAGGTCGCGAATGTGCGCATACAGTTGCCGGTAGCGCGGAGCGTCCCCGGCGTCATCGAAAACAATCGCGCTGAAGGGAATGCCGCTTGCTTCTTTCATGACGTCCCGTGGACCCGTTTGCCTGCCCGGAATGGACCTTTTGCCGCCGCCGATATGCCGCTAGTGTTCATGCATCGGCTCCCCGAAATCACGCAGAGGACAATGCCATGACGACACTCGCAAGTGAACCTGCCTCCCGGCTTCCCGCTCACATCGTTGCCGACAATGCCGCGCCCTGGATTCCGCTCGGCGACGGGAAATCGTTCAAGCTGCTTCGCGTTCTCGGCGGCAATCGCGGCTTCGTGGAACTGTTGCGCCTGGAGCCCGGCGTGGCGATTCCCTGGCATCGTCACACCGGCGATGTGCACGCATACAATTTGCAAGGCACGCGCGAGTTGCACACCGGCGAAATAATCGGACCGGGAGATTACGTTTACGAGCCAGTGGGCAACACGGACACCTGGAAAGCGATCGGTGACGTGCCGCTGATCGTGCTCGTGATTGTCACGGGCGCCGTCGAATACATTGGCGCAGGCGGCAAGGTGACGGCGCGTTACACGGGCGACACACTGCTCGCGCTGTACCACGCGCATTGCGAGAAAAACGGCATAGAACCGATGGATCTCGCGAACTGAAATTTGCTTGCAGGAAAGACCTCATGATCGATCTGTATTTTTCACCGACGCCGAACGGACTCAAGTTGAAGCTGTTCCTCGAAGAAGCACAACTGCCGTACCGGATCATTCCCGTGAAACTCGGCGAGGGCGAACAGTTCAAGCCGGAGTTTCTCGCCATCTCACCGAACAACAAGATTCCGGCGATTGTCGATCATGAAACGCAGGATGGCGCGCCGTTGGCGCTGTTCGAGTCCGGCGCGATCCTCCTTTATCTCGCAGAAAAAATCGGCCGGTTCATTCCCCGCGACAAACGCACGGATGTCCTGCAATGGCTGTTCTGGCAGATGTCGGGACTCGGACCGATGGCCGGACAGATCGGCTATTTCAACGTCTACGCACCGGAGAACATTCCGTTCGCGATTGCGCGCTACACGAAAGAGACGCGGCGTCTTTACGGCGTGCTTGATCGGCGGCTCGCGGAACGCGAATTCATCGCGGATGAGTATTCGATTGCCGATATCGCCTGTTATCCCTGGATCGTTCCGCACACCGCGCACGGCCAGGACCTGGGCGATTTCGTGAACCTGAAGCGATGGTTCGAGACGATCAGCACGCGGCCTGCAGTGATTCGAACATACGACGGTGTCACGGATGTGTACGCGCAGGCGGGCAAACCGGTGGCCGAAAGCACGCAGTGAGCGTGATCAAGGATATTTCACGGGCGGCGGATTTTTTTCCGGCGGCAAGGCGATGAACTCCGTCTCACCCGGCACGGCATCGAAGCGTTGCGCGCGCCAGTCCGCTTTCGCCTGTTCGATCCGTTCCCTCGAACTCGACACGAAATTCCACCAGATGAAACGCGGGCCATCCATCGGCTCGCCACCGAGCAGCATCAAGCGTGTACGCGTTTGTGCTTTCAACGTGACCGGCGTATTCGGCTTGAACACGACAAGCTGTCCCGCTTCAAACACATCGCGACCGACTTGCATCGAGCCTTCGACAATATACGCCGCGCGCTCCTCGTGCTCCGCTGGCACATTCAGCGACGTGTTCGCCTCAAGCGTTACATCGGCGTAGAACATGTCGGAGAACGTTTTCACCGGTGCTTCGACGCCGTACAGCGAACCGGCGATCACGCGCACGTGCTTGCCCTCGGCTTCCAGCACGGGAAGACCGGTTTCGGCGTGATGCACGAAACTCGGCGCAGTTTCTTCCTGCGACTTCGGCAGCGCCACCCATGACTGGATGCCGAACAACGGCGCATCGACCGCGCGCAACTGTGGCGGTGTACGCTCGGAATGCACGATGCCGCTGCCCGCTGTCATCCAGTTCACAGCACCCGGTTGGATCGGCTGCACACTGCCGAGACTGTCACGGTGCAGGATCTCGCCGGTGAACATGTACGTCACCGTCGCAAGACCGATGTGCGGATGCGGGCGAACGTCCAGGCCTTTTCCGCTCGTCATCACCGCCGGGCCCATTTGATCG
This sequence comes from Gammaproteobacteria bacterium, assembly GCA_036381175.1. Classification (GTDB taxonomy): domain Bacteria; phylum Pseudomonadota; class Gammaproteobacteria; order Natronospirales; family JAJUFS01; genus JAJUFS01. Next base: position 18,186 of record DASVDI010000006.1, read on the forward strand.
AAGAACACGAACGGGCCGATCATGCGCCGTTTCGCGGATGGCAACGCGCGCTGCACGATGAACCCATCGCCAAGATCACTGCTGCGCGGAACGACGACGACATCCACGCTGTCGTCGGGGCAAGGTTCTTTCGGTTGTGAAGGTTCCCAGTTCATTCGATGGCACCTCGGGCAGGAATGTCGCAGGCCGCGATTGAAGAATCTCCTCGCTCGCACACTTGCATGCGCCGCATCAGATCATAGATATAAGACAACGGCAAAAGGCCGGCATTTAACGTAACGCGATCCGCGGAGGTTGTATGGCGATTTACCGACAGACGTCATTGTTCGTTTGCGCACTCTGGATGATCGGCATCAGTTTGCTGCTGTTTTTCCTGCCTGCACTCAACGGGCTGATCGGCGGCGGTGTGGGCGGCTACAAGGCGGGCTCGATCGGGCGCGGACTTGGTGCAGCCGTGTTGCCGGCCATCGTTGTCGGCATCGGGCTCTGGGTGCTGCTCGCCATCCTGGATGCACCGGTGCTCGGTTTCATCTCCGGGCTCGCTGTCGGTCTGTGGGCGCTGTTCTCCAGTATCGCCTTGTTGATCGGTGCGTTCATCGGCGGCGCGATGTCACCGAAGCGCGATGACATCATCCAGCCGCCGCGGCGCTGATACGGAAAATCCCCCCGCTGCGCTGCGCGCAGCGGACCCCCTTTTCAAAGGGGACTGCCTTCTCCCGGCGCTTTCGCAAGATTCGAAATTTCCGATTTGATATTGCCGAACGAAGAACTCCCTCCCTTTTTCAAAGGGAGGGCCGGGGAGGGATTTCGCTTCAGCGCTTTCTCGCGTTCCGCCTTACCAGCCAGTACAAACCGCTGCCCGCCAGAAGAAACCCCGCCGTCACCAGCACGGAATCCCATTCAATCTGCAACAGCAACGCGCCTGAAACAAGGAACGCTGCGACGGGAACGGTCCAACCACCCGGTACGCGAAAGCGATCCGGCGCGTTGCCGAACTCGCGCCGCAGGCGCGGCATCGCGCCGATGCACGCCATGTAAATGAGCACACGCACCAGCGAACTCATCGCGGCAAGCCAGATGAAACCGCCGTACACCGAAAGCAGGAAAACCAATACAGAAAAAACAACGATCGAACGCGCGGGCGTTCGGTGCTCGGGATGCACTTCGCCAAGCCACGCCGGCAGGCTGCCCTCGCGTGCCAGCGAGTACGTCAGCCTCGGCGCGGTCACCATCGTGCTCGCGATGTTGCCGCCGATGGAAACGACAACGCCAACAGTCAAGAGAATCGCGCCGAGCGGCCCGAACAAAACTCCGCCGACTTCAATCAGCGCGCTGTCCGCTTCTGCAAAGTCGGGCAGCACCGCAACCGCGACCGCCTGGATCAACACATATAAAAGCGTGACCACGCCCATCGCGAGCAACAACGCGCGTGGCATGTCGCGTGCGGGATTGCGCGTTTCACCGGCGGGCACCACAGCGGCCTCCCAGCCCACAAACGCGTAAATCACCAGCAACGCGGCGGTGCCGATATCGATGGTATCGGGCAACGGCGTTGTTGCTACGGGGAACGCTGCCGGTTTCAACCACGCAAGGCCGACAACAACCAGCAACAACAGCGGCAGGATCTTGAGTACGGTCAACGCGCCGATCGAACGCATCGCGTGTCGTGTTCCGACAACGTTCGGCCACGTCAACAGGAACATGATTGCCGCAAGCAGCGCGATTCGTATCGCACCGTCATCCGCAGGCGCCCAGAAATACGCGATCGATTCCACCAGCAGATTGATATTCGCCGCGAACGCCGTAACGCGCGCGAAGTAGAACGCCCAACCCGCCTGGAAACCCGCGAACGATCCGAACGCGTGACCAATATAAAGAATCGGCCCGCCCGTGCTGCGGAAATAACTCGAAAGCTCCGCGAAACACAGGACAACCATCATCAACAACAAACCGCAGGCGAGAAAGACAAGCGGACTGTAGATACCCGTCAATGCGGCCGCACCCGCCGGCACACCGAAGATGCCCGCGCCGATCAAACCATTCACCGCCAGCAACCAGATGCCGGTGGCGGAGATTTGCCGGACGAGAGATTCGTTGTCGGTCATCGCGGAATTCCTGATGCGTGCCTGACTCGTAGGGCGGATTAGGCGCAACCGTAATCCGCCGTCTTCGCGGAATAGCGGATTACGCGAGCTGGCGCTCGCTAATTCGCCCTCCGGCTACTTTCGATGCGCCTCGGTGTAGGCGTCGAGAAGATTGCGAATCATCTTCTGGTACGGCGTCTTGTGCTTGCTCGCCTCGCGCTTGAAAAATTCCACGCTGGACTTGCTCAAGGTAATAGTCACTTTCACGGAATCCTCCTTGAAAACAAGTTCGTCGGGCGGCGGCAGGAAATCCTTGACGCGCTTTCCGGCATTCATGGGTTCATCAGTGTAATGCGTTTTCCTGCTCATAAATTTTCCTGCCCTTGCGCCAGAAGCTTGATGTCGTTCCACTCAAAGCATTCCTTGCTCATGGATATGACTCTGGATCAAATATGGAGAAATAACCATATAAATATATGGTTATCCATCACCGCCGTAACCTACAAAACATATAAAACTTGTATTTTGTACAAAATATGCTCATTCTGCTGCATGCCGGATTCGAAACGCAACAAGCCGAAGGCCGGCGTTTCACGCAGGAGGAATTAATGAACGTCAACCGTGAACACCGGGCAACCAGCGAACTTTCGGTCGGAGAAATCCGCGAACAGTTCGCCGAGATTCTGAACCGCGTGAAGTACGGCAACAGCAGGACTGTGGTCAAGCGCCACGGCAAGGAGATTGCCGCGGTGGTCAGCATCGACGATCTCCGCCTGTTGGAGCGCCTCGAAGAAATTCTGGACCGACAGGCAATCAAGGAAGCGGATGCGGAGATGGACGCTCACGGCACGATCTCGTGGGACGACGCGCTGCGCGAACTGGGAGTTGACAAGGATGAGTTACGAGATCGAACTGAGCCCGGCCGCCGTAAGAAACCTGAAAGATCTCGAGCAAAAGCAAAGGATTGAGATACTGGAGAAGATCGACTTGCTCCAGAACGACCCCGCCCCTCCCGGTGCAAAAAAGCTTCGTGGATATCGACACCCGACATTTCGACTGAGGCACGGTTCATTCCGTATCGCGTACCGCCTGGAAAAACATCGGCTTGTGATCCTTGTTCTGGCAGCCGGAAACCGCAAGGACATTTACGAGCGCCTGAAGCGAATCATCTGATGTCATTTCAGGATACTTCTTGTAGGTTGGGGTGAGGTATTCCCGAACCCCAACAATTTTAATGTTGGGGTGCGCTCCGCTTACCCCAACCTGCAGCTGTTGCCCGACCTACCAGTCATCAATCTTGTTATCTCGCACCTCGCGCAGCTTTCTGAATCTACGCTGCACGTTCAAAGCATTGGCTCGTGAATCAAACTGATAGATATGCCGGAAAAGGCCCTCAAGTTCCGTTATCTCATCGTCTCGAATGTTCTCCCAGACGGCGAATACGGAAGCATGGCTCCACTCGAGATTTTGACGATGTCGCATTAAACGGTTGCGTACCCCACACGTAAAGACCGCGCAATCCACGAGGCAGGCGATGCACATCAATTTGCGGAACGAACTCCGCACATTTCTTGATTAATCGTAAAGGACTTTCGCTCATCAAATCACTCCCCCAAGTAGAACCCGAATGCGAAGCGGAATCAGCGTCGTAGGGCGGATTAGGCGCAGCCGTAATCCGCCGTCTCCTCGACGGCGGATTACGCGAGCTATCGCTCGCTAATCCGCCCTACGCGGCTACTTCGGTTTCGTGTGCCCTGCTTTCGGATCCGTCTTGCCGGTCAGCAACCAATAGATGTGTTGCGGATATTTTTCGGCGAACGCCGCGAGGATGTCAGCGCCGGGTTTGCGGCCGTCGTATTCAATTCCCTGAAGAGTCCGTTCATTCATTCCAATGAAGCGAGCGAAACGGGTTCTCCCCATTCCCGTGCTTTCGCGCAACGCTTGAATCCTTTCACAAATGCTTGACACCGCTGCCTGCTCCGCTACCTTCCGTCGTGCAAAATCGGCCGGCACCGGCTGGTCAACCTGCGGGAGCTGTGGGACCGTTGCAATGACGAGAAAGGTATGTCGAACTGACGGAAATGAAAAAGGCGGCCGACGGCCGCCTTGTTCAAGACTCGTCATTGCAACGCTTACTTTCCCGCCGCCGGCAAATTCTCGCACCGGTAATACGCAACTTCAGCATCGCTGAACGCGTTGACGTTGAAGCCCATGATGCTCGTTTCAGCGGGCGCGATGATGAACGCGTAATTGGCGTCTTTTTCCGGCGCGGTATTCACGGCAACTTCCGTGATGCGCTCCATCGCAGCGGCCTTGTTCATGTTGCCCGTAAGGCCCCAGTCCTGTTCTTCCTGCGCGACCTTGCGGCAATTGTATTCGTCCCTGGGCTCGGCCTGTCCCGCCATGACGCGCTCGCCCGAGTCGGCGGTATGGTCTTTCACAGTGAGACGGCCGATTGCGGAGCACGCGGTAACGGCAAGCATCAATCCGATCATGATCACAATTTTCTTCAACATGATTTCCCCCAAATCCCATTTCGGAAAACAGAGAATATGGCTCGGCCTCTCCCTGCGCAACGCATTTTCGCGCAGCCATCATGTCTTGAGCTTGTACCCCGTCCTGAACATCCATCCGATCACGACAAGGCACACCACCATGAACACCACGATCATGCCGAGGCTGAGCGCGACACTGACATCCGACACGCCATAGAAACTCCAGCGAAAACCGTTGATGAGATACACGACGGGATTCAGCAGCGTGATCTTCTGCCAGATGGGCGGCAGCATGTCGATGGAATAGAAACTGCCGCCGAGGAAGGTCAATGGCACCACGACCATCAACGGCACGATCTGCAGTTTCTCGAAGCCATCCGCCCAGATGCCGATGATGAAACCGAACAGGCTGAAGGTGACGGCGGTCAACACGAGAAAGCCGATCATCCACACTGGATGCAGGATTTCGTAATCCACGAACACTCGTGCGGTGATCAGGATCAGCACGCCGAGGATCACGGATTTCGTTGCCGCCGCACCGACGTAACCGATGACGATCTCGACGGCGGATACGGGTGCTGAAAGAATTTCGTAAATCGTACCGGTGAATTTCGGAAAATAGATTCCGAACGAGGAATTGGAAATGCTCTCGCTCAACAGCGACAGCATCAAAAGACCCGGAATGATGAACGCGCCGTAACTCACGCCGTCGATTGCGCCCATGCGGCTGCCAATGGCCGATCCGAACACCACGAAATACAGCGATGTGGAAAGCACCGGCGATAAAATGCTCTGCATCAGCGTGCGTCCAGCGCGCGCCATCTCGAAATGATAAATGGACTTGATGGCGTAAAAATTCATTTCGGCTCCCTCACCAGGCTGACGAAGATTTCTTCCAGCGAACTCTGGCTGGAATGCAAGTCCTTGTAATCGATGCCCTGCGTTTCAAGCTGGCGCAGCAATTGCGGGATGCCCGTGTTTTCCTGCTGCGCGTCGAATGTGTAAACCAGTGCATTGCCATCCTGCACAAGCTCCAGGGAATGGTTGGCGAGCGCATCGGGAATCCGCGTCAACGGCTGCTGCAATTGCAGGGTCAACTGCTTGCGTCCGAGCTTCTGCATCAGCGCGGTTTTCTCTTCCACGAGGATGATTTCACCCTTGTTGATGACGCCGATGCGGTCCGCCATCTCCTCGGCTTCCTCGATGTAATGCGTGGTGAGAAGGATGGTGACGCCGTTCTCGCGAAGGCCACGCACCATCTCCCACATGTCGCGTCGCAGTTCCACATCCACGCCGGCGGTCGGCTCATCGAGAAAAAGTATCTGCGGCTCGTGCGACAGCGCCTTTGCGATCATCACGCGCCGTTTCATGCCGCCGGACAGCGCCATGATGCGCGAATCCTTCTTGTCCCAGAGCGAAAGATCGCGCAGCAACTTTTCGATGTACTCGGGGTTCGGCGGCTTGCCGAACACACCGCGACTGAAATTCACCGTCGCCCACACGCTTTCGAAGGCGTCGGTTGCAAGCTCCTGTGGCACCAGGCCGATCTTAGAACGCGCGGCGCGAAACTCGGTGATGATGTCGTGGCCGCCCGCGGTGATGCTGCCGCTACCGGGATTCACAATGCCGCAGATGATGCTGATGAGCGTGGTCTTGCCCGCGCCGTTGGGGCCGAGCAGCGCGAAGATTTCGCCCTTGTGAATTTCAAGGTTGATGTTCTTCAACGCATGCAGGCCCGACGCGTAAGTCTTGTCGAGATTTTTTACGGAAATAATCGATTGCACCTGATCTCCTTTTCTGATCAGTCCAGACACTTCAGATTCTGCAAATAGTAGCCCGGATGGAACGACCGGAGGGAGTGAAATCCTGCACCCCGGATTTCAGCGTGCTATCGCACGCTTCCATCCGGGCTACTGTCATTGGCGTAACGCTCCGCCACGTCGAGAAACGTCAGCGCAAGCGCGGGGCGATCGAGCAGATAGTTCTCCAGCGGTTCGCTCGGCGTCTCGGTGCCGTGTTCTGATGACCGATCAATTATTGATTCCAGCAATTCCATTTCATCCCCCCCTTCATCGCTTCGCGGGTATTCGATTTACTCATTCTCGGGCGGCCAGGTCCTCCGCCACGATTGTCGCCTGCTGCCAGCCGCCACCGAGTGCGCGATAGAGATCGACAGTTGCCTGCAACAGCACGAGCTTCGCACTCACCTGCTGCTGTTCGATGGCGCGCAACTGGCGTTCGACGTCGAGCAGTTCGAGAAAACCGATACGCCCTGATTCGTAACGCGCGTCGGCCACGCGGTATGCATTCGTCAACGCCGCAACTCGCTCATCCTGTGCCTGCATGACCGCGCGCGCGGTGGAAACATTCCCGAGCGCGTTCAGCGTTTCCTTGAACGCGACCTGCACGGTTTTTGCGTACGCCGACATCGCCCCCGAGTGACGGGCCTTGGCGGCATCGACATTCGCACCGATGCGGCTGATATCCGTCAACGGAATGGTCAGGCCGACGGCTGCCTGCCAGCTTTGCGAAGGTCCGTCGAACAGGTTCGAAAACGCGGTTGAAACGCCGCCCGCAAATCCCGTCAGTGACAAGCGCGGAAAGTAAGCAGCCTTCGCGACGCCGATGCGCGCATTCGCGGCGATGAGTTGTTGCTCGGCGAAGCGAATGTCCGGACGGCGTTCCAGCAAGTCGCTGGGAATATCCATGGGCACGACGGGCGCATCCGGCAGGACAACGACATCGACCGGCGCATCGTGCGACGTCCACTCGATGAACATTGCTCGCGGCGACGCGCCACGCAGCACCGCGAGCGCGGTCAGTGCTTGTGAGCGCGCATTGCGTAACGCCGGCAAGCGCGCGGCGACCGCGAACGTTTCGCTGCGCGCCTGCTCGTAGTCGTACGGCGGAATCAGCCCCGCATCAAGACGCACTTTCTGCAGGCGCAGATTTTCCTCGCGTGTCTCGTACAGGCGTTCGAGCAACGCGATCTGCCGGTCAAGCGCGCGGGTCTCGAAGTACGCGCGCGCAACGGACGAGGCGATCAACGCGCGCACGCCGTCATGCACGGCAACGTCGCCGCGCAGCTCGGCGAGTGCTGCTTCATTCGCACGCCGGATGCGGCCCCAGAGGTCCAGCTCGTAATTGATGACGAGGCCAGCGTTGTATTCGGTGGACGGCTGCGATGGCACCGCAATCGCGGCGTTTTCACTCGCACTGCCGCGTGCTCCACCAACCGACGCGTTCACGGTCGGCAGGTAATCCGCGCGCGCGAGGTCAAGTGCCGCCGCTGCGGCCTCGACATTCGCCGCGGCAACTTTCAGATCGTTGTTGTGCGCGAGGCTTTCCTCGATCAACGCGGTGAGTTTCGGATCGTCGAACTGCATCCACCATTGCGAGAGATCAACGGCTTCTTCCTGCGTGCTGCCCCATGCCTCAGGCAATTCGCTCACAGGCAGTTCGTAATCCGGTCCGCTTGCGCAGGCGCCAAGCAACAATACCGGCAAGAGAAGGAATGATTTATTCATGTGCGGCCTCCGGCTGCAATGCGATGCGCTGCGGCGCGCGCTTTGTTCTGAAATCCATGATCAGGCGGAAGAACAGCGGCACGAAGAAGATCGCGAGGAATGTCGCGGCGAGCATGCCGCCCATCACGCCGGTGCCAACCGACTGGCGCGCGGAGGCACCCGCGCCGCTTGAAAACGCCAGCGGCGTAACACCGAGAATGAACGCCAGCGATGTCATCAGGATCGGACGAAACCGCAGTCGCGCCGCTTCAAGTGCTGCGTCCGTCGCGCTCATGCCTTCCTGTTTTTTCAGCATCGCGAATTCGACGATGAGAATCGCGTTCTTCGCGGCAAGTCCGAGCAGCGTGACGAGCCCGATCTGGAAATACACATCGTTGGTCATGCCGCGTGCCCACACCGCAACCAGCGCGCCGAATGTGCCGAAGGGGAGCGCGAGCAGCACCGACAACGGCAGCGACCAGCGTTCGTACTGCGCGGCGAGAATCAGGAACACCATCACCGCCGCGAGCATCAGCGCTAAGGCGCCCGCGCCGCTGGATTGTTTCTCCTGGAACGACGCGCCCGACCAGTCATAACTGAAACCGGCTGGCAATGTTTCTTCCAGAATCTGTTCGACTCTTGCAATTGCCTGACCCGAACTCACGCCCGGCGCACCGCTGCCGAAAATCTTCGCGGCAGGCAGGTTGTTGAAACGGTCCTGCGTTTCCGGCCCCGACGAATATTCCACCGTCGCGAGTGCTGACAGCGGAATCTGTTGTCCGTCATCCGAGCGCACGTAAATGTCGCCGATGTCATCCGGTTGGCGGCGGTAATCCGGATGCGCCGACATCAGCACCTGCCAGGTGCGGCCGAACGTGTTGAAGTCGTTGACGTAGTAGGTGCCCAGCGTCGCCGACAAGGTGTTGAACACTTCATCAATGGAAACGCCGAGCACTTTTGCTTTCTCGCGATCGACATCGACATGCAACTGCGGTGCGTTGGCGCGCCACAATGTCGCGACGTTCATCAACATCGGATCCTGGTTCGCTTTTGCAATGAATTGCTGCGCAACTTCATTCAGTCTCGCAGCACCTCCCTCGCCGCGGTTCTGTATGTACAACTCGAAACCACCGGCCGTGCCCAGGCCGAAAATCGGCGGCGGATTGAATGCCAGCACCAGCGCTTCGCGGATGTGCGCGGTTTTCATGAACAGTTCACCAACGAGCTGTTGCGTAGTGACGTCGCGTTCGTCCCAGTGTTTCTGCGTCACGAAAATCGTCGCGGCGGAATTACGATAACCGCCGCCGAGAAAATCGAAACCCGTGAACGCGATGGCGTATTCGTTGGCGGGGTTCGAGCGGATCTGCGTGAGCACGTCGTCAACGACAGCACCGGTGCGATCCAGCGTCGCGCCATCCGGCAGCATGACGGCGGCGATGTAGAAACCCTGGTCTTCTTCCGGCACCAGCGATCCCGGCGTGAACTTCCACAGGCCCGCCGTGATCACGACCATGCCACCGAACAGCAGCAGGCCGACGCCGGCACGCTTCAGCATCCACGCAACACCCGCCGTGTAGCGGCGCGTGATCTTTTCAAACAGTGCATTGAACGCGCGGAAAAACCGGTTTGGTTTCGTGTGTCCGCTTTTGAGGATCATCACGCACAAGGCCGGTGTGAGTGTGAGCGCGACCAGTCCGGAGATGCCGACGGCAATGGAAATCGAAACCGCGAACTGGCGATACAGCTCGCCCGCAAGCCCACCGACGAATGCAATCGGCACGAACACCGCAATCAGCACCAGCACGATCGCGATCACCGGTCCCGTGACTTCGCGCATCGCCTTTACCGCGGCGTCATACGCGCTCCTGCCTTCCTCGCGCATGATGCGCTCGACGTTTTCCAGCACGACGATGGCGTCGTCCACGACAATACCGATCGCGAGCACCATGCCGAACAAGGTCAGCGTGTTGATGGAATAACCGAGCAGATGCAGGCCCGCGAACGTGCCGATCAGCGACACCGGCACCGCGAGCGTCGGAATCAAGGTCGCACGCCAGTTCTGCAGGAACAGGAACACGACCAGGAACACGAGGATCATCGCCTCGCCCAGCGTCTTCACGACTTCGCGAATGGAAACCTTCACGAAACGCGTGGTGTCATAAACAACGCTGTACTCCAGGCCTTCGGGAAAGCGCGCGGACATCTCCGTCATCACGGCATCGACTTCTTCGGCAACTTCCAGCGCGTTCGTGCCCGGCTTGAGAAAGATGCCGACCAGCGTCGCGGGCTGGCCGTTCACCGTGCCGCGGAACTCGTAATCACGTGAACCGAGTTCGATATCGGCGACATCTTCCAGACGCAGGATCGAGCCGTCATCATCGGCGCGCAGCACGATGTTCTCGAATTCCTCGACGCTCGAAAGCCGGCCCTTGCTCGTGATGGTGTAAACCAGTTCCTGTCCGTTCGAAACCGGCGGCTGGCCGATCTTGCCGGGCGCGAACTGCGCATTCTGCCCCTGGATGGCACGCGCCACATCGCCGGTTGTGAGATTCAGTTGCGTGAGGCGATCCGGCTTGAGCCAGATGCGCATCGCGTAATCCTTCGCGCCGAAAATCTGCACGCCGGTCGTGCCCGGCACGCGCTTGAGACGATCCAGCACGTTCATGGTGACGTAGTTGCTGGTATAGATATCGTCGAAGCTGCCGTCCGGCGAACGGAACGCGAGCACCTGCAAGAATGACGACGAGCTTTTCGCAACCGTCACGCCCTGGCGGCGCACTTCGAGCGGGAGTTTTGCTTCGGCCTGCTTGACGCGATTGGTGACATCGATCGTCGCCTTGTCCGGATCCGCGCCGATCCCGAAGGTGACGCTGATCTGCACCACGCCATTCGAGGTCGATGTCGAGCTCATGTAGAGCATGTTCTCGACGCCGTTGATCTGGTTTTCCAGCGGTGCGGCGACTGTCTTCTCCAGCACGTCGGCCGATGCACCCGGATACACGGCCGTGACCATCACGACCGGCGGCGCGATTTCCGGATACTGCGCAATCGGCAGCGCACGAATCGCGGCAAGACCCGCGATGATGATGAAGGCCGAAATCACCATCGCGAAGACCGGCCGGTCGATGAAGAAACGTGAGAACATTTTTTATTCCTTATTTCGCGGCGGCGGCGACGGCATTGGCCGGCACACCGGCAGGCTCGATCACCGCAACGGGTGAACCGGGCCGCAGCTTGACGAAGTTATCCAGGATCACCCGGTCACCGGCAGCAAGACCTGAACGCACGATCCACATCCTGTCGTTCGCCTCGTTCACCCATTCGCCGACTTCCACGGAACGGAATTCTGCGATTGGCATGCCTTTCTCGCCTTCGCCGACAACGAACACGAACTTGCCGCGCGGACCCTGCAGCACCGCTTTCTGCGGAACGGCAACGGCATTCGGCCGCACCGCGCCGCTTACATGCACGCGCACGAACTGGCCGGCTTTCAACGCACCGTCGGGATTCGCAAATCGCGCCCGCACGTTGTAGGTGCCGGTCGTTGTGTCGATGCGCGCGGCGGAATAATTGATATGCCCCACGCGATCCAGGACCGTGCCGTCGGCAAGCTCGATGCGCACATCCAGCGTGCTTTCGGCGGGCACCTGCAGATTGCCGGCCGCGGTCTGGCTTTGGCGCGCGAGCCATTCGTTTTCGGAAATCGAAAAATGCACATCAATGGGATCGGTCTGCACGATCGTCGTCAGCAGGCTGTCCGCGCCCGCCTTCACCAATGCGCCTTCGAACTTGTGCGCGATGCCGGTGACGCCGCCGATGGGCGCGTTCACCGTCGTGTAGCCGAGCTGGATGCGCGCATCACGCATCGCCGCTTCGGCAAGCTGCACGGCCGCGGCGGCAAGCTCGACGTTCGAGCGCGCATCGTCGATTTCCTTCTGGCTGACAGCGTTCGCCTTCGCCAGCGGTGCGAGCCGTGCGTGTTCACGCTCGGCGCGGGTGAACTCGGCACGCGCCCGGGCAAGCTCGGCCTCGGCCGCCGCGACCTGCACCTCGAACGGCCGCGGATCGATGCGGAACAGCGGCGCGCCTGCTTCCACCACCGCGCCCTCCACGTACAAACGCTTCTCGATGATCCCGGTCACGCGGGCGTGAATTTCGACTTCGCGCGAACCCATGGTCTGGCCGACGTACTCGCGCACGACAGGCACTTCATGCGGCACCACTTCCATGACCTCGACGGGAGGCGGCGCAAAAGCGTAGCCCGCGGCTTCCTCGGCGTTGCCGGTGCAGGCGGACAGGCCGATTGCGGGGAGGACGGCGAGGAAAAACAGCAATGAATACCGGTTCTTGTTCATTTTCTTGTTCATTTTTAAGGGCATGGATGGCTCCGAATGCTGCAAAGGGACGGTCTTGGGGGTGAAAACACTCACTTTTCCGAGGGGGCGGACTATACATACATACAAGAATGTTTGTAAAGAGTGGTGTAAACTTCCCCTCCGACGGGCAAAATGCCCTCTCCGAGTTATGTCGCATGTGGTTTCGTCCCCGAAACGCGGGGAATCTACCCGTGCAATCTACAGGGGGGCTCCTGACAACCTGATGTCAGCAGTGTGAAACCCGCCAGGCGAAATCGAGGCGAGACGTGGCCAGAAGAACGAAAGAGGAAGCGCAGGAAACCCGTGACAAGCTGCTGGACGCGGCGGCGACGGTGTTCTGTGACAAGGGCGTCACCAACACGTCCCTGTGCGATATCTCGAAAGCGGCCGGCGTGACCCGCGGCGCGTTCTACTGGCACTTCCGCAACAAGAACGCGCTTCTCGGGGCGCTCTGGGAACGCACGAAGCTGCCGCTGGACGAATACTGGTCGGTGGATTGCTGTGCCGTGGCCGAGAAGGATCCGCTCGGACGGATTCGCAACAACGCCATCGACATGCTGCGCCGGGCGGTGACCGACGCGCGCACGCGACAGGTCTATAACATCCTGTTTCACAAATGCGAGGACGTGGCTGACGCGAAACCGATCCTCTCGCGACGCCTGGAATCTCGCAGGGAATGCGCGCCGAAGATCCAGAGCTTTTTCCAGGCCGCCATTGACGCCGGCCAGTTGCCGAAGACACTCGATCCCGAGACCGCGATGATCGGTTTTTTCAGCTACCTCGACGGGCTGATCTACAACTGGTTCATCCATCCCGACATCATTCATCTCGATTCACTCGCCGAACATTTCGTTGATACCTACATTGCCGGCATGAAACACGCCGGCGCGCCGGCGCAATCCGATTCTCCCGCGCCTGCCGAAGTCAGCCCCCTTTGAAAAAGGGGGCCGGCACGCGCAGCGTGCCGGGTATTTTCTTCCAACGCCCTCATCGTTCATGTTCCTTGATCCGGCCAGAAGCAATGCCCGCATCTTGAATGTTCAAGTGCACTTGAAGTCAAGACGAAATGTTGTTTCACTTTGGCGATGAACGAAGAAATCACCATTGGCGAGCTGTCCGAACGCAGCGGCGTGGCGACATCGGCGCTGCGTTATTACGAAGAACGTGGATTGATCCGCGCCTTGCGAACGTCTTCCGGTCATCGGCGCTATCCGCGACATGTCATTCGTCGTGTCACTTTCGTTGTGTTCGCACAGCGCGTCGGCCTGACGCTTGAGGATATTGGCGCGGAACTCGCGAAGCTGCCGGAGAACCGAGCACCCCGTCGCGATGACTGGGCGAAGCTTTCCAGCAACTGGCGCAAGCGAATCGATGCACGCATTGCGGAGCTTGAACGACTGAAGGAAGGGCTTACCGAATGCATCGGCTGCGGCTGCCTTTCGATGCAGCGATGCCGGCTTGTGAACCCGGATGACCGCGCGGCGCGTTCAGGGCCCGGACCGCGATTCTGGATGCGTAAATAGATACCGTACGTTCGCGGACGGAGTCCGCTCCTGCGCAGACGAAAATTGATTGCGTGTTACAGAAGCACACATCGTGCGCGTTCTATTTTCCACCGCATTTCACACAAACAAAAAACCCGCTTGCCGTCTTTCAACGGCAAGCGGGCATGCATCAGTCGTTACTGGGTCCGTTTCCGGTCCTGGCCCGACTGCTGTTGCTGACCACCTTGGCGCGGTTTCGCCTGTTGCGTCTGGCGTTCACGCTGCGACTGGCTCTTGCGCCCGGGATTCTCGTTTCTCTGAGTCATGGTCGAAGTTCCTCTTGCGAGTGGAAGATGATTCCGAACGTGGTTGTCCGGCTTCGTGCAGACACGTTCGCCTGCAGATAAAACGCTACGCGGGTCGCGCGGAGCACGTCTGTTCGCAAGCGCATACAGGCAATGTCAAGAAACCGATGGCAACAGGCGGTCTGTTTCGCGCTGCACGACGCCGTAACATTCGCAGCCCAGTGCTTCGAGTTTTGTTCGATCCAGCACGGTGATGTGACCGCGGCTGTAATCGATCACGCCGGATTGCTGCAAGCCACGCGCGGCGGCGGTAACAGCTTCGCGGCGCACGCCGAGGTTCGCCGCGATCCGTTCCTGCGTCATGCGGAGATTGCGGCTCGGCGAACGGTCCATGGCCTGCAACAGCCAGCGACACAATTGCTGGCCGGCGGTGTGGTAGCGATTGCAGACGGCGATCTGCGCCGATTGCGTCAGCAGGACTTGCGTGTAACGCAACAACAGATCGTGCAGTGCGCCGCACTTCGCGAACTCTTCGGCGAGGAATTTTCCTTTCAGGCGCGAGGCGTGACCGTCGCTCTGCACAACGGCCTGGAATGGCATGGCGCCGCCGCGCATGACGCGCGCGATACCGATCATGCCGTCGTTGCCGATCATCGCAATCGCAGTGGACGCGCCGTCTTCAAGCACGGAGAAAAGCGAAACGATGGCGTCCAGCGGAAAGTACACATCGGTAACCGGATCGCCCGGTTCGTACAACACATCGTTGAGCGCGAGCTCGACGGACTCCAGCCGCGGATGCAGCCGTTCGATCACGGCAGCATCAAGCGCCGCGAGCAGGCGATTCTGGGGAGGCGGGAATGCAGCGGGCATGGGCGCACAGTTCAGAATGCTGACGCCCGCCCTTCAATCGGGATGATCGCTTAGGGCAAATTTGCCCTGCCTGCCTTCACCCCGAGACTTGCGGCAGCTGCCGGCAACGAATTGCAGCGAGCACGCCGATGACGGCGAGCAGGATCAGCACACTCGCGGCACCCTGCGCGTGATCAAGCCAACCCAGCAGGATTCCCGACAACAACACAAAACCCATGACCGTGTTGCTGACCGCAACATACTGCGCACGTTTCTCGCTGCCTGCCATGTCGATGAGATACGTCTTGCGTCCGACGCGCGCACCGTGATGCGCGACCGCGGACACAAACAACAGCGCTGCGGCAACCCAACTTGAGCCCAGCCATTCGCGCTGAAAGAAATGCAGCAACAACGCCGCAACCATCACGACAACGGATAACAGCGCAGCAGCCGACATCACGCCGCGCGCATTGCTGTCCGCAAATTTTCCCCACGCCGCACCCGCGAGCAGTGCAGCCAATCCGCTCGCGAGCAGCATCGCGCCCAGCGTCGTCGCGTCGCTCTCGCCCGCGCGCTGCACGAGCACGACGATGTACGGAATCGCGAATGCACTCGCAGTAAGCAAGGCGCGCGCCCACACGAACGCCGCGAATTCGTGATCGCGCGCGAGCAAACCGATCGATTGCCACGCTTCGATGAATGCGTTGCCGCCACCGGAGGTTGCGCCCGGCACTTCGGGAATGGCGCCGTAGAGCGCGCTCGCGAGAATCCACAGCAAGGCCGAACCACCGAGCAGCGACGCAAAGAGCCAGCGTGAACCTTCCATGTCCGGAAAAAAAATGATCGTGGCGGCAACCAGCAAGGTGACGCCGCCGGCTGCCGATGCCGCCTGTCCTGTCAACCGTCCACGCCGTGTTTTCGAAACCGTCTTGCCGAGCACGTCTTTCGCGGTGACGGAACACACGCCGCGCGCGAGCGAAAAAAATGCGAGCGCGATGACAACTGCCCAGCCGAGTGCCGCGCCTTCAAGACGCAGCACCGCGAACACCATCGCGATCAGGGCGATCGCCTGGCCAAGCGCGCCCGCCACCCAGAAATGTTTTCGAACGGGACGTTCGCGCAGGAACTGTGCGACCAGCAATTGCGGCAACAGTGCGAAGGACTCGCGCAATGGCACGAGGAAACCGATGAATATTGCCGGTGCTGCGAGCGAGGAAAGCATCCACGCGAGAACCAGCCGCGGACTGATAAGCGTGTCGCCGAGCTTGGTGAGTGTCAGCGAGGTGAGTTGCAGGAGAAAACTGCGCGGTTGTTCATCGCAGGCGCTTTCCGGAATTTCCCTGCAGACGCGCGCGTCCTCGTCTTCGGCGAGGTAGCCGTAGATCTGGTCCGCGAGGGATTTTTCCGGCATGCGTCACTCTCGTTGCGAGGTTTGCAGCCAATATAAAGAAAAGCGAAGGGTGATGGACAGGGTTCGGGAAGACAAGATGACGGGAATTTTTTTTGAACTGGATTCCCGCCTGCGCGGGAATGACGGCCTCGGGTTGTGGAATGCGAGTTGTAGTACTTCAGCTTCGGAAGCGTCGTGCGTAGGGCGGGCTTTGCCCGCCATCAATGACGGCGGGCAAAGCCCGCCCTTATTACAAAAAGCGAAAAGCAATGGACAGGATTAACAGGATTTTGAAAAGCGGATTAACAGGATTTTTTTAACGGCTGCTTTTGAATCCTGTAAATTCTGAAAAATCCTGTTAATCCTGTCCATTCTTTATTCCGCCAACAGTGATCCAGGAATGTTGGGGTTCGCGGTGCTCACCCCAACCTACACAGATTCAGTCCGCCAGCAACCGCCGCACTTTACCGAGCGTTGCAAGCACTTGCTCGCGTTCAATTTCGGAAAGACCGGAGAGGCGTTCTTTCAATCGTTCGACATGCTCGGGGAAGACTTCACGAAACAGGCTGTTGCCCTTTTCCGTCAGCACCGCGCGCATGCAGCGGCGATCTTCGGGACAGGCGCGCCGCTCGACCAGGCCTTTCTGTTCCAGGCGATCGACAACGCCAGTCAATGTCGTCTTGGTGATGAGTGTGTTCTCGCCGATGTCCTTGAAGGTCATGCCGGGCTGGTTGCCGAGCGTTGCGAGCACATCGAACTCCGGGCCCGAAAGACCGAAGCGCTTGATGTCACGAAGGCTGAAATCACCGAAGGCCTGGTAAGCGCGCACGATTTCGCGAATGACGGCGAGGGCGGGTTCGCGAGCGCATTGTTTCGTACGGTCCATGGTTCGAGATGTCCCTGCCTGGTAATTCACTGGAGGATAGTCCGACATTGATAAGTCCATGCGCCGCGTGAGTCAAGCCGCAACGCGGTTAGAACCCAAGCCGCAGCGTCGACTACGCCGCGTTCAATAGGCAATACCGACGCCGAGATGAAAGCCGATATCCGGCGTGTTGTTGAAATTCACGACGTTCTCGGTGAGCGCGAAGGTGTAATGCACGGGTCCCGATTGATGTCGGATGCCCGCACTCAACTGGTAGGCATTCGCGGCGAGTTCGGGGTGGGTTTCACCTTTGAACAGGCTCCTCGATGCCGTGCCCTGCAGGATCACGCTGGTCTGCGGCGCGACGCGCGTCTCCCATGCGGCGGTGAAACTCGGAATATGACGCCGGGCCGCATCGCCGAAACTGTCCGAGCCGCCGAAATTCACGTAACTCACACTGAAGTACAGCCCGTCGTTCGCCCACTGGCGCTGCACGGACACCTGCGCGCCGATGTCGGCATGGCCTGAGGAAAACAGTGGATCATTCGCGCCGATGGGCAGCTTGGCAGCAAGTTCCAGCACCACATCCCACGCGCCCCAGTTGAGTCCGCGCTTGCGAACGCCGATAACGGGATCCGCGAATCCGGCGCTGCGCGGGGCTTCGCTCAGTGCCGTCTGCCGATCACCGATCTTGAAGAATCCCTGGAACTGATCCTGCGCCACCAGGTCGCGGCCGAAATCACTGAAGCCCGCTTTCTGATGAAAACTTTCGATGGTCGCGTCGAAGGAACCGCCGTGATAGCGATGCACCGGCAGGATGCCGTACAGCGCGAGCGAATCCGACACGCCGTAATGGAAGGCAAGGCTCAGGACGGAAATCGAGCCGTCGAAGTAAAAGGCATCGCCTTCCATTGCCCGAAAGGCCGTGAAATCCGCGGCACCGAGCGGATCGCGCCGGTCGCGCGCTTCGAGGTAATCCGCGACATTGCCGCTCATGATGAAGGTGTTGGTGTAGGAAAGGTTCGCCTCCAGCGCCCAGCCTTCCGGGTAATGGGCCGCGGCGCTCGCTGGCCGCAGATCGAGCCGCTGCAGGGCGAACGGGGTGAGATCGCGCAGGCGCAACGGGCCCAGCATGTCCGTCGGCTCCACGCCGGCATGGGCGGGCCAGAATGTGGCGACGCCGGCCAGTGCCAGGAAGGCCAGTGTTTTCAGCAAGTTGTGAACGGTCGTCGGCATATCAGTTCGGTTTAATTTAATCCATTTACGGACTATTAGTTGAAAAAGGGGTCCGGAGACACCGCAGGGAGGGGCCGCCAGGGGACGGAGGGTCAGGGGAGAACCGGGAAGCGTCCCCGGCACCTGCGGAATCTGCCGGACGAGAATGATTATAATCCGAATTCGGACTAAATCAAGTCGGACTTAATTTTTTCGGACCATGGAATCGGGAAAATCGGATATCGGGTGAAGGCAGGTTTTACGGTTCGCGATGCTGCGCCACCGGCAATCGCCAGCCGTAGCGGATTGCCATGAAGCGAAGGCCGAAGCACAGCAGCGCCCCGACCATGATGACCGGCACTTTCGGCAGCTCCAGCATCCGCCCGACGACGACGACAGCCGCGCCCACCAGCGCGGCGATAGCGTAAAGCTCCGAACGCAACACCACCGGAACCTGTGCGACCAGCATGTCGCGCACGATGCCGCCGCCGATGCCGGTGAGCATGCCGAGCAGGATGCAGGTGATCGGCGCGAGCCCGAACGACAAGGCTTTCAACGCGCCGGTAACCGCGAACAGTGCAAGTCCTGCCCCGTCGAAAATGAGCACGGGATTGCGCAGTCTTTCGGTGAGCGAATAGCGATAGAACGTGACGACGCCGGCCAGGCAGGCAACGGCGAGATAACGCCAGTCGACCAGTGCGGCCGGTGGCGTCGCGCCGATCAGGACATCGCGCGCGATACCGCCTGATGCGGATGCCGCGAACGACAGCACCAGCACGCCGAACAGATCAAGCCGGTGCCGCACGCCGACGGTCGCGCCGCTGATGGCGAACACGAAGGTTCCCGCGAGATCCAGGGTAAGAAAGATGTTCACGACCGCGATTTCCCCCGCGCAAGGTCATTGTCACTGCGCCAGCTTGCCATGAACGCCGGTTTGCGGCGACTGCGCTGCGTCCACACCTTATACATTACGAGATCTATTACGAGATACGCCGCTCGCGCAGGCATCGCCCTGAAACCCGGTTAAAGCATCGAAGGCAGCAGGATGCGCGGCATGTTATCAATGCGCTTTTGTGTTCGGGGGATTGCATGAATAACAAGCTGCTCACGCGTGCGCGCGCCACATGCCTGCCGCTCTTGTTCTTGCCGATGATCACGCTCGCGGCTGACGAGGAAACCGCAGAACTCGATCCTCTCGTCGTGACCGCGACACGCCAAGCCGAAGACGCGCTGCTTGTTCCGTCGGCGATCGACGTCATCACCGCCGCTGAAATTCATCGCGCGAAGCCGGGCATCAGTCTCTCGGAAACCCTGCAGCGCGTACCCGGCGTTTTTGCGCGTGACCGCGAGAATTATGCGCAAGGCCTGCAGATTTCGATTCGCGGCTTTGGCGCGCGTGCGAGTTTCGGCATCCGCGGCGTGCGTCTTTACACCGACGGCATTCCCGCCACCATGCCCGACGGCCAGGGGCAGGTTTCGCATTTCATGTTGAAATCCGCAAAACGCATTGAAGTGCTGCGCGGACCGTTCTCCGCGCTTTATGGCAATGCATCAGGCGGCGTGATCGCCATCTTCACCGAAGACGCGCCCGTTGACCCTGAACTCAGCGCGGGTTTTGTTGCCGGTGATTTCGGATTGCGGCGTTCGTCGCTGTCGTTTCATTCACCGTTGCGGGAAAACGCGGACGGCGGTTTTCTTGTGGATGTCACCCATCTCGATACCGACGGTTTTAGGAACCACAGCGCGGCGGATGAGACCGGCGCGCAAGTGCTGCTCAAGGGTGAAATCGGCAACGACACGCGTTACACGGTGCTCATCAACACGCTCGATCAATTCGCACTCGATCCGCAAGGCCTGACGCGAGAGCAATTGCAAGGTGATCGCCGCGCTGCAAGTGCGGGCGCACTCACATTCAACACGCGCAAGAGCGTGGAACAGAACCAGCTCGGCGCGCGTATCGAGAATGAATTATCAGATCACCATTATTTTTCCGTGATGGCGTATTCGGGCAATCGTCACACGCGGCAGATGCTGTCGATTCCCGTCTTCGTGCAGGACGATCCTCTGCAAGGTGGTGGCGCGTTCGATCTTGATCGCGATTATTACGGCGCGGATGTGCGCTGGCGATGGTCGCATGAACTTTTCGGCCAGCCGTTTTCGCTCACATCCGGCATTGCCTATGAAGTGTCGGATGAGTTGCGGCTCGGTTTCGAGAATTCCATCGGGAACCAACTCGGCGTGTTCGGCGCGCTGCGGCGGGATGAACAGAATCGTGTTACCGGCCGTGATGTGTACGTGCAGGCTGGCTGGGAGCCCGCCGAGCGATGGCATGTCAATGTCGGTGCACGTTACAGCCAGGTGGAGTTCGCATCCGAAGATTTTTTCATCAACGCGAACAATCCCGATGACAGCGGCAAGCTCGATTACTCGCATGTCTCGCCCGTCGCGGGCGTGTTGTTCCGCGTCACGCCCGAACTAAGCGTGTATGCAAATGCCGGTGGCGGTTTCGAGACGCCGACATACTCGGAACTCGCCTACCGCAGCGACGCGCGCAGCGGCCTGAACGACGAACTCAGCCCATCCGACAGCCGCAATGTTGAAATCGGATTGCGCGCACGCCATGAAAAACTGCACTACTCCGCGGCGATCTTCCACAGCCGCACGGAAGACGAGTTGATTGTTATCGAGAATGTCGGCGGACGCAGCGTTTATGACAATGCCGGTGTTACGCGGCGGCGTGGCGTGGAGCTTGCTATTAATGGCGAAATTTCAGAGCGTTGGCATTACGCGAGCAACTACACGTTTCTCGATGCGCGTTACGTCAGCGACTTCGCAACCTGCGGTTCGCCGCCTTGCCCGGAAGATGATGTGGTGATCGAAGCGGGCCGGCGCATTCCCGGCCTTGCGCGAAACGTCGCGTGGGCGGAGCTGCGTTTCAGCCCGTCCGACAATTCGGATGTAATGCTGGAAGGCCGTTTTGTCGATGACGTGTTCGTGAACGACGCGAACAGCGAAACAGCGTCCGCCTACACGGTATTTGACCTTGCCGCCGAACGCCGCCTCGATGCCTTCGGATTCGCCTGGCGCGGTTTCGCACGTCTCAATAATATTTTCGATCGCGAGTATGTCGGCTCGGTCCGTGTCAACGACGGCGGCGGCCGTTATTACGAGCCCGCGCCTGGGCGAAACTGGATGATCGGATTGACGGCAACACGAACGTTTCGGTGAGAACTCGCAATCCCGCTCGCCGCTTTATGTCAGTTCAACGTGCATCCTTCACCGCGTAACTCCGCCTGAAGAAAAACTGGATAGTCAGCCCTATGGCGGGACCGCGATGCAATTCTCATGATGATGCATTCATTGAACATTGTTGAGGCGAGGTGGATGCAGTGACAGGACATCGCGAAAATTCTCACGACTGGCCATTGTTGATCCTCGGTGTGCTGATCGCATTGCTCGGCCTCGCGCTCGTGATCGGCGGTGCGTGGCTGATGACACTTGGCGGCTCCTGGTATTACCTGCTCGCCGGCATCGGCCTGCTGATTGCCGGCGTGCAACTCGCGCGCGGAAAGGTTTCCGGTGCGTGGTGGTTCGCCGCCGTGTTCATCGGCACGCTGCTCTGGGCTGCTTGGGAATCCGGCCTTGATTACTGGCGATGGATTCCGCGTGCCGGTTTGATCGTGGTGCTCGCGATTTTTGTCGCGCTGCTGTTGCCACGTCTTTCGGATAACGACGGTTCAAGAATCTTTTCGCGTTCCGTTTCCTGGTCGCTTGCCGGTGCGTTGATGCTGGTTTTCATCGGCGTGTTCGCGCTCGCCTTCGTGCCGCCGGAAATCACCGGCGCGGGTTGGCAGGCTGCGCGCGCAACACCCGGCGTCACGGATGCGACGCCAGCGCGAAGCGACGCAGACGACGCGTTCATTCAGCCGGCGGTCGCGCCCGTTGATACCGATTGGCCGGCTTACGGGCGCAGCAACGGCGCGCGAAGGTACTCGCCGTTGAGCGACATCAATCCTGGGAACGTCGCGAACCTCGAAAAAGTCTGGACGTATCGCACCGGCGATATCCCGGAAAAACTCTGGGGCGCGGAAACAACGCCGTTGAAAGTCGATGACACGCTCTACCTTTGCTCGGCGACCAACATCCTGATTGCACTCGATGCCGCGACTGGCGAGGAAATCTGGCGGCATGAGGTGAAAATTCCCGAGAAAAACATTCCATACACGGCGGCATGTCGCAGCGTTGCGTATTACGAATTCCCGCCGCTTGAGACGCCCGGCGAAGGCGTGGCCGGCGTTACGGCGCTCGGCGTTCCGCAACCCTGCTCACCACGCATCATCGAAGGCACGCTTGATGGCCGATTGATCGCGGTCGATGCGCTCACCGGCGAGCGTTGCGAAAACTTCGGCGACAACGGCGAGGTCGACATCACACGCGACATGGGTGAAGTGTTGCCCGGCATGGTGTCGATCACATCGCCGCCGATCATCGTGCGCGGCGTAATCGTTACCGGTCACCAGGTGCTTGATGGCCAACGCCGCTGGGCGCCGTCGGGCGTGATCCAGGGTTTCGACGCCATGACCGGCGAACGAGTCTGGGCCTGGGACATGATGCATCCGGAATGGAAGAACGGCCCGCCGCCGGGAGAAACGTTCGCGCGCGGCACGCCCAACATGTGGACGATCGCGAGCGCCGATGAAGAACTCGGTTTCGTTTATTTGCCGATGGGCAACTCCGCCGTGGATTACTGGAGCAGCTTGCGGCGTCCGCCGGAGAATGAATACTCGACCTCACTGCTCGCGATCGATGTCACCACCGGCGAACCTGCGTGGCATTTCCAGACGGTGCACAAGGATGTCTGGGATTACGATCTGGGCTCGACGGGCAGCCTGATCGATTTCCCGACGGATGATGGTCCTGTTCCCGCCATTGTTCTCTCCAGCAAGCAGGGCGATCTCTACGTGCTGAATCGCCGTACGGGTGAACCGCTCACCGGTGTAGAAGAACGACCGGTTCCGCAGGGCGGCGTCGAGCCGGATGAGCGCGCACCGACGCAACCGTTTTCGCTGTACCACACGCTTGCGAAACGCAACCTCACTGAAAAGGACATGTGGGGACTCACGCCGCTCGATCAGCTTTGGTGTCGCATCCAGTTTCAGCGCGCAAGTTATGAAGGCATCTACACACCGCCGACGGCTGGCCAGCACTGGATTCAATATCCGGGTTACAACGGCGGCTCCGACTGGGGCGGCATTGCAATTGATCCGGAGCGCGGCGTGATCGTTGCGAACTACAACGACATGCCGAATCACAACGAGCTCGTGCCGCGCGAGCGCGCGGAAGAACTCGGCTGGGCGCCGCGCAGTGAAGCGCGCGGGGACCCGGGCGGCGCGGAAGGCGCCGGTGATCCGCAGGCCGGCACGCCTTATGCCATCGATGTGAACGCGGGCTGGCGTCTCGATTTCACCGGATTGCTGTGCAAGGAACCGCCGTACGGCGGTATTCGTGTCATCGATCTCGCGAGTGGCGAAACCATCTGGGATCGCCCCTTCGGCACCGCGCGTGCCAACGGGCCTTTCGGCATTCCCTCGCACCTGCCGATCATCATGGGTACGCCGAACAACGGCGGCCCGGTGGTGACCGCCAGCGGGCTGATCTTTATCGCTGCCGCAACGGACAACCTGATTCGCGCGATTGATCTCAAGACCGGCGAGAAAGTCTGGGATGACGTTCTGCCCGCTGGCGGCCAGGCAACACCGATGACCTATTCCGTCGATGGCCGCCAATATCTCGTCATCATGGCGGGCGGACATCACTTCATGGAAACGCCGCCCGGCGATTACGTCATCGCGTACGCGCTGCCTGAGTAAGCGGCTTTGTCGAAAATCGCGAATCTGCTTTCATCACTACGCGAAACAAAATGACGCCGCGCAATCGGCGGTGGGATTGATGTGTTCGCGCGCCTGCGGTAGTAAGTAGTTCCCGCCCATATGCCGGAGTTTGGAATGGCGCACGGAAACATGACCGATCGCCTGGATCGTCCGGTTGACACCGAGCGCGATCACATTCTCGGATCTCCCGACGCGGACATCACGCTGCTCGAATACGGCAGCTACGACTGCCCGCATTGCCGCGCGGCCAACGAACGCATCACGGAAGTGCGCAAGCAGTTCGGCGATCGCCTGCGCTATGTTTTCCGGCACCGGCCGGTTACGGGCAGCGATATCGCGCGACGCGCGGCGGTTCTTGTTGAGCGCGTGCCACCGGAGCACTTCTGGGAAGCGCATGTTGCGTTGATGACGCGTTCCGCAAGGCTGACGGAAGAAGACCTTGAAGCGGTCGCGGATGAATTCGGCGTGCGCGATGACGACGAATCCCGTGCGCGCGCGAAAGCGCATGTCGAAGCCGATGAACGCAGCGCGCGTGCGAGCGGCGTCATGCTCTCGCCGACCTTCTTCATCAACGGGCGCCGCTATTCCGGGCCATGGGATGAAAGCGCATTCACCGATGCCATGCACGGCTCGCTGGGACATCGCATGCGCACGGCAGCGCTGGATTTTGCGAGCTGGGCGCCATCGGCGGGCATTTTGCTGCTGCTCGCATCGGTGCTCGCGGTCGCACTGACCAACTCGCCATGGGGTGAAGCGTTCACGGCTTTCTGGCAGCAACCGACGGGTTTCGTTTTCGGCGATGCGTCTTTCGGCCTGCCGCTGTTGAGCTGGATCAACGAAGGCTTGTTGAGCATCTTCTTCCTCGTCGTTGGTCTTGAGATAAAACGCGAGTTCACTGTCGGCCATCTCGCCACCCGGCGCTCGGCCGCGTTGCCGATTGCGGCTGCCATCGGCGGCATCGTGGTGCCGGCGCTTCTTTATGTTTTCATCATTCCCGAGGGGCCATGGGCGCGCGGTTGGGGCGTGCCGATGGCAACCGACACCGCATTCGCCATTGCACTCATTGCGATGATGGGACGGCGCGTTCCCGTGGAACTGCGCATTTTTCTTACCGCCGCAACCATTGTCGATGACATCGGCGCGATACTGGTTGTTGCCGCGTTTTATTCCACGGAACTGAACGTGACTTACCTGGTCGCCGCCGCTTTCATTACCGGCGGACTCGCGATGCTGAACGCCGCGCGTGTTTACCGTGCGTCACCTTACGTGTTGCTCGGCATCGTGCTGTGGGCGTGCGTGCATGCCGGCGGCGTCCACGCAACGCTTGCGGGCGTGATTCTCGCGCTGTTCATCCCGACGCGCCCGCCACCGAATTTCCGCGCACTGGCCTTGCAGGCGGACGCGATTCTCGACGCGGAGGCGCAGCATGGCGGCGAAGCATATCGCACCGGCCCGTCCGAACCTGCCATGCGTGCACTGGATGCCATTCACGACCGGCTGGAATCACCTGCTGCACGCATGCTGCGACATGCCGGGCCACGCTCGAGTTACATCGTGCTGCCGTTGTTTGCCCTGGCAAACGCGGGTGTCGTGGTCACCACCGATATCTTCGGCGCTCACGAACCGCTGATGATCGCGATCATCCTGGGACTCGTTATCGGCAAACCGCTGGGCATGGTCATGTTCTGCGCGATCGCGGTGGCGCTGAAACTGGCCATCAAGCCCGACGCCTATTCCTGGCAGCAAGTGACCGGCGCCGGTGCGCTGTCCGGTATCGGTTTCACCATGTCGCTGTTCATCGCCGCGCAGGCATTTCCGAACACGGATGATTTCGCTGCCGCAAAAATTGCGGTGTTTGCGGCATCGATTCTCGCGGCGATCATCGGCACCGCGATCCTGTGGCATGCCGGACATGCGAATGACAACGACGAGACAACGGAAGGCTGAATGCTGGTTCAGTTGCCCAGCGGCACATGCAGCGTCAATGCCAGCTCTTCGATGCCCGGGTTGCGTTCGGAGATTCCGCCGTTGGAAAAATGATGCAGGGCGAGTCCCAGGGAATAGCCGTTATCGAATTGCCAGCGGATTTCCAGCCCGCTGCGAAACTCCACCAGGTGGCCGAGATCGATTTCATCGCTGCCACCGAAGCGGCCCACGCCGAAACTCGGGCTCAGTATCCAGTGCTCGCCGAGCCGGACTTCATAATGAAGATCGGCGTAAACAAAAT
Organism: Gammaproteobacteria bacterium; assembly: GCA_036381175.1. Taxonomy (GTDB): domain Bacteria; phylum Pseudomonadota; class Gammaproteobacteria; order Natronospirales; family JAJUFS01; genus JAJUFS01. The sequence goes on from DASVDI010000006.1 coordinate 44,873, forward strand.
ACGCGCCATTTTCCGCGGCCGAAATGCCGGCAGCGGGAACCAGCTGCCAGTCTGTCACGTCGCTGAAGCGATACTCGGCGCTCGCGATCAGGGGCTCGCCGATATCATCGAATATCCCGACATGCCCGAGCGAAAATCCCAATGCCGGCGCATCGGAACGTTGCGCGCCGGCCGTTCGGTCATGCGGCATCCCGGCATCAGCCGCGGCCAATGTCGCTGCCAATGCCGATGACAATAGCAATGCAGTCATTCGTCCGGTTATTTTCTGGTGTGAGCATTGAAACGTATTGACGGCGCAACCAGTGCTGCCGTTGCGCCCGCCGCCCATTGCAATGGAAACCCCGCGCGGCAACCATCGAAGAAAACCCTGCAACAACAATTCCGGGACGCGTCATCCTCGACGCGCTTCCCTACCGGTAAAACCTGAAAGGACGGCGAGATGCCGTCCTTTCCTGTCACACCGGATTGTTTCGAATGCGCTATTCCGCCAGATCCTGCCGGCGTTGCTGCTGGGGATCTGCCTGGCGTTGTTCCTGCTGAGGCTCCTGCGGTTGAAGCTGCGGTTGCTGCGGTTGTGGCTGATCGGGTTCGGCCTGCGGTTGAACAGGTTGTTCTTGCGGCTGCGCGTTCTGTTTCCGGTTATCGCGTTGCGGTTCGCGGGGCGTGTTCTGGTTCATGGTCTTTTCCTTTAGAAAAGGTTTTTGATACCGGCGTTCCCGTTGAACGAATCACACCGGCATTGCCGGCCTCCTGCCATTCGGCATCGCGACGTTGCCGCTCAGCCTGATGTCCTGATCGCATCATCGTCCTGCGGCGTACGACCGTCTGTACGTTTTTGCGCTTAAGTGGAAAGACAGTTCACGTAGTGGGAAACAGCAATACTCACGGCAGCGGATGCCAGGGCGGGAATGTGAAAACGTTGTGAAACTGCCGCGCGCGTTCGCGGTGAATCATGGCGCGGAAACGGCTGTGGCCGTGGAAAGTTTCCGCACGCTCGCAATGACGATCACGAGCAGTACGGCCAGCGGCGGCAAGGCGATCACTAACAAGGTGTTCCAGCCCGTTACATGAACAGCCGCGCCGGAAGCGAGTGACGCGAACGCCGTGACGGTGAATACCAGGAAATCGTTCGCGGCCTGCACGCGGAAACGCTCGGCGGGCCGGTAGGTTTTTGTCAGCATCGTCGTTCCGCCGACGAACAGGAAATTCCAGCCGATGCCAAGCAGTACCAATGCAACCGCGTAATGCACAACGGCGTGGCCCAGCATCGCCACGGCGACACAGGCGAACATGAAGACAATTCCCGCCAGCAGCATTCGCGCTTCGCCGAAGCGATGGATCAGCCAGCCGGATGCGAGCGACGGCAAGTACATCGCGGCAATATGCACCTGGATCACGGCAGCCGTGTGACCGAGCGCGTGCCCGTCAATCACGTGCATGGAAACGGGCGTCGCGGTCATCAGGAACACCATCACGCCGTAACCCGCGGCGGCGGCAAGCACCGCAACAATGAAGCGTTGCTGTCGCGCGATTTCCTGCCACGGTCGCGCCTCAAGGTCCGTGCTTCGCAGTTGTTCGACCGGCACATCGCGATAGCGAACCAGCAGCAACAGCGAAACCGCGAGCAGCCCGGCCAGCATCAGGTAAGCGGTCGCATCGCGCGAGATGCCTTGCGCCGGCGCGGCACTTTGCACCAGCAGCGGACCGATGAAAGCGGCCGCCAGCGTGCCGAGCAGGACCAGTGAAACGGCCCGCGGGACGTTTTCCTGCGTGACGTTTTCAGCGGCGGCGAAGCGGTATTGCTGAACGGCAGCAGCGTTCGCGCCGAGCAACAACGTCGCCGTGCAGAACAACCAGAAGCCTTCGCGCTGAATGGCGATTGCCGCGAGCAATGCACCGAAGACTGCGACGCCGTTGGCGAAAAGGAATCCGAAGCGGCGTCCGTTCCTGCGCATCAGCAGCGCAACGGGAACGGTGCTGATCGCGAGACCGACAACCATCAGCGCGACCGGCAGCGTCGCGAGGCGCGGATCGGGTGCAAGCTGCGATCCGACAATGCCGCCCAGCAGCGTGTTGAAAGGCGGAACCGCCATGCCCAGCGCCTGCGCAATAACCAACAGCCGCACGTTCGGAATCTTCAGCAGGGCAAACATCGAAACTCCCTTTGCATCCGGCGATGCATGCAACAGCGGCAGAGTTTAGTGCATGCAATCCGATGCCGCACTTATGCCGAATGGCAATAAGCAGACGGTTGACAGCAATACTGGAAACGGTAATCTCGAAACCACTCATCGAGACCGGCTGAGGGACAGGCCCATTGACGCCGGGGCAACCGACGAAGCTAACCACTTCGCAAAGGTGCCAACTCCTGCGGTGAACATCGTCAGATGCTTCGCCGATAGATGAGTGATCGTGAACTGTCGCGTATGCGGCAAGGGGCGCGATTCACTCTGCCTGCGCGGTCTCCGCCGGGGTTTCCGATGAGCGAAACCTTTGAACATGGAGAAACCGATGTCCGCGCATCAACACCTGATTTTTTCACCGGAAGTTCCCGCAACTGGCAGCATCGTGCTGCCGGCGTTTCGTGCCCGTCATGCAAGGCGGCCGGGGCATTTGACCATTCGCTACACGCGCAGCAGCGATCCCGCGCTCGGCCTTCCTGTTGTCGTGGTGCTCGGTGGTGTATCGGCAAACGCCGATGTCATCGCCTGCGCAGACCGCTCGCCAGGCTGGTGGTGCACGCAAGCCGGTACCGGCTGCGCGCTGGATACGAACCGTTACGATGTGATCAGCATGGACTTCATCACCGGCGGCGGCATTGATGGCGCTGATTGCCGGCACATCGCGACGGGGGACCAAGCCGATGCGCTGGCCGCATTGTTGAATGCCTTGCACATTCGCCGCCTGCACGCCTTCGTGGGCGCGTCCTACGGCGCCATGGTCGCGTTGTGTTTTGCTGCCCGCTACCCGGAACGGCTGGCGCGATTGATTGCGATCAGCGGCGCGCACGTCGCGCATCCCCGCGCTGTTGCGATTCGCAGCATTCAGCGTCGGATCATCCACCTTGCACGTGATGCCGGAAAGCCCGCGGAAGGCGTCGCGCTGGCGCGAGCGCTTGCGATTGCCGGTTACCGTGAACATGCCGAATTTGCCGCGCGTTTCAGCGGACCACCGAAACGATTTCACAAGGGCTTTCGTTTTCCCGTCGAGGATTACCTGGAGCACAACGGCCGCAAATACGCTGCGCGCGTTGACGCGGATGATTATTACCAGTTGTGCGAATCGCTCGATCTGCATGACGTCGATCCTTCCGGCATTACAACGCCTGCAACACTCATCGCCGCCGATCCGGATTTTCTCGTGCCGCTTTCACAGATGCAGGAGCTCGCCGAACGCCTGCGCGGCCCCGCGCAATTGCATGTGCTGCGCACCGCGTACGGACACGATGCATTCCTGAAGGAACCGGTGGCGATTGCAGGATTGCTGCGTGATGCGCTGGAGGTGGCGGCATGAAACAGCATCCCGAAACGCTCGCAGCGCGCGCGGGCATCGACACCGATACCGCACACGGCGCCGTCGTGCCACCGGTTTACCTGAGCAGCACGTTCACCTTCGAGGATTACGGCAAACCACGGCGTTACGATTACACGCGCTCGGGCAATCCGACGCGCGATGTACTCGCAGAAACGCTTGCGCGTCTCGAAGAAGGCGCTGCGGGCATCGTTACGGCCACCGGCATGGCGGCGATTACGACCGTGTTGCAACTGTTGGAGCCGGATGACCTTCTCGTCGCGCCGCATGATTGTTACGGCGGTACGTGGCGGCTGTTCACCGCGCTCGCGCGCAAGCGATGTTTTCGCGTTCGCCTGATCGATTTCAACGATACGAAAGCGCGCGCCGCAGCATTCGCAGAGCACCCGAAAATCACCTGGCTGGAAACACCGAGCAACCCCCTCCTTCGCATCACAGATATTCGCGTTGTCGCCAATGAAGCTTACGCGGCGGGAAGTATCGTTGTCGTGGACAACACCTTTCTTTCTCCGGCATTGCAGAAACCCATCACGCTGGGCGCGGACGTTGTCGTGCACTCCACGACGAAATACCTGAACGGTCACAGCGATGTCGTCGGCGGCGCCATCGTCTGCCGCGACGAAAAACTGCACGCCGATCTCTCATGGTGGGCGAACTGCCTCGGTGTTACCGGCGCGCCGTTCGACAGCTTTCTTACCTTGCGTGGCATTCGCACGCTCAGGCCCCGCATGCAGGCGCATGAAAGCAACGCGCATGCCGTGGCGGATCTGTTGTCACGTCACGCCGCCGTTGCGCGCGTGCATTATCCCGGCCTTGTCTCGCATCCCGGCCATGACATTGCGAAACGACAGCAACAGGGTTTTGGTGCGATGGTGAGTTTCGAGCTGAATGATGGCGAGGCTGTGGTGCGCGCATTTCTCGATGGCCTGCGCTGTTTTTCGCTCGCGGAATCGCTGGGCGGCGTTGAAAGCCTTATCGTGCATCCCGCCACCATGACGCATGCGGCGATGACTCCGGATGCGCGGCGAGAAGCCGGAATCACGGACACACTGTTGCGCTTATCGGTTGGCATCGAGCATGCCGATGATTTGTGCGCGGATATTCTCGATGCGCTGGATCGTGCACAAGCTGTGACGGCGCGGAGGAAGCGCGCATGAGCACCTTGCCGAACACTGTGCTTTCGCCCGGCTTCACCGCTGGCAACACGTACGAGCCCACGCCGGTTCGAATCCTCGATGTCGTTCTGCTTGGCATCGGCACCGTCGGATCCGAATTCCTGCGCCGGCTTTCCGCGCATGCGCCGCCGCGGATTCGTCTCGTCGGCATCGCGAACTCGACGACGATGCTGTTCGAGAAGCGAGGGATTCCGGCACATCGTGCGATTGACTACCTGCGCGAATCCAGAGTCGAGAATTGTCTTGAGGAACTCACACAGCGACTTTTGAGATCCCGATCAACGCCGGTGATTGTCGATGCCACCGCAAGCGAAGCTGTGGCAAGAAAGCATGCGGCATGGCTCGATGACGGCATTCACGTTGTGACCGCGAACAAGATCGCGTCGGCAAGCGGATGGGTGAGCGATATTGGAAATTCTCACTACGGTGACGCCGCAACCGTCGGTGCGGGACTGCCGGTGCTCGCGACGATCCGTCGCCTTCGTGCAGCGGGCGACAGGGTCACGCGCGTCGAAGGTATTCTTTCCGGGAGTCTCGGTTTTGTTTTTCATGCATTGCAGAAACACAGTTCATTTTCACGGGCCGTAATGGATGCGTGTGAGGGCGGCCTTGCCGAGCCGGATCCCCGCCAGGATCTTTCCGGTGCCGATGTTGCGCGCAAGCTCGCCATCATCGCGCGTGCCGCCGGACTGCCGTGTTTGAATGTGAAGCCCGAATCGTTGATCGAACCGCCAGATGAAAAATTGCCACTTGACCGGTTCCTGCATTCCCTGTCGCGTCACGATGCGGGCTGGCAGCGACGTGTCAACGACGCAAAGAAGCACGATTGCATTCTGCGTTACGTCGCGAGCCTGGACGGCGAAGGCAACGCGTTCATTGGCGTGCGCGAACTGCATCACGACGAACCGCTGGCGCAAACGCGCGGCGCCGATAACTGCATCAGCATTTACAGCGATGCCTACCACCGCGACCCGCTCGTCATTCGCGGACCGGGCGCGGGCGCTGCCGTGACCGCGACCGCCCTGCTCGCGGATCTCGCCGAACTATCCGCGCGTTTGCAATTGCAGGAATGTTTTCATGGCGGACAGCGGCGATGAACCTTTCCCAGCTTCGCTATCTTGTTGCGATTGTCGATTCCGGCTTGAGCATCACGCACGCCGCCCAACGCGTCTTCGCGACGCAGCCCGGTATCTCGAAACAGCTTCGACAGCTTGAAGAGGAACTCGGCTTCACCATCTTCCAGCGCAACGGCAGAAGCCTCGTCGCCGTCACGCCGGCCGGCGCGCAAGTCATCGCGCGTGCAAGAACCATTGTTGCGGAGGCGGCGCGCATTCGGTCGCTGGCGACCGAATGTGACGGGAACCAGATCAGCGTTCACAAGCGCTGAATAGAAAAAGGGCGACCGAAGCCGCCCTCAAAACCACAACAGCTCACAGTGTCAGTCGGCAGCAATGATCACGCGATCGCCGCTGTCCAGGTCAACAGCAAATATCCGATAGCCAGCATCGCCTGAGCCAATGACAAATGCGACGCGGGACGGTGTGTGAAGTGCGAAAGAACTCAGGTCGCCCATGTAGGGACCTTGGCCAACCGTTGGTCCTGACACAATGAACCGGTCGCCACTCGCGGGGTCAACTCTGAACAGTGCGCCCTCGGCCTCACCGGATGCCAGCACGACCTCTTCTTCCTGCCAGTATCGAACCTCAGAAATGGAACTTAATATCGGACCGTCGCCCGCCGAGACAATGGTTCGATCGCCGGTCGCAGGATCGACCTTGAAAACAACGTTGCCGAGCGCGTCTTCGCCATTCGTAAACAGATCTCCCGTCGTTTCATCGATGGTGACGCTGTCAAGTTCATCGAACACCGGACCTACGCCAGTTGCGGCATCGGAGATGATTGTCCGATCTCCGCCTGGCAACGTGACGGAATAGATTTTTCGGTCGGCTTCCGCCGACGCAACGTAAATAACCCCCGAGGCAGGATCTCTCGTGACGCCCAAGGCATTGAAAACGGGGCCGGACCCCGTGCCCGTGTCGTTCGACAGCGAGATCCGATTTCCATTTGCCATCGCAACAGCCGAGATCTGATTATGGTTTGCGACCAGCAGCTCGCCATCGTCACCAATAGCTATTCCGCGAATGGAGTTGAGCGCAGGGCCATCCCCCACATCCGGCTCCCGCGACAACACCGTGCGCTGAGCGGTTTCCAGGGTCTAGTTTGTAGACAGTGTCATTAATTCCACCATAGAAGACGCTCGAACCATCTGGCGAAATTTCCGAACCCTGAATCCCGGACGACATCGGTTCACCACTTCCCACCGTTGCACTTGTCGTGTCGATCACCAGTTCACGAACCGAAATATTTTTGCTTGTGTCTTCGGCTCGCACTTCGATCTGATTGGCGCCAGCCGACAACGGCATGTCGAAATGCCAGTTGCCGGTTGCCGGATCGGGCGAAACGATCGTGCCGCCAACGGTGAGCGTTTCCAGCGCCTGGTCCTGGACCGTTCCTCGAACACGAATTGATGTGACATTCGTGATTCCGAGTGCGGGTGGGAAATGCACCGCGAGTTCGGGCGATTCCTCGTCTGCCTTCGTGGTTACTTCGAATACAGCCGACACCGAAGGCTCGCCCGCAAAGAACTCACCGCTCGCAACACCCTCCGGCGTGTCCGAGGCCTGCAGGCGAATGACAACAACGTCGCCATTCTGCACGGTGCGGTCCAGGTGATTGTCCTGCTCGACGCCGTTTATCAGCAGCACGAATCCTGCCGTGAGGTCCGCGAGACTTGCAGGAACGAGTTCGCCGTCATCAAGCCCCGCGATAGTCACGCTGGCTTCGTGGAATTCGCCGGGGTTTGCATCCACCACGGCAGCAAAACTGAATGCGTCGGGCGTGCGATCCGCCACGGGCGGAGTTGTTCCGGGCGGAGTGACGCCCGGTGGATCATTGCCGCAACCGGCGGCTGCGAGTAGAGCGGTCAACAGGAATGCGTTTACAAGGTGCCTGATATTCATGGGAATCCTCCGTGATCGGGCGTTCAACCGGCGCTCATTCTCTCGCCGCCCTCAGGCACTTCCCCTCAGGCTTTCCCTGATTTTCCCGAAAGGCCTCGCAAAACCTTCACCGTCGTGCCCGATAGATACCTGATGGGAGATTGCGACACCGCGCGTGACACTGCGGTACTGCGATGTGTGTTCGTGTTGCGGGGAAGGGACAGCAAGATTGTGGCGGATTACGGCTGCGCCTAATCCGCCCTACGAAGACTGCGATGCGTGTTCGTCGGGGGAGACAGGGTCAAACAAGGGGCATTCATGCGCGCGTTCCGCTGGCGCTCCATCAACGTGCTGGTCGTTGTCGGCTTTGCCGTGGTCGGCCTGCCGCTGGTTGCGGCCATTTTGCTGAGCACGATTTACCTGGAGCGCCTCACGCTCATCAGCCAGGCGACGGTGGTGACGGGCATCGAAGGCACGCGTCAGGGCCGGATTCTCGGCGAGGAGCTGACGGCGATGGAACGCTACGCGCGCCAGTACGAAATCCTGCAGGAACCGGCGCTGCTTGAATTGTTCCAGCGCCGCCGCGAACGTTTCGAGGCCGCCGCCGAATCCTTGCGCGGCGTGTTCACGGATGCCGAACTCGATGCGCTGATTGCCGCGTTGCTCTCGAACTCGCGCACGCTTTCCATAGCGAACGTATCGGAAGATGCTTTCGGCGGCGTTTCGGAACGTTTCGCCACGCTGCTTGAGCAGGCGATCGCGGTGAACAACCGCGTGCGCGCGCTTACCGAGGCGCGCATGGAGGCGATGCAGACGCAATCCGAAAGCATTCAGCAACGCCTGGTATGGCAGGCGACGGGAGTGATCGTGATTGCGCTGGTGCTCGCGGTGGTTTTCACGCTGATGATTTCGCGCGCGGTGCGCCAGCTCGCCGGTGCGATCAAGCGTCTCGGCGAAGGACGTTTCGAACACGGCATCGACGTGCGCGGCCCCGCTGATTTCGAGCAGCTTGGCGGACAGCTTGACTGGTTGCGGCGGCGGCTCCAAACGGTGGAAGAAGACAAGAGCGCATTTCTGCGCAACATCTCGCACGAACTCAAGACGCCGCTCGCAAACATTCGCGAGGGCAGCGAACTGCTGACGGATGGCGCAGCCGGCGCGCTGACGGCAGAGCAGCGCGAAGTGGCGGACATCCTGCGCGAGAACAGCCTGCGCTTGCAGTCGCAGATCGAGAACCTTCTTAACTTCAGTGCGTGGCAAAACCTGCGCACGCCGCTTCGACGCGAACCCGTGCGCCTCGATGAACTCGTGGAGCGCGTGCTCGAACGCAATCGCCTGCCGATCCACGCGCGCCAGTTGCGCGTACTTACCGATCTCAATGACGTAACGGTTGCCGGCGATCCGCAGAAACTGGAAGTGATGATCGAGAATCTTGTTTCGAATGCCGTGAAGTATTCGCCCGTGAAAGGACGCTTGCACATTCGCATCGAACGCCGCGGACGCATGGCGCGCCTGCTGGTTGCTGACGACGGCCCCGGAATCGAGCCGGATGAACGCAAGCGCGTGTTTCGCGCGTTTTACCAGGGGCGGCGGCAGGCGGAAAGCCATGTACATGGCACGGGTCTTGGTTTGTCCGTGGTGCAGGAATGCGTTCGCACGCACCGCGGCAAGGTCACCATCATTGACGGAGAAACCCATGGCGCGACTTTTCTTGTCGAACTGCCATCGAAGTGATCGCGGCATGAGCGGTGCCGCGCGCCTGCTGCTGCCGCTGCTGCTTGTGACGCTCGGCGCCTGCGCAAGTCTACGCGGCGATGACGCGGCCGAATGGCCCGAAGGCAACGACAACGTGGCGGGACATTATCTGCTCGGCTTGCGCGAATACCTGGCGAAACCGGCCGGCAAGCAGGCGGTGCATCGCGAGCAACTGCGCGTTGCGGCTGAACGCGGCAATCCGGCGGCAATGCTCGAATACGCGTTTGCACTTTCCGTTGACCGCGATGATCGAGAAAGTCTTGAACGCGCGCGCGCACTTTTCGAATCGTTGCTGGTCGCGCCCGATCCCCTGCCCGTCGCGCTCGACGCGTTGACGCGCTTGCAACTCGGCCAGGTGATCGACCGGCTTGAGCGAATGCGCGCGAACGACGAGCTGAACCTCGCGGTGCGCATCGGCGCCAACGAATTGAAAACCTGTCTTGTGCGCCTGGATGAAACCGAGATCCAGCGCGAAGACATGCGCAAGCAACTCGCGGAGGTGCGCCGCAAGCTCGATGCGCTGACACGCATCGAGCAAACCGTGAATCACGGGCAAGACACGAATGACGATCAACAGAACCAGGAAAACAGGGAGAACGAGGATGCCGAGCGGCAACCAGATACTGCTCGTCGATGACGATCCGGGCCTGCTCAGGCTTTTGAGCATGCGGCTGGAAAGCAGCGGCTACAAAGTGCGCACCGCCGCCGATGGAAGGCACGCGCTATCCGAAGTCGCAGCGGCGCGACCCGATCTCGTGATCACGGATCTTCGCATGGAACCGATGAACGGTCTTGAGCTGCTGGATGCGCTCGGCCGCGAGGCACCGGGACTGCCCGTGATACTCATCACCGCGCACGGCAGCATTCCCGATGCGGTACATGCGACACAGAACGGTGCGTTCGGTTTTTTGACGAAACCGGTGGAGAAGGATGAACTGCTCGCGCAGGTCGGGCGCGCGATCGGTGCAAGCAGCAGTGCGAATGCGCAGGGCCAATCGAGATCGGATGCGTGGCGCGCGGATATCGTCACGTGCAGTGGTCGCATGGAAGAAGTGCTGGCGCAGGCGCGCATGGCGGCGGGCACGGACGTTTCCGTACTCATCAGTGGCGAGAGCGGCACCGGCAAGGAATTGCTCGCGCGCGCGATTCATCGCGCGAGTTCACGCGCACACAAACCTTTCATTGCGGTGAACTGCGGCGCGATCCCGGAATCGCTGCTCGAATCCGAATTGTTTGGTCACGAGAAAGGCGCGTTCACGGGTGCGGTGCAGGCACGCGCCGGTCTCGTGCAGGAAGCCGACGGCGGCACCTTGTTTCTCGATGAAATCGGTGACATGCCGCCAACCGCGCAAGTGAAACTGCTGCGCATGCTGCAGGAAGGCACGGTGCGGCGCGTCGGCAGCGCGCGCGATACACACGTTGATATCCGCGTTGTGTCGGCGACTCATCATGATCTTCGCCAGTCGATTGAATCCGGCGATTTTCGCGAGGATCTTTACTACCGCCTGAATGTCGTCAATTTGCGCCTGCCACCGTTGCGCGAGCGGCGCGAAGACATTCCATTACTGGCGACACATTTTCTCGAACACCTCACCGGACCCGAAGACAGGCCGCGGAAAATGTTCGCACCCGCCGCTTTGGAAACACTGTTGCGCGGCGACTGGCCAGGCAACGTGCGCGAGCTGCGCAATTTCATCGAACGAAGCGCGGCATTGACGCCGAGCAAGCTGATCTCCGCCGGGCAAGTGCGACGATTGCTCGACGAGCACGGCAACGGATTGCCCTCGCTCGCGGATGCGCGCGATGCCTTCACCCGACAATACCTCTGCCAGTTGTTGCGAGTAACGCACGGCAATGTTTCGCGCGCTTCGCGTCTTGCGCATCGCAATCGCACAGATTTCTACAAATTGTTGAAACGGTTTCATCTTGATCCGGCGCAATTCAAGAACCATTCGTGAATTGCGTCGCTCGCCTGCGACAAAAAAAATCAATCTTCTCAATCATGTGAAACTGCCGCCGTCAGAACGTTGGCGACAGGCGACGTTTACGTGAGCGCGAGACGATGCATTGGTGCGGTTTACGCCGCGATTGCAGCGTTTTCGATCTCGGCACGCATATTGCACTAACTCCAGTGAACCTTTCTGGTTCGCGCAAACCTACAACTGGAGGTCACACCCATGAAGAAACTGATGATGCTTTTCCTCGCCGGCCTGTTCTCCGCTGGCGTTGCTGTTGCCAACGAAGGCGACAAAGTCAATTTCGACCAGCTTGACCAGGATGGCGACGGTCAGTTGAGCCGTACTGAAGTGGCGCAGAACGCCGAACTTGCCGCGCAGTTCAGCACGATCGATGCCAACGGCGATGGCTACCTGGACCAGAACGAAGCGAAGAGCGCCGAGTCCCAGGGTCAGCAGCAGGAAGACCAGAGCATGGGCGAGGACTACTGAGTCACAGACCTGTCTGGTAATTGAACATGGCGCGGCGCATACGCCAACCGGGATTCGCATCGTTGAACGTGTGTCCGCGCCTTTCTTTTGATCTTCACTCGCACACTACATGGCGCGGCCTTTCGATCATTGCTGCCGCGCTTGTTATGGCCACGATTCAGGCCGCAATCCGGATTGCCGGATTCTGACAGCCCGATTTTTGAAAGTTATTGACCGACTGCCTCGGCAGGTCCCCCCGTTGCCCCGCTACCCCGGCGGGGCTCTTTTTATCTGAAGCGCGAGGGGACCTGGAATGGCGGTCGCACGCAGAGGTTCGAACTGCCGTGTTGAAACTTCAACGCACAACAACCATTTCGATTTCGCGGGCAGGGAAAGCGTTTTCTGTTCGGCGACTTTCGGATTTTGACAAAAGCTCCCACGGTACTGGAGGTAGAAAATGATGACTCGACGCCTTGGAATTCTGACAACGTTTGCAACACTGGGCGCCACGCTGGCGGTAACGCCGATAGCGGCGAACGCGGATTCGCTGTTCGATGACGACATCGGTCCGTACGCGGGCGTGGGTATTGGTTATGGCACTTTCGAGAACGAAGACTTTCTGACCGAGGACAACGATCTGCGTGATGACCGGATGACCTGGCAGGCCTACCTCGGCGCCAATTTCACGAACTGGTTCGGTATCGAGGCCGGTTACGTCGACTTCGGCGAGATCGACGATGAAGGCGGTTTTCTTGACGCCAATGGCGTGACCGCTGCGGTTGCGTTTCATATTCCCGTGCATGAATCCGTCAGCCTGTCATTGCGTGGCGGCCAGATGTGGTGGGATTCCACCGGCACTGCCGTTGCCCCGCTTGATGAATTCGAATTCGATGCAGACGGCGAGGATCCGTTCTACGGCGTCGGTGCACATTTCGGCAGCGGTGAAGGCGTTGGCGTGAATATTCGCTATGACCGCTATGAAATGGGTGAAATGGATATCGACATGCCGTCGGTGAATCTCGAGTTCGGTTTCTAGAACGCATTGCGTTGCGTTACGGAATCAGCCCTGCCTTGTGCAGGGCTTTTTTTGCGCGGCGAGTTAACGGAACACGTCACTGGGAATTCCGCTGCGCGGGAATGGCGGTTTCGCTCCTCACGCTTCTGTCGCGACAATAACCACACGAAAAACCTCCGATTCCCGCTCCTGGCATTTAATCCGGCACGCCGAGTCCCAATTGAAAAACTCATCGGCTGAAAATACCGAGAGCGAAAGGAGGTACATCATGCAAAGACTCACGTCACTCATTCCATTCACGCTGGCAGGACTTCTTGTCGGCAGCAGCGCGCTGGCCCAGGGGGCCATCGATTTTGATCGTTATGACACCAATGGCGACGGTTATTTGACGCAAAGCGAATGGAGCGCCGTCAACAACGTGACGGCGACCTTCGATTCCATCGACACGAATCGCGATGGGCGCCTCAGCGAAGGCGAAGTGGAAGCCGGTGTTTCTGCCGAGAAGCGAAATGCCAGCCAGCAGGACATTTCGCAACAGTCCGGCGGACAACAGGGAAACATGAGCACTCGGATGTCGGGCCAGACATCCGGCCAGACATCGGGCCAGACCTCCAACCAGGCATCAACCCAGGTGTCCGGCGTCGAGAGCCAGCAACGCAACGTGAACATGTACGATACGGACAACGATGGACGTGTCAGCCGTGATGAAGCGCAGAAGGACGGCGAGCTGGTGACATATTTCGTGATCTGGGACACGAACCGGGACGGCTTCATTGACCAGACCGAAATGGCCGAGGCCAACCAGCAGCCGCAAGACAGCCGCCGCAATGTCGAGCAAGGCGGTCAGGCAGGAAACGCGGCGCAGCAGTCCGGGAATCAGGGTGCGGCCAGTTTCGAGCAGGCCGATGCGAATCGCGACAATCGCGTCAGCCGCAGCGAAGCGAACGATGCGAATGCGGAAACCATTGTCATCTATTTCGATACGCTCGACACGAACCGCGATGGTTTCGTGGACCGCAATGAAGCCAGCGCGAACGACGATTACTGGGAGATGAACGAAACCGATACGAACGCATTCGACAACGCGAACCGGTTCGACACCTACGACATTGATGATGACGGTTTTCTCGATGAGTCAGAGGCGTTTGAAGACAATTACCTCGAAGACAACTTTGACGTCCTTGACGTGAACGACGACGGTTTGCTTGGCGAGAATGAAATCGACGACGACTGGATGGAATGGAACGAAGACGCCTTCGACACCTACGACATCAATGACGACGGCCTGCTCGATGAAGAAGAAGTCGTTGATTACGACTACATCGATTACAGCTTTGACGACTGGGATATGGACGACGACGGCTATGTCTCTGAAGACGAAGCCGATGTCGGCTGGTTTGACGACAACGACGACGGGGTGTTCGACGAGGACGACTGGTAACCGCGACCGTTGAGGAAACCGGGCAGGCGTTTTCGCCTGCCCGTTGTTTTCGAAATGTCGTTTTGAAGATTCTGTGCTTGCGAGGAGAGTCACCATGATGAAGATTCCAGGACTATTGCTGCTGGCCGGCCTGCTTTGTGCCGGGAACGCGCTTGCGGAAAATGAAATCGGCGATCCCGTGGATTTCGAAAAGTATGACGCCAACGAAGACGGCTACCTGACGGAAACCGAATGGTCGGAGGTGCCGGTTCGCGTCGAGTTCCACGACGTGGATGTGAACCGTGATGGCCAGGTCGAGGAAGCCGAACTGTTGCAGGGCTACCCGTGGCATGTGAATGAATTCGTTGACGAGGAGCCCTACAACGATGCCGATCCGGAAGGCTCGTTCGAGTCCTTTGACGCGAACGACGACGGCCTTCTTGATGAGAACGAATTCACCGATGCCGGCTGGACGGACGATGACTTTGACATCCGGGATGCTGATGACGACGGTTTCCTGGATGAAAATGAAGTCAGCGACGACTGGTTTGAAGAAGATGGCGCTGTCAGTGCTGATGACGAAGGCGCGGTGGAGGATGACGGCGGTTTGCTTGACGAATGAGTCGGGCGGCGAAGATTGTGTGAGACCATCGTTGCGTCACTTGAGGTTTTGTGCGGCAATGCAGTCAATGGAATGAACAAAACACTTCGCAAGGATGCGTCATGCCGAAACTTCTCGATAGCCTTTCCTTCCGATTCCTGCCGGGTTGCTGCCTGCTCTGCCAGAAACGCAGTGGCCGGCATCATGATCTTTGTTCCGATTGCGAACACGATTTGCCGTGGCTCGGAGTTGCGTGCACGCAATGCGCGCTGCCGGTGCCGGCGACACACCGGGGCGCTTGCGGCGATTGCCTTAAGTTGCCGCCGGTGCAGGACGCAAGCCGTGCCGTCTTTCGTTATGGCTGGCCGCTCGATTCCCTGATCCAGCGCTTCAAGTTCAATGGCGATCATGCCGCCGGACGCACGCTCGGTGAATTGTTCGCGCAAGGCGTCCGCGCAAGGACTCCGCTACCCGACTGCCTTTTGCCGGTACCGCTGCATTCGCGGCGCTTGCGTGAACGCGGTTTCAATCAATCGGAATTGCTTGCGGATTCTGTTGCGACGAAACTGGCAATGGACGTGCGAAACGATCTTGTCGAGCGCATTCGCGAGACAGCGGTGCAATCAGGCATGAATGCGGTGGCACGGCGGCGGAACGTGCGAAATGCTTTTGCGCTTTGCGCTGAACGCCTGCCGGCTCACATCGCGATTCTTGATGATGTGGTGACAACCGGCAGCACGAGTGCTGAAATCGCCAGGCTGCTGCGCCGCGCTGGCGTGAAACGGATTGAGGTGTGGGCGCTGGCGCGCGCGGTGTAGAAGCGCCGCGAAGGGTTGTTCACGCCTGAAGGCGCTCCTGCAAGACCTCTCACCAGTTCATCGGAGGCTTGTGAACCTCGAGATCCGCTGCACGCTGAATCCCCCGCGCTACAGCAATCAACTCGCCTTCGTGGAAAGGCTTTCCGATCAGGCAGATTCCCGTCGGCATGCCTTCGGCATCAAAACCATTGGGCAACGCCACCGACGGATGGCCGGAGAGATTTGTCGCGAGCAGCTGGTTGCCCGCAAAACACGGCGCCAATACGACATCGACATTCGCATCCGCGAACATTGCCTCGATGCCATCAATCAATCGCGTTCGCAAACGGTTCGCTTGCAGGTATTCAACGGCGGGAATGAACCGCGCGGCGCGAAACACATTCGGCCAGGCGTTGCTCACCTGCCGCACGAGCAGGTCATCGCGGCCCGAACGCGTGAGTTCATCAAACGCCGCTGCGGCTTCCGCCGAAAGAATGAAGCTCATGGATTCGACCGGCAACCCGGGCAAGGCGACCGATTGAAGTTCGACGCCCTGCGCCTGCAATGCTTCGATGACTTTCGCGTCATTTTCGGCATTCGCGTATTCGCTATCGAAATCCGCCGCGAGCCAGGCGATGCGAAGATCGGCCAGCTTCGTTTCCGGCGTGTACGCAAAACCGGAGGCGATCACGCTCGCGTCTTCGCCGTCCGGCCCGCGAATGGCATCCAGCACTTTGCCGCAATCCTCGGCAAAGCGGCAGATGGCGCCGACCTTGTCCATCGACCAGCTCAATGCCATCACGCCATGACGGCTGACGCGCCCGAACGTGGGCCGCAAGCCGATGACGCCGTTCTGCACGGACGGCGAAACGATCGACCCCCAGGTTTCCGTGCCGATCGCAATCGGGAAGAATCCCGCCGCAACGCCGGCTGCAGAACCTGCCGATGAACCCGACGCGCCTTCTTCGATATTCCACGGCGAGTTGGTGCGTCCGTCGAACCACACGTCGCCCCAGGCGAGCGCGCCAACCGCGGTTTTCGCGATCAGCACCGCGCCCGCTTCCTCCATGCGCTTCGCGACCGTCGCAATCTCGTCGATCACCTGCTCTTTATAAGGAGTAGCGCCCCAGGTCGTGGGATAGCCGGGCACGGCGGCGAGATCCTTCAGGCCGTAAGGAATGCCGTGCAGCGGACCGCGATCGATGCCTTGTGCGAGTTCCGCGTCCGCGCGGCGCGCCTGCTTGAGCGCAAGCGTATCCGTGAGCGTGATGACGGCGTTGATGTCGTCATCGTGTTCGCGGATTCGATCAAGATAAATGGTCGTCAGTTCTTCGGAAGTGAGACTGCCGTTTCGAAGCAGCGCGCCAAGCTCCGCGACGGACAGGAATGCGATGTCATCGCCATTTGCGGGTCGCTCGACGGTGTCGGCTTCCGACCATTCTGGATTCGCGGGTGGCAAGGTTTCAAAACCCGGATCGAATTTCAACGCAGGTGCGAGATCGTTCGGCAGATCAAGTTCATGCAGAACGTCATACGCCTCGCGCTGCGCGCGGATGTCATCAAGCATCAGCTCGCGCTCTTCCACCGTCATGGCAACACCGGCAAGGTGTTCGGCAGCGGCGATATCGTCGGCGTTGGGATGCGGACTTTCGCTGCACGCTGCGAGTGCCAGGCTGGACAGGATGAGACTGATTCGGGCCGCTTCAGGAATGTTCATGAATGTTCTCGACTTTCGATGTTCAGGCCAAGGTGTAGCCAAGCGCGAGACCCGCGAAGACAAACAGTCCCGACCAGTTGTTGTTGAGGAAGGCGCGAAAGCAGTCTTCCCGTTTTCTTTTGCGGATCAGCCACTGCTGCCAGGCGAAGGTGATGGCGCAGAAAACGAGGCCGTAATAATAAGAAACACCGAGTTCCACCTGGCGGCCGACGAGGAAGAGATTGAACAGGATGGTGAGTTGCAGGAGCGCGATGATGAGCCGGTCCTGTTCGCCGAAAAGAATGGCAGTCGACTTCACGCCGATCTTCAGGTCGTCATCGCGATCGACCATCGCGTATTGCGTGTCGTACGCCGTGGACCACAGCACGTTGGCAATGAACACCAGCCACGCGACCGGCGGCACTTCGCCGAGCTGCGCGGCGAATGCCATCGGGATCGCCCAGCCGAACGCGGCACCGAGCACCGGCTGCGGCAAATGCGTCCAGCGCTTGGTGAAAGGATAGAGCGCGGCGAGTCCCGCACCGATGAACGAGAGATAAATGGTAAGGCGGTTCATCGTGAGCACCAGCGCGAAAGCGATGGCGAGCAGCACGAAGAAAAGAATCAATGCCTCGCGCGCGCTGACCTTGCCGGTGGCAAGCGGGCGTTCCGCCGTGCGCTTCACGTGCGCGTCAATCTTCCGGTCGGCAAAATCGTTGATGACACAACCGGCTGCGCGCATCACGAAAACACCCAGCGTGAACACGACAAAGACTTTCGCATCCGGATGACCATTTCCGGCGATCCACAACGCCCACCATGTCGGCCAGAGCAGGAGAAATGTGCCGATGGGACGATGGAGCCGCGCGAGGTAGGCGTATTGCGTGAGTCGGTCCAGCACATGCGGCAGCAGGCGCTGCATGAACGCGCTGTCGCGCGCCGCGCGCCGCCACCGCTTGAGGCGTGGTTTCAGATCAGGCCAGGCAGAAAACACTCGCATATCTCGAACGGTTTCCCTTTCAGTTCAACGCGGGCTTTGCGCGCCCAGAGTTCGGGGTGCAGGGTGATCACGTTTTCGTTCACGTAATCATACAGTGCATCACCGCGAACCATCCGCGCAATGAAAAACCGGCCGCGCATGTAGCCGGGTTCGCCGAACAAGCGCGCGCCCAGCGGCGTGCCGCCAAGTTCGCCGAGCCAGGGATTCGCGGCGAGCGTCGCGGCGGGAATGCGCGTGCGTGCGAACACCAGTGGTTTGTCGGCGCAGCCAAGCGTGATTTCGCGGCAGAAGGTTTCCGCGGATTCGTCGTTGTCAAAAATGGCCGCGTTCTGCTCGCGACGCTGATCGATTACGCGCAGCTGGAAAGTTTCCGGGCAACGCGAACGCACGCGCGCCGTGAGCGAACCCGGTTCAGCGAGCCAGTCTTCGACGCGGCCGGGAAGGCCATCGCAGGAATCGAGTGGTTTCCAGATCGTATTGGTCATTTTGTATCCGCAGGTTGGGGTGAGCAGCGCGAACCCCAACATTCTTGTCCATGTTGGGGTTCGGCTGTCGCCTCACCCCAACCTACGTGACTTCATGCATTTGCGTACCGCGAAGAGTCCCCGAGCCACCGTTCGATCAGCGGTTGAACATTCGCCGGAAAATCATTCATCACGCGCGCAGCGATCTTCTGCACGTGCGGCAACAGATCCGCATCACGAACAAGATCGGCGATGTGCAATTGCGCAAGGCCGGTCTGCTTCGTACCCAGCACTTCGCCCGGGCCGCGAATTTCCAGGTCTTTCTGCGCGATCACAAAACCGTCGTTCGTCTCGCGCATCACGGCGAGGCGTTGCTTCGCGAGTTGCGAGAGCGGCGCCTTGTACATCAGCACGCAGCTTGATGCGATGCTGCCGCGCCCGACGCGCCCGCGCAACTGGTGCAGTTGCGCAAGCCCCATGCGCTCGGCGTTTTCGATCACCATCAGACTTGCGTTCGGCACGTCGACGCCGACTTCGATCACCGTCGTCGCCACCAGCAGATCAAGCCTTCCCTGCTTGAAGGCCTGCATCACGTTTTCCTTTTCCACCGGCTTCATGCGCCCATGCACGAGGCCGATGCGCCGTTGCGGCAAGGCATCCGCAAGCGCAGCGAAGGTATTCTCCGCCGCCTCGTATTGCATGACCTCGGATTCCTCGATCAGCGGACACACCCAGTAAACCTGCCGCCCTTCGTCGATCGCGCTGTTGACGCGCATGACGACATCCGCGCGACGCGAATCCGGCAGCACGACCGTCTGCACGGGTGTTCTTCCCGGCGGCAATTCATCGATCACGGAGGTGTCGAGATCGGCGTATGCCGTCATCGCGAGCGTGCGTGGAATGGGTGTAGCCGTCATGATGAGCTGGTGCGGCGCGTGTCCGTCGCTCGCGCCCTTGTCGCGCAGGGCAAGACGCTGGTGCACGCCGAAGCGGTGCTGTTCGTCGATCACGATGAGCCCGAGGCGATGGAATTTCACGGACTCCTGGAACAGCGCGTGCGTGCCGACGATTACCGTCGCGTTGCCGCTTTCGATTTCCTCGAGCTGCTCGCGCTTCTGTTTCGCGGTGAGCTTGCCGGCGAGCCACGCAACGCGTAATCCGATCGGTTCCAGCCATTCGAGAAAATTTCGGAAATGCTGCTCGGCCAGCAGTTCCGTCGGCGCCATCACGGCGGCCTGGTAACCGGACTCGACAGCACGGATAGCGGCGAGTGCCGCGACGACAGTTTTCCCCGAGCCGACATCGCCCTGCACGAGACGCATCATCGGCTGCGGCTTTTCAAGATCCGCGAACACTTCATCGAGCACGCGCTGTTGCGCGCCGGTCAATGAAAACGGCAGTTGCGCCAGGAATTCCTTTACGCGTTCACCGTCGCCGCGCATGACCGGCGCGCCGAACTGTTTTGTTTCCTCGCGCAGCTTTTGCAGGCTCAAGTGATGCGCCAGCAATTCTTCCAGCACAAGTCGGCGTTGCGCGGGATGACGGCCTTCGGCGAGCTGCGCGAGATCGGCATCCAGCGGCGGACGGTGCACGTATTTCAAGGCATCGGTGAGCGACGGGAACTGCGCGCCGGGAATCGCCTCTGATGGCAGAAGCTCGACGACCTCAAGCCTTCCCTGCTTCAACTGGTTCAACGCTTGCGTGGTGAGTCCGCGCAGGCGGCCCTGTTGCACGCCTTCCGTGGCGGGATATACGGGCGTGAGGTTTTCCGCTTGCGGAAGTTCACCGTCTTCGCGAACAACGCGATATTCCGGATGCACCATTTCCAATCCCGACTTGCCGCGTCGCGCTTCGCCGAAACAACGCATTTTCACGCCGCGCTGGAAACTTTCCTGCTGCTGCTTGTTGAAATGGAAGAATCGCAACGTGAGCGAACCCGTGCCGTCGGAGATACGCACCAGCAGCGAACGCCGTCCGCGAAAAACAACTTCCGCAAGATCGACTTCGCCTTCAATGCTGGTCGCGGTGCCGGGATACAAGGAACCGATGGGAACGACGCGCGAACGGTCTTCATAGCGTAGCGGCAGATGAAACAACACATCCTGCGCGGTTTTCAGGCCGAGCTTGTCCAGCCGCGCGGCCACCTGGCCGCCGACGCCGGTAAAATTCGTGACGGGAAATTTTTCGGCGCGCACGGTTGCGCGCTACAGGACGAGCACGGCGTCCATTTCGACGGCAACGCCTTTCGGCAGTTCCTTCACGCCGATAGCCGCGCGTGCCGGATACGGTTCGCTGAAATACTCCGCCATCACACCATTCACTGATCCAAAATTGCCGAGATCGGTGAGATAGATGTTGAGTTTTACGACGTTCGAGAAATCACCGCCGGCGGCATTTGCAACCGCGAGCAGGTTGTCGAACACGCGCCGGACATGATTCTCGAATGGACCTTCAACGACATTCATGGTTTGCGGATCAAGCGGAATCTGGCCGGAAAGATAAACCGTGTCGCCGACTTTCACGGCTTGCGAGTACGTGCCGATGGCGGCGGGCGCCTTGTCCGTCGAGATGATTTCTTTTTTCATTTTTTTCCTCGGCGTTGCGTAGCCCGGATGAAGCGCAGCGGAATCCGGGAAATTGAAATGCATGACCCGGATTCCGCTGCGCTTCATCCGGGCTACAACTCATGCTCTCGTCCGCGTAATCCTCAACACCTGCGGCATCGTCTTGATGTGTTTCATGATGTTCGCAAGGTGCTTGCGATCGTGCACGGCGAACAGGAAATTCATCACTGACGTTGAACCGTCGCGTTCCTGCACACTCACCTGCTCGATGTTCGAGCCGAGCTCGGCAATCGTTGCTGCGACCGTCGCGAGTACGCCGCGCTGGTTGTTGACCTCGATGCGCACCTCCACCGTGAAGTCGCGACCGATGTTTTTCTCCCACTGCACCTCGATCCATTTTTCCGGCTGATCGCGGTATTCGGCGAGGTTGTGGCAGTTATCGCGATGAATCACGATGCCGCGCCCCGTGGAGAGATAGCCAATGATGGCGTCGCCCGGAATCGGATGACAGCAACGCGCGAGCGTGACAACCATCCCTTCGGTGCCGCTGATGGCGAGCGGCCCCTGGTGCGCGGCGCTTGCTTCATCGGGATCGGTGACGAAACGGCGCGCGACCAGCGGCGCGGGACGATGCCCGAGGCCGATGGATTCGAGCAGGTGTTCGAAGGAATCGAGCTTGAAATCCGCGAGCACAGTGTCGATCTGTTCGCGCTTGAGCGATTTCACGCGCAGCTTGTGCGCTTCCAGCGCGCGGTCCAGCAGGCGTTTCCCCAGCTCGACGGCTTCCTCTTCCTTGAGATGCTTCAAATAATTCCGAATGTTCGCACGCGCCTTCGCGGTGACGACGAAATTCAGCCACGCCGGATTCGGTTTCGCGTTCGGCGCGGTGATGACTTCCACGGTCTGGCCGTTGACGAGCGGCGTGCGCAACGGCGCGAGCCGGCGATCGATTTTCGCCGCAACGCAGGTGTTGCCCACATCGGTGTGCACGGCGTACGCGAAATCGACCGAGGTCGAACCGCGCGGCAAGCGGCGAATGTCGCCCTGCGGCGTGAATACGTAAACCTCGTCAGGGAAAAGATCAATCTTGACGTTTTCGAGGAACTCCAGCGAGTTGCCGGAGCCCTTCTGCATTTCCATCACGCTGCGCAACCATTCGCGCGCGCGCACTTCGGGCGAGGTGCTCGAAGAACTTCCGGTCTTGTACAACCAGTGCGCGGCAATGCCGGCTTCTGCAATCCGGTCCATATCCGTCGTGCGAATCTGCGCTTCGATCGGCACGCCGTTCGGCCCGAACAGCACGGTGTGCAGCGACTGGTAGCCGTTGGTTTTCGGAATCGCGATGTAATCCTTGAAACGTCCCGGCACCGGCTTGTAAACATTGTGCACAACACCGAGCGCGCGGTAACAGGTATCGACCTTGTCAACGACAATGCGAAAACCGTAAACGTCCAGCACTTCATCAAAGGAGAGCGATTTCTCCTTCATCTTTTTATAGACGCTGTAGAGATGCTTCTCGCGCCCGCGCACTTCCGCGTAGATGTTTTCCTGGCCGAGCGCGTTTTCGAAAGCGTTCGCAATCGTCTTGACGATTTCCTTCTGGTTGCCGCGCGCCTTTTTCATGCGCCTCGCGAGCACGCGGTAACGCTGCGGATACATCGAGCGGAAGCCGAGATCCTCAAGCTCAAGACGGAAATCGTTCATGCCAAGGCGATTCGCGATCGGCACGTAGATGTCGAGTGTTTCGCGCGCGATACGGCGGCGTTTCGCCGGCGGCATCACGCCGAGCGTGCGCATGTTGTGCAGGCGGTCGGACAGCTTGACGAGAATGACGCGAATGTCCTGCACCATGGCGAGCAGCATCTTGCGGAAATTCTCCGCCTGCGCTTCGGCCTTGGAACGAAACTTGATCTGGGTGAGCTTGGAGACGCCGTCAACGAGCTGGGCGACTTCCTCGCCGAACTGTTCGGCGATCTGGATCTTGGCGGTGGGTGTGTCTTCGAGAACGTCGTGGAGAATGGCAGCAATGATCGTGGCGGGGTCCATGCGCATGCCGGCAAGAATGCCGGCGACGGCGACGGGATGCGTGATGTAAGGCTCGCCGGAAAGCCGCTTCTGGCCTTCGTGCGCGAGCGCGCCGAATTCATATGCGCGCTCGATATCGTGAACCTGGTCTTCCGGGAGATAGGCGCGCGCCTTATCGAGCAGCTCGTCAAGGCCGGCGCGCTTGCCGCGATGAACGCGGCCAAGAAGGGAAGCGGCGTAGTTCATGGCACGCTCCCGACCGTGTCTTACAGGTCGGTCGCTTCCTCGGACGATGCTGCCGGCGGCGGAACGATGTCGTCGTCGGCTTCCGCCATCGCGGCCGCTTCGGCTTCCGCAGCAGCCGCCGCTTCCTGCGCGGCGAACGGGTTGTCGGCCTCGTCAAGCACCGTCGGCGTGATGTAGCCGTCGGCAATTTCGCGCAGCGCAACCACGGTGGACTTGTCGTTTTCCCAGGGCACCATCGATTCCGCGCCGTTCGACAACTGGCGGGCGCGCTTGGTCGCCACGAGCACCAGCTCGAACAGGTTTTCTACGTTGTCCAGGCAATCTTCAACGGTAACGCGGGCCATGGGTATTCCTCGAAAAAATGCTTGCCGGCTGAAAGTGCCAGCGATACAGGGCCGTTCAGTTTATCGCAGGACCGACGGCGAACGCCACCGGAGAAAAGGCTTCAATTGCTGTCCTGCGCCAGCAGCGAGCGCAGCAGGGGACGAACTTCCGCACGGTCGCTGCGGCTTTGCCCGCCCTTGCCGCGGAGAATATGCCGGAGCTGGTCAAGGGCGGCGGAGAAGTCGTCGTTGATGACCACGTAGCGGAATTCGTTCCAGTGCGACATGTCTTCGACGGCGTCGCGCAAGCGCCGCGCGATGACCTCGTCCGCATCCGTACCGCGACCACGCAAGCGGCGTTCGAGCTCGGCGCGTGACGGCGGCAGGATGAACACGCTCTCGCAATCGGGCCAGGCGGCGCGGACTTGCGCCGCGCCCTGCCAGTCGATTTCCAGGATGACGTGCTTGCCGGCGGCGAGCCGTTCTTCGACCTGCTCGCGCGCGGTGCCGTAGTAATTATCGAAAACCCGCGCGTGTTCGATGAATTTTCCGGCCGCGATCATCGCCTCGAATTCCGCGCGGCTCACAAAAAAATAATCGCGCCCGTTGACCTCGCCAGGACGTTGCGGTCGCGTGGTGTAGGACACCGAGAACGTCACTTCCGGCACGTCGTGCACCAGCTCCTTCACGAGGCTGGTCTTGCCGGCGCCGGACGGCGCGGAGATGACGAAGAGTTTTGCGTGTTGTTCTGTCATGTTTCCTGCGCTGGTCGTAGGAGCGCCTTCAGGCGCGATGGGTTCGCGCCTGAAGGCGCTCCTACATCAATCACTCGATATTTTGAATCTGTTCGCGCATTTGCTCGATGAGCACCTTCAGCTCGACCGACGCCTTCGTCGTTTCGCTGTCCTGCGATTTCGAGCCGAGCGTATTCGATTCGCGGTTGAATTCCTGCATGAGGAAATCCAGCCGGCGGCCGACCGGTTCGTCGCGCTTCAGCACGTTCTGCAATTCGATGACATGGCTTTCGAGGCGATCCAGCTCCTCGTCCACGTCCATGCGCTGGGCCTGGTAAACGAGTTCCTGCTCCAGCCGGTCAGCATCCGGCTTGGCCGTGATTTCCGCGAGTCGCGCGTCGAGTTTCTCGCGCAGCCGCGCCCTGACCTCGGGCACGCGCTTGCGCACAAGCTTCACGATTTCGCCGACGGCGACGGCGCGATCGGCAATCAGCACGCCGATGCGCCCGCCTTCCTCGGAGCGCGTCGCAACGAGATCCGCCAGTGCCGCATCGAGCAGATTCATGGCCGCCGCGTGCAGCGGGCCGGGGTCCTGCTCTTCCTCGCGGATCACGCCGGGCCAGCGCATAAGCTCCTGCGGTGTCAGGTCCTTGTCGCTGCCGAGCAGCCGGCCGACACGCGCATGCACGTCGCGCAACTGGCGAATCAGCGCCTCGTTGACGGCCAGGCGAATCTCGCTTGCATCCTCGCGATCCCAGCGCAGCGAAACGTCCACCTTGCCGCGCCCGAGCTTCGATGCGATCCGTTCGCGGATATTGCCTTCGAGCGCGCGGAATTCTTCCGGAAGGCGCATGCCGACCTCAAGATAACGGTGATTGACCGAGCGCAGCTCCCAGGCCATACGGCCATAGGGCCCGCGTTCCTCGCGACGCGCGAATCCGGTCATGCTCTGAATCATTGTGACTCCTTGAAAACGTAGTGCGGGGCGGGCCGGTTTACAGGCGGGCGCGGAAAGCTGGCATTATACGGACGAAACAATCAGGACCAAGCGCGGGGCAACGAACTCCGCGCGCGACAAGAAGGGGTGGGCAGTGGAATTCCAGACGGCCGAAACGAGCCTGATCGGCGACCGTGAAGTCAACCAGGACCGCCACGGCATCCTGATGAGCGACGCGGAAGTCGTGCTCACCGCCTGCGACGGCATGGGCGGTCACGAAGACGGTGAAATCGCCGCCCAGACCGCGATCGACACCTTTCTCGCCGGTTTCAAGGAGCACAAGCCTGCTCTCGACGCCGCGCCCACCTTTTTCAAGGATGTCATCGAGAAGGCGCATCGCGCCGTGGTGCGGGCGGGTATCAAGAAGCCGGTCGACCAGCGGCCGCGCACGACCGCCACGCTCGCGATGATCGCGGGCAACGTTGCCGTCTGGGCGCATGTCGGCGATTCGCGCGTTTATCACCTGCGCGGTAACGGTGTGTTCAACCGCACGCGCGATCACAGCGCGGTGGAGGCGCTGTACCAGCGCGGCGCCATTACCGAGGCGCAGATGCAAACCCATCCGATGCGGAATTTCGTCGAGGAGTGCCTGGGTGGTGAGGCCGACCTGCCGCGCATTGACATCGCCACACCCGAAACCCTCGAGGCCGGCGACACGCTGCTGCTGTGCACAGACGGTTTCTGGTCGCCGCTCGACATGAACATTGTCGCGGAGCGGCTTTCCGCCGCTGAAGACCTGCAGGACGAACTCGACGCGCTGGCGCTTGAGGCGCGTGAACACGCGAAACCGCACTCGGATAACGTGACCGCGGTGGCGTTCAGGCTGGACGAGTAACGCAAGAAGTTCTGCCGCCTTTCGACCTTCCCCGTCCGGTATAATTTTCGACCCACTCTCTTCCAGGAACTGCCCATGCGACCTTCCGGCCGCGCAGCCGACCAGTTGCGTTCCATCGAACTCATCCCCGACTTCACGCGTCACGCCGAAGGCTCGGTGCTGGCGGTGTTCGGCGACACCCGCGTGCTGTGCACAGCGAGCGCGGAAGATCGCGTGCCGCCCTGGCTGAAAGGCAAGGGCCAGGGCTGGGTGACGGCGGAATACGGCATGCTGCCGCGGGCGACCGGAACGCGCACGCAGCGCGAGGCGGCACGCGGCAAGCAGTCGGGACGCACGCAGGAAATCCAGCGGCTGATCGGCCGCTCGCTGCGCGCGGTGACGAATCTCGCAGCCCTTGGCGACACCACCATCACGCTCGATTGCGACGTCATCCAGGCCGACGGCGGCACGCGCACGGCGGCGATCACGGGCGCTTACGTCGCGCTGGGTATCGCCGTTGAAAACCTGCTCAAAAGAAAAAAACTGAAAAAGAATCCAATAATTGGTGCCGTTGCCGCGGTTTCCGTCGGCATCTATCGCGGCGAGCCGGTGCTGGATCTCGATTACGCCGAGGATTCACAAGCCGAGACGGACATGAACGTGGTGATGAACGACGCCGGCGCGTTCATTGAAGTGCAAGGCACGGCGGAAGGCCATGCGTTTCGCCGCGAGGAAATGGACGCGATGCTGAACTTTGCTGCCAACGGCATCGCGCAACTCATCGACATCCAGCGCGACGTGCTGGCCGCCCGGAAAGCATGAAGCTCGAAAAGACATTGGTGCTCGCGACGGGCAACCGCGGCAAGCTCGCGGAGATACAGGCGCTGCTCGCGCCACTCGGCATGGATGTGAAAGCGCAATCGGAATTCGGCGTCGAGGCGCCAGAGGAAACGGGCTTGAGCTTCGTCGAGAACGCGATCCTGAAGGCGCGCCATGCATCCCGCGTCACCGGCATGCCCGCGCTTGCGGATGATTCCGGCCTGGAAGTCGATGCGCTCGATGGCGCACCGGGCATTTATTCCGCGCGCTACGCGGGCACCGATGGCGACGACACCGCGAACAACGCCAAATTGCTCGCAGCGCTCGCCGATTTTCCCGCCGAAGAACGCGGCGCGCGTTTCCGCTGCGCGATCGCGCTCCTGCGCCACGCAAACGATCCCATGCCGGTACTCGTCTCCGGCACCTGGGAAGGCCGGATCCTCGATGCACCGCGCGGCGACGCGGGCTTCGGTTACGACCCGCTGTTTCTTCCGGAAGGTTTCGAGAAAAGCGCCGCTGAACTCGACAGGAAAGAGAAGAATCGACTGAGTCATCGTGGAAAGGCGCTCGCCGCGCTGGTGGAACACCTGCGCACCGCAAAATGAACGCGCTCCCGCCTCTCACGCTTTACGTGCACCTTCCCTGGTGCGTGCAGAAATGTCCGTATTGCGACTTCAACAGCCACGCGCTGAAGAACGAGTTGCCCGAAGACGACTATCTCGCAGCGCTCGCGCGTGACTTCGATTTCGCCCTGAGCGAACTCGACGCGCCGCGTCCGCTGGAAGCCATTTTTTTCGGCGGCGGTACACCCAGCCTGTTTTCCGCGAACGGCATTGGGGATTTTCTTGAACGCGTTGCCGCGAAACTGCCGCTCGCACCGGATGCCGAAATCACGCTGGAAGCGAATCCCGGCACCATCGAGCACGACAGCTTCAGGAATTACCGCGCGGCGGGAATCAATCGCGTTTCGCTTGGCGTGCAGAGCTTCGACGATGCGCAACTGAAAACACTCGGCCGCATCCACGACAGCAGCGCCGCATTGAAGGCTGTTGATGAGCTGCATGCCGCGAATCTCGCGAACTTCAACATCGATCTCATGTACGCGCTGCCGGGACAAACCGTTGACGCGGCACTCGCGGACTTAAAAAAAGCGATCGCCGCGGAACCCGCGCACATCAGCCACTATGAACTCACGCTGGAGCCGAACACCTTGTTCGCCGTGCGCCCGCCGACAGGGCTTCCGGACGACGATCGCACGATGGAGATTGCTGCTGCCTGCCGCGATCGCCTCGCTGCCGCCGGTTTCGAACGCTACGAAATCTCCGCGTACTCGAAACCCGGCAGGCAAAGCGCGCACAACCTCAATTACTGGCGCTATGGCGATTACCTCGCCATCGGCGCCGGCGCGCACGGCAAATTGACGACAACGAGCGGCATCATTCGCACCGCGCGGCACCGTCACCCGCGCGATTACCAGGCGAGCGCGGGAACGTCGCGCGCCATTGCCGAGCGCCGTGAAATCCCGCCGGAAGAACGCGTATTCGAATACATGCTGAACCGCAGCCGGTTGATCGAAGGCGGACATCCCGACGAATTCACGGCGATGATCGGACTGGACGCGGATCGCTGGCTGGAACCGGGCCTTTCCAGGGCACGTTCGCTCGGCTTGATCGAGAACCGGGCCAGCGGTGGCTGGCGGCCGACGGAACGCGGGCTCGACCTGCTGAACGAATTCCAGGCGCTGTTCCTGCCCCGAGAGAGCGCATGAGCCTGCTGGAAGAACTTGAAATCCAGTGCCCCTACTGCGGATCACCCTTCGCCATCGAAGCCGAACCTGCGCTCGAAGACCAGCAGTTCATCGAAGATTGCCCGGTCTGTTGCGCGCCCATAGAATTCGAATTGCGCGCCGAATCCGACGGCGGCTGGCGGCTTTCTGCCCGGCGGGACGATGACTGACGACTACGTACCGATCGACTGCGACGTGTACGAGCGCTACGAGCTCGCCATCATGCATCGTGAAACCCTTTTCATTCGTTGGCGCGATACCGGGGGAATGACGCACCTCGAACTTCTGCAACCCGTCGACTTGCGCGCACGCGACGGCGAGGAATTCCTGCACACACGCACAGCCGACGGCGCCGAACGGATTCTGCGACTGGACAGCATCGTGGAAGTGCGCGAGCGATCCTGAATCTGCCGGAAAAAAAGGCCCAGAATCAGGCACCTGCACATCGGGACGGCGGCATTCGACGGTCAGTTATTCACATACGGAACACTACGGAGAACTTTCGCGGTTTCTCGCAGCGCGGTTTGCCCGTTTTGACCGGCATTATTGCTCAACTTGTTGTTTTTATTAGGAATTTTTTAGTGGCGACTTTTTCACCGATTTGAAACAAAACCTGCCTTTTCCGGTGTTTTATTTCATTTGCACGGTTTCATGCACAGACTTATCCACAGATTCTGTGGATAGTGCGGAAAGCGCCTCAGTGTCAGTGACTTAGCGTCACATGATGAAGCGGGATGGGAACAAGGCTCTGCAAGCGTGCCGCAAGATATCGCTCCGTCCAGGGCACTTTCCCGCCCTTGCCCGGCCCGGCGAATGCGGCTAAGATGCGCGGCTCGCTTCAGGCTCCGGGAACATCCGTGAGCCGAACAACCGATCGAGGAACGTCATGAAGCCCGAAATTCATCCCGATTACAAAGCGGTCAAGGTCACCTGCAGCTGCGGCAACGCCTTCGAAACCCGTTCCACCATGGGCGAAGATATGCAGGTCGAAGTCTGCTCGCAGTGCCATCCGTTCTACACGGGCAAGCAGAAGATCATCGACGCCGGTGGTCGCGTGGACAAGTTCCGCCGCAAATACGGCCGCTGATCCGCCTGCGGCCCACGCGCCGCTTCAAGATCACGAACGCAAAACGGCACGAGGCGCCCGGGGATTCCAGGGCGCCTCGTGCCGTTTTGCGCGTGGGAATCTGCTTCGCTGTCCGTCAAACTGTCCTTGGCGGCGCACCTTCCTTATAATCTGGCCCCGCTGGATTCGAGGGTCCGTCTTTCATCGGACCCGAGCCGGACGTCCGCATCCATAAACCAACAACTCGAACTGTCTGTCTGCCCCAAGCTGCGGACGGGCCGCGGACCCCGACTCTCCAGCCAGCAGCGGTGCGGCATCGGAAGCGATGCCGGCCGACTCGTCAAAGACCAGGAGCAAGCGGAATGAGCAACAAGCACTTCAAGCTTACGAATCCCGAAACCGGACAGGAGTCCGATCTGCCGTTGCTGGAAGGCGCGCTGGGTCCATCGACGCTGGACATCGGCAGCCTGTACAAGAATCACGGCGTGTTCACCTACGATCCCGGGTTCGGCGCCACGGCAAGCTGCCAGAGCGACATCACGTTCATCGACGGCGAGAAGGGCGTGCTCCTGTACCGCGGCTACCCGATCGAGCAGCTCGCGGTGGATTCGAATTTCCTCGAGGTTTCCTACCTGCTGCTGAACGGCGAACTGCCGGCGAAAGACGAGCTCGCCGTCTTCAGCAACGACATCGTCTATCACACGATGATCAACGAATCGCTGCTGCGCTTTTTTCACGGCTTCCATTACGACGCACATCCGATGGCCATGCTGTCCGCTGTCGTCAGTTCGCTGTCGGCCTTCTATCATGGCAGCACGAACATCCGTGAGCCGGAAGACCGCGACTTGTTCGCCACCCGCATCATCGCCAAGATCCCGACCATTGCCGCGGCCGCCTACAAGCATTCCATCGGCCAGCCGTTCATCTACCCGCGCAACGATCTCGGCTACTGCGAAAACCTGCTGCGGATGTTCTTTGCGGTACCGGCAGAAGAATATGAAATCGATCCCGTGGCAGCAGAAGCGCTGGACCTGCTGTTCATCCTGCATGCCGATCACGAGCAGAATGCTTCAACCTCGACGGTTCGCCTCGCGGGATCGGCGGGCACGAATCCGTACGCGGCTATTGCCGCGGGCGTTGCCACTTTGTGGGGACCGGCGCACGGCGGCGCGAACGAGGCGGTGCTGAAAATGCTGGATGAAATCGGCAGCGTGAAGAACATCGACAAGTACATCGACAAGGCGAAGGACAGGAACGATCCGTTCCGCCTGATGGGTTTCGGGCATCGCGTCTACAAGAACCATGATCCGCGCGCCACGATCATTCGCGACATGTGCTACAAGGTGCTGAAAAAACTCGGCAAGGAAAACGATCCGCAGCTGGAACTTGCGATGAAGCTGGAAGAAATCGCGCTCAAGGACGAATACTTCATCGAGAAGAAACTCTATCCGAACGTCGATTTCTACTCCGGCATCATCTATCGCGCGCTGGGCATTCCGGTGAGCATGTTCACCGTGATGTTCGCGATCGCGCGCACGGTCGGCTGGGTCGCGCACTGGCAGGAAATGATTTCCGATCCGGCAATGCGCATCGGCCGGCCACGCCAGCTTTATACCGGCGCCGGCAAGCGGGATTACGTGCCGCTTGAGAAGCGCTGATTGCCGACGCTGATATGCAGACACGAAAAAGCCGGGATTTCATCCCGGCTTTTTTTTCGCTTCCCGGTCTTCAGACCTCGTCCCGTAATGCCTCCACTTCCGCCAACCCCGCCCGTTTCATCGGCTTGCCGTCCACTGGCGATGCCGGCGCCTGGCGCACGCCTTCGACAGGAAACACGACCGCTTCAATCACGATGTCTCCCGCGACAAAACGGTAAGCGGGAAAATCCTGCTGCGTGCCATCCGTGAATCGAACACGTCGATCAGTGGTTTCAAAGGGAATGTCGCGGTCGATCAGGTGCATGACGATGCGTTCCGGCGCATCGGCAAACAGGTGCAATTGCACGGGTGAATGACGGTTCGCATTGCCGTTGAGGACCGGCCCGACCAGGCGCGGCTGGAAATCGCTGAACAGGATCATGGCCTGACGGGCCGCATCGCGCAGCCGGCGCAGCATTTGCGGGTGGCTTTCAGCCTGGAACAGCCGCTGGTATTCCGCCACCGCCTGTTCGATTTCCTGGTTGGTGGGAAAGCCGCCATCGCGTTCGGAAACGCCAAAACGCAGCGCGGCCTTGCGCTTGGCCTGCAGGTAATCGCGCACGCCGTCTTCGGCAATCAGGCGCGCGGCCTCATTGGCCAGCAGCCGGCGCATGTCCCCGCCGCGCCCCCAGCGATGTTTGCCCATGCCTACCTCAAGAGATGACTAGAACAGGCTCTGCTCGGTGTCGTCCTCGCCGTCTTCGCCGTTCTCGCGCACGATTGCCGGCTGTTCCGGCGGCACTGTGCCTTCGACAAAGGTTTCGAAGATGGCGTCAGGATTGCCGGCGCCCGCCAGTAATCCGGTTTCAGGATCGATCCTGACGGTCACAAGACCGGGTGGGCGCTCGTGGTAAACCTCGGGCGTGCCCGCGAGTGCGACGCGCATGTAGTTGATCCACGCCGGCAGCGCCGCGCGTCCGCCGTATTCGCCACTGCCCAGCGTGGAGAAGTCGTCGAAGCCGATCCAGACAGTGGTGACGATTTCCGGATTGAATCCGGAGAACCAGGCGTCACGATATTCGTTCGTCGTGCCCGTCTTGCCAGAAATGTCCTCGCGTCCGAGCACCCGTGCACGACGACCGGTGCCGCGCTGGATAACATCGCGCATCATGTCCGCGATCAGGTAATTGACCGGCGCGGATTGCACTCTTTCGGCGATGCGCGGTTCGCGGCGCTCGATCATGCCGGCGAAGGCCGCGTCATTCAGCGGCAGCGCCACCGCTACCGGTTCTTCGCCCGGTGATTCCGGCAATGGCGACGATTCAGTGATGGCTTCGCCGTCCACGGCGACGTCAGCCGCCGCGAGCTCCGTTTCCACGACTTCGCACTCGGGGCAGACAATTGCGGGATCCGCGCGAAAAATCGTCTTGCCGCCCGGGCCGATGATTTCGTCGATGTAATACGGCTGAACGCGATACCCGCCGTTCGCGATGACTGTGTACGCCGACGCCATTTCCATGGGCGAATACGCGCCACTGCCCAAGGCCAGCGAAAGATTGCGCGGCAGGCGTTCGCGATCAAAACCATAGGTGCTTGAGAGGTAGTCGATCGCGTTGCCGATGCCCATGGTCTGCAGCACGCGAATGGAAACGAGATTGCGCGAGTTCACGAGCGCCTCACGAAACCGCGTCGGCCCGTAGAAGCGGCCGGAGTCGTTCTGCGGACGCCAGACGTCTTCCAGTTCCTCGTCGGCGAACACGACGGGGGCATCGTTCACGATGGTCGCCGGCGTGAAGCCGTTGGCGAGCGCGGCGGAATAGATGAACGGCTTGAACGATGAGCCGGGCTGGCGGCGGGCCTGCACGGCGCGGTTGTACTTGCTGTAGAAGAAATCATAGCCGCCGACCAACGCGACGACCGCGCCGTCTTCCGGGTCCAGTGACACCAGCGCGCCCTGCACTTCGGGAATCTGGGCAAGACGCCAGCCGGCTTCATTGTTGATGTCCGCGTTAACACCGGTTTCATCGTCTGCTTCGGATTCGATCTTCGCGGCAACTTCAGGATCGCGCAGCACATAAATGATGTCGCCGACCGCAAGCACATCAGCAGGCATTTCGGGCGCGGGGCCAGTCTGGCGCAAATCCTGCGCGGGCGCCGCCCATTCGAGTCCGGCCATCCCGATCTCGATCGGCCCGACTTCGCGCACGAAAACGCGCGCGACAGTGTCAGTCAATTCCATGACAACCGCCGTTTGCAGGTTCCCAGGCTCGCGGAAGTCGCCGACGACGGCATCGAAGTCTTCGGCCAATGTTTCGGCATCAAAGCTCTCTGGCTCAAGATGACCGATCGGTCCGCGGTAGCCGTAGCGCAGGTCGTATTCCTGCAAGGCATCACGAATGGACTGGTTGGCGGCTTTCTGCAGGCGGCTGTCGAGCGTGGTAATCACGCGGTAACCGTCCGTGTAGGCCGCCTCCTCGCCAACGCGCGCAACCAGATCCGCACGCACCAGCTCGCCGACGTAGTACGCGTCCACCTCGGAGACCACACCGTGATAGGACGCCGTGACCGGCGCGGCCATGGCTTCGTCGTAGGCCGCGCTGTCGATGTAACCCAGCTCCAGCATGCGGCCGAGCACGTAGGCCCGGCGGATCAGCGCGCGCTCGGGATCGGCGATCGGGTTGTATTTCGACGGCGCCTTCGGAATGGTGGCCAACATCGCCATCTGCGCCAGGTTCAACTGGTTCAATGGCTTGCCGTAATAGATTTCGGAGGCAGCACCAAAACCGTAGGCGCGATTGCCGAGATAGATCTTGTTGAGATACAGCTCGAGGATCTCGTCCTTGGTCAGCTCCTGCTCGATCTTTATGGACAGGAACGCCTCGCGAATCTTGCGGGTCCAGGTCTGATCGAAACTCAGGAAGAAGTTGCGCGCGACTTGCTGGGTGATCGTCGACGCGCCGCCGACGATCTCGCCGGCGAGCACGTTGTTTACCGCCGCGCGGGCGATGCCGAATACGTCGATTCCCGGATGCTGGTAGAAGCGGTCATCCTCGGCCGCGAGGATCGCGTGCTCGAGCGGGTCCGGAACCTCCTCAAGGGTCAGCGGGACGCGGCGCTGTTCACCATATTCCGCGATCAGGCGGCCATCGCGCGTGTATATCCGCAGCGGCACCTGCAACTGGACATCCTTCAGCGCCTGGGCATCGGGCAATCCTGGCGCGAAATACACGTAGGCACCGAGCACAGTCACGATGCCGAGTACCAGCAAGGTCAGCCCGCCGGCGGCGGCATATAAGAGGAGTCGAAGTTTGCGGGACATGGTTCTCTGAGAGCTTATGAACGATCGGACCGGCGAAACAGGCGCGCGGAAAACACGAGGTCCGCATTATACGACCCGTGTCTCAGTCCTACGAGGGTCTTATTTGATTTAGCCATTTATTGATATATAGTTGAAACTGGTAGTTAAGGCTCTGGACGATGTATTCGTCCCAACTAGCCGTTAGAAAAAGGAAAAATGCCGTGCTGTTCAAGCCGAAGGCAAAGCCGAAACTGGGGGTGGATCTCTCTACATCCTCCGTGAAGCTGATCGAAATCAGCCGCTCCGGCGACTCCTACAAGGTGGAGACGTACGCGGCCGAGCCGATGCCGCCGAACGCGATCGTGGACAAGGTGATCCAGGATGTCGAAGCGGTAGGTGACGCCATCCGCAAGGCCACCAAGCGCGCCGGCTCCCGGGTCAAGGACGCGGCGGTTGCCATCGGCGGCGCATCCGTCATTACCAAGATCATTCCCATGCCCGCGACCCTGCCCGACCAGGAACTGGGCGAGCAGATCGAGTTGCAGGCCGACCAGTACATCCCCTTCCCGCTGGAAGAGGTCAGTTTCGATTACGAAATTCTCGGCCCTTCGACACATGATCCCGAAATGGTGGACGTATTGCTCGCCGCGACGCGTCGAGAGAACGTCGAGGCGCGGCAAGCGGCGCTTGAAATCGGCGGATTGAACCCGAAAGTCGTCGATATTGAGGCGTATGCCCTCGAAAACGCCTGCCGGCTGCTGACCTACCAGATGCCGGATGAAGGTCTGGACAAGACGATCGGTGTCGTCGATTTCGGCGCCACCACCACCACCTTCAGTGTGCTGCACGACCGCAGGATCATTTACACGCGTGACCAGGCCTTCGGCGGCAAACAGCTCACCGAGGAAATCATGCGCCACTACGGCCTTTCCTTCGAGGAAGCCGGCAAGGCCAAGCGCGAGGGCGGGCTGCCTTCCAACTACCAGCCCGAAATTCTCGATCCCTTCCTGGAAGACATGGCACAGCAGGTCAACCGCTCGATCCAGTTTTTCCTCTCTTCCCAGAGCGAATTCGGCGAACTCGACCAGATCGTGATCTGCGGCGGCTGCGGCGCCATTCCTGGTGCTGCGGAGCACATTGCCGAGCGTGTCGGCACGGAGGCCGTGGTCGGCGATCCGCTGGGACAGATGAAGCTGTCCTCCAAGGCCAAGGCCCAGCTGGTGGAAAGCGACGCGGCGGCGTTGATCCTCGCCTGCGGGCTGGCAATGAGGAGCTTCGACTGACATGCCACGTATCAACCTACTCCCCTGGCGCGAGGAACGGCGCCGCGAACGCCAGCAGCAGTTCCTTGTCCAGCTCGGCTTGACGGTCGCGCTCGGCGCGACAGTGGTGTTCGCCGCCAACCTGCACGTGGGGCAGCTCGTCAGCCACCAGGAAGCGCGCAACGCCTACCTGAATTCCGAGATCGCGATCGTCGACAAGAAGATCGAGGAGATCAAGACGCTGCAATCGACGAAACAGGCGCTGATTGCGCGCATGCAGGTCATCGAGCGCCTCCAGAAGAGCCGCCCACAGATCGTGCACCTGTTTGACGAACTGGCAAGAACACTGCCGAACGGCGTTTACCTGACGTCGATCAAGCAGACCGGTGACACCCTGGAAATCAAGGGCACCGCCGAGTCGGGCGCGCGAATCGCCGCCTACATGCGCAACATCGAAGAATCGCCATGGCTCAAGGATCCGAAACTCGGTCCCATCCAGAGCACCGCGGAAGGCCGCTTCCGCCGCAGCGAGTTCTCCCTGACGGCGAAACAGGAATCCCCGCACGACGATGAAGAGGCGGAGGAGTAATCATGGACTGGAACGAACTGAAGAATTTCGATTTCAACAATCTCGATACCAACAACATCGGGAGCTGGCCAACGCCCATCAAGGTCATCGTCCTCGTCCTCGTGTTCGTCGCGGTACTCGGGCTCGGCTACAAATTCATGATCACAGAACAGTTGGCGGCACTCGATCGCGCCAAGCAGGAAGAACAGACACTGCGTACCCAGTTTTCCGGGAAACAGTCGCGCGCGGCCAACCTCGATGCCTACAAGGCGCAGCTTGAAGAGATGCGCCGTTCGTTCGGCGCCATGCTGCGGCAACTGCCGGGTGAAACGGAAATCGACACCTTGCTGGTCGATATTTCTCAGGCGGGACTCGCAACCGGACTGCACCAGGAACTGTTCTCGCCGCAGAACGAGGTCATGCGGGATTTCTACGCGGAAGTCCCCATCGAGATCGTTCTTACCGGCAATTATCACCAGTTCGGTGAATTCGCGAGCGCGGTCGCCGCATTGCCGCGCATCGTCACGCTGCATGACATCAGCATCACTCGCCAGGGCGGATCACCAGAGCTCACCATGAGCGTCGTTGCGAAAACCTATCGCTATCTCGAAGACGGTGAAGCCGAGGGCACGGCAGGGAGCGCGATGAAATGAAACGTTCCTGCCGAATCTCCAGCCGCTTCGCCGGTCTTGAAAACCGCGGCCTCATCATTTTCCTCCTGGTGTTGTCGCTCTCCGGCTGTGCGGGCGACATTTCCGACTTGCGGGAATTCGTCGAGCAGGAAAAAGCCCGGCCACCCGGCCCCATCGAGCCGCTGCCGCAGATCCAGCCTTACGAAACCTTCACCTACCAGGCACAGGATGTCCGCTCGCCGTTCCAGCCGGATGAAAGCTCGGGTGCAACCACCGCGGAACGCGGGACAGGCTCGGGCTCCGGTATTCAGCCGGATTTCAACCGCAACCGGGAATACCTGGAACAGTTTCCGCTGGATACCTTGTCCATGGTGGGCACGATTACCGCGAACAATCAGAAATTTGCCCTGGTCGCCGATCCCGACGGCGCCGTACACCGGGTACAGGTGGGAAATTACCTCGGCCAGAACCACGGCAAGATCATCGAGATCAACGACATGCAAATAACAATCACAGAAATTGTCCCGGATGGATTGGGCGGCTGGATAGAAAACCAGGCAGCCATCGCAGCCGATGCGCAGGCCGGGGAGTAAGGATCATGAGCATGAAGAACACTCACGAACGCACGCCACGCCTGCTGTTGGCAGTCAGCATGGCGATGACCGCAACCCTGGTCATGGCTTTCCAGCCGGCATACGCCCAGCGAGGTTCGAACGCGCTTGAAGCGATCGACGTGGCGGCGCTGCCCGGCAACCAGGTGCAGTTGCGTTTGCGCATGAGCGAGCCGGCCCCGGAACCCCAGACCTTCAGCACGGACAACCCGCCGCGTATCGCGATCGATCTCCCGGACACCTATTGGGCCGCCGAAAGCCGTCGCACCGATGTCAGCATTGGCCCCGTTCGCAGCGTCATGGGAGCGGAATCGCAGGGCCGGGTTCGCCTGGTCGTGAACCTTTCCGACATGGTCGACTACGCCACGCGCGTTGAAGGCAACACGATTCTTGTCACGCTGGGCGGGGGCCTGGTGGCAACGCCGATGGCGCCTGTCGCGGCCGCCAAATCGCAGGAACCGACTCCGCCTCCCGGCAAGGAAGGCAGCGTGCCGCGCGAGCCCGCCATCGAAAGCATCGACTTCCGGCGCGGCCCGAATGGTGAAGGACGCGTTGTCGTCGATCTCACCAGTCCGCGCACAGCGGTTGACCTGAAACAGGAAGGCGATCAGATCGTTCTCGAACTGAAGAACGTCCAGGTGCCCGATGCGCTGGTGCAACGTTACGACGTGACGGATTTCGCCACGCCGGTCACGACAGTGGATACCTTGCGGCGTGGACGCGACGCACGCGTCATCGTCAGCACCGCCGGCGAATACGAACAGCTCGCCTATCAGATGGACGATCAGTTCATCCTGGAAATCAAGCCCGTCGAGGAAGAAGAAGTCGCAGAAGCGAACCGGGAAAAGGAATATACCGGTGAGCGTCTCACGCTGAATTTCCAGGACCTGGAAGTGCGCGCCTTCTTCTCCATCATCGCCGACTTGACGGGCATGAATGTCGTCGTCAGCGATTCGGTGACCGGTAACATCACATTGCGTTTGCAGAACGTGCCGTGGGACCAGGCCGTTGACATCGTGTTGCGGACCAAGGGCCTCGCGATGCGGCAGAACGGCAACGTGATGCTGGTCGCGCCGGCGCAGGAACTCGCGGCAATGGAACGCATGGAGCTCGAATCGCGGGCGCAGATCCAGGAACTGGAGCCATTGCGTTCGGAATTCATCCAGGTGAACTATGCCAAGGCAGCCGATCTCGCCGCGCTCATTGAAGGCAGCGAAGATGCATCGATTCTTTCCGAGCGCGGTTCGGTGACCCTCGACGAGCGCACCAATACCCTGCTCGTCCGCGACACTGCCGAACGCCTCGCCAATATTCGCCAGCTGGTGCAGACGCTCGACATCCCGGTCCAGCAGGTGCTGATCGAATCGCGCATCGTCATTGCCAACGAGGATTTCAACAAGGAACTGGGCATTCGTCTCGGCTACACGAATTACAACCTCACTCCCGATGCCGATGAATGGGCGCTGACCTCCGGCTCCACCAGCCAGAACCTCGGTCTCGTTGAAGACATTTCGCAGGGCAATGCGCTCGAGTTCCTCGACCCGAACCGCTACAACGTGAACATGCCGGTAACCAGCCCGGCAGGCTCCATCGCCTTTGCCGTGCTCGGCAATTCCTACCTGGTTGACCTCGAACTTTCCGCCCTGCAGGCGGAAGGCCGCGGCGAAGTCGTTTCCTCGCCGCGAATCGTGACGGCGAACCAGCACGAAGCCATGATCCAGCAGGGTGTCGAACTTCCCTACCAGGAAGCCTCGGCCAGCGGCGCCACCACCACACAGTTCAAGGACGCCGTGCTGGAATTGCGGGTCACGCCACAGATCACGCCGGACGATCGCATCATCCTTGATCTTGCGGTCAAGAAGGACAACCTGGGCGAAAACGTGGCCACCCCGACCGGCTTCATTCCGACCATCGACACCCGCGAACTGACGACACAGGTGCTGGTCAACAACGGCGACACCGTCGTGCTCGGTGGCGTTTATGAAACCACGCGCACCCAGTCGGTCCAGAAGGTGCCGCTGCTGGGCGACATACCGGTCATCGGCGCGCTGTTTCGCAGCAAACAGCAAGTGGCCGACAAGCGCGAACTCCTGGTGTTCATTACGCCCAAGATCCTCGATGAAGACCTGAACATCGACTGATCCCGCACGGTGATGAATATGAGAAATGACGGAGCAACACTGATGAACAGAAAAACTGGCTGGCTGGCAATCCTGCTCATGCTCGCCGTGGCTTCCTGCGGGGGCGACGGCCCGGGCCTTGCGGATATGAGAGACGGACCGATTACGGAAACGCCGGAAGACGAGATTCCTGCGACGCTAAGCACCGTGGAACTGCTCACAAGTTCACCCCAGCTGCAGTCGGACGGCTCGGCCGTCGCAACGCTCACAGCCTTTGCAAAGAACGCGAACAACCAGGTTGTCGCTGGCGTTCCCGTCGTGTTTTCTGCGAACTCAGGGGCGCTGACTATCCTTGAAGGAACAACTAATGACCAAGGTATCGCCACGGCAGAACTCAGAACGTCGGGCGATCCTACCAATCGTCTGATTACCGTAACGGCTACGGCGCCGAGCGGAGCCACCGAAACCCTTAGCGACAGTGTAGACGTCGCGGTCATCGGGTCGTCCATCCAGATTCAGGGACCTACCAGTCTCGTGCTTGGCGATTCTGCGCCGTACGCCGTAACACTTATAAATTCCGCTGGCGAAGGTATCCCAGGCAAGACACTCGACGTCACGGCGTCGAACGGCAATGTGGTGGAAGCCGAAACGCTGACGACTGACGGTGACGGACAGGTTATCGTGACGATGACAGCGAACGAACCCGGCGATGGCACACTGACTGCAACCGGCCTGCCAGACGCAGATGGAACACCAACGGTAACGACCAGTCTTGACGTGGCCGTCTCGTCCGAGAACTTCCGTTTCACGGCTCCGGACAGCGGAGACGAGATCGTGCTCGACACACCGCGGTCAGTTTCAGTGACATGGCTGGACGAAAACGACCAGCCTGTGAGCGGCGAGCAAGTCGTTTTCGCGACCACGCGCGGTGTTCTTACACCAGCGAATGGAACGGTGACAACCGGTGCCGACGGTGTCGCGACTGTCTCCATCTCATCCGAGACTGCAGGACCGGCGACAATTACCGCAACGACTGCCGATGCCACTGCGCAGTTGGCCGTCGAATTCATTGCGACTGTGGCCGACCAGCTCATTGTCCAGACAAGTCCTAGCGTGATCGGCCCTAACGAAACCAGTACGGTCACCGCCATTGTGGAAGACCCGGAAGGCAATCGCGTAAAGAACAAGATCGTGACCTTCACACTGACGGATACCAAGGGTGGATCGCTTTCGATTCCTTCGGCGGTTACGGACAGCCTAGGGCGTGCCCAAACAACCTATACGTCAACCTCGGCAACCAGCGCGGACGACGGAGTCATTATTACAGCGCGTGTAACCGATACCACACTTGAGACGAGCGCAACTCTGACCGTCGCGGGCCGCGCGCTGTTCATTACCTTCGGAACGGGTAATACGATCATTGAAAACGAGGCGGACACGACATACACCAAGGATTACTCGCTTTTCGTCACAGATTCCTCTGGAGCCGGGGTTGAGGGTGCCACTATCAATCTTCGGATGAAGTCGACGGCGTTCGGGAAAGGTGAAATGGTGCCGGGTGTGGAGCTATGGATTCAGCAGGTTTCGGTCGTTTGTCCCAGTGAAGACGTGAACAACAACGGGACGCTTGATACCGATCCTTTTGAAGATATCAATGGTGACCTGGAACTGAGCCCGGGCAACGTCGCCGTGGTGGCCCCGAGCACAATCACAACCGATGAGAGTGGCGAAGCCGTCTTCCGGATCACGTATCCGCAGAACTTCGGTTTCTGGGTCTCAGGCAACATTACTGCAACCACCACTGTTGCAGGAACGGAGTCGCGCAAGACCGAAGCCTTCAACTTCCCTGTTGCCGCTGGCGATCTCGCGCTCGACGGAACACCGCCAAATGTGGAAAGCCCATGGGGAGTCGGCGGTTCCTGCACCGACACCTTGTGATACAAGACTCGCCCCCCGAAAACGCGGCCTTCAGGCCGCGTTTTTCTTTCCGGATCATGAACCCGTTTAGAATGGGCTTCGGCATTACGGATTCCACATGAACACCTTGATCCTCATCGGTCCCATGGGCGCGGGCAAAACGTCGATCGGCCGCCGGCTGGCGGAGGTGCTCGGCTTGCCGTTTCTCGATACCGATCATGAAATACGCGAGCGCGCCGGTGTCGATATTGATTTCATTTTCGAGAAGGAAGGCGAAGCAGGTTTTCGTCGCCGGGAAGCGATGGTGTTCGCGGATCTCGTTGACGAATCCGCCGTCGTTGCGACAGGCGGAGGCATCGTGCTTGATGCTGCAAATCGGGAGCGCATGAAAGAGCGCGGCAATGTCGTTTTCCTGGAGACAAGCGTTGACTGGCAACTCGCGCGCACGCGGCGCGGCCGGCATCGCCCGTTGCTGGACACCGAAGACCCGCGCAGCCGCCTCGAGGAAATCTATGCCGTGCGCGAGCCTTTGTACCGCGAGTGCGCGACTGTCACCGTAAACACCGATGGACGTCGCGTCGCCACCGTAGCCAGCGCCGTGATGGACGCATTGCGCGATGCAGGGATTTGCCCATGAGCCACGTGAAAGTCCATCACCGGAACGGGGAATACGACGTTGTCATTGGCGCGGGTATTCTCGCCAACTCCGATCTGCGAAATGTCCTTAGCACGCGCCCGGGACTGATTGTCACGGATAAAAATGTCGCCCCGCTCTGGCTGGATCACTTGCGCGCGACGTTACCCGCCGCGGAAACGTTGGTTCTTCCCGCGGGTGAAACAACGAAAACGCTCGAAACTGTCGAAGGGATCTGGTCTTTCCTCGCAGAAAAAAATCTTGGCCGCGACGCGGTGTTGATCGCGCTCGGCGGCGGCGTCATCGGCGACATGACAGGATTTGCCGCAGCCTGCTGGATGCGCGGTATCGATTTCATCCAGATACCGACCACATTGCTCGCGCAGGTCGATTCATCTATCGGCGGCAAGACCGGTGTCGATCTGCCCGCCGGCAAGAATCTCGTCGGCGCGTTTCACCAGCCGCTCACCGTGTTTGCCGACACCGACACGTTGCAAACGCTCCCCGAGCGCGAGTATTTCTCCGGCATGGCAGAAATCGTCAAGGCCGCGCTAATCGCGGATAAGGTTTTTTTCAGCTGGCTTGAGATGAACGCGAGTGCGTTGCGCGCACGCGAGCCGGATGCGCTCTCGCACGCGATTCAACGCAGCTGCGAAATCAAGGCAGCGATCGTCACGGCCGACGAACGCGAGCATGGCCAACGTGCGCTGCTCAACCTCGGCCACACCTTCGCGCATGCGCTGGAAAGCACAGCGGGTTACGAACGCTTTCTTCACGGCGAAGCTGTTGCCGTCGGGCTCGTGCTTGCGGCCAGACTGTCTGAACAACAATGCAACCTCGATCCTGCGCTGCGTCCCCGGCTGGAAGCCCTGCTTGGGGAATTCGATCTGCCCGTTCGCCTGCCGGCGGATGTGAAGCCCGACAAACTCCTGCACGCCATGCGCCTCGACAAGAAACACACGCGCGCGAACTGGCGGCTGATTCTGCTGGAAGCCACCGGCGCTGCCATCGTGCGCGAATTCGCCGACGAGAACGCTGTCCGGCGCGCACTGGGCGCTTCCTGAGTGCATGGTAGAATCGCGGCTCGAATCGCAACGCTACGACGAGTCCGATGAACAAGAATCCGTCCCTTCTTTCCGACAAAACCATTCCCGTTGACGAGCGCCTGATTGTCGCGCTCGACGTGCCGGATGCCGGCGCCGCGCGCGAACTCGTGGCAACGCTCGGCGATGCCGTGAAGTTCTACAAGATCGGCATGGAGCTGTTCATGACCGACGGCTATTTCGCGCTGCTGGACGAACTCGTTCAAGCGGGGAAAAAAGTGTTCGTTGATTTGAAATTCTTTGATGTACCCGCGACCGTCGGCTCGGCCATCCGGCAGCTTTCCACGCGCGGCGCCACCTTCGCGACCGTGCACGGCAACCAGGCGGTGATGGAAGCCGCGGGTGAAAACAAGGGCGACCTGAAAGTCCTCGCCGTTACCGTGCTAACCAGTCTTGATCGTGGTGATCTCGATGATCTCGGTTTCGCGGTGGATGTCGAAAAGCTCGTGCTCTCCCGCGCGCGCCGCGCGCTCGAAGCCGGTTGCGATGGCGTCGTGTCTTCCGGCATGGAAGCGGCTGCATTGCGCAGCGAGCTCGGACCGCGCCTGATGGTTGTCACACCGGGAATTCGTCCCGTCGAGAATCGCCCGGCTGACGATCAGAAAAGAGTCGTCACACCCGCGCAAGCCTTTCGCAATGGCGCCGATTACATCGTCGTTGGCCGGCCGATTCGCGGCGCCGCCGATCCGCGCGC
Organism: Gammaproteobacteria bacterium; assembly: GCA_036381175.1. Classification (GTDB taxonomy): domain Bacteria; phylum Pseudomonadota; class Gammaproteobacteria; order Natronospirales; family JAJUFS01; genus JAJUFS01. The sequence goes on from DASVDI010000006.1 coordinate 89,602, forward strand.
CGCCGCGGAACATATCCAGGCGGAAATCGCCGCGGTCTTCGCATGAGCGCGAACCTGCAGAATGATCTTCTCCTGCGCGCGCTGTTGCGCGAACCTGTAGAACGCACGCCGGTATGGATGATGCGCCAGGCCGGACGCTATTTGCCGGAGTACCGCGAAACACGCGCGAAGGCCGGTTCGTTCGTCAAGCTCATGAAGAATCCGGAACTCGCCTGCGAAGTCACTCTGCAGCCGCTAGCGCGTTACCCGCTCGATGCCGCAATTCTTTTCTCCGATATTCTCACCATTCCCGATGCGATGGGCCTCGGGCTTTACTTCGAAACCGGCGAAGGTCCGAAATTCGAACGTCCTGTCCGTGACGCGCGCGCCATTGATGCGCTCGGCATTCCCGACCCGGAACAATCACTGCGTTACGTGATGGATGCGGTGCGTACCATTCGCCGCGAACTCGCAGGACGTGTTCCGCTGATCGGTTTTTCCGGCAGCCCATGGACGCTCGCGACATACATGATCGAAGGCGGTTCCAGCAAGGATTTCTCGCGCGTGAAAGGCATGATTTACAGCGATCCGGATGCCGCGCATCGCCTGCTCGCGAAACTCGCCGACAGCGTCGCCGTTTATCTCGCCGCACAGATTGCGGCCGGTGCGCAGGCTGTGCAGATTTTCGACACGTGGGGTGGCGCGTTGAGTGATGCCGCGTATCGCGAATTTTCATTGCAGTACATGCAACGCATTGTTGAACAATTGCCGAAGGAATCGGACGGCCGGCGCGTGCCCGTCATCCTGTTCACCAAGAACGGCGGGCTCTGGCTGGAAGCGATGGCGGAAACCGGCTGCGACGCGCTCGGTATCGACTGGACGTGCAATATCGGCGACGCGCGCCGTCGCGTCGGTGACAAGGTGGCATTGCAGGGAAACCTGGATCCCGGGGTGCTGTATGGATCACCGGAACGAATTCGTGCGGAAGTCGAAAACGTACTCGCGGACTTCGGAACCGGATCAGGCCACGTCTTCAATCTTGGCCACGGCATTACGCCTGGTGTCGATCCCGAACACGCCGGCGCGATGATTGCTGCCGTACATGAGCTGAGTCCGCAGTATCATGGGAAGAATGGACAGGATTAACAGGATTTTTCAGAATTTACAGGATTTCTGTATGTCTTGAATTTCCTGCGGACGGCGACACTCTTGCCAAAATTGATGAGCAGTCCCGTCTCAAAACCTGTTGCACAAAGATAGTTGACCAGCTGCAGTTCATGCTCTTTCGCGAGCGATACCGCCGCCTTGATCTCACAAATGACGGAGCGCTCGATCAGAAGATCGGCGTAGTAATCGCCGACAGGCTCGTTTCCGTAAAACACCGGGATTGGAAACTGCTGCTGAACGAGCAATCCTGTCTGACGCAGCTCGAGGCCAAGCGCATTTTCATAGACCTTCTCGAGGAACCCACCACCGAGCTGTTTATGGACAGTAAATGCAGCACCAATAATTTGTTGCGTTACGTCCTTGTATCGCATCTTCTAACCTGACCTGTTTTTAATCCTGTAAATTCTGAAAAATCCTGTTAATCCTGTCCATTGCTTTTCTTCATTATTCGTCCCGCAACGCGCGCCGCAGAATCTTCCCGACATTCGTCTTCGGCAACTCGCTGCGGAACTCGACATGCTTCGGCACCTTGTAGCCGGTAAGTTCCTTGCGCGCGAAGTCTTTCAATTCCTTTTCCGTGAGCGCTTCGTCTTTCTTCACGACAACGATCTTCACGACTTCACCCGACTCCTCGTCGGGCGCGCCGATGGCAGCAACTTCGAGCACGCCGGGATGCATGGCGATCACGTCTTCGATTTCGTTCGGGTAGACGTTGAAACCGGACACGAGAATCATGTCCTTCTTGCGATCGACAATGAAGAAATATCCCTTCTCGTCCATGCGCGCCATGTCGCCGGTGCGCAGCCAGCCATCCGGCGATAACTGCTTCGCGGTTTCATCGGGACGATTCCAGTATTCCTTCATCACCTGCGGACCCTTGACGCAAAGCTCGCCGACTTCACCCATCGCCACTTCATTGCCGTCTTCATCCACGATCTTTTCATCCGTCGAGGGAAGCGGCAGGCCAATGGAACCGGTGAATTCCGTCGCGCCAAGTATGTTCGCGTTTGTCACTGGCGAGGCTTCCGTCAGGCCGTAGCCTTGCGTCAGTCCCTTGCCCGTCACTTTCTGCCAGCGTTCGGCCACGGAACGCTGCACGGCCATACCGCCGCCCAGCGCAAACTTCAGCTCGCTGAAGTCGAGGTCAGAAAACCCTTCCGTGTTCAGCAAGCCGTTGAACAAGGTGTTCACGCCGGTGATCGCAGTGAACGGCTGCTTGCCCAGTTCCTTCACAAAGGCTTTCATGTCGCGCGGATTGGTGATGAGAATGTTCAACCCGCCGAGATTCATGAACAGCAGGCAATTCACGGTCAATGAAAAGATGTGGTACAGCGGCAGCGCGCAGATCGCCTTTTCCTGTCCTTCCGCGAACATGTCGCCGGCCCAGTGCTTGAGCTGCAGGAAATTCGCAATCATGTTGCCGTGCGTGAGCACCGCGCCTTTCGAAACGCCCGTCGTGCCGCCCGTGTACTGCAAAAACGCACAGTCGTCCTGCGAAAGGTCCACTTCATCCAGCGTCTGCCATTTGCCTTCGCTGATCGCCTTGTGAAAGGAAATCGCGCCCGGAATATTCCAGGCCGGCACCATTTTCTTCACGCGCTTGACGACGAAATTCACCAGCGCGGATTTCGGGAACGGCAGCATGTCGCCGATGCGCGTAGTCATGACCGTTTTCACGTCGGTCTTGTCGATGACCTTCTCAAGCGTGGTCGCGAAATTCTCGAGGATGACGATCGCCTTTGCGCCCGAATCCTTGAGCTGGTGTTCCAGCTCGCGCGCCGTGTACAGCGGATTCACGTTGACTACCACGAGGCCTGCGCGCAACACACCCGAAAGCGCGACCGGATACTGCAGCAGGTTCGGCATCATGATGGCGACGCGATCGCCCTTCTTCAGGCCCGCGACTTTCTGCAGGAACGCCGCGAAATACCGGCTTTGCTGATCGATATCCGCATAGGTCAGCACCTTGCCCATGTTCGAGAATGCCGGCAGGTCGCGGTACCGCTCGAAGCTCGTGTCCAGCATGTGCCGCAGGGACGTGAAACGGGTCGCGTCGATTTCGGCAGGCGCACCGGGTGGGTAATGTTTCAACCAGATCTTTTCGACCACGGCGAAGCTCCTCGATATCTATTGTTGATGGTTGTCGGCCAAAGGTGCCGGCAATCCGGTTGGCCGTAATTCCACAATATACAGGGTATAGCACCCGGCGAGGCGCCGGGGCAAGGCGAGCAATCCGGGAAAAATCGTGAGGAAACAACCGCTTCGCGGCGAAAACGCGCCGCGGCCCACCTTTAACCGGAAACTGGCGATCGCTACACTTCGCCGCTTCCAACGAAGCCCTTGCGATCACTGATGCATACACTCCGACTTGTCACGCTGGATCTCGACGACACGCTCTGGGCGATCGCGCCGGTCATCGCGCGCGCGGAAAACGTGTTGCACGGCTGGTTGACGGAAAATTGCCCGGCCACCGCCAGCCAGTTCTCGCCACAGGACCTGCGCGCGTTGCGCCAGGACGTCGAGAAACTGCACCCGGAGCTTGGCGACGACATCACCGCCCTGCGCCGCCAGTCCATTCTTCTCGCCCTTCAACGCGGCGGCGATGACGAAGCGCTGGCCGACGCCGCTTTCGATGCCTTCTGGAGCGCACGTAATACTGTTGATTGCTTCGAGGACGTGTTCCCTGCGCTTGCCCGCCTGAAATCGAAGTTCCTTGTTGCAGCGATCACCAATGGCAACGCCTGCGTGAAAACGGCGGGTCTTGGGGAGTACTTCGATTTCACGCTTTCCGCACGCGACGCCGGTTGCGCGAAACCCGGCCGGGAAATATTCCGCCAGGCCTGCAAATTCGCGGGCGTCCAGCCGCACGAAACCCTGCACGCGGGCGATGACATCGACTGCGACGTGCGTGGCGCACTCGCCGCCGGCATGCACGCCGCCTGGATTCACCGCGACACCCGCGTGACACGCCTGCTCGCCCCGCCCGCCCTCACCTTCCCCGATCTCACCGCACTCGCGGATCACCTCGCCGCCTGAACGCGACCCGCGTCGCAAAATCCGGCAAAACCTGAACGAATCGTAGAAACAAGCCGCGTAGCCTGACCCTCCCCGCGGCGCCATCGCGCATGCCGCACGGAACGACACAAATCCCAAGGAGGGAATGTCATGCATATCAAATCACCCGTCCGCCTCGTGGCGGTAATTATCTCTTCCATATTGCTCACAGCGTGTGGTGGTGGCGGAACCACCCCACCGCCTCCCGGCGGCACCAACCCGCCGGCGCCGGGTGGAACAACGCCCCCACCGGCAAATCCCTCGCCAACAGTTACCGTTGTCGAAACCGGCCCCGTCATGGAGCTGACCTCCGTCACACTCACCGCGACCGTCAAGGATGCGGACGGCGACTTGGCCTACACCTGGACGCAAACTGCCGGCACACCGGTAGCGCTCACCGGCGGCGACAGCGCCGAACTTTCCTTCACTGCACCAAAAACAAGAAACAGCGAAACACTAGCCTTCGAAGTCACCGTGAATGACGGTGAAGCAACGGCGACAACCAGCACAGAAGTCATCGTCGAAGAAGCGAACGGCGTGGTGTACTCGGGAATCGAAGAAACAGCCAGAATCGAGCACGTTTACTTCCATCATCCTGGGTTAGAAACGCCGCGCAAACTGAACCCGAATCTTGATTCAACCAATCATGAATTCAGCTCTGCATCCCCGATCTACCTGCTGCCCGATCACAAACATGTCATTTACAAGTACGGCATTCGACTGGAAGACGGCTCCAACACGTTTAATTTATATAGAGCAGCACTGGATGGTAGCGACGAAACCGACATCACCGGCGACATTGTCGAGAACGGTGCAATAGCCGCCATCAAGCTGTCGCCCGATGGCAAGTGGCTGGCGTTGACGGGCGATCTGGAAACGGACGAAAAGCGCGAGCTATTTGTCATGCCTGTGGATGGCAGCGAACCACGCCGCAAGATTTCCGGAGGTGCATCGACTGAGAATGGCGATGTTTCTGCAGACCACTTCTACTGGTCGCCCGACAGCACGCAGTTGTTGTTCGGTGGTGATATAAACATCGATGAACGCTACGAGGTGTTCGTTGCGAATATTTCCGAGAGCAATCCGCTACGGATCTCGGCTGAAGGAATAGCACAGAACAACGCCAACCTCTTCATAGACGTTGTAGAAGGGACGCCATTCGCGTGGTCGCCGGATGGCGAATACATCACATTCATCGAACAAGCAAACGTCGATGCACCGGTAGAGCTCACCGCCGCAAAACGGGACGGTAGCAACCGCGATATGGTTATGAACAACGATCCATCGCAGAGATTGAAGTTCGAGTGGTCAAATCAAGGAAAACTCGCGTTTATCTTCGGGATAGAAGATGAATGGGAAGACCTTTTTATCTACGATCCTGCCACTGGTTTCGATGTTTGGGTCGGAGGTGCAAGGGCCATCGTGAACGAAAGTGGCATCGGGATCGGAAAAGTACGCAAGTTCCAATGGTCATCCGACGGCGAATCCCTCGCGTTCACGCTGGAGCGCAGCATCACGAATATCGGTGTCTTCGTAGTCCCTGCTGGTGCCATCAGCCCTGATGATCGCGTTCGTATCGATGGTGAGACTGACGAAGCGGCAAGCGTTGCAAATTTCGCGCCTGACGTGAGCTGGCTTCCAGATAACCGCCGTTTTCTGTTCACAAAGCGTATAGCGGGTCTGGAGCGCCTTTACGCCAATGGCATTGAAGGCACTCCGCCTACCGATATCTCCGGAGAATTCGCAGGCATCACCTCTGGCGTTACCTCCTCCTACTGCACATCGCCCGACGGCGAATACATAATATTTAACGCCGATATCGCCGGAGACGGCAACTCACATCTCTATCGTGCGAGAACGGACGGTACCGAACGGCGCACCGTAACCGGCGATATCATCCATGCTGACGGAATCGAAACAACCTTTAGAAATGGCAGTTGCTGGTCGCCCGATGGGACACAGGTACTATTTGAGGGCGATCTGGAGCAGAACGGATTCGGTCAGTTATTCGCCGTTCCTGGCGACAGCACTGATGGACGGGATCGCATCCGCGTTTCCAACCTTTTGGAAACAGACGGTAATGCAGATGGATTTCCTGACGGTCGATGGACAGAAGCCGTCTGGGTCGGACCAGATGCCAAGTAGCTTCAGATAGCAAAAAAAAACGCCCGGCTCGCCGGGCGTTTTTTTTTGCAGCAAAGACCGGTGCTTCATCGTGCAAAACGAAGCGATGTAGGAGCGGCATCCTGCCGCGAATCTTCACAAAACTCTCGCGGCTCTGCGCACGATCAACCACCAAAAATCCGGAAAACCCTGAACGGCACCGCCAGAAACTCTCCGTATGCTGACCCTCCCGGCGGCGCTGCCGCGCATGCCGCACGGAACGACACAACCCACGGAGGGATTGTCATGCATACGAAAATACCGGCCCGCCTTGTGGCGGTAATTCTTTCTTCTTTATTGTTTACGGCTTGTGGTGGCGGAGGTGGCGGCAACACGTTGCCTGTGGCGAATGCCGGTACCGATCAGGCGGTCGACGACAACACAACGGTAACGCTTGATGCATCCGCATCAACTAACACGGACGGGGGCACCTTGACCTACGCCTGGGCACAATCGTCAGGGCCGTCCGTGACACTCTCGGATCCAAGCGCCGAGAAGCCGACATTTGTCGCACCGGTCATCAGTGGAGGTACATCGCTGACATTCGACGTTACGGTAAGCGATGCCTCTGATGCGAGCGATACCGATTCCGTAACCATCACCGTCAATGACGTCACGCCTGCTGTCGCGACATTGGCGCCGGATTACACGGCCAGCACACCGATCACCTGGACCTTCAACGAATCCATGGATCCCGAATCGCTGCAACTGAGCGGCACGCTTGCCGCTCTTGGCGATGGCGGCGCCTGGTCCACGACAAACGTTGAAAACGACACGCTTGCGCTTTCGCCGGTGGACGCAACATCACTGACGTCCGGTTGGGAAAGCGGCGTGCAGACTGTCGGGTTCACTGTGGCGGACACCCGCGGGAATGTAACGACAGTGATCGACTACCCGCTGCAGATTCGGCTCGTGTTCGAAAATTTCCAGCCCGCCGAAAATGTCATCGGGCAACTGGATTTCGTCTCGGGAGAAAAACATCGGGGCGGGGCCGCGAAGAACGGAACATTTGCCGGACCACATGGCAACGCGGGCTATGACGCTGTCACGGGCCTGCTCTTCCTCACGGACTACGAAGCCGAGCGCGTGCTCGCCTACTCAGGTATTCCCGCTGTAGATGGCGCCGATGCCGTATTCGTTGTCGGGCAGCCTGATTTCACCACCGTGGACTCACGTCCGGTGAGCGCGACGTCCTTTTCAGGGCCAGGTTCGACGCAATCATATGAAGGCCGGCTCGTCGTCGCGGACAACGAGCATAGCCGGATCGTCATTTACGACAACCTGCCGTCATTGCTCAGTGGCAGTCCCGCCGTCATCGGTACTGTCCTCGGACAGAACTCGCTGGATTCCGACAATGCCGCGTGTTCGCAGATGGGCCTGAGTGCGCCGGTTGCGCAACATATAACACCGGACGGCAAGCTGATTGTCGCGGATATCGACAATCACCGCGTGATGATCTGGAACACGTTACCGGAAGCCGGCCAACATGGCGCACCGGCGGATATCGTGCTCGGGCAAGAGAATTTCGATACGTGTGAATCCAATAGAGGGCTGGATGTACCGTCAGCGGAAAGTCTTTCTTATCCCTCGGGCATATGGAGCGATGGCCAACGGTTGGTCGTGCTTGATTACAACAACAGAGCGCTTCTCTGGAACGTATTCCCGACCGAATCCGGGCAAGCAGCTGATCACGTCATTGGTCAGAAGGATTTCACATTGATGGCAGAAAATGATGGCGATGGTGACGGCACGGCGGATGAAATGCCCTCGCCGCGCACTCTCTCCGGCCCTTATGTCGGCGTCCATTCAAACGGAGTACAGCTTTTCATTACGGATTCGGAAAACAACCGCGTGCTGATCTGGAACAATTTTCCGACTCAGGATTTTCAACTCGCGGATGCCGTATTGGGACAACCTGACTTCGTCAGTTCGAGTAGGAATCTTGGCGAGACCACTCCAACAGCCAGCAGCCTGAATTTTCCCAGCGGGGTGATGACAATACGCAACAAGCTTGTCATTTCGGATTACGAGAATTCGCGGTTCCTGGTGTTCGAATCACGGTAGTGCTTGAAACCTGGAAGCTGATGTATTTGAACCGCCCCTTCGGGGCGGTTTTTTATCGAGCGTATATCGCTCGTGCGCTACGCTCACCCGCAACCTACTTCGCATCCGGCTCCAGCAGCGGCGCCAACACCGGCCATACATTCTCCAGCAACGTCATTTGCGCATCCGAGTTCGGATGTATGCCGTCGTCCTGCATCAGCTCCGGTTTCAGCGCCACGCCATCAAGAAAGAACGGCAGGAAGGGAACCTGCGTGCTGTTGGCGAGGTCCACAAACACTTGATGAAAGCGTTCGGTGTACGCCGGGCCGTAGTTCGCGGGGATTCGCATGCCGAGCAGCAGCACCTCGGCGCCGGATTCACGGCTGAGGCCGATCAACGCGGCGAGGTTTTCGTGCATCACATCAGGCGGAAAGCCGCGCAGGCCGTCGTTGCCGCCGAGTTCGATGACGACGAGTTCGGGATCGTGCACGTCCAGCGCGCGCGGCAATCTCGAAAGTGCGCCGCGCGTGGTATCGCCGCTGATGCTCGCGTTGATGACGCGATGCGGATAGCCTTCCGCCTCGAGCTTTTGCGCAAGCAGGCTCACCCAGCCTTCGCCGGGCGCGAGGCCATAGCCTGCGGAAAGCGAATCACCCACGATCAGCACGGTCGGAGCGCTGTCCTGCTCCTCCGCCGCGAGCGGAACCGCAGGCAGCAACAGGATCAACCACAAGAGAGATCGCAACAGCATGACGCACTCCAGCAAAGATTCACTGCTCATCGTTGATGACCTTGGCAAGGCCGTCAACAGTCCCGAGGGACGATTGACCATTTTGAGCGACGTGAGTTTCACGGTTTCGGCGGGCGACACGATTGCCGTGGTCGGCGCGTCGGGTTCCGGCAAATCCACGCTGCTTGGCCTGCTCGCGGGCCTGGACGAGCCAACGTCCGGCAGCGTGGTGATTTCCGGCAGCAATCTCAACGATCTTGATGAAGACGGCCGCGCGAAACTGCGTGCCGAACGCGTCGGGTTCGTGTTCCAGTCGTTTCATTTGCTGCCCGCGCTGACGGCGCTTGAAAACGTGATGCTGCCGCTGGAACTCGCCGGCGACAAAAAAGCGCGTGGCCGCGCGCTGGAAGTGCTCGCGGAAGTCGGCCTTGCCGGGCGCGTCGATCATTACCCGAATCAACTCTCCGGCGGCGAGCAGCAGCGCGTCGCCATCGCGCGCGCCTTCGCGACGGAACCGAAAATTCTCTTCGCCGACGAGCCGACAGGCTCACTCGATACGCGCACGGGCGACAAGATCATCGAACTGCTCTTCGATCTCAATGCGCGCCGCGGCACGACGCTGGTGCTGGTCACGCACGACGAACATCTCGCCGCGCGCTGCGACCGCATTCTCACGCTCGACGCTGGCCGTTTGCAGGCGGCAGCATGAAGCCGAAAGCGGCGTTGTAGGGCGGATTAGCCGCAGGCGTAATCTGCCATTACGAGAGGATGGCGGATTACGCGAGCTGGCGCTCGCTAATCCGCCCTACGGATACGTTGCTTCCAAAATGACAATGAAAGGCACAACAAAGAAATGAACCCAGTCACCCTGGCAATCCGCCAACTGCGCCGCGAATGGCGCTCGGGCGAACTCGCGGTGTTAATTGCAGCGCTCGTGATCGCCGTCGGCGCGTTGTCGTCGGTGGGATTCGCGACGGATCGCGTGCGACAAAGCGTGGAACGGCGCGCGGCGGAATCACTGGCGGCGGATATTGTCATTCGCTCGCGCAATGAAATCTCCGAATCCTTTGAGCAAACCGCGCGCGAACTCGGTCTGCAAACGGCTCGCACGCTGGAATTCCCGAGCGTGATCACCACGCCCGAGCGCGGCCAGCTCGCGGAAATCCGCGCCGTCACGGACGGCTATCCACTGCGCGGCCGCCTGAAAATTTCCGAACGCGCCTATGGCGTTGCGAGCGAAACCGACGCGCTGCCCGGGCCCGGTGAAATCTGGGCGGAACCGCGTCTCGTCGGCGCGCTCGGCATCGAGACCGGCGATGAAGTCCGCGTCGGTGCGAAAACCTTCACGCTCACGCGCGTGATTTCCTACGCGCCGGACCAGGGTTTTTCGTTCGTGGATATCGCGCCGATGCTCGTGATGCGCAGGGACGATCTTGAAGGCACGCAATTGCTCGGCCCCGCGAGCCGTGTTTCGCATCGCTTGCTGGTTGCGGGCGCGCGCGGCGCGGTGGACGCGTACCGTGAAGCCGTCGAACCCGAACTCGAATCCGGTCAGCGCCTGCAGGATATTGACGATGCGCGTCCGGAACTCGCGCGCGCCGTGGAGCGCGCTGACCGCTTTCTCAATCTCGCCGCATTGGTCGCGGTGCTGCTCGCGGGCGTCGCCATTGCCATGGCGGCGCGCCGTTACGCGACACGTGAAACCGACACCGTCGCGATTCTCAAATGTCTGGGTGCGAGCCGGCGCGAGGTGCTGTGGGGCTATCTCGCGCAACTGTTGTTGATCGCGATCGGCGCGGGGCTCGCCGGCATCGTGCTCGGCTACGGCGCGCAGGCGCTGCTGTTGTATCTCGTGAAAGACCTCATCGGCCAAGCATTGCCGGCGGCCTCATTGGCGTCCGCGCCGTGGTCGCTCGCGCTCGGCGTCATCATCCTCGCAGGTTTTGGTTTGCCGCCAGTGCTCGGACTCGTGCGCACGGCGCCGATCCGCGTGCTGCGTCGTGATGTGGGCGGCGTGCCTGTCACCGGCTGGCTGGTGTATTCCATTGCGCTCGCTGCGATTGCCGCGATTCTCGTCACCGAAACCGGCGATCTGGAACTCTCGCTGTACGTGCTCGGCAGCGGCGCGGGCGGTGCGTTGCTGCTCGCGCTCGGCGCGGCCGCGCTGGTCCTTGTACTCAACCGTTTCCGTCGCGGTGTTGGCGTCGCGTGGCGGTTCGGCGTGGCGAGTATTGCCCGGCGGCGACGCGATTCCATCGTGCAGGTGATGGCGTTCGGTCTCGGCATGCTGGTGCTGTTGCTGCTCGCGGTGGTGCGCACTGATCTTCTCGAAAGCTGGCAGGCGATGCTGCCGGAAGATGCGCCCAATCATTTTATGGTGAACATCCAGCCGGAGCAGCGCGACGGTATTCGCGAATTCTTCCGTGAACGAAATATCGACGCGCCGAACATGCAGGCGATGGTTCGCTCGCGCCTGACCGCCATCAACGGCACGCCGATTACGGAAATTGATTTCTCCGGGCCGGAAAGCTCCGAACGCTTCGCCGAGCGCGAGCAGAACCTTTCCTGGGCAGGCGAGCTTTCGGACAGCAACACCGTCATCGCTGGCGAATGGTGGACGCCAACCGAATACGGCGAGCCGCTGGTTTCGCTCGAAGAGGAAGCGGCGATGCGGCTCGGTGTCGCGCTTGGTGATGAACTCACCTACGACATCGCTGGCGAGCAGATCACCGTGACGGTCGACAGTATCCGGCAGATCGACTGGGATTCCTTCGAGCCGAATTTCTTCATGGTCGTGCCGCCCGGTTTGCTGGAAGGCTATCCCGCGACCTTCCTCACCAGCGTTTACCTGCCGCGTGAACAAGCGCCGATGCTGCTGGAACTGGTGCGGGAATATCCGTCGGTAACCGTGGTGGATCTCGATTCGATCATGGCGCAGGTGAAAAGCGTCATGGACCAGGCGGCACTCGCGGTGGAGTACATTTTCCTGTTCACGCTCGCCGCCGGTGTGCTGGTGCTGCTGGCCGCCGTGCAATCCACGCGCGAGGAACGGCGCTTCGAATCCGCGGTGCTCAGAACGCTGGGCGCCACGCAGCGGACCGTGCTCGCCGGCGTTGTCGCGGAATTCACGCTGCTCGGCCTGCTGGCCGCAGCGCTCGCGGTCGTGGCGGCCTCGGTATCCGGCTGGCTGCTGGCCACGCGCGTTTTCTCGCTGGATTACCAGACCAGTCCCGGGGTCTGGCTGATCGGGCTTGTGGCTGGCACACTGTTCGTCGGAGCGACCGGCGTCCTCGCCACCCGGCGAGTCGTGCGGCAACCGCCCTTGCTGACACTACGACAACGATGAATGCAAACCGACATCCTGCACGCAGCCACGCCGAGAAACGTCTCAGTGCCGGCACCATCGTTGTCAGGGAGTCGGAACACGGTTTGTTGTTTCTCCTGTTGCGCGCCTTCAAGCACTGGGATTTCCCGAAGGGCATGGTCGAGGACGACGAAACGCCGCTCGAAGCCGCGCAACGCGAAACCACCGAGGAATCCGGCATCACGGAGCTCGACTTCCGCTGGGGCGAGGATTTCTTCGAAACGCCGCCGTACAACCGCGGCAAGGTCGCGCGGTATTACATCGCGCACACGACGCAGGATGCCGTGAGCATCGCGCCGAACCCTGTGACCGGCGAGCTCGAACACGTCGAGTTTCGCTGGGTGAGTTTCGAGCAGGCATGGCGGCTGGTGTCGCCGCGCGTGCAGAAAGTGCTGAACTGGGCGGCCACGCAGCTTGATCTCGATTCGGACGGGATGCCGGCGTCAAGCAGTGAGCGGTGACACGCATCACCCAGTGGTCGAAGACATGTGGGAGCGGCATCCTGCCGCGAATATCGAAAAATCGCGGCAGGATACCGCTCCCACAGAACGTCGATAACCATCGTCTCGCGCCTCCCGGTGTAAGATGTTGAAAACCCGCCTCGCATTGTGAACATCATGAACATCCGCGTTCTCGGCAGAATCTTCTTCACCGGCCTGGTAACCGTGCTCCCGATCGCGATCACCGTCGCCGTGCTGTGGTGGCTCGGGTCCGCCGCCGAAAAGCTGCTCGGCGCGGTGGTGATCTGGCTCATTCCGAATGCCTGGTACGTACCTGGAATGGGCATCCTGCTCGGCATCCTGCTGATTTTCAGCATCGGGCTGCTGGCGCGCGCCTGGCTGTTCCGGAAAATCTTCGGGCTATGGGACGGCCTGTTCAACCGCATTCCGCTGGTGAAAACTGTTTACGGCGCGGTGCAGGATTTCATGAAGTTCATTTCCGGCGGCGGCAAGCATTTCGATCGCGTGGTCATGGTCGATCTTGACGGTCATCGCATCATCGGCTTCGTGACCTGCGAGGATTCCGAAACCCTGCCCGCTCCGCTCGGCGAAGATGATCGCATCGCGGTTTATTTTCCGATGAGTTACCAGATCGGCGGCTACACGATCTTCGTGCCGCGTGATCGCGTCACGCCCGTCGAGATGGGCATGGAAACCGCGATGCGTTTCGTGGTGACGGCAGGTTTGTCCGGCGGCAAGGACAGCGATTCGCGCAAGTCATGAAAGGTGTATTTCTCGACTTTGCGACGGTCTCGAACGGCGACATTGACCCAGCGCCGTTGCACGATTCTCTCGACTCCCTCGTGTTGCACGACGTAACCGCACCGCGCGATCTTCCCGCACGCGTCAAAGACGCGAATGTGATTCTCGCGAACAAGTGCCGCATCGGTGCCGCCGAAATGGACGCAGCGCCCGAACTTCAACTCATCGCCCTCGCCGCGACCGGCTACAACAACATCGACATCGACGCCGCAAAAGCGCGCGGCATTGCCGTGACAAACATTCGCGCTTATTGCACGCCGGCGGTTGCGCAACATGTGTTCGCGTTGCTGCTCGCGCTCAACCAGAACATCGACGGTTACCGGCGTCTGCTTTCGAACGGCACGTGGAAGAAATCACCGCAGTTCACGCTGCTGGATTTCCCGTTCCATGAGCTGAACGGCCGCGTGCTCGGCATCATCGGTCATGGCGAACTCGGCAAGGCCGTCGCGCGTATTGCCGAGGCCTTCGGCATGCGCGTGATGATCGCTGAGCGCAAGGGCAAGGAGCCGCGTGCGGGACGCACGGCATTCGAAACGGTGTTGCGCGAAGCGGATATCCTGAGCCTGCATTGCCCGCTGACGCCGGAAACCGAAAAACTGATCGACGCGAATGCATTTTCGATGATGAAAAGCGAGGCGATCCTCATCAACACAGCGCGCGGCGCGCTTGTCGATGAAGCGGCGCTGGCCAATGCATTGCGCGCCGGTGAAATCGGCGGTGCGGGAATCGACGTGCTCTCGGAAGAACCGCCGGTACATGGCAATCCCTTGCTCGATGATTCGATTTCGAACCTCATCGTCACGCCGCACGTTGCCTGGGCGGCAGTTGAGGCACGGCAGCGCGCGATTCAGCAGATGGCGGAATGCATTGCGGCGTTTCGAAGCGGAAAGAAGTTGAACCGCGTGGTGTAGGTTGGTGTGAGCGCCGCGAACCCCCAACAATTTGTCGCGGTCTGTTCCCGGATTTCGCTCCGCTCTATCCGGGCTACGCTTTGCAGCGAGTAGTGTTTGTCTTTCTTACTCGAACACTAAAAAATTCTTTCGCCCCGCGCCACTTTCGATTCCCTCCAGCGCCAGCAGCTTCTCCTTGATCGGCAAACCACCGCCATAACCGGTAAGCGAACCGTCCTTGCCGATAACGCGATGACAAGGAATCACGATCGGAATCGGGTTGCGGCCGTTCGCAAGACCGACTGCACGAACCGCATTCGGATTGCCGATGCTGTTTGCAATGTCCGAATACGAAACGGCCTTCCCGAAGGGAATCGTCATCAGTGCTTTCCACACGCTTTGCTGAAACACGGTGCCGGCTGGCGCAAGCGGCAAGTCGAAATCCTTTCGCTTGCCCGCGAAATATTCTTCGAGCTGACGAATGACTTTCGCGAACGGTGCGACGTTTTCCTTTGCATCATTCGGCGGTTTTGACGGACGCATGCCTGTCGTGAAGCCAATCTCCAGCAGCGCGCCGTTTCCCTCGACAAGGATCAGGTCGCCAATGAGGCTTTTCATTCGGCACCAATGTTTCATGTTCATTCCTTTAATCAGAGCCGACCGTGCGAGAGGAAAGCGACCCCCTTTGAAAAAGGGGGTCGGCTTGCGAAGCAAGCCGGGGGGATTTTCCGTACGCACGCTCCACCTTCGCGACACGCAACTCGAAATGTTCATACCATTCCTCACGACCACGCTTTCGCGCGGCAGCGTGCTCCGCGTTCGCTCGCCAGTTTTTTATCGACGCCTCATCACGCCAGTAGGAAACCGTAATGCCTAGACCATCGGCGTTGTGCACGGTTTCAATGCCGAGAAAGCCGGGCATGGTTGCGGCGAGTTCCGTCATGCGATCTGCGGTTTCGTCGTAACCGTCATTGCCATCGCTATGGCCCGCCGTGCGTTGCGAAGTAAAAATGACCGCGTAGTAAGGCGGTTCCGGCGTCGCTGCGAAATTGTGATCTGTCATTCTGTTTCCTTTTACATGCGTTGGGGTTCGCTCCGCTCACCCCAACTACGACTACTTTTCGCTCGCTTGCGCCCACAGATGAATCAACCCGTACGCGCGCCACGGCCGCCACGCTTCAGCGCGCTGTTCAACGGCACGAGCGCTCAACGGTTTTTCGTCGCCCAGCATCTGCCGCAGGATGAGGTCACTCGCCGGCAGTGCATCCGGATCGCGCAATGCGCGCATCGCGATGTACTGCGCGGTCCATGCACCGATGCCGGGCAACGCCTCCAGTGATTCACAAAGCTCTACGGGCGTTGCGCTGAAATCGACATCACCGCTGGCGACGGCTTTCGCCAATCCGCGTAATGCTTCCGCGCGCTTGCCGGGCAAGCCGATGCCCGCGAGCGACGAAACATTGGCCGCGGCAATCTTCTCCGGTGTCGGGAATGTGTGCGTGAGTCCTGTTGCGAGCGGTTCGGAAAGTTCCTGCCCGAATCGCTCGACCAGCCGCGCCGCAAGTGTGCGCGCGGCAGCAACGCTGACCTGCTGCCCGAGCACGGCCCGCACGGCAAGTTCGAAAGGGTTCCACGCGCCGGGCAAGCGAAGGCCAGGACAACGCCGCACGCGCGGCGCGAGCGCGCGATCACGGCGCAAGATTTCGGCAATGCTCGCCGGGTCCGCGTCGGCGTCCAGCAAGGCGCGCGCAAGACGAACCACCGTAAACAATTCCGCGGGCGGAATATTCCGCACGGTCACCTCGGCAGCAGGCACATCCGGCAGCGGCCGGATGCTGACCGTTCCCGCGCCATCCTTCGTAACGTGCACGCGCGAGTACGCGCCATCGGCAACCAACTCCACGCCGGGAATCGCGCGTTTGCCGAGAAACGTGAGCCAGTGTTCTGCATCAAACGGCGCGCGCAAGGCGATGGTGAGCGCCATTTCGGATTTTCGTTCCGGCGTGCGCTGGCGCAATTTTCGAAGCTCTCCCGGGCTGCGGCCCCACGTTTCGCGAACCGTGTGGTTGAAACGGCGCAGGCTGCCAAAACCGGCGGCGAGCGCGACGTCCGAGAAGCTCAACGCGCTTTCGTCGATCAGCCGTTTCGCGAATTGCAGCCGCCGCGTCTGCGCAACTGTCACCGGACTCGCACCAAGATGTTCGCGAAACAAGCGCGACAAGTGCCGGCTGGTGACGCCGAGGCGTTCGGCAAGATCGTCAACGGAACCACGATCCAGCGCGCCTTCGCCGATCAGTCTCAATCCACGTGCGACGGTTGTGGACGTGCCCTGCCAGGCTGGCGTGCCAGGCGCTGCTTCCGGACGACAGCGCAAACAGGGACGGTATCCCGCTTCGGCAGATGCTGCCGCGGTCGGAAAGTACGTCACGTTCGCTGCCCGGGCGGTCGGCGCGGGACACACCGGCCGGCAATAAATGCCGGTGGATTTCACCGCAATGAAAAAGCGTCCGTCGAAGCGCAGGTCGCGCGCGTGGCGGGCGCGCTCGCAGATTTCCGGATCGGGCATTTGAACGTTGTGATACTCCATGACGCAGAAGGATAACGCTGCGTGGAAACAAACACTCGCCGTTTTCGGACCTCTTCGCCGATGGCTGTCTGCTACGCTTGATGCGTACCCGGCTGGAGGTTTCATCATGCGTCGCATTGTCTGCCTGCTCGTGTTACTGGCGCCGATTTTTCCGGATGCCGCGCTCGCCGCGGAGCTGCTTTCCGACGAACAGCTCGAGTCGGTAATGGAGTTCCGCCGTTGGGCGCACGAAAATCCCGAGCTTGGCAACCACGAATTCGAAGCTGCCGAGCGCATCGCGACGCACTTGCGTGAGATGGACCTTGAAGTGAAAACCGGCATCGCGGTTACCGGCGTCGTGGGCGTACTCGACACCGGCAAGCCCGGTCCTGTCGTCGCCGTGCGCGCGGACATGGACGCGCTGCCCGTGACCGAGAAAAGCGGATTGCCGTTCGCGTCGACGAAAACCACCGAATTTGCAGGCCAACAAGTCGGCGTCGCGCACGCCTGCGGTCACGACATCCACATGAGCGTCGGGCTTGGCACCGCGCAGGCACTCGTTAATATGAAAGACGAACTGCGCGGCACGGTGATGTTCATCTTCCAGCCCGCCGAGGAAGGCGTGCCGCCCGGTGAAAAAGGCGGCGCCGAGTTCATGCTTGAAGAAGGCGTGTTCGAGGAACTGAAACCGGATGCAATTTTCGCGCTGCACAGCTTCCCGGACCTGGAAGTCGGCGAGATCGGTTACTCCGTCGGGCCCGCGTTCGCCGCGACGGATCATTTCGTTCTTACCGTGAACGGCGAACAGACGCATGGCGCGTACCCGCATCTCGGCAAGGATCCGATTGTCATCGCCGCGGAAATTGTCGGTGCGCTGCAGACCATCGATTCGCGCACCATCAATCCGCGCGATCCGGTTGTCGTCACCGTCGGCATGATTCACGGTGGCGAACGCTTCAACATCATTCCGGGCAGCGTGGAAATGGAAGGCACGGTGCGCACGTACGACAAGACCGTGCAGGACAAAACCGTCGAGCGCATCAAGGCGATTGCGAACGGCATCACGCAGGCGCACGGCGGCAGCTACGAGTTGATTTACAACAGGAACACGCCGGCGGTCATCAATGATCCGGCGTTGTCAGAGTGGGCCGGCGAAACGTTGCGATCGGAACTTGCCGATGTTGAAGTGCAGCAGATGGAGCCGACCATGGGCGGCGAGGATTTCGCGTATTTCTCGAACGTCGTGCCCGGATTCTATTTTCGTCTCGGCACGCTCAACCCCGAAGAAGGTTCCGGTGGTTTGCATACGCCGACATTTCGCGCCGATGGTTCGTCAATACCGGTTGGTATCAAGGCGATGACGGCGTTGGTGACAGAGTATCTTGAGAATCCACCGAAGTTGTAGGTTGGGGTGAGGTATTCCCGAACCCCAACGCTTTCGATGTTGGGGTTCGCTGCGCTCACCCCAACCTACGCGCTACGCGCACTGGAGTTGCCGGAAGCATTGCAGTGATGGAGTACGTTGGCCCCCTTTTTCAAAAGGGGGCCGCGGCGCGCAGCGCCGCGGGGGGATTTCAACACGCCGGCGCTTCCACCGTGCTCTCACTGAACTGCACCGGCAGATCGGAATCCGGCAACACGATGACGTGATGCGGCTGTGTCACGGACTGCGCAACCGCGCAATTGTCGCCAGGTGTTTCCAGTTCGATTTCCACAACGATGAACTCGTTGTTCTCGCGAATATCTTCGACCGTTACCGCGTAACCGTCTGTTGTGCGCTGGCCCATGAACGCGGCAACGACCATGTCGGTGCCGAACGTCACTGTCGGCTGCGCCGGTTGCGGTGCGAACCCGGCGGCGTGATCGGCCCAGAATTCACTGAAGGTATTGATGTCCCGGATCACCTGCAAGCGCTTGCCGGTGATGCCGCTGACATCACCCTTTACGTCCGTGCCGCCTTCATATTGCAAGGTATCGAAATCAGTCGGCTCTTCCGGACCGAGCCCGTCTTCATCCAGGCGGCAATCGGAAGCGCCGAGACACAGCGCCGCCACCAGCAACAATCCCGCGCGTGCGAACATCTTTCATTCCTCTTTAGAAAGCCCACATTTACCGAAGGCAGCGTATTCCGTGAGGGCCGGCGAACGCAATCGGCAGCATTCTGGAAAAAAAACCGCCCTGGCAGGATGAAATGGCTGCGGCAATTCAGTCTTTCGTTTTTTCTTTCACGGGTTTGTGCGCGCCGCGACCGAAGATCGCGGTGAGGCGGTCTTCGAGATCGTCCATCACCCAGAGGACGAGCAGCGTGACCAGCGAAAGCGCCAGCGCACCCAGGTAATTCCCGAACCCGATGGTGCCGCCGATCGCCGCCAGCACCCAGACGACGGCAGCGGTCGTGACGCCTGTGATCGTGCCTTCACGTGAAATGATGACGCCCGCGCCAAGAAAACCCACGCCGGTGATGATCTGCCCGAGCACGCGCGAAGGATCGCTGCCCGGACCGGCGCTCGCGCCGAGATGAATGAACACGGCCGTGCTCAGGCAGATGAGAACGCTGACGCGAATGCCGGCCGGTTTGCCGCGCAATTGGCGTTCCAGCCCGACGATGCTGCCACAGAGCACGGACATCCCGACCATTACCCAGAACGCTGGCGCGAAGGGATCGAAAAATTGCATGGCGTGCCCCCGTATGGAAACTGGAGCGGCAAGTCTAGTCCGGCGATGCGCGCTTGCGGCAGTTTCGGTGCCTGAAAAATTCCTTTTCTGCATGCCGCGTGCCAGTTTCTGCGCCCGGAATACCATTCGTCTGAAATCCCGTATCCTGCCGGATCGCTGAACTACGCTTTATTTTCGCAGGAGCGGAAGTAAAGGAGATGGGGATGAACATCTATGGAATCAGCTTTCGGCTTGAGGATGGTGATGTCAACGGCAGGACGCACGATGAGCGCTACGACGCGCTTCAGGCGGCGATTCTCGACGGGACGACAAAGTTCTGGGATCAGACCAGCTCGTTTTTCGTGATCGAATCACGGCGGTCCATCGATGAAATCGCGTGGAAGTGCAAGCAGGCGATCGAACCTTCGACCGACCTGGTGCTCGTGCGCGAGCTAAGCGGCAGCCCGACGCGGATTTCCGGAAACAATCGCGATCCGGATCTCTTCAAGCTGATGCCTTACGTGAAATATTGCTGAACGATCGTTTCATTTGATCGTTCGGTTCTTCCGGCTCCGCCAGTGTCACGGCGGGCAACGCCGGCGCTTTGTGTCCCGATGCCAGCCTCCGCGACTACCCCGTGTTCTGCAAACCCTGCGCGATGCCGTTGACGGTCGCGATCAGCGCGTTCAGGTGTTCGTCGTCCTTTGAACCGGCTTCGCGCCATTCGCCCAATAGCTCGACCTGCAGAAGACTCATGGGATCGACGTAGGGATTGCGCAGGCGGATCGCGCGCTCAAGACCGGGATCGTCGGCGAGCAAGGTGTCTGCATTTCTCGCGGCGAGCAGCATTTTTACCGTCAACGCGTGCTCGGCGGAAATTTTCGCGCCGATGCCGGACGGATCGTCATGCAGGGCGAAGTAGCGATCCGCGATATCCATGTCGGTTTTCGCAATCACCATTTCGACATCATCCAGCAGGTTCGCGAAAAACGGCCAGGCGCGCGCCATGTGCTGCACGCTGTCCAGGCCCGCGTGCTCGACCAATGCGTTCAGTCCCGTGCCCAAGCCGTACCACGCCGGCAATATGCAGCGGTTCTGTGTCCAGGCGAACACCCACGGAATCGCACGGAGATCACCGATTCCTTTCCCCTTCCGGCGCGCCGCGGGACGCGAGCCGATCTTCATCCGCTCGATGACATCCACCGGCGTCACGGTGCGAAAGAAATCGTAGAAACTTTCGTTTTCGTAAACGAGCTCGCGAAAACAGCGGCGTGATTCGTTCGAGACGCGCTCCATCGCGGCTGTCCACTCCGGCGCATCTTCATGTGAAGGCGCCGGCGCAAGATCCGCGATCAGCATCGCGCCCGCCATCTGCTCGAAGGTGCGCATCGCGATGCCGCGCAAACCATATTTCGCGTTGATGATTTCGCCCTGCTCGGTGACGCGCAGCACGCCGTTGACCGTGCCGGGCGGTGCGGCGAGTACGGCACGATGCACGCGTCCGCCACCACGGCTGACGGTGCCGCCGCGACCGTGGAAAAACGTGAGCGTCACACCAGCGGTGCGCGCAACGGATACCAATTGCGATTGCGCCTGCTGCAAGGCCCAGCGTGATGCTGCCACGCCACCGTCCTTCGCGCTGTCGCTGTAACCGAGCATCACGCGCTGCACGTTGCCGCGCGCGGCGAGGTGTTCGCGATACACGGGATCATCGAAAAGCTTCGTCATCACGGCAGTTGAATTTTCGAGATCGCCGACGGTTTCGAAAAGCGGCACAACATCCAGTGGCACGCCGCCGGCCTCGTCATGCAATCCTGCCCAGCGCGCGAGCAGCAACACGCCAAGCACGTCATCCGCCGCTTCCGCCATGCTGATAACAACATCGCCGACGGCGTCGTCACCGAAGCGCCGCCGGCTCTCGTTGATGGCGTTGAACACGCGCAAGGTGTTTGCGGCTTCATCCTGCGCGGTCGCTGCCGGCTTTCCTTCGTCACGCCACGCTTCGCGGATGCGTTTCGCGCGCGCGACTGAATCGAGTTCCAGCCAGTCGGCGTCGTTCATCAGTGCGCCAAGACTGCGGCGGAATACGAGGCTGTCCTGGCGAACATCCAATGCGGCGAGATGAAAGCCGAACGCGCGTACGCGACGCAGCAGGCGTTTTACAAGAAACAATCCCGCGTGCTCACCCTGGTTGAGGCGGAGGCTTGCGTGAATTTTCTCGAGATCCTCCGCGAAGGCCTGCGCGTTTTCATAACCGCCTGCGCGGTCCTCGGCATTGGCGCGCAATCGTGCACTCATCAGGCGCAGCAGCACGCGATACGGCATGTTCCGATGCCGGTGACTGATGGATTCGTGTTCGACGGGATGCATGGCCGCGTATTCGCGAATGCGCTCAGTAATCGCAGTATCGACGTTGATGCGTGAATGCGACTGGCTCAACAGCCGGTACAGGTTTTTCAGTTCGCCGCGATAACGATGCACGATCAGCGCGCGATGCGTTGTGAGTGAATCCAGGATGGTTTCGTGATTGACGTTCGGATTGCCATCCATGTCGCCGCCAATCCAGGAACCGAAACGCAGCAACCGGTCGGGCACGAGACTGCCCGGCAGGCCGTCAAGCTGTCTCTCGATCTGCTCGAGAAACACGGGAAGCGCGCGGTAAATGACGCTGCCAAGAAAATACAGCAGGTTGTCGCGCTCGTTCGCGACAGTCATGCGTGCAGCGGAATGTTCCTCGGTCTGCCAGGCGGCGGTGATTTCCTCGCGCAGTTGCGCAAGCGCGACGCCTTCTTCACGCGGCGTCATGTCTTCAACAAAACGCCGGATCATGACTTCGGCAACACGCTGCTGTTTTTCCAGCAGGGTGCGGCGCATGGCTTCGGTGGGATGCGCGGTGAACACCGGTTCAATGACAAGTTTCGATACGGCCTCGCAGATCGCCGCGTCATCAATCCCCGCATCGCGCAGGCGCGCGACGCTGTCCGCGAACCCTTCCGGCTGCGGTTCCGTGACGCGTTCGTAATCGCGGCGGCGGCGAATGCGATGCACGCGTTCGGCCAGGTTCACCATCTGGAAATAGGTTGAAAACGCGCGCACGAGTTCGCGCGCTTCGAAAGGTTCGAGTCTTCCGAGCTCCGCCTGCATGTCGCGGGCGCTGCCATCTTCTCGACGGCGGATGGCCGCATTGCGCACGGCTTCGACACGTTGAAAGAAATCCTCGCCGCCCTGTTCGCGCAGCATGTCGCCGACCATCGCCCCGAGCAGGCGCACGTCATCACGCAGCGGCTGATCCTTGTCGGGAAAATCGATGTCGCGCGAGCTGGTCGTCATTGCCGGGTTTTCTGCTCGGCGAGCGCGTCAAGATCCAGCATTTCGATCGCACCGAGTGCGGCTTCGAGCGCGCCTTCGGCGCAGAGGCCGCGCATTTGCGCGTCACTGTATGCATCACGCGCGGCCTTCAGGCAGGCGGCGCGGGTTTGTTCTTTCAACTGTTTTTGTTTTTCATCGGTCATCGGGATTCCGTAGCCCGGATGAAGGCACGCGGCAGCGTGCTGGAATCCGGGAGTCACCGCAGGAGCATCCCGGATTTCATGCCGCCCTCCGGGACGGCATTCCATCCGGGCTACGCGCTCGATTGAACGGCTTACGCGCCGCCTTCGAGTACGTATTGGAAAATCAGCGGCGCGACAATCGTCGCGTCCGATTCGATCACGAACTTCGGCGTATCGACATCCAGTTTTCCCCAGGTGATTTTTTCCGTCGGAATTGCGCCGGAGTACGAACCGTAACTCGTGGTCGAATCACTGATCTGGCAGAAGTACGCCCAGTACGGGCAAGCACGACGCAGATCCTGGTGGATCATCGGCACGACACAGATCGGAAAATCTCCCGAGATGCCGCCACCGATCTGGAAAAAACCGACCGTTGTTTTCGCCTGCTCGCCGGGAATGGCGCGCATGTGCACGACATCGTCATCGTCTTTACCGCCGACAGTTTCAAGTTCCTTCAGCGACTTGCCCATCGTCGTCGAGACGTACCAGTCGGCGAGCGCGCCCATGTATTCCGGTCCGCTCTTTACGAGATGAAAGCCGGAAAGATCGCCTTCAAGAACGTGCGAAACAAAAATGTTGCCGAGCGTGGAATCCTCCCAGCCCGGCACGAAGATCGGCAGGTTCTTTTCCGCGGCCGCGATCAGCCAGGAGTTCGCAGGATCGATCTGGTAACTTTTTTCGATCATCCCTTCGCGAATCAACTGGTAGAAATACTCGTGCGGGAAATACCGTTCGCCTTTCTTGTCCGCCCGCTGCCACAGTTCGAGAATTTCATTTTCGATGGCACGAAAGGCCTTGTCTTCGGGAATGCAGGTGTCGGTAACGCGGTTATGTCCGCCGCGCTCAAGTTCCTTTTCCTGCTCCGCCGTCAGGTTGCGCCAGTTCGGTACGCGAATGTAGTGATCGTGCGCGACAAGATTGAAGACATCTTCCTCGAGATTTGCACCGGTGCATGTGATCGCGTGCACCTTGTCACGGCGAATCATCTCGGCAAGGGAAAGACCGAGCTCGGCCGTGCTCATCGCGCCGGCGAGCGTGATCATCATCCTGCCGCCACCATTCAACTGCGCGAGATAACCATCAGCGGCATCGATGACGGATGCGGCATTGAAGTGCCGGTAGTGATGCTTGAGGAACGCGGCAATGCCGGTGTGTTTCATCGAATCGGTCTCCGTCTCATTCCTGTTTCAATAATGCATCGACAGTTGCGTTGAACTCGGCGATGCCTTCTTCGTATCGGTTCGTCGCTGGCCCGTTGAAGCCGGTGTGAATGCGCGCCACGTCGCCGTCGCGCCCGATAAAAATTGTCGTCGGAAACGCGAGGAAGGTATTCAGCTGCGGCAGTGCATCCGCGACGTTCTGCTTCTCGGAGGTGCCCGCGATCAACGTCGGATATTCCACGCCGTATTTCTCGCGCCAGATGCGCACCTGCTTCGCCGCCTTTTCGAAGTCACCGAAGTGCTCGAACATCAAGGCAACAACCTCCACGCCGCGATCGCGGTTTTCCTTGTACCAGGGCGCGAGGAAACGCGTTTCATCCGCGCAGTTCGGACACCAGGAACCGGCAAGCTGCACGACGACGACCTTGTTCGCGAAACGCGGATCCGACAGCGATACCTTCTCGCCTTCCAGGTTCGGAAAGGTGAAATCGAACGCGCCCGCGTCTTCCTTGAGCCAGGTCTGCTTGTCCATGTCCGGCAAGGTCGCATTCGGATCGCGGTGCGCCGTCCACGTTTCATGATACGAGGGACCCGACCAGAAATCGCCCTTCAGGCTGCCGTCATCCTGTATCTCGGCTTCGAAAAGAAAGACATGAAAACCATCCCAGGCGGAAAGATACAAGCGGCCGTCGCGCACTGCGCCTGCAAGGTAACGATAATCCGACATCGGCGTGAGAAAGGTGCCGAACACCTGGCTGCCGACCTGGCGGAATTCCGCAATGGCCGGATAGTTTCCGCCGTCCGGTTCCTTGAACTCCACGCTCCATTTGCCCGACAGATCGACATCAACAGGCTCCAGCATCGGAAAGAACCGGTAGTGCTCGCCCGGTGTCATCGTCACCGGCATTTTCTGTTCGACGGCGCCGGTGTTGATCTTGGTGAGCGTGCCGGAGAGCTTGCCATCCTGGTAACGTGCATCAATGCGCGTGTTGAACGCCGGCAGCACCATCGCAACGCGATCCTCACTGACATGAACTTCCTCGACTTCGACGCGCTCCTCGCCGTTGATGAAAACAACATCGGGCGTCAACAGTGAAGAGGGATAAACGACTTCCATCTGGAACGGCAGTTTCTGGCCCTGGATTTCGATCACGCCGCGCCAGGCACCCGCCGGCAGCAGCCTTTCGTCGTCCTTGCCGGTCGCGGTTTTTTCGGTTGTGACGTTATCGGTCTTTTCCATCGGTGCTTCACCACAGGCCGCAATCAGCACGGCCATGAAAAGGAATAAGGCAGTTTTCAGCGTGACATGCATGCGGCGGCCCCGTCATTCGTTTTGATCATCATTGGCAAGCCGCTGCAGCGACTCGCCCGTTACCCGGAAAATATCCCATTCGGGCACCGGTTTCGCGCCCAGTGAAACATAAAAATTTCTCGCGGGCTCGTTCCAGTCAAGAACCGCCCACTCGAAGCGGCCGCAATCGCGTTCGAGCGCAATCCGCGCCAGGTGCTTCAACAGCGCCTTGCCGATGCCCTTGCCGCGAAACGCGGGACGCACGAACAGGTCTTCGAGATACAAGCCGCGCTTGCCGAGAAAGGTCGAGAAATTATGGAAGAAAAGCGCGAAGCCGGCCCGCTCGTCGTTCCACTCGGCGATTACCACTTCCGCTTGCGGTTGTGCGCCGAAAAGATTTTCGTGCAATTGTTTTTCCGTCGCCACAACTTCATGTGCGAGCTTTTCGTATTCTGCGAGCTCGCGAATCAATTGCAGGATCAGCGGAATGTCGGCGGCGCTTGCGCTGCGAAGTTTCAACATGCGAGTTCACCTTCCATCACGCGCATTGCCAGCGGGCAGTTTTGACGGACGCGGATTCGAGTTCGATGACATCGCCGGGCACGAGCGGGCCGACGCCTTGGGGCGTTCCCGTGAATACGAGATCGCCTTTCCTGAGCGTGAACCGGCTGGCCAGGAACTCGACAATGCGCGGCACGGGAAACAGCATGTCGCGCATACGGCCGTGCTGACGCTGTTCACCGTTGAGGCGGCACGTGAACTCCACGGCATTGAAATCTTCTCGCGGCGTGGCGAAATCACCGAGCGGTGCGCTGCCGTCGAACGCCTTTGCGAGTTCCCATGGCAGACCCTGCGCTTTCAGTTTCGCCTGTTCATCGCGCAGGGTGAGATCGAGACCGAGCGCGATGCCGGCGATGTCGCGCGTGCTGCTCGCGCCATCACGTCCAACAAGCAAAACAATTTCCGTCTCGAAATGCACCGCGCCGCGATCACGCGGGAGGAGAATCGTTTTGTCATGAGGGACGATGGCGGTCGGTGGTTTCATGAAAATCACCGGCTCGACCGGTGCGGCGTTGCCGAGTTCAGCGGCATGCGCGGCGTAATTTCGGCCGACACAGAAAATGCGTTGAACGCCGATGGACAAGTCATCAAGCCGGACGTTCATCGCGCTTGTGCTCCGGCAACATTCTGGAAGGCGCGAATGACATGATCGATGTCTTGCTCGCTCACGTCGAGATGCGTTACGAGTCGCAACGTTTCCGATGCGGAAACGACAATGCCGTGTTCGCGCAATCGATGGGCGAGTCGCTGGGGCTCGATGTTATCGGCACGCACGAAAACCATATTGGTCTGCGGATCTTCGA
Organism: Gammaproteobacteria bacterium; assembly: GCA_036381175.1. GTDB lineage: Bacteria > Pseudomonadota > Gammaproteobacteria > Natronospirales > JAJUFS01 > JAJUFS01. The sequence goes on from DASVDI010000006.1 coordinate 116,841, forward strand.
CAATCGTGAAGCCGTCAATTTTTCGCAGGCCGTCGGCGAGACATTTCGCGTTGGCGTGGTCTTTCGCGAGCCGCGCGACGTTGTGCTCCAGCGCGTGAATACACGCCGCTGCGAGTATGCCTGCCTGGCGCATGCCGCCACCGGCAACCTTGCGCCAGCGACGCGCGGTGCGAATGAAATCGGTCGGCCCGACAAGCACCGAGCCAACCGGCGCGCCAAGACCTTTCGAAAGGCAGATCGAAACCGTATCAAAATGTTTCGCGATGTCTTCGAGCGTGACGCCAAGTTTCACGACGGCGTTGAACACGCGCGCGCCATCAAGATGCAGCGCGAGACCGTGTTCGCGCGCGAAAGTTTCGGCGCGCGCCATGTATTCCATCGGGAGCGCTTTTCCGCCGACAGTATTTTCCAGGCACAGCAGTCGCGTGCGCGCAAAATGCGCATCATTCGGCTTTATGGCGGCACGGAGTTTTTCGAGATCGAGCGTGCCGTCGGGTTCGAACTCGATCGGCTGCGGCTGGATGCCGCCGAGCACCGCAGCGCCGCCACCTTCGTATTTATACGTGTGCGCCTGCTGGCCAACGAGGTATTCGTCACCGCGCGCGCAATGCGACAGCAGCGCGACAAGATTCGATTGCGTGCCGGACGGCAGGAACAAGCCCGCTTCCTTGCCGGCGCGGCGAGCGAGCATTTCTTCCAGCGCGCTAACGGTCGGGTCTTCGCCGTAGACATCATCGCCGTAGACATCATCGCCGACTTCGGCGCACGCCATCGCTTCGCGCATGGCGGCGGAGGGTTTCGTGACGGTGTCGCTGCGAAGGTCGATCAATCGATTCATCAGGTTTCCGTAGGGCGGGCTTTGCCCGCCGTTGTTGGGTGGCGGGCAAAGCCCGCCCTACGCGAGATCCACGAGCTCGATTTCATTATGCGCAGGTGCGGCACCGAGAAACCGCGTCGCCATGCGTTCGAAGCGTTCGAGATTGTCGGTGACGAGAAAATGCACTTTGCCGACGCCAGCGGGTTGCCGCAAGCCGCGCGCGGCAAGATCTTCTGCGACAACGGTTGCGGTGGTCGCAGCGGAATCGATCAGCCGCACGTGCGCAGGCGCTGCGCCGCGAATCGCGTCCGCGAGCACTGGAAAGTGCGTGCAGCCGAGCAGCAACACATCAGCCTTCTCGAATAATCCGTCGAAATATTTTTCAAGCGCGCCTGCAACGACAGGACCGTCCGTCCAGCCTTCTTCGGCAAGTGCTACGAGCAGCGAGCAGGCGCGTTGCTCAACGTGAACACCGGGATCAATGGCGTCCACGGCGCGCGGATAAGCGCCACCGCGCACGGTGCCTTCGGTCGCGATCACCGCGATATGTTTCGCGCGCGTCGCGGCAATCGCGGCGCGGGCGCCAGGTTCGATCACGCCTTCGATCAATGTTTCCGGATGATCCGCGCGCAAGGCGTCGAGCGCGGCGGCGGACGCGGTATTGCAGGCGACAACCAGCGCCTTGATACCGCGACGAAACAAAAGATTCGCCGCCTGGCGCGCGTAACGTTGCACGGTTTCGGGTGAACGCGTGCCGTAAGGCACGCGCGCGGTGTCGCCGAGATAGAGGAAATCCTCGTACGGCAAGGCATCGCGCAAGGCATGCAGCACGGTCAGGCCGCCGACGCCGGAATCGAAGATGCCGATGGGGAGATTTGATCGGTTTGAAGTCGTCATGTTTTCGAATACCGGGCAATCGGGCTGGTGCAATGTCAGGAGCGGCTTCCAGCCGCGAAAGATAATGATGCAAGTTTTATTCGCTGCTGGAAGCCGCTCCTACATCACGTCGATAACCATTTTCATCACGCCTTCACGCCGTCAAGCTTCGCCATGCACTGGCGAATCGCACCGGCCATGCCGCGCCCGGTCTGGTAGCGCGCGGAAGGATCTTTCGTCAACGCCTTGATGATGATGGCGTTGACGTTGTCGGGAATGTCCGGCCGCCACGCACGCAGCTCCGACGCATCCTCGTTCGCGATGCGATACATGAGCGTCGCGAGCGGCTCGCCCGTGAATGGCAAATGGCCCGTCAGCAACTGGTACATGGAAACGCCCAGCGACCAGAGATCGGATCGCCCGTCAACGCGACGGCCCGCAACCTGTTCCGGCGACATGAACGACGGACTGCCGAGAATCGTGCCGGTCTTCGTCGTGCTCGCATCGGTGAGATGTGCAACGCCGAAGTCCGTGACTTTCACTTCGTGCTCGTCTTTCGTGAGCACCATGTTCGCGGGCTTGACGTCACGGTGCACGACGCCCTGCTCGTGCGCGTAGTGCAGGGCATCGGCAACATGCGCGGCAATTTTCAGCACGCGTTCCAGCGACATCAGGCTGTCTTCCTTCGCGTGCACGGAAAGCGCTTCGCCGCGCAGGTAATCCATGGCGATGTAGGCGAGATCATCCTCTTCGCCGACATCGTAAACCGTGACGATGTTCGGATGGCTCAAGCGGCCGGCCGCCTCTGCCTCGCGGTAGAAACGTTCCTTCACGGCATCCAGCGCTTCGCCGCTGAATTCATCGCGGAACGCGAGCGTCTTGATCGCCACTTCGCGGCCGATGCGTGAATCCTTGCCGAGATAAACCACGCCCATGGCACCGCGGCCGAGTTCACGCAGGATGTCGTATCGCCCGATGCGCGGGGTGCGCGCCCCGGCATCTTCCAGCGCTCCCGTCTCGATCGGGCCGGAGCGGCGCGAACGCAACGAGGTTTCTTCCAGCGACTGCAGGCGATTGATGCGCATGTCGATCTCGGGATAACGCGGTGCGATCACCTTGAGCTGGTGATAAACGCGCAGCGCCTTCGCGTAATGCCGCTTGCGTTCGTAATCGAGACCGAGATCGTGCAGTTGCCGCTCGACCGTGTCGCTCGACAGGCAATTCTGGAATGCATCGAAAGCGCGATCAAGCTGTCCCTGCGCGCGCAAGGCCTCGCCCAGTTCGAGGTACGCATCGCTGACGGCCCGCGCCTGCGCGGCGCGGCGCGCGTGCAGCCAGCCGTGACCGTGCAACACGAGATGCCCAAGCAGCAGCGCGATGGCTGGCGTCATCACCGGCAGCCACAGCGACTGCGAAATCAGCAAGCCGAGCTCCAGGTTCACCAGCACCAGCGCGATAACGCCGGTGCCGATCAGCGCGTTGCGCGTTTCGAGCTTTGGCACGGCGACAAGCAGCCATGCGCCGATCGCCAGCCACAGGACAAGCAACAGCCAGCCGCCCCAGGCGGGCTGGTAATAAACGTCGCCGGAATAAAGACTCGCCGCGGTTTGCGCGATCGCAACAGCAGGCGACACGACGGCGACCGGCGTGCGCAGCTCCGTGCCGTTGGCGAGACCGATCACGACGATGCGGTCACGCAGGCGTGATGCGTCGAAATCGTCACCCAGGATTTCCATCGCACTGATGCGCGCGACGGAACCCGAACCACTGGCCGGATAGAAATACGGCATCGCTTCCAGGTGTGCTCCGGTCGGCAGCCAGTCCTGCCCGAGCGCGATGCCCTGGCCCTTGACCACGAGCAGGTCGGTGGCAGTGAGATCCTGCGCGGCGGCGGCCATCAGCAACGGCAGCGACGGCAGGTAGGCGCCATTGACGCGCCAGACCAGCGGCTGACGCCAGATCGTGTCGCCCGGCGGCACGAGGCCGGTGCCCATGGCCGCACCGGGTAATTCGGCGGCGAGCATTCCCGGTTCGAACACCGGCGGCTCGGGCGCTTCGAAACCCCGTCGCAAAATTTCCAGCGGCGGAAATTCCGGCGCGCGGAAACTTGATGGCAGCGCGATGTCGTTGTCGTCCGCCACAACGTGTCGCAATTGCAGCGGCATCAACAGGCGTTCGGTGGCGGGATCGGCAACGCGCTCGGTTGGCGGTACACCGAGCAGAACCTTCCCGCCCGAGGAGAACGCCGCCGCGAGTGCCGCGTTGGAATCCAGCCGCTCGCGCAGTTCCGCCAGCGTCGCAAGCGCCTCGGAATCTGCCGGCAACTGGCTCGCGAGACGATCCAGCGTGGCGCTGACAGCAGGCGAGGTTTCCCGATCCGGCGGCAGCATCCAGGCGATGGCGCGCGCACCGGACGCATGAATGCGATCAACAAGATCCGCCAGCCGTGGACCGGGCCACGGCCATTCGCCGGCTTCACGCGCGGCTTCGGCGTCGATCGTCACCACGGCGAAACGCTCGCTCGCGCGGCGCGGCGCAGACAGCCGCATGCCGGCGGCGTAAGCGCCGTCCTCGATCACCTCGAAAAACCCGGAAGTGGCAAGCAATGCCAGGGCAACGAAAAAAATCAGCAAGGGTGCGCCGCGGCGACGCAGCAAACGTTTCGATCGGTTCATGCGCTCGATTCACAATGTGGGATGAACGCCGGCCCTGGCAGGTCTTCTTTATTTTCCCCATGACCGCGTCGCTCGCGGCCCGTGGACATACTCTCCGGCAACGCGCGGCTTTTCAACTGCCGATTGCAATTTCTCCGGCTTTTGCCCGCCGAACGTCGCGGCGTTATGCTGCCGGACCCCGCTCCGATGAAAATAAAAGGCACGTATACAGTGGCAGAGAATCTCGAACAGCTTTTCACCAAACACGTCGACGCGATGCGCGAGCGCGCGGATTCGGCACTCGCAGCGGGCGGTTTCGATCACCTGCTGGTTTACAGCGGCAGCCTGCATTACGGCTTTCTCGACGACAATGCCTACCCGTTCAAGGTGAATCCGCACTTCAAGCGCTGGGTGCCGGTCACCGACAATCCGCAATGCCTGCTGATCTACACGCCGGGCGAGAAACCGAAGCTGGCGTTTTATTCGCCGGTGGATTTCTGGCATACGGTGCATCCGGTTCCCGATGATTTCTGGACGAAACATTTCGACATTCGCCCGGTCGCGAGCATCGACGAAGCGGTTTCGCTGCTGCCTGCAAAACGCGATCGCGCCGCTTTCATCGGCGAGGACGAATCACGGTTCCACGACTGGGGCGTGAACAACATCAATCCGGAAAGCCTGCTCAACGATCTGCATTATCACTTCGCGTGGAAAACGAAATACGAAGTCGAGTGCGTGCGCGAAGCGAACCGGCTGGGTGCGCGCGGGCACGTCGCGGCGGAACGCGCGTTTCGCGACGGCGCCTCGGAGTACGAGATTCATCTCGCCTATCTTGAAGCGACGAATCATGTCGATGCACAACTGCCTTACGGCAATATCGTCGCGCTGAACGAACACGGCGCGGTGCTGCATCACGGGCACCAGTCACGCCGCAAACCCGATACGATTCGCTCCTTTCTTATTGATGCCGGTTGTTCATTCAATGGTTACGCCTCCGACATCACGCGCACTTACAGCGCGAAGAACGATGAGTTCCAGCAACTGATCGACCGCATGGACCAATCGCAGCGCGCGCTTTGCGATGCCGTGCAACCGGGCATGGAATACGTCGAGCTGCAAACGCTCACGCACCGGCATGTCGCGGACATGCTCATCGAGTTCGATATTGCGAAAGGCGATGCGGAGGCTCTGATGGCAAACGGCGTGACGCGCGCATTCTATCCGCACGGTGTCGGTCATTATCTTGGTGCGCAGGTGCACGATGTCGGTGGCAAGATTTCAGACGCGAAAGGCAAGAGCATTCCGCAACCGGAAGACCAGCCCTTCCTGCGCCTCACGCGCAGCATCGATGTTGACCAGGTGTTCACCATCGAACCGGGGCTTTATTTCATCGACTCGTTGCTGGAAGGATTGCGCGGTAATGGCGCGGATAAATCCGTGAACTGGAAGCGCGTGGATGAATTCCGGCCCTTTGGCGGCGTTCGCATCGAGGATAATGTGCGCGTGACGAAAGACGGTCACGAGAACCTGACGCGGCCCGCGTTCGCGGAACTCGCTTGAATCTTCTGCAGGCTGGGGTGAGGCGATAGCCGAACCCCAACGATGCGAAGGCGTTGGGGTTCGCGATGCTCACCCCAACCTGCAAATCAATCCAGCAGGGATTCGAAAACGTCCGGATAACCGTAGGACGTTGCGCCGCGGTTGCCGGGATTCTTCGCCGCTTCCGCGCGGTGGACCATGCAGGGTGAAATTCTCACGATATCGTCGAAGTAACGATCGACGATCATGTCTTCATACAACTCACCGGCATACTCGCCTGTCAGCCGGTGCACGCTCGGCCCGTTCAGTTGCGCAACCGGACGGCCGTTCAGGGCAAAGACCAGCGTCCCTTCCCAGAAGCCGACGGCATCGCCATCTTCGTTGTAGATGTAATTGACCATCACTGGTATTCCAGGCTTCCGTTCCGTGTTCCGGCCCGCTTCCGCTTCGCCACCCGGGCGAGATTATTGTTGTTGAAACCGGCAAGGCAATATCCGCCGGAATCTCCCGGACGAACGGCGAATTATCTCGGACCGCCAGCCAGGCCGGAATCGGCTTCACGGACACGCCAGTCCAGGGTCGCTTTCGCGTCCACATCGCCAAGGCGCCGCAGCCAGCCGCCCGCCTCATCCAGCGCCGCATCCGCCCGCCACGGCGGGTTGATCCACGCGAGTCCTGAACCCCGCAAGCCGGGCGCTTCGTGAAACAACAGCAATTCATGAATCAGCATCTTTTGAATCGCGCCGGTTTCAAGCGCGGCCAGCATGGGCACATGCGGGTTTCCGGCAAGTAACGGATACCACAGCAGGTAACTGCCCGCCGGCCAGCGCGCCAAGGCCGCGAGGATGGCGCGCGGCACATCGGAATATTCGACAGCTTGTTCGTAAGCGGGATCGATCAGCACCAGTCCGCGCTTCTCGGGCGGCGGCACCAATGCTGGCAGGCCTTCGCGAGCATCGCGCTTGTGCACGTGAATCCGGGCATCGCGCACAAGCCGGTTTTTCAACGTGGGGTAATCAGACGGGTGCAGCTCCAGGCACACGAGGCGGTCCTGCTCGCGCAAGATCGAGGCGGCAAGCAATGGCGAGCCGGGATAACGCGCTATTGGATTGCCGTCGTTGAAGGCGAGGATTGCATCGCGATATGCGACAAGCGCAGGCGGCAAGTCCGCCGCCGCGAGCAAGCGGCCAATGCCGTTCTCCCATTCGCCGGTCTTTCTCGCGGCCTCCGAGCCAAGTTCGTATTCACCCGCGCCGGCGTAGGCATCGAGCAGGCAGAACGGCGATGTTTTTTTCAGGAGATGGCGGATGCCAAGCAACCACGCGGCGTGCTTGTGCACATCGGCGAAATTTCCGGCGTGGAAGGCGTGACGATAGCTGAGCACGAGCGAAGAACCTCCGGCCGCATCACGGCGAAGGTTCGCAGTTTATCGGATCAGGACTTCGCTCAGGGGCTCTTCGGACCGAAGATCAGCCAGGCAATGAAGCCGACAACCGGCAGGAAAATAACCACCAGCACCCAGATGACTTTCGCGCCCGTGGACGCGCCGGATTTGATGATATTGATGATGGCCCAGATATCGGCGATGAGCACCAGCAGGCCGATGATTCCACCCATTTCTCCGATCATGATCACTCCACGCGGTCGATGGCGTAATACATCAGGTCACTGTCCCGCGTGCGCACGCGCTCGACAAACCGCATGCCCGCCTTTTCCATGACCCGTTGCGAGGAAACGTTCGCGCGATCGGTGGCCCCAATCACGCGCGCGAGTTGCAGCGTTCCGAACCCGTAGTGAATCAGGCATTGCGCGAGCTCGGTGGCGAGCCCCATGCCCCAGTGTTCGGGACGCAGCCCGAACAGTATCTGCAACTGCGGTGGCTCGCCGAAATACCAGTATCCCCCGAAACCGGTCAACCCCGGCGCATCGCGCCGCTCGACGGCCCAGAGTCCGGCGTTTTCGTCCCGATGAAGATTGCCGCTTTGATCGATGATCGCCGCAGTGTCTTCGCGGCCGAGCTGGCGGTTGTCCCAGAGGTGGCGGCGCACGTCGGGATCGGTCCACAGCGCGTGCAGGGCGTCGAGGTCTTCGGCCACGAAGGGCCTGAGCCTGAGGCGCTCGGATTCCATGGCGTGCTCCCGTTGTCGTTCGCGGTCTTCAAAGGAGCATAGCAACAAACACGTGGAAACCGGGAACGCGGAATCAGTGCAGGCGGCTGAGCACGTCCTCGATGCGTGCGAGGCGCTGGCGCGCCTTGCGCTGGATCTCGATCAGGTTCTGCCGGTTCTGCAACTCGGCGGGCTGCTCGCCGAGATCGTTTTCCAGCGGCTGCTGCAATTCCTGGCGGATGCCTTCCAGGCGCTCGCGCAATTCATCGCGCTCTTTCTGCAGTTCCTGTTTTTCACCTTCGTGCATGACGACCTCTCACGATTGACTGCGGGATAACCACTGCTCGCCGACGGCCGGTTCGAATGCCGCGACGCAATCCAGCACTTTCGCCGGCGCCTCGGCAACCGCGAACAGCTTGCGATGTTCGGTGCGAATGAATTTTTCATTCACGGCGCGCTCGATCAACGCCAGCAGCGGATCGAAGTAGCCGGCCACGTTCAACAGCACGCACGGTTTGTCGTGAATGCCGAGCTGCGCCCAGGTGATGATCTCGAACCATTCCTCGAACGTGCCGAAACCGCCCGGCATCGCGATGAACCCATCCGCCAGCTCCGCCATGCGCGCCTTGCGCTCATGCATGGAATCGACAACCTCCAGCCGTGTCAGCGCGCCGTGTCCGACTTCGCGCTTCAGCAGCGCCTCGGGAATCACGCCAACCGCTTCGCCGCCCGCTTCAAGCACCGCCGATGCGATTTCACCCATCAGGCCGACGCGACCGCCGCCGTAAACAAGACCGTAACCGCGTTCCACCATCAGGCGGCCCATCTCGCGTGCAGCATTTGCGTAACGCGAATCTTCGCCGCGGCTGGAGCCGCAAAACACGCACAGGTTTTGAATGCCGTCGTTCATCGCACTTTCAAGAGGCATGGGTGAACTTCAAACCGATGATGCCCGCAACAATCAGCAATATGGAAAACAACCGCGGCCATGCGGTCGATTCCGCGAACAGGACAATGCCGAGAATCGCCGTGCCGACCGCGCCGATGCCCGTCCACACCGCATACGCCGTGCCGACGGGCAGCGTTCGTAACGCCTGGCCCAACAACCAGAAACTCGCGATCATCGCCGCGACCGTCAGCGCGCTCGGAATCGGCCGCGTGAAACCTTCGGTGTATTTCAGTCCGATCGCCCAGCCGACTTCGAGCAAGCCGGCGAAGAATAAAAGTGTCCACGCCATGTCAGTCTCCTTTGCGCGAAGTCTAACATTTGCCATTCACAGGGAATTCGGGCGAGTAAAGTAAAAAAACAACATCATCGAAAGCTCCAGCCCAGCGACAAGTAAGGCCACGGAAGCGTCTTGAACGTTTCATCGCTGTAACGTTTGTCTGCGTCATGATCGGCAAGCTCGCTGAAAGCGGTGAGTCCGGTACGCAACTGGAATCCGCCGTCTGTATCTTCGTAACGATAACCCGCATAAAACCGTGCATTCACCTCATGACCGGAAAGCACGGCGGCTTGTCCCGTCAGACGCAGGTTCTCATCCATGTACAACAAGGCAAGGCCGAGTTCATACCGGTGGTTGCCATCGCCGGCCAGCCAGAGATAACGAAGTGCGCTGTTTTGCGTGTGCTGGCTTAAATACGGCGGATGATCGTTGTGGTCGTCGCGGTCCACGAAATCGACAAAGGAAAACGCGAGAGCGTGCTGGTCCGCAAATCGGTACTCCAGGAACGGACCGGTGGGGAACTCGATCGCCAGGCTCCAAAGCGGTTCATTCGCCCGAACAACGTCACAGCAGAGATACATAAAGACCAACGGAAATAAATATTTTTTCATGCGGAATCCTCCTTGATCGAAATAAAAAAAAGCCCGGCTTTCGCCGGGCTTCTTCATCGCACTTCTTTTCTGTCTTGTCACTCAGGGTTCGTCGTAAGCCTGCGGACGCGCTTCATCTTCCAGGTAACGATCCCGAAGCAAGGTCTGGCGCGAGACCATCGGGATGTCGCGTCCCTGGATGAACACGCGATCCGCGAACGTGGTGACTTCGAGCGGATCGCCATCCCAGATGACGACATCGGCATCAAAGCCCGGTGCAAGGCGGCCGTAATTTTCCACGCCGAAAATTTTCGCAGGGTTCACGGTGAGCGCTTGGAGTGCCGCCGTCCACGGCAAACCGTTCGCAACGGCAATTCCCGCCGCCTGCTTCACGTTGCGCGCGTTGTGTGATTCGCCCTGCGAGAACGCGATCGTCACGCCCGCCGAATGCAGAGCGGCTGCATTCTTCAAGGTCGATGCGATCTGCTCGAAGCTGAACGGCAAGTTCACGAGAGGGTTGAGAATCACCGGCACGTTCGCAGCCGCCAGTTGCTCGGCGACAAGCCAGGCTTCCGCGCCGCCCTGAATGATTACATCAAGACCGAAATCTTCGGCAAGACGCAGCACGGCTTCGATATCCGATGCGCGCTCCACGTCCACGACCAGCGGCAGTTCACCGGCCAGCACCGGCTGCAAGGCTTCAAGGTCAGGACGCGACAAGGAATACGCGTAACGTTCTGCGCTTTCGAAGGCGCTCTTGTTCTCACCGAAATCGCGCGCATCCTGCAGCGCCTCGCGCAATTTCACGATCGCCGCACCGCGGCTGCCGCCGGTGAGTTCCGCGCCGGAAACGCCAAGCGTGAGATGCATCGCCGCGGCACGATCGATCAGGTAATCATCGACGCTGCCGAGGGAAATCACCGCACTGCGTCCAGCGAAAATGCTCGAACCTGAATACGGACGCGTCACAACGCGCGTGATGCCTTCGATGCGATTCACCGGAATCAATGTCGAACGCGGATTTACCGCATCCGCCACCGAATGCGCAGCGGTGTAACGATCATTGATCGTTGCGGTATCCACCGTGCCATCGACCGCACCGACTTCGACAATGCCGATGTTCGTCGCCGGATCCATGAATCCGGGCGTGACGACCTTGCCGGATGCATCGATGACGACAGCACCTTCCGGCACGTCGACGTTTTCGCCAACGGCGACAATGCGGTCACCTTCGATGACAACCGTTCCCTGCTTGATGACACCTTCCGGACCCATGGTATGAATCACGGCGTTGGTGATCGCGTAAGTGGTTGTCTCGTCCTGCGCCAACGCGTTGCCTGCGAACGGCATCGTCAGTGCGGCGAGTAATGTAATGAAATGTTTTTTCATTGCAGTTCCCCCTCGACTTCAATGATGCCGAGTTCGAAATCCGATTCCGGCTGGAACGTGGGATCGTTCATGTCCCAGGCGAGCGCGCCGTCGATGAACACTTTTTCTGCATGCGAATAGACGCTGAACGGATTGCCCGTCCAGATGACGACATCCGCCATCTTGCCTTCTTCCAGCGAACCCGTCTGCTCGGCGATGCCAAGGGATTTCGCGGCATTCAAGCTCAGCCAGCGCATGGCGTGCGCGGGCGTGATTTCCATGCCGACGCGGTTCGCGGCCGCCATTGCCTTCGCCGCTTCCTGGTTCAGACGCTGGATGCCGACCGCGGAATCGGAATGGATGATCGCGCAACCACCGGCAGCATCGACGAGCGGCGCGTTCACACGCACGCCATCGAACGCTTCCATCTTGAAGCCCCACCAGTCGGCCCATACGGCTGCGCAGGTTCCAGCGGCGGCGAGTTCATCCGCAATCTTGTACGCCTCGACAGCGTGATGAAAGGTGCCGACTTCGTAATCGAACTCTTCGGCGATCTCGAGCATCACCAGCATTTCATCCGCGCGGTAGCAATGGTTGTGAATGATGATGTCGCCGGTCAGCACGCCGGCAAGCGTTTCGAGCTTGAGATCGCGTGTCGGCATGTCGCCGCCACCGGCTTCGGCCGCTTCGATTTCTTCGAGATATTCCTTCGCTTCAATCCAAGCCGAGCGATAACCCGCAACGTTACCCATGCGCGTGGACGGCGCGCTGCCGCGACTGCCATAAACACGTTTCGGATTTTCGCCACAAGCCATCTTCAGGCCGTAAGGTGCGCCGGGAAATTTCATGTCCATGACGGACAAACCTGGCACGTTCTTCAAGGTCACGCCGCGTCCGCCGAAAAGATTCGCCGAGCCGGGGAGAATCTGCAGCGTGGTGACGCCACCGGCGAGCGCCGTGGTGAATGCCGGGTCCTGCGGCCAGACGGAATGCTCGGCCCAGACCTCGGCGGTGTTCGGGCTGGTCGCCTCGTTGCCATCCGAATGCGCATCGACCGCCGGCACCGCGTAATCGCCGATATGCGAATGCACGTCGATGATGCCGGGCGTGACGTAACCGCCCTTCGCGTCAATGGTCTTCACGCCTTCGGGCGCTTCGAGCGACTGGCCGACGGCGGCGATCCTGCCATCGCGCATCAGCAGTTCACCGTCTTCGATTTTCTCGCCAGTGCCGGTAAGGATCGTGGCGTTCACGATCAGCACCGGTTCGGACGGCATGGGTTCGTAGGTCGATGCGTAGGCATCGCTGCTTTGTGCCTCACCGGTCTGGTCTTCCTTCACCGCATCACAACCGGCCATGGCCAGCGTGAGAAACGGCAGGAAGAGCAGCGCGAAGCGCTCTTTGGTGTTTCGGGTCATGGAACTGATCCCTCCTCGTCATTCGGAATCCGGCGATTCCGGAAAGTGGCTCATTCTTCTCTTGCGTCGTTGGCGATGCAACTCATCGCATCCCGTCTGCATCGCTGCGATCTTCAAGGGACAGCAGGAGACGCCGGAAGTTTCCCGCCCGTACTTTGAACGTGGCGCAGAAAAAGCTTCCTCGCGCCGCGCGCCGCCCTCGCGTGAAGATCGTTGCTTCGTCATAATGACTCGGCACGTTGCGCATTCCTTTTAATAATGTAACTGAACAAAATCCGATGGATTCGTCGCTCAATCAGATCATTGTGCTTCTCGGCATCACCGTGCTCGCGGTGACGCTGCTGATGCGCCTGCGCCTTCCGCCCATTCTCGGCTACCTCGTCACGGGCGTGCTGGTCGGTCCGCACGGTCTCGGCTGGGTCGACAATTCCGAGGATACGCGGCTCCTGGCGGAGTTCGGCGTGGTGTTCCTGCTGTTCACGCTCGGGCTGGAATTCTCGCTGCCGCGCCTGATCGTGATGAAAAAGGAAGTGCTGGTGCTCGGCGGTGCGCAGGTGGCGCTGACCACGCTTGTCGCCGTGCTTTGCGCGCGGCTGTTTGAAGTGCCGCTTGATGTCGCCATCGTGGTCGGCGGCATGTTCGCGATGTCGTCAACGGCGATTGTTGTCAAACAGTTGAAAGAGCAGGTCGAACTGGCGCAGCCGCACGGACGCCTTGCGATCGGCGTGCTGTTGTTCCAGGACATCGCGGTGGTGCCGTTCATCATTCTGATCGCCTCGCTTTCCAGCGCCGGCGAAAGTTCATTGCTTGTCGATCTTGGCCTTGCGCTGGCGAAGGCGGTCGCCGTGCTGGCGGTGGTGTTCGCAACTGGCCGCCTGTTGCTGCGCCCCGCATTCCAGGAAATTGCGAAGTCGCGTTCGCCGGAACTGTTCACGCTGATGGTGCTGCTGTTCACGCTCACCGCCGCGTGGACCACGCACGCTTTCGGGCTTTCACTCGCGCTGGGCGCGTTCGTCGCCGGCATGATGCTGGGTGAAACCGAATTTCGTCACCAGGTGGAAGCCGATATCCGGCCGATGCGCGACATGCTGCTCGGCCTGTTTTTCGTTACCGTCGGCATGCTGGTTGACTTCGAGGCGCTGATGCCGGTGCTCGGCTACGTGATCGCGGGCGGTCTCGGGCTCGTGCTGTTCAAGGCCGCAACCGTCACCCTGCTGTCGCGCCTGGTCACGACGGACTGGAACGCGGCGCTGCGCGCCGGCATCGTGCTCGCGCAGGGCGGCGAGTTCGGATTCGCCTTGCTGACGCTCGCACTGGCCGGCCAGCTGCTGCCCTTGCCGCTCGCGCAGGTCGCACTCGGCAGCATCCTTTTGAGCATGGTCATCAGTCCGCTGCTCATCCGGCACAACGAAGCGATCGCGCACCGCGTCCTTCCCAGGGACAACGAAGGGCGCGAGAAAGCGATGCTGGAACACGACGTGTCCGCGCACCACGTGCAGGCGCGCGATCACGTCATCATTGTCGGCTACGGCCGCGTCGGCCAGAACGTTGCACGCTTTCTCGAGCAGGAAGGTTTCGAATACATCGCGCTGGATCTCGACCCTTACCGCGTGCGTTCCGCACGCGCAGCCGGCGATACCGTCTATTTCGGTGACGCCACGCATCCCGACATCCTGCGCGCCGCCGGCATTGATCACGCCCGCGTGCTGGTGCAGAGCTATTTCGGTTTTGAAACCTCAATGAAAGTACTGGACCAGGTGAAGAAATTGCGTCCCGACCTGCCGGTACTGGTGCGCACGCGCGACGACACCAATCTCGACAAGCTGCAGGCTGCGGGCGCTACGGAAGTCGTGCCGGAAACCATGGAGGCGAGCCTGATGATGTCCGCGCACGTGATGACACTGCTCGGCGTGCCGGTGCGGCGAATCCTGCGTGATATCCAGGAAGTGCGCGCGAACCGCTACAACCTGCTGCGCTCCGTGTTCCGCGGCCAGAACGCGCAGCGGATCGAGACGAACCATACCTTGCGCGAGCAACTCGCCACGATCGACGTCAATCCCGGTGATTACGCCGTCGGCAAGCACCTGGAAGAACTGAAACTCGACGATCTCGCCGTCATCGTCAGTGGCGTGCGCCGCGACGGCATTCTCGGCCGCCAGCCGGGACCGGAAACGGAAATCCGCGAGAACGACACGCTGATTCTTTTCGGCACGCCGGAAGACATCGATCGCGCCGAAGAGCGGTTGTTGAAGGGCTGAAATTCCTTACCCGAGTGCGTGCAGCGCTCGCGCCAATTGCACGGCAATTCCACGACTCATCATCAAGGCGTACACGCCGCCGTGCGCAGCCTCGTTTGCGCGGCGGTTGCGCAGATTGATGACGGGCGCCAGTTCGTGCCCCGATTCGAAAATCCGCAGATGATCCTCGCCATCGCGAAGATCGACCGGCGCAAACGCGTAGGTTTCCATGCAGATTCGCAGGTTGTCCGTCACCCAGCGCGCGTGCTGCGCTTCAAGCCACAGCTGTCCGCCCATGTCCTGCCCAGTATCAATCTGTGCATGGCGGATGCGAACGAGGCGGTTTGCCTCGATGCTCGCGGAAATCAGTTCCCGCTCGACCTTCACGACAATGCTTCCTGTTTGCGGATCAGCCCCGGCGGCGAAGCGCCATTCGCGCCGTCGCGCAGCCAAGCCGTCCAGCGGTCGAAACGAACCAGCAACTCGCGGTATCCGGGAAAATTTCTTGCGGCGAAATAATCCATCCGTGCAGTTCGCGAACCGCTGACGTCGTCCAGCGTGAACTCGACAAGGCTCGCGCCCGGCGGAATATCGTGCGCGGGAACGCCGGGGAATCCGGCCTGCTCGAGATGCCAGCCAATATCGTTCAACAACACGGGAGTGATGTTGCCGGCGGCTGACTTCGTCTCCCCGCGCGTGCGGTTTTCATAATGAAAACGGCCGGCGCCATCCAGGCGAAAGGTATCGAGCCCGAAAGAAGAACCCGGCGCCCATTCGGCACCGGCGGTAAAAGTGAGTGTCGTCCACGTCAGCATGAGATTCCTTCCTGTTTCAGTACGAATCTCCATGCGCAAGCAGATGGACCTTTGGCTGACTTGATGGACTCTCCGCTCGTCATGAGCCTGCGGACAGGTTTCGGAGTGCAGGTATCGCCGCGTGTCGACGTCGAACCCGTGAAAATCGATGCGCTCCTGCATTACCATTTCGCTCCCTGCACAACGGATCAGATCCATGACCACTCTCGGCACCGCGCTTTCGCCCGGCGCGACAAAGATCCTGCTGCTCGGCGCGGGCGAACTCGGCAAGGAAATCACGATTGAGGCGCAGCGGCTCGGCGTGGAAGTCGTCGCGGTGGATCGTTATGCGAATGCGCCGGCGATGCAGGTCGCACACCGCAGCCACGTCGTTGACATGCTCGATGGCGCGGCCTTGCGCGCGGTGATTCTTGAGGAAGACCCCGATCTCATCGTTCCGGAGATCGAGGCGATTGCGACGGCGACGCTGCTTGAACTCGAAGCGGAAGGCCATCGCGTGATTCCGACAGCGCGCACGGCGCGATTGACGATGGATCGCGAAGGCATTCGCCGGCTCGCGGCAGAGGATCTCGGCCTGCCGGTTTCGCCCTATCGCTTCGCCGACAATGAAGCGGATTTTCGTGCGGCGGTGGCGGAAATCGGCACGCCTTGCGTGGTCAAGCCGGTGATGTCGTCATCCGGCAAGGGCCAGAGCACGGTGCACAGTGCGGATGACATCGGCAGGGCCTGGCATTACGCACAGGAAGGCGGCCGCGCGGGTAAAGGGCGTGCCGGCTTTTCGAGGGTAATAGTCGAGGGCTTCATCGATTTCGATTACGAAATCACGCTGCTGACGATTCGTCACGCCGACGGCACGGCATTCTGCGAGCCCATCGGGCACCGGCAAGTGGCCGGCGATTACATCGAATCCTGGCAGCCGCATCCGATGAGCGAGATCGCGCTGAAACGCGCGCAACAGATCGCGGGCGCAATCACGAACAATCTCGGCGGCTTCGGAATTTTCGGCGTGGAATTTTTCATCAAGGACGATCAGGCGTGGTTCAGCGAAGTCTCGCCACGCCCGCACGACACCGGCATGGTGACGATGATCTCGCAGGATCTTTCCGAGTTCGCACTGCACCTGCGCGCCATCCTGAAACTGCCGATTCCTGTCATTCGCCAGCGCGGTCCGGCGGCAAGCGCGGTGATTCTCGGTGAAGGCGAATCCACGAACATCACCTACGGCAACGTCGAGAAGGCGCTCGTCGAACCGGACACGCAGTTGCGTCTTTTCGGCAAGCCGGAAATTCGCGGCAAACGCAGGCTGGGCGTCGCGCTGGCGTTGGGTGGTGACATCGAAACTGCTCGCGAAAAAGCCCGGCGCGCGGCGCAGAGTGTCGTTTTGAAGTACTGACAAATTGCGCCGCGGGCCCGGGTATGCCATATCGGAGTTCGGCACTGACTGCGTTTTCACTTTATGATGGAGCGCCGGAGCGAGGGCCGGCATGGAACTTACCAATCACATCATCACGCTGATCGGGCTGATTTTCCTCATCAGCGTCATCGCCGCCGGCCTCTCGCCGCGCCTCGGCGTGCCCACTCTCCTTATTTTCGTTGCCATCGGCATGCTCGCGGGCGAGAACGGTCCCGGTGGCATCGTCTACAACGACGTGCAGAGCGCGCACCTCGCCGGTTCGCTGGCGTTAGCGGTCATCATCTTCGACGGCGGATTGCGCACGGACATCGGCAGCTTTCGGATCGGCCTGAAGCCGGCTGCCTGGCTTGCCACGGTCGGCGTGTTGATCACCGCCGGCATCGTGGGGCTGGCGTGCATGTGGCTGCTGGATCTGCCGCTGCTGGAAGCCCTGCTGTTCGGCTCACTGGTGAGCTCCACCGACGCGGCCGCCGTGTTCGCGCTGCTGAAAAACGCCAACCTGTCGTTGCATCCCCGCGTCGGCGCGACGCTGGAAGTCGAATCGGGCAGCAACGATCCGATGGCGGTGTTTTTGACCATCGTGCTGCTCGAAGCGGTCGTCCAGCAGCGGATGCCCGGTGGCGGGACGCTGTTGTATTTCGTGCAGCAGATGGGCCTTGGCCTTGCCGGCGGCTTTGCCGGTGGCTGGCTGCTGGCGCGCGCCATCAACAAACTGCAATTGAGAACGGCGCTGTATCCGCTGCTGACCCTGTTTGGCGGCGTACTGATTTTCGGCGTGATCTCGGAGCTGGGTGGCAGCGGTTTTCTCGCCGTCTATCTTGCAGGACTTTACGCGGGCAACGCGCGCGTCCGCTCCATGAACGCGATTCTCGGCTTCAATGACGGCATCGCCTGGCTGGCGCAGATCGGGATGTTCCTGATTCTCGGCCTGCTGATCACGCCCGCGGAGTTGATGGGTTACGCCGTGCCGGCGCTGATCATTTCCGTGGTGCTGATCCTCGTCGCGCGCCCGGTCGCGGTCGTGCTTTGCCTGCTGCCGATGCGGTTCAGCTGGCGCGAGCAGACGTATATTTCCTGGGTCGGACTGCGCGGCGCGGTACCCATTGTGCTCGCGATGTTTCCCTTGCTCGCCGGCATCGAACACGCGCGCGACATGTTCAACGTCGCGTTCTTCGTGGTGCTGATTTCACTCGTCGTGCAAGGAACCAGCCTCGCGCCGGTCGCGCGCTGGCTGAAACTGGACGTGCGCCGCCGGCCGCAGTCGCGGCAACGGGTGCAGCTGGACGTACCCGGCCAGGTCAATTACGAAGTCGTCGGCTACACGCTGGAAACGGACAGCGCGGTTGCAGGAAGAACCCTGGTATCCCTGCCCTTGCCGGGTTCGGTGCGGCTGATCGGTGTGCTCCGACGTGGCGCGCTGGCGCCAAGGACGAACCGCATGCGCCTGCGCGCCGGCGACCACATCTACCTGCTCACACCCATCAAGTATGTCGAACGGCTGGATCACGTGTTTCTTGCCCAGGGCGCCTCGCCCCGCGACGACATGCTGGTCGGCGATTTCGATGTCAGCGGACAGGCGCCGCTCACGGACCTGCTCACCCTGCTCGCCGTGGACGGCCTGGATCTCGATCCCGCCGACACGGTGCAGAAACTGTTCGAGCGGCGGTTCGCGACAGTTGCGGAGAAACAATGGCTGGACCTGGGCGATTACCGCATCAGCGTGCAGCGAACCGACAACGGTCAGATTGTTTCAGCGCGCGTGCGGCGCCGCGGCTCCGGCGATGACGATCAGTAATTCCAGGTCTGAAACGCGAAAAGATCGTTTGCGATCATCGCGATGGCGGCGAGCGCCGCTGCGCTTGCGATGAAAATCCCGGGCAAGGTGACGGACCTCGGCAGGCCCCAGGCAACGCCTGCCGCGCTGGCCGCCAGGGCAAGCAGTGCCAGCAACGGCGTGGCGATCGACAGCACCAGGATCGCGACGCTGGCGGGGCCGACCACGCCGAGTGCCGGGTAGCCGGTGTTGAACAGCAGCACCTGGAATGCCACGACGGCGGCAATGGCGACGATCGGCAGCAGTCGCGGCAGGAGTTCGTGGAAATCGAAGATGGGCCAGCGCACCAGCGACACGATCCAGGCCGGCAGCAACACGAGACCGGCAAGAACCCCGGCAATGACAAACACCGCAGCGAACATTGCGCCCGCCACCTGCCATCCCGGCACGCGCTGCCAGCGATCGCTTGCGCCATTCAACGACACGCCGGTTTCGCTCACCTGAATTTCCCAGCCCGGATACCAGCGACCCGCTTCGCGCAGCCGGCTCGCATCGAAGGCTTCCAGCACAGCCGTCTTGCCGATCGTGGCAAAACACCAGGCGTCCGCGCAGCGATCCATGCGCGCCACGCCGAGCCAGGACTGGTACAACGCGCGCGGTGGCCGCTCGGGGTTCGTGTTCCGGTACCAGCCGGCGAGTGAAGGAATTTCCGCTGCCTCCACGGCAGGTGACGGTACCGGTGGCGCCGCCGGGAGCGCTTGCATGATCTGGCCGCGCAGCAGCGCATCGGCTTCGGCGAGCGCCTCGCGCGCATTGCCGTGATTCATCAGCACGAGATAGCCGCGCCCCAGATCGGGGCTGTACGCAATGCGTGCGAGAAAACCGGGCAGCGCACCCGTCTGCGTATAAAAGAGAAAACCGTTGAACGCTTCGGCACGAACGCCATGGCGAAACCCGGGAACCAGCGCGGCGTCATTCGCGGGCGCTTCCAGCCACTGGATCGCTTCCACCTTGAGGATTTCATGATCTGCGAACCGGCCGCGATTGAGCAGCATCTGTCCGACGCGCGCGAGATCGCCGGCGGAAATCCAAAGTCCCCCTGCCGTGACGAAATTCAGCGGCAATGCGGATGTCGCTCCTGTCGAGGAATGTCCCACGGCATCCGCAGGCAAGGCGCCGCTGGGCCGCCCGACGCTGGCAGACATTTCCAGCGGCTCGAAAAACAGGCGCGCCAGCACTTTCTCGTAGGGAAAGCCTGTTCCCTTTTCAACGAGATACGCGGCAATCGCCGGACCCAGCGCACTGAAATGTTCGCGTTCGCCGGGCCGGTATTCCACCCGCAATGCACGGAATGCGCTGTTGATGCCAGCCAGCAATGGCTGGCCGCGGCTTGTTGTGTAGACATCGCGAAAATGCGCGGTCCCGAGGCCGGCACGATGCGCGAGCAGGTCGGCCACGCGCACCAGGCGCTCGGCGGCCCACGGATTCTGCAGGTCAATTTCCGGCGCAAGTTCGCGCAACTCGCCTGTATCCGGAATGCTGCCATCGGCAACCAATGCGCCCATCGCCATGCCGGTAAACAGGATGCTCACCTCGCCGACACGAAACCGGGTGTCCGGCGTCACGGAATTGCCGGAAGGGCCGAGCTCACCAAGGCCGAACGCGCGGATTGAATCGCGATCAAACACTGCCGCCGCGAGTCCCGGCACGCCGTGACGCTCGCGAATGTCTTCGAGCGCCGCGCGCAAATCGTCATCGCTCGCGCGCGGACGCGTGTCGATCACGTCCGCCGCCGCCGGCGTGGCCACGAGCGCGACCGCGAATATCAGAATCTGGCGAAAGGAATGACTCAAAAAAAAGCCCTGAACCGAGTTCAGGGCAATCTTCAGGGGGGGAGCGTTGTAAAACAAGAGCGGCGGGCGTCCCTGTCCGCCGGGTAACGACTCAGCTGGCGTCCACTGTCATCTCGGAAACCACACGATCAACGCCGTCCACGCTTTTCGCCGTGGCGAGCGCGCGGGCGAGGTGGTACACGTCCGGAACGCGGCCTTTCAGTACGACAACGCGATCCTCACTGGTGACGCGAATGTCTTCGGAAACCAGGTCATTGTCCTCGGCGATAAGGCGCGCGACGTCGAGGCTGAGATCGTCGCCGTCGTGTTCCACGCCGTTCACGGAGTAATCCGTACCGGCCCAGTAGGTGCCGTCCTCCGTGTCGTGGCCGATCACGACGACGCAGCCCTGCAAGGCGAGAAATGCGGAAAGCACGATTAAAAACAGTTTGCGTTTCATGATTCCTTCCTGGTCCTGGGCCCGGACCCTGCCTTGGAAAACCGCGACAGGATCCGGCCGTTGTTTGTTTACGATTCGTCGCGGTAACGGCGCAGCCAGATCGCACCGGCGGTGCACGCGGCGGCAAACACGAGTCCGTACCAGAACCCGGCAGCCGTGAAGAGATCGCCGAAGAAGCTGATGTCGAAGCCGATCTCGCCGGAGAAATCACCGTGTGCACCGAACATGCTGAACTCATGACCGATCAGCTCGTCGAAGCCCTGGGAGCCACCGAACAGGGCAAGACGAGAACCGACGACGTCCAGGAAATTGTCGGTATCCAGGAACATCTTTTCGAGAATCGCGATGGCGACAGGCGGCAGCACGGCCCACAGGAACGGTGCTTTCTTCGCCCAAGCGGAAGCAAGCAACAACCAGCCAAACAGCGGTGCATACCAGAGCATCTCGACGTAGAGAGCAATCAGCGTGTCTCCCAAACCGGAAAGACTCAAGTTACTGATTACGATAGTCCAGGCATTACCACCGCCGATCAGGACGAAGATCGTCGCGAAGAAAGCAAGGACGAAATACAGAGTAAGCACTATTGTGAGCACAATTATCGGCAGGACGAAGAATAGTGCACACCACTTCGAAAGAACCGTAGCAGTATCGGTAACGGGCAATGACTTCCAGAAAAGGATCGAACGATCACGTCTTTCTGCGTAGAGCGCGTCAAGGAGATAAAACACGCCAATGAACGTCATCACGAGGAAGAACGTGAAGGCCAGCATAGGAAGCAATGCAATACCTGCGCGGTCAAGGTCACCAGCCGACATGTTTCGAGCAATTTTCTCGACAGCCCGATCTATTCCAATACTCGTGGGTATCTCGAAGAAGAGCGTCGTGGCAAAACCAAATGCGATAATCGCCGCGAAAGCCGTCGGCACGATCCAGAAGCTGCGGTGCTCCCAGGTTTCGCGTTTCAGCAACGCGATTGCGGTATTCATGTGCGTGTTCATGCGCGTGCTCCTTTCATCTTCGCCACGAACAGATCGGCGACGCTGGGCGTGTGCAGTTCGCCGAGTTCGCGCAGCGTGTTGCGCGCGATGCCTTCAAACAGGAACAGTTTCTTGCCGAACACATCGCGTTCATGCAGCGGCTTGAGTTCGCGCGCGGCATTGGCGTTGTCCGGCGCAACCAGCACCTCGGTGTAGTTCTCGCCGACGGCTTCCATGCTGTCATCAAGCACGATCTTGCCCTGCTGGATGAACATCAGGTGCGTGAGAATCTTCTCGATCTCCTCGACCTGGTGCGTGGTCACGAGAATCGTTCTCGAGTCGTCGAAGTAATCGCTCAACAGGGAACTGTAGAACTCCTTGCGATAGAGAATGTCGAGACCCAGCGTCGGTTCGTCGAGCACCAGCAGGCGCGCGTCGATGGCCATGACGATGGAAAGATGCAGTTGCACGATCATGCCTTTCGAGAGCTGGCCGACCTTCTTGTTCTCGCGCACGTTGGAACGGGCGAGAAACGCGCGGCATTTTTCCTCGTTGAAACGCGGATGCGTGCGGGCGACGAACTCGATCACCTGGTTCACGCGAATCCAGCGTGGCAGCACCGCGACATCCGCGATGAAGCACACTTCCTGCATGATCGCCGCGCGGTTGCGCTTCGGGTTCATGCCGAGCACTTCGAGTTCGCCATCGAAATCGGTGAGGCCGAGGATGGCTTTCAGCGCCGTGGTCTTGCCCGCGCCGTTCGGACCGATAAGACCGACAATGCAGCCTTCATTGATTTCGAAATCGACGTGATCAAGCGCTGCCTGGTCACCGTAGTGCTTGGTAAGCCCTTTCGCTTTGACGAGCGTGGTCATTTTCCGTCCTCCCCGTGCTTCGCTGCCGCAAGCAGTTCCTTCGGGTCGAGTCCGAGGCGCTGGATGGTCTTCACGACCAGCGGCCATTCTTCCTGTACGAAGCGGTCACGTTCATTGCGCAGCAGTTTCGAGCACGCGCCCTCGCGGACGAACATCCCAAGGCCGCGGCGCTTCTCGACGAGATTCTCGTCGACCAGTTCCTGGTAACCCTTCATCACCGTGAGCGGATTGAGCTGGTAATCCGCAGCGACGCTGCGCACGGATGGCAAGGTATCGCCATCCTTCAGTGCACCTTCGAGAATCATGGCGACCACCTTGTCTCGCAGTTGCCGATAAATCGGCTGGTTGTCATTCCAGTTCGGATCCATTGTCCGGACCTCCAGTCATGCGCCGGGCTCCGCCGGCTTTTTCGCCTCGGGGCTTATTCGGCCACGATGACGGCGACATTCAACGCAGTAGCCGCCATGTAGCGGTACACGCCGAACATTCCGGGAACTTCCAGCGCCTTGGCCACCAGGTCGCGGCGCAGTGCCTCGCCCAGCGGATCAACATCAACGGCGGTGGTTTCAAACAGGGATTCCGGGGACGCCTTCGCCGCCGGCGCCGTATTCACGAGCTTGATCTCGCCGACCGAGACGCCGGGGACGTAGATCGTCAGCGGCAGGTTCTTCAGTCCGGCGCGCGTGTCTGCCTGGATGGCAGCGCTGGCATCCTGCGTCTGCAGGCGAATTGCGCGGTCCAGCGACGACAGCGAGCCTGCCTGGGTCGTACCCGCGCCAAGCAGCAGCGCAGCAGCGAGAACGTTGAGGGTCATTGTCTTGCGTTTCATGGTTCAACTCCTTGAGCGGTTTCTCCGCTCTTACCGAAGCGGTGTTGTAGCTAACTATAACACCAACATACCGAAAAGCAAGCGTGATGGTAAAAAATTTTTTAGGTTTCTAGGTTATTCTTTTAATTCAATGAGTTATGTATTAATTATCCATTCGGGAGGGCCAGTTGTGGACTTATCATCGTGAACCGGATTGCCGCCTGCGCGGGAATGACGGCCTCGACTGGTGGAGCGTTATCCCACGCGCATGGCCTCGATAATGTTGCTTTCAGGAACACCGCCTTCAGAAAGGAGGTCGGCTAACGCAGCGGTCGGAAGAACGCGACCCCCTTTGTAAAAGGGGGTCGGCTCGCGCAGCGAGCCGGGGGGATTTTCAAGCCATCGAATCACCCCCGCCTGCGGCCCCGCCCGCGCAGTGATAAAATTCGCGCCTTCCGAAACCCGCCACGTCGAATCGAAGGACAACCGCTCATGAAGAAACCCGTCCGCGTCACCATCACCGGCGCCGCCGGCCACATCGGCTACGCACTCGCCTTCCGCATCGCATCCGGCGACATGCTCGGCAAGGACCAGCCCGTCATCCTGCAACTGCTGGAAATCACGCCTGCGCTCGACGCGTTGAACGGCGTGGTCATGGAGCTGAACGATTGCGCCTTCCCGCTGCTCGCGGGTGTTGTCGCGACAGACAAGCTGGACGTGGCTTTCAAGGATTCCGATTACGCACTGCTCGTCGGTGCACGTCCGCGCGGCCCCGGCATGGAACGCAAGGATCTGCTTGAGGCCAACGGCAAGATCTTCGGGCCGCAAGGCAAGGCGATGAACGATCACGCCTCGAAAAACATCAAGGTGCTGGTGGTCGGCAATCCGGCGAACACGAATGCGCTGATTGCCATGGCGAACGCGCCGGATCTCAACCCGAAGCATTTCACTGCCATGACCCGCCTTGATCACAACCGCGCGATGGCGCAGCTCGCCGAGAAAACCGGCAAGCACGTGAACGACATCACCGGCATGATCATCTGGGGCAACCACAGCTCCACGCAGTATCCCGACATCGCGCACTGCAAGATCGACGGCGAGAAAGCGAAATCGCTGATCGATGACGCCTGGTACAAGGAAACCTTCATTCCGACCGTGCAGCAGCGCGGCGCCGCCATCATCAAGGCGCGCGGCGCGTCGAGCGCGGCATCGGCGGCATCGGCTGCCATCGATCACATGCGCGACTGGGCGCTCGGCTCGAACAACGAGATTGTCTCCATGGCCGTGCCTTCCGACGGCAGCTACGGCATCAAGGAAGGCGTGATCTATTCGTATCCCGTTACCTGCAAGAACGGCGAATACGAAATCGTGCAGGGACTCGACATCGACGATTTCTCGCGCGAGAAAATGGATGCCACCGAAAAGGAATTGCGTGAAGAACGCGAGGGCGTGAAAGACTTGCTGTAACGTGACCGCGACTACGTGCTCGACAAAGGGGCGCCGGTGAAAACCGGCGCCCCTTTTCGTTTTCCCTGATATTCATCGAAGCGTGACCTGCATCATGCTTGCATTGCGCTGTACCCGCTCAGACTCGCGCACGTCAGGAACCTGATCCACGTTCAAAGGAGGAACGTCATGAAAACACATTTCCTGCTTCGTCTTTCTCTTCCCTTTCTTGCATTACTCTCATTATCCGCGAACGCTGCCTATCCGGAAGGCTATCCGCGCATCGGCCCCGCTGCTCAATTGGAGATCGGCGATGCGATGGACGCCGGCTCTTTCAGGCTCATTCCCAACCCGACTGCGAATGAATACCTCGCGGTCTGGGAGTCCCCAGCGAACGTCCTGAACGCGCTGCGTCTTGATGGCGGCGCTCTGGAACCGATCGATGGTCAACCATCATTCGTACTTCTCGATGTGCAAGGCACGAACCCGCACCACCCAGACCACAATTTTGGTGCTCTCATCTCCTATGACATTGCCTGGGACAGCACAAGGAACCGATATTTTCTTGCGGTACATCTTACGAGCACTCATCGGGACGGGCCCGGAGGGGGAGTGTCTAACGACACCTACGCGGGTTTTGTACAAGCAAACCTCGAAACCATCGACCTGATTGAATTCCCGGAAATGCCGGGTTGTGAGGCGATGGACAATTCGGGAGGGCTGGAAGTAGTCCAACGGCCGGGGGCCAGTGGCTTCATTTATGTCTTTCGAACGTTTGGACCAGCCAGGCCGCCACTCGTCGACTTGCTCGATCACGACAATCCCGTCCGCACCAGTGGTGTTTGCGGACAAATCGTCTCAGGCGAAACTGATAGCGCAGCGGCTGTATTTATCGGTGCGCCGACAACGGTCATGAAATTGACGGATATCGTACCCGGCAATGATCTCACGCCATTCTATATGACGGACCTTGCGGCCGAGTTCGATGTGACCTTCCAGCATTTCGTACTTACCAGTACGGTTGCCGAAGGGACGATCACTATTGACCCCGATTCAGGCGGATATTACACGCGCCAGCGCTCGGACATCGTAGGTCAGGTTGTCAGGCCAGGCTTGCAGACGGAAGGCGGCGCCACAGCACTTCGCAAGATAAGCGCACAAAACCATTTTAACGATTTCACTATCATTGGTACGAACATTCAAAGCACACCAGAAAACTGGACAGCCCACTCCCCGAAGCTCGTTATGGGACCCTTGAACGAGGCCATTACGGCACGAGATTGGCTGGTCACATTCACGGGCATTGGTCCTGGAGCGCCGAATCCACTGCCTCGACGTGTGCGGGAACTGTGGTCGCACCGCGTTTCGACAACAAACGACGACGTGATGAATGCGCCGTCTGGTGCCGATCGACTGCTCAGTGACAACAGTCGGCCTTTTTCGGGAACTGATCACTTCGTCAATTCACAAGGCTTCTGGCTTCCCGAGGTGGAACGCTTTCTTAATGTCTGGGGCTCTTGCGTCATAGATTGTTATCTCTTCGGCAACAGTCTGAAAAACACCGGCGGCAACCATGCGGCAGTAAAAAATCTGCCTCTGAGTGACGGGCAGGTAAGCCATGCATCTGCTCACATCGTTCGATCACTCGATGGCGAATCGCTGTTTACGGTCACCAGCATGGAGGACCGAATCGAAGTACAGGAAATTGATCTCGCCTGGATGAATCTTTCCGCGTCTGCTGAAATCGTGGGTGAGTCTGAAATTCCTGCTGGCGTGGAATCGATTCTCCGTATCACGGTCTCGCGCAGCGGCGGCGTGTTGGACGGACCCAGCGACACTCACCCTGATACCAGCACGTTGCCCGCGGCGGTGTTTGACAGCGGACCCTATCGGCTGCATCTGACGATGCCGGAAAATCTCAGTGTCACGCAGGTTGATCCACTGCTCACGATGGGTGACATCGAAACCGGATTTTCTGGCGAAACAGCTCAGATAACATTGAATGAAGGGGAGTCGAAGACGTTCAGCTTTACTGTCAGAAATGACAATGCTTCGACCACGGCTGACGTGGATGACATTCATGTCGCACTGGAAAGTCTCGGTGACGGGATCGAGTACGACGCAAGTGACGATACCTTCGTCGTCTCCGTAACGCTTGCCGGAATCCCCCAAGAAACCGAGCCCGATGATAATGATGGCAATGACGACACCTCTCCGCTGCCGCCCCCGGGCAGCGACGATGGCGGCATCACGCCAGCGCCGCCTTCCGATGACACCGATGGCGACATCACGCCTCCTGGCGATGACGATGACGAAGACAACGCCGGCAATACACCACCAGGCAGTGGTGGCCCCGTCGGTGGCGGCGGTGTTCTAGGCTGGCTGCTGCTGGGCCTTGCCGGATTCTCCGTGCGCCGCCAGCGCATGAGGTAACAACCAAGGTTCATTGGCTCGTTCAAGGGCGCCTCCGGGCGCCCTTTCTTTTTGGGTTCCACCGTTCCCCATTCCACGCGCCACACATCCGATCTTTTCAATTCGGAGTCCTGTCCGCCGGACAGGCGCGGACACGTATGGACGCGTAATTTCTCCAAGAGCCAGATTCCATCCGCGACTCTTGAATGTTCCTTTCGTTGACATCGGTTCGCTCCTGCAAGGCTTCTCCAGAACTCTTTCCCCTCACTCCAAACCTTTGGCACGCCCGTTGCATCACAAGGGATGCATTCATAAAAAATTGAGGCATGCTCATGATTCGCGATACCTCCGCAACGGACGTTGTCATCGATCCGCGCCCCGCGCGCCGCCGCAAGATCAAGACGCTAGCCATTGCCGCGGGCGCGCTCGCCGTAATCGTTGCCTTTGCCTGGCCCGCCTACACGCGCTGGGCAAGCGCGGGCATTTCCGTGCCGCTGGATCGCCTGCGTATTGCCACAGTCGAGCGCAGTGATTTCGTGCGTGATGTCGGCGTTACCGGCCGAATTGTCGCTGCCGTCTCACCGACCTTGTATGCAGCAGCGCTCGGCACCGTCACCTTGAAAGTGCAGGCCGGCGATACCGTCGAAAAGGGCGAGGAGCTGGCGGTGATCGACAGCCCCGAGGTGATGAACGAACTCGCGCGCGAGCAGGCGAACCTGGAAAGCGTGCAGGTCGCCTGGGAGCGCCAGAAGATCGAGACGCGTTCCGCGGAACTGCAGAACCAGCAGGCGGTGGATCTCGCGAAGGTTCGTCTTGATGCCGCAAAGCGCGAAGCCGAACGCGCGCAGCTTTCCTATGACGAAGGCGTGATGAGCCGCCAGGAAATGGAAAAGGCCTACGACGAACTCGCCATGGCCGAGGTCGAGTACAAGCACGCAGTCGAGAACGCCGGGCTTGCGAAGGAAAGCCTCGCGTTCGAGTTGCGCACGCGCAAGCTTGAGGTCGATCAGCAGCAGTTGCTGGTGAAGAACCTGCAACGGCGCGCCGACGAACTCGTCATCCGCTCGCCCGTTGACGGCATGGTCGGCAACATCGCCGTTGAACAGAAAGCCACGGTCGCGGCAAACGCGCCGGTGCTGACTGTCGTCGATCTCACGGCGCTCGAAGTCGAAGCGCAGATTCCGGAATCCTATGCCGATGCGCTCGGTCTCGGCATGCCCGCCGAAATCAATTACGGCACATCAACCTATCCCGGCATCGTCACGGCAGTTTCGCCGGAAGTGAACAACGCGCAAGTCACCACGCGCGTGCGTTTCGAAGGCGACGCGCCGCAGGACTTGCGCCAGAACCAGCGCGTCTCCGTGCGCGTTGTGATGGAAACGAAAGACGACGTGCTCACCGTGCAGCGCGGACCGTTCGTGGAATCGGGTTCGGGCCGCATGGCTTACGTGATTCGTGACGGACTCGCCGTGCGCACACCGATCCAGGTCGGCTCGACCAGCGTGAACAAGGTCGAGATTGTCGATGGCCTGAAAGCAGGCGATCGCATTGTGATTTCCTCGACGAGCGCGTTTGACAACGCCGATACGGTTTACCTGACGGATTAAAAATATTGATGAATGAACTGGATGAATATCACCGAATGTTGAAAGCCAAATTGTGAGATGTAGGAGCGCACTCCGTGCGCGAAGGATCTTGCGATAAACATTCGCGCACGGAGTGCGCTCCTACGGCCTCGCGGTCCGAAAAAACTGGAGAAATAAAAATGTTGAACATGCAGAACATCAGCAAGGTCTATCGCACCGATCTCGTGCAGACGCACGCACTGCGGGATTTCAACCTGAGCGTGAAAGAAGGCGAGTTCGTCGCGGTGACCGGACCTTCCGGTTCCGGCAAGACAACCTTCCTGAATATCGCGGGCATGCTGGAAAGTTTCGAGAGCGGCACCTACCTGCTCGACGGTGAAGACGTTTCCGGTCTTGGCGATGATGCGCGCTCGAAAATTCGCAACGAGAAACTCGGCTTCATCTTCCAGGGTTTCAACCTGATTCCCGATCTCAACCTGTGGGACAACGTTGATGTGCCCTTGCGTTACCGCGGCTTCAAGGCCGACGAACGCGCGCGCCGCATTACCGAAGCATTGGAAATGGTCGGCCTGGGTTCGCGCGCAAAGCATGTGCCCGCGCAACTTTCCGGGGGCCAGCAGCAGCGCGTCGCGATTGCACGCGCACTCGCAGGTAGTCCGCGCATCATTCTCGCGGACGAGCCGACCGGCAATCTTGATTCGCTGATGGCGCGCCAGGTGCTGGAGCTTCTGGAAAATATCAACGAAAAAGGCACCACCATCATCATGGTCACCCACGATCCCGAACTCGCGCGGCGCGCGCATCGCAACGTGCATGTGATGGATGGCCAGGTGACGGACTTCACGGAGTTCGAGCAGGCCGTCAAATCCCGCGAACATGTCGCACACAAGTGAGGCAGCCATGATTTCCTATTACATCAAGCTTGCCGCGCTTTCGATAAAGCGCAATCCGGTACTGAGCACGTTGATGATGATGGCGATTGCCGTTGGCATCGGCGCGTTCATGACCATGCTCACCGTGCATCACATGATGTCGAGCAACCCGATCTGGTGGAGAAACGACGTGCTGTACAACGTCGGTGTCGATACCTGGAATCCGAACGAGCCGTACTACGAAGATCGTCCCGAACTGCCGCCGGAACAGCTGACTTATCGTGATGCAAAAGCGCTGCAGGCTTCCGACATCCCGACGTACAAGAGCTACATGTTCAAGACGGCCGGCGTGATACAGCCGGAAAACGAGGAAGTCGCGCCGTTCATCGAGATCGGCCGCATGGCGTTCAACGATTTCTTCGCGATGTTCGACGTCCCGTTCCAGTACGGCGGCGCGTGGGGCGACAGCGCCGATACGCGCGATGAATTCGTCGTCGTGCTTTCGCAGGAAACCAACGACAAGGTGTTCGGCGGCGAGAACAGCGTCGGCAAGCGCATCACCATCGACAACCGCGAGTTCACCGTTACCGGTGTCTTGAAGGAATGGCGGCCGACGCCGAAGTTCTACGATTTGAACAACGGCGCCTTCGGCCCGACGGAAGCGTTCTACATGCCAGCGCAGCTTTACGAAACGGTACAGGCGCAGCGCGTCGGCAACACCAATTGCTGGAAGCCGGAAGACCTCGACAGTTTCGAGGCGTTCAACAACTCCGAATGCACGTGGATCCAGTACTGGGTGCAGCTGGATACGAAAGATCAACGGGAACGCTACGCGGACTTCCTGCACGCCTATTTGCAGGAACAGGCGCAGCTCGGCCGCTCGGCGCGTCCCGATCAGTACCTGATGGCGACACCGGAAGAGTGGCTGGAAATCAACGAGGTCGTTGGCGACGACAACCGCGTGCTGGTCGGATTGTCCGCGCTGTTCCTCATCGTATGCCTGCTCAACACCGTCGGCCTGCTGCTCGCGAAATTCCTGGGTCGCGCGGGTGACATCAGCGTGCGTCGCGCGCTCGGTGCATCGAAGCTCGACATCTTCCGCCAGCAACTCGTCGAGTGCGGTTTCATCGGGCTTATCGGTGGCGTGATCGGCATCGGGCTTTCCGGGTTCGGCCTGCTTGCCGTGAAGAAGATGTACCAGTTCGATGGCAGCGTGATGATGGACGGCGAAATGATTGCGGTTGCATTCCTGACAGCAATCATCGCCAGCATTGCAGCAGGCTTGTGGCCGGCGTGGCAGATCTGCCGCGTGCCGCCCGCCGGTTACCTGAAAACACAATAATTTTTTTCAAAGAGGTGGGTTATGGAAATCCGTCCGATATTTTCCGCGATGCTGCGCAACAAGACCGGCCCGGTGCTGATCGCCGTGCAGATCGCGATCACGCTCGCCATCGTCGCGAACGCCGCGTTCATCATCGAGCAGCGTGCCGAGAAGATGAATCGTCCGACCGGCATGGATCACGAGAATCTCATCTTCGCCCGCAGCTACGGCTTCGGCGCGAATCACGACACCATGGCGACGATTCGTGAAGACATCGATGCATTGAACGCGATGCCTGGTGTTCGTTCCGCGGCGTACATCACGAATATTCCGCTGTCCGGCAGCGGCAGCAATTCCGGCTTCCTTGCGCATCCGCCCGAAGGCGAGAATGATCCGGATTCAGCCAACGCAAACTATTACAGCGCCGATCATCGCCTGATGGAAACGCTGGGGCTGAAGCTCGCGGCGGGACGCTGGTTCAATCCCGAGGAGATCGACTACAACCCCGACGACAAGGCCTTCGGCGCGCTGCCGCAGGCGGTGGTTGTCACGCGCGCCTGGGCCGATGCGGCTTTCGGCGAGGGCGTACCCGTGGTCGGCAAGCTGATGTACGACTCCATCGGCGAATCCTCGCGCATCATTGGCGTGATCGAACACATGCAGGGTGCATGGGTGAGTTGGGATGGACTCAACCAGGTGATCATGATGGGCAGCATCAGCGCTGCACATCCGCTCGTTACCTATGCAATCAACGTAGAACCGGGCCAGAAGGATCGGCTGATCGCCGAGATCGAAGCGAAGCTGCAGGAGATCAACCGTGATCGCGTCGTGACCGAGGTGCGCGCGCACACGGATTACATCGCGGACAGCTACGCCAACGATTCGGCGATGATCCAGATGCTCACCGCCGTGAGCGTGCTGCTGGTTGCGGTGACGGCGCTCGGCATCGTCGGGCTTGCGGCGTTCAATGTGAACCAGCGTAAAAAGCAGATCGGCACGCGCCGTGCGCTCGGTGCGCGACGCATCGATATCCTGCGGCACTTTTTGCTGGAGTCGCTCGTCATCGCGGGCATCGGCATCGGGTTCGGCATCGTGCTCGCCTTCGCGATGAGCTGGTGGCTGGGCGTGCAGTTCAACCTGCCACAACTCGACTGGCGTTTCGTGCCGCCGGTAATTCTCGGCGTGCTCGTGATCAGTCAGCTTGCCGTGCTCGGGCCCGCACGTCGCGCGAGTGGAATTTCACCGGCACTTGCAACGCGCAGTGTTTGATAAGGAAACAGGCAGATGAAAAAATTCGCCATTGCGTTGCTCGTGCTGACCGCGCTCTTTGCGCCGGCAAGTACAACCCTTGCTGCGGACGACACCGCCAGCGAAAAATCCGGCGCCTTGTATGAACAACTCGTGCGGATGGATCAGCGCCTGTTCGAGGCGGCATTCGTGGAATGCGACGCCGATGCGTTTCGCGCGCTGTTCACTGACGATGCCGAGTTTTACCACGATCTTGCAGGGCCGACGTTCGGCGAGGATGTGTGGACGCTGAAAAATTGTCCCGCAGACAATGGCGTGCGGCGCGTGCTCGTTCCCGAGTCGCTTGAGGTCTATCCGATCATGGGCTACGGCGCGATCCAGATGGGCAAGCACTGGTTCGTCGAGGAAGGTGCAGCGACCAGCACGCTGGCGAAGTTCGTTCACCTCTGGCGAAAAGAGAAGGGTGAATGGCGGCTCGCGCGCGTGTTGAGTTTCGACCATCAGAGCAAACCAGAGAGCGAAGGTCCCCAGGAATAGAACAGGGATAAAGTCGGATCAAACGACAGCGCATGCTCGGTTTTGACTAGAATGTCCGGGCGGGTGGCGACACCCGCCCTTTTCTTTTGGGGGAAGATCGAATGCCGGAAATTCTCGTCATCGACGACAACACCAGCGTTTTTGATGCGCTGAAACTGCTGTTTTCCCTGCATGACATGAGCGCCACCTGCGCGGAAACGCCTCAGGCAGGACTCGCCATGCTCGAAAACGGCGCGTTCGATCTTGTCATCCAGGACATGAACTTCACCGCCGACACCACGTCCGGCGAAGAAGGCGTGGCGTTGTTCACGGAGATTCGCCGCCGTCATCCCGGCCTGCCCGTTGTCCTGCTCACCGCGTGGACGAATCTCGAATCCGCCGTGGAGCTCGTGAAGAACGGTGCTGCGGATTATCTCGCCAAGCCATGGGACGACAACAAGCTCGTCGCGACCGCGCGAAACCTCATCGAACTCGGACGGCTAGCAAAGGAAAACCGCAAGCTGCATTCCGAACGCCGCGGTCGCCGCGAAAAACTTGCGGCGCAATACGACCTCGGCGAACTGGTTTATGAAAGCGACGCGATGCACGAACTGGCGAGCGTTGCCGTGCGCGTCGCGCGCTCGGACCTGCCGGTGCTGATCACCGGACCGAACGGTTCCGGCAAGGAATTGATCGCGGATGTGGTGCAGAAGAATTCCGCGGTCGCGAACGGACCTTATATAAAGGTGAACGCGGGCGCGCTGCCTGCAGAACTCATGGAAGCGGAACTCTTCGGTGCCGAAGCCGGTGCGTACACGGGCGCGAACAAGGCGCGCGAAGGCCGCTTCGAGGCCGCGGACGGCGGAACGCTGTTCCTGGATGAAATCGGCAACCTGCCGCTCGAAGGCCAGGTAAAACTGTTGCGCGTGCTGCAGACCGGCGAGTTCGAACGCCTCGGCAGCACGAAAACGCGCAAGGTCAATGTGCGGCTTATCAGCGCGACAAACTCCGATCTTCCGGCGCTGATCAGGCAAGGCCGGTTCCGCGAAGACCTTTTCTATCGCCTGAACGTGATCGAGCTGCGCGTCGCGCCGCTTCGGGATCGTCCGGAGGACGTTTTGCTGATTGCGCGCGGCATGTTGCCACCGGGGCGGGCATTCAGCACGGAGGCGGAACGCGCGCTCGCGAACTACGACTGGCCGGGCAACGTGCGCGAACTGAAAAATCATGTACAACGAGCCTTGCTGCTCGCCGCAAGTGACACGATCGAGGTGCGTGATCTCGATTTGCCGCGCGCGGTATCCAGCGGTCCCGCGAGCGAACCCGATGCTGCTGACATTGAAACGGCGTTGCAAAAACACAAGGGCGTGATCGCAGCGGCGGCGAAGGAACTCGGCATGAGCCGGCAGGCCTTGTACCGGCGCATGGAAAAATTCGGCATGCGCGGTGGAGACGGCGATTGAAAACCTCGCTTGAGGCGCGTTTCCTGCTGATCGCGGCCGGTTGTGCACTCACCGGTCTTTTCAGCGGCGTGCTCGCCACGGCGATTACCGAATCGATCGGGATCGGCATCGTGTTCGCCGCCACCGTGACGATTCCGTTGACCGTACTTTTCACACGCCGCGCCATGGGTTCGGTCAACCGGATCCTGCAAGCGCTCAACGACAACGTTGCCTCTTTCAAGGACGGCGACTTCAGCGTCAGCCTCGGCACCGATCGTGATGACGAGCTCGGGCAACTGGTGCAGAGCTTCAACGAGGTCGGCGATGCCTTGCGCCGTGAGCGCCAGAACCTTTTCCAGCGCGAACTGCTGCTCGATACGGTCATTCAATCCACCACGACCGCGCTGGTGCTGACCGATGACGCCGACCATGTCGTGTTCACCAACATCGCGGCGCGCCGCCTGTTTTTCGATGGCCGGCGCATGGACGGATTCACCTTCCGGGAACTGCTCGCCGAACGCCGCCCCGAATTCCTGCAGGGCGTGCGCGACGGAACGGACGGCCTGTTCGCGGTGGAAACCGCAGATGAAGAAGAAGTCTTTCATCTTTCGCACAGTCACTTCGCGCTGAACACGCGTCCGCACCGCCTGTATCTCTTCAAGCAACTGACGCGCGAACTTACGCGTCAGGAAGTGGCGACATGGAAGAAAGTGATCCGCGTCATCAGCCATGAACTGAACAACTCACTCGCACCGATCTCCTCGCTCGCGCATTCGGGCCGCGAGCTCGCGCGGCGTGGCGATACCGCGCGGCTGGAAAGCGTGTTCGGCAGCATCGAAGAGCGCGCGAGTTATCTCAAGCAGTTCATCGAAGGTTATGCACGCTTCGCGAAACTGCCCGCGCCGCAGATCGAAGCGGTTCCCTGGCGCGCTTTTTTCGAATCGGTCGGAGAGATGTCCGGTTTCACGCTGATCGGCACGCTGCCCGCGGAACCGGGCTGGTTCGATCCGGTCCAGATGCAACAGGTGATGCTCAATCTCCTGAAAAACGCGGAAGAATCGGGTTGCACGCGTGATGAAATCGAAGTGGAAGTGCATGACGGTCCGGCGCGAACGCGCTTCGACGTGCGCGACCGCGGCACAGGCATGTCAGAGAACGTTCTGCATCACGCGCTGCTGCCGTTTTATTCCACCAAGAAATCCGGCACCGGTCTCGGGCTGTCGCTGTGCCGTGAAATCATCGAGGCGCACGGCGGGCGGGTGAGCATCGCGAACCGGAGTGGCGGTGGGCTGGAGGTTTCGTTCTGGCTTCCGAAGGGCCCGGTGAACGTAACACCGCCTGCGTAGGTTGGGGTGGGGCGCAGCCGAACCCCAACATTCCATCGTGTTGGGGTTCGCATTCGCTCACCCCAACCTACAAACACCACCGCGATAAGAACGGTTTCTTCCGCCTTCCATCTTTAGCCTTTCGTCCCGCCGCGTTATAGTCACTTCCATTCAAACGCTCGTTCGAGCGCGGCTTCTTCCAGGAGCAACACCATGATCGCTTTTCTCTGGTTCCTGCTTTTCTTCGTTGTCATCACGACACTTTTCTACCAGCGCGCACGGCTGTTGCCGTCGACCTTGCTCATCGCGGCGCTGCTCCTGCTTTACACCTGGCTGGGTGACGGCGGGCGGACCTGGGAGACGGTGCTGTGGACAATCTTCGGCGTGATCGCGGTCCTGCTGAACGTGCGCCCGCTGCGCGCGCAATTGCTCACGCGTCCCGTGCTGAACGGTTACCGGAAGATCATGCCGGAGATGTCCGACACCGAGCAGGCAGCACTCGAAGCCGGCACGGTGTGGTGGGATCGCGATCTGTTCACGGGCGATCCGGACTGGAAGAAGCTGCTGGATTTTCCCGCCGCGAAATTGAGCGCCGAAGAGCAGCAGTTCATGCGCAATGAAGTCGAAGAACTCTGCGGCATGCTGGATGAATGGAAGATCACGCACGAGTGGGGCGACCTGCCGCCGGAAGTCTGGCAGTTCCTGAAAGACAAAGGCTTCTTCGCGATGATCATTCCGAAGGAATACGGCGGCAAGGAATTTTCCGCCGTCATGCATTCCGAAGTGCTGGTGAAGATCGCGTCACGAAGCGCGACGTGTGCGTCGATTGTTGCGGTACCGAACTCGCTCGGCCCTGGCGAGCTGTTGATGAAATACGGCACGGAAGAACAGAAGAATCATTACCTGCCGCGACTTGCGAGCGGCGAAGACGTTCCCTGCTTCGCGCTGACGAGCCCGTGGGCGGGATCGGATGCAGGTTCCATTCCCGACACCGGCGTGGTGTGCAAGGGCGAGATCGACGGCAAGGAAGTCATCGGCATTCGCCTGAATTTTTCCAAGCGCTACATCACGCTCGCGCCGATCGCGAGCGTGATTGGTCTTGCGTTCAAGCTCTACGATCCCGATGGATTGATGGGCGATGCGGAAAAAACCGATTACGGCATTACCTGCGCGCTGATTCCGCGCGAGACGGCCGGCATCGAGATCGGACGGCGACATTTTCCGTTGAACATTCCGTTTTCCAACGGACCGATCCTGGGCCGCGACGTGTTCGTCCCGCTGGATGCGATCATCGGCGGTGCCGAGATGGCCGGCCAGGGCTGGCGCATGCTGGTCGAATGCCTCGCCGAAGGCCGTTCCATTTCACTGCCGTCGAACACCACCGGCGGTGCGCAACTCGCCGTGTTCACCACCGGCGCGTATTCACGCATTCGCCAGCAGTTCAATTTGCCCATCGGCCGTTTCGAAGGTGTTGGCGAAGCGATCGGGCGCATGGGCGGTCGCTTGTATGCAATGAACGCCGCGCGCCTTGTTACCGCAAGCGCGGTCGACCAGGGCGAAGTGCCGGCGGTGCCGTCTGCGATCGTGAAATACCACGTCACCGAAATGGCGCGACAGGTTGCGGATGACGCAATGGACATTCACGGCGGAAAAGGCATCTGTCTCGGCCCGAAGAATTATCTCGGGCGCGGTTATGAATCCGTGCCGATTGCCATCACCGTTGAAGGCGCGAATATTCTCACGCGCAGCCTCATCATCTTCGGTCAGGGCGCGATCCGCTCGCATCCTTACGTGCTTGCGGAAATGAAAGCCGGCCAACTTGAAGATGAAAAGGAACGCCTGGTTGAATTCGACAAGGCGCTGTGGGGGCACATCGGTTTTGCGTTCTCCAACGCCGTGCGCGCCTTCGTGCTCGCCGCAACGCACGCGCGCTACACCGGCGTTCCGGTGAAGGGCGACACGCGCCGTTACTTCCAGCACATCAATCGTTACTCGGCCGCGTTTGCGCTCGTTGCGGATTCCGCGATGCTGACCATGGGCGGCGCGCTCAAGCGCAAGGAAAAAATTTCCGCGCGTCTCGGCGACATGCTGAGTTACATGTACCTCGCCTCCTGCGCGCTGAAACACTTCCACGACCAGGGTGAACCGGAAGACGACCTCCCGCTCGTCGAGTGGGTCTGCCACGACATGATCTATCGCCTGCAGGAGCAATTGCATTCGCTGCTGCGCAACTTCCCGAACCGTTTCGTCGGTGCCGTGTTGCGCATGCTCGTCTTCCCTACCGGCCGGCGTTATTCCGCGCCATCCGATCGCCTCGGCAATCGCATCACCGAACTGCTCATCAATCCTTCATCCAGCCGCGATCGCCTCACTGCAGGTGTATACGCCGGCAAGGATTACGAAGGTGTCGGCATCATGGATTCCACCATGCGTCTCGCCATCCAGGCCGAGCCGCTGGAGAAACGCATTCGCACTGCACAGAAGGAAGGCACACTGCCCGACGATGCGCGCGTGGACATCATCGAACTTGCACTCGAACGTGACGTCATCGACGCCGACGATGCGGCGTTGTTGCGGAAGTTGCATGAGCGGACATTGCGAATCATTTCCGTGGATGACTTCATGCCGGATGAATTGGGGACGAAGCCGTTGGCGCATACTTTGGCCGAGACCGAAGCCGTGCGGAAGCAAGGCAAGGGCAATGGACAGGATTAACAGGATTTTTCAGAATTTACAGGATTTGTAGGTTGGGGTGAGTACCGCGCACCCCAACACGGAAACGCATTTCACCTGCTTCTCGAAACGTTGGGGTTCGCTGTGCTCACCCCAACCTACCGCGCTGACGCGGCCTTTCATGAATGAAACGCAGAGCGTTTAGCTTAAAGCTTCATCCCCAGCCAGATCACAAACTCCGTCGATATGGCCACAATGAATCTTACGGGCTTGTACCACGGGTTGTTGCCGCCCTCGGTTTCGCCGACATCGAGGTGCTCTTCTTCATCCGCGACAATTGATGCAACCGCTGCGCGGGCTTCGGCATCGACTCCGTCAAGAAATTCCAGTTGCTTGTAGAGGTGTCCAAGAACAACGTTCTCAACGGCGGCCGTGCAGGCCATTACCCCGCGCCGACCGAAGAACGACGTCAGCAGACCAAGCAGGAAACCGCCCGCGCCGCAGAACCAGTAACTCCTGCAACGCCGAACGCCACGAGCCGACAACACATCACCGAAGATGGAGAGATGCATCTTCTCATGCTCGATCAATTCCTTGAGCTGGGTAACGTACTTTCGCCTCAACAAACTTCCGAACAGGATTTGTGCGCGATAGATATTCACCGCGCCGAACTCGCCCGCGTGGTGGCCTTGATGATTCGGTTACTTTCCGGGCTCATGGAAGTTTCGGCTCTATCATTGTCGGCGTTTCTTGCGATCTCATCTTTGATGCCTTCGGCCCCGCGCGAGTATAGGTAACCTCACTGCAGGATCAACGCCCCCTCTAACGCTGCAAGACAATCTCAGGAATGGCCGGATAGTAGAAAACCGAGAAAAAGGTAGATTTCCCAGTGCCGTCAAGGCACCGGGGGTCATAGCCCGGCAGGAATTCGCAGCAGTGGAAGCTTTGTCGGGTGGGGGCGAATACAAGACCTTCACGGGAAATCAGCTCACCGCGTATTCCTGGCGGCTATGAACCACCCGACATCCAGTATCTTTTATTCATAGCTCAACAGGAATTTCATCATGGACAAGAAGAACTCGACCTACCGCATGCCGGAAGGCTTCAACCCGTATTCAACCGTGAATGCCGTTCGCGGTCTCACCGACGCGATTCACTACACGCTGCTGGAAGGGCCTGGCACGCAGGCCGAGATGTCTTACGGAGATATCGCCGGTCTGAATGCGCTGGTGGAATTGTTGCAGGCGGAAGTTCACGCGCTGCACGACTATATCAGCGAGATTGATAACCGCACGACGCTGAACCTGCCGATGAGCGATGCGGAGTTCGATGCGCTGGATGCGAGGCTGTTTTCAGGAGGCATGGTGCGGGAAACCCCGGCGATTTACGGGGTCGGTTGATCTGCTCGAAGAAAGCCTCGCTTGGCGGGGCTTTTTTATTCATGTCATCCAGGTCACTCAGCTTCGACTCGACATGTTGGCCTCGCGACGTTCGTAGGTTGGTGGTGAGCGCAGCGAACCCCAACTTGGAAACGCGTTTTGCCTGCTTCTCGAAATGTTGGGGTTCGCTGCGCTCACCCCAACCTACAAGAAAAATCGCACCTTCAGCGTTGACGCTCTCCGAACGGATTTGAATCGAACTCTGATTCGCACCCCCAGTCTGAAGCCAACAAACCATAACGAATGTAGCGGTGAATGCTTGAATGTTGCCAATCAACGGCGCGCTCTGCATAACCATGCTTGACGGGATTCCAGTGAATGTAATCGACGTGTCGCTGCATGTCATCGTCGTTACGAATCTGATGCTCCCAGAAGCGCCGCTGCCAGATGCCACGCTCACCTTTTGATGCGCGGCTCGCGGATATTCCTTCGGACTTCGGCAAAGCTCGTGAGAACGCCGCTTTTATCAAGGCCCAGCGGACGGAATAATTTCTGTCGTTGTCCGGCAAGGTGAAGATAGCGTGAAGGTGATCAGGCAGGATGACGATGGCGTTGATGTGGAAGGGATGCTTGGATTGAACGTTACGGAAGGCGTGCCGTAGTTCGCCAACTTTCCTGACAAGCAGATCGCTTTCATGGTTGGCGAGGTTCACGGTAAAGAAGAATGTTCCGCCTGGCATCCATGCTCTTCGATATCGCATTTCCCACTCCTTGGGATGTTGGGGTTCGCGGTACTCACCCCAACCTACAAAACTACGCAAGCACGATTACGCGGTCTCGCGGATCTCCAACAATGTCCGCACCCGATGCGCGGCCAACGGCTTCGCGATAAAAAATCCCTGCGCAAAATCGCAATTCAGTTCACGCAACTGATCGTACTGCTCGCGCCGTTCGACACCTTCGGCGACGCAGCGCATGCCGAGGCTTTGTCCCATTGCGAGGATGGTGCGCACGAGTTCGTAGTTTTCTTCGCTGCGGTCCATGTCGCGGATGAATGACTGGTCGATCTTGAGCTTGTCGATGGGCAGGCGTTGCAGGCGGCTTAACGACGAATAACCCGTGCCGAAATCGTCAATGGCAATGCTGATGCCGCGTTCGCGCAATCGCGGCAGCGTATCGGAGCGCAGCTTGGAGTAATGCATGAGCATGCGTTCGGTGAGTTCAAGCTCCAGTGCACCAGCGGGAACGTTTGCTTCAGCGAGCGCGGCATCAATGATCTCCGCGAATTCCGGCTGGATGAATTCACGATCCGAAACATTGAGGCTCACGAACATTCCCGCGCGCTCGGGAAAATCACGCAGCCATTCGCCGAGATCGCTCATGACGCGCCAGAGCAACCAGCGGCCGATGGGAACGACGAGCCCGGTTTCCTCGGCCATGGAAATGAATTCGCGCGGACGAATGGAACCTTTCAACGGATGACGCCAGCGCAACAATGCTTCGAAGCCGCGCAACTGTCCGTTGCGCAATTCAACAATCGGCTGGTAGGCAACGCGCAGCTCCTCGCGTTCCAGCGCCTGGCGCAGATCCGTTTCGAGTTGCAGGCGCGAGACCATGACGACGTGCATGTCGGAATCGAACAGCCGATGGCTCGCGCCACCGAGTTCCTTCGCGCTGTACATCGCGATGTCCGCATCGCGCAGCAGGTCTTCGCCGTCCTTGTAGCGCTCGGCACTCTTGGCAATACCGATGCTCGCGGAGCTGAACACCTGCTGGCCATCGACATCGAACGGATCCTGCAGGGCGTTGTGGATGCGTTCGGCAAGATGGATGGCATCGTCCGGGTTATGCAGATCATCGGCGAGCACCGCGAACTCGTCGCCACCAAGACGCGAAACAATGTCACCCGGTCGCGTCGACTGTTCCAGGCGTTCGGCGAACGCTTTCAGCAATTCATCGCCCGCTGCGTGCCCGAGGCTGTCGTTGACGAGTTTGAAACGATCAAGATCAAGGAACAACACGGAGAAAACATAACCGTCGGCTCGCACGGAACGCCGCATCGCCTGATCGAGATGTTCGATGAACAGTGCGCGGTTCGGCAGGCCGGTGAGGCCATCATGAAACGCGTCATGCACAAGCTGGCGTTCCACGCGCTTGCGTTCGGCAACGTTGATGAACACATCGAGCGCGGCTTCGATCGCCTCGGCATCGGCCGCATCGAAACGCTGCCGCAGTTGCAGGTCTTCCTCGCGGTTGCCGAAGTAAAGTGCAGTACCTGTGCCGGCGTCATACGCCCACAAGTGAAACGGTGCGTCCGCCAGGCGTTTCAGCTCCGCTGAAAATTCATCCTCGGCGGATGCGGAACTGTGAAAGTGAAATCCGGCCGGCGCGCGCACGTCGGCAAGTATGCCTTCGGCGGGCGGCGTGAATCCGATCGCATGCAGCAGGCGAAAGCCGTGACCGTTGTCGTCGAGGCGAAACAGCGCGGCGCATTCGACAGTCAGCGCGTTCAGCGCGGTTTCAAGGAACACGCGCGCGAGATTGGCGACATCGAGGTTGACATGATCGAGATGGTAAAGCCGGCGGATCAATGCGGCTGTCATGCGCGCGCGCCGCACCCCGGCCATCGCGCGCGTGTGTTCGTCGCGAATCTTCAGCAGTTGCCCGCCGAGATCGTTGCACAGGGCGCGGTAGTAATCCCTTTCGCGCTCGGTATCGTTATTGTGGTTCACTCATGCCCCGCAAAAAGAATGCGCTGAAACGTTTCTATGATTTCTCACGCACCGAAAACACCGTCAGCACGCCCGTCCAGTCCAGTGGACGGCTGCGCCCATCGAACGGCGCGATTTCACGGCCCACATAAAACCCCAGCACGGGAAAGGCGTTGTCGATCTGTTTCAACAGGTGTTCCGATTCTTCGCTTTCCGAACCGGTGAACACCGACGCGCGACCGGCGCAATCGATGTAAAGACCGAAGCTCGCTTCTGCAGATTCTGCGCGGCTGGCGCGCGCGCCGCTTTGCACCGAATCCATCAGCAGCGCGTTGTTGCGAACCATCACCTGCACCTTGTCGCCCGTGCGAATGTCTTCCTCGAACAGGCTCACGGAGCCGTCGTTATCATCCACATTGATAATGAGCCGATTGATGAACTCGGCTTCTTCATACGGCGACAGCGGATCGCCGGCCCGCCGGCCGAGCAACACGGAAAACGCGAGCGCAAGGTCTTCGCCATCAGCGGCGCCGGCGAGTTCACGCAGCACGGTCGCGGCCGGGCGTCCGTCGAGCTCATGAATGCGCGCGCCATCGGCGCGGGTGACTTCAAGCAAGGTGCTGACCGGCGTGCAGCCGTGCATGATGCGTGTGTCGATCTTGAGGCTGTCGGGAAAGCGCAAGGCGAGCGCCGCGTTCCGCCGCACGCCCTCGCCATCGAAAAGGAAACTGCCGGTAACCTGGAAATCGGTGATGAGCCCGGCACCGAATACGGGTGGCCCACCGGTTTGCGGCAACTCCGCATAAACGCCGTCCAGCAACTGGCTGCCGATATTGATGCCGCCGCCTTCGCGCGTGACGTCGTAGAGAAGCAGCGC
Organism: Gammaproteobacteria bacterium; assembly: GCA_036381175.1. GTDB lineage: Bacteria > Pseudomonadota > Gammaproteobacteria > Natronospirales > JAJUFS01 > JAJUFS01. Next base: position 160,437 of record DASVDI010000006.1, read on the forward strand.
TCCGGGTGCGCCGGGTTTGGCGGCAAGCCAGGTGCCGAGTTCACGTCCCGCATCAAACTCGCGTTCTGCCAGCGGCTCGGCAAGAAAGACTTCCGGCAAGCCGAGCGAGTCGTCGAAAACGGCCAGCGCAATTTCGTAACCGGAATAACCGATGCGGTTGGCGCCGATGGCGCCGACGCAGGCGCCGCCATAAACAGGAACATCCGGCAGTAAATCGCGAATGCCCGCGAACACGGCTTTGGCATCGTGCCGGCGACCGGCAACCGCCAGCACCCACGCTGCGCGACCAGTGAAGCGGGCGCGATCAACAGCCTCGCGCACCGCGCTGCGCGTATCGGCATTCTGTGACAGTCCTACTCCGATCATGCGGAATTCGCCCCCTGCCGCTGCCGTCGAATTTCTTCATGCATGCAGGCGATAAATGCAGCCAATGCCTGCACGCAATACACTTCAAAGATAACATATGCCTGAGCGGCTGTTGGTTGCCGCCCGCAACGGAACTCCGGGGGAGGAACGTGAAAGCATTGGCCATTTTCAACCGGCCGCCGAAACCGGTCATCTACGAAGTGCGCCTTGAAATCGACCCCGGCATTGCGGGCGATTTCGACGACTGGCTGCTGGAACACGTGCGCGAAATGCTCGCGTTTCCCGGCTTCCAGGCAGCAAACATATACCGTACCCAGGAGTTCAACGAAGCGCACCGCGTGACGCGCCTCGTGGTGTACGAAGTTCGCAGCAACCGCGAGCTGGAAAGCTATTTGCGCACCCATGCAAAACGCATGCGCAAGGAAGGCGTGATGCGTTTCAAAAAGCAGTTTGATGCATCGCGCCGCGTCCTGCCTGCCACCGAACACACGCTTCCCGAAGGCTTCGCGCTGCTCTACGACGGAGAACACATTTCCGGCAGCCTGCCCGTCTGCGGCAACTGCCACCAGCCGGTGCCGGGCCGCTTCTGTGTGAACTGCGGACAGGAAGACCGCACGTATATGTTGTCGCTGCGCGAGCTGTTGGGCGACTTCGTCGGCGATCTTTTCAACTACGATTCGCGCTTTCTCCGCACCATGAAACCGCTGCTGTTGCGCCCAGGCTGGGTGACCATCGAGTACCTGCGCGGACGGCGCCAGCAGTATTTGCCGCCGGTGCGCATGTACATTTTCGCGAGCCTGATCTTCTTTTTCATTGCCGCAATGCTCGCAAACGACGAACTCGCCGAAGGCGTGAACTTCGACCTGCCGGACGACGGCAGCAATGAAGCCGAAGCATTGTCACCCGAGCAGCACGCGGCGGTGACACGCGAGCTTGAGCAAGCCGAAAAGCTTGCCGGCTTGCCGGCGGGAACGTTGAAGTTGCCGGAGGCGCTTTCACCCGACATCGTGGCTGACGCTGACAGCAAATCCGAAACCGAAACAGCAGGCGACGAGTCTTGGCGCAACGACCGCGGCGGCGGCGTCAACTTTTCTCTCGGCGGGCTGGGAACTCCTGAGCTCGAGGAACGCCTGGAACGCGGCGCGCGCGCCGTGCAGGACAACCCCGAGCAGTACGTCCAGGAACTCATACGGCAGATTCCGACCGTGATGTTTTTCTTCCTGCCGGTCGTCGCGCTGATTCTCAAAGTGTTGTATTTCTTTTCGGGCCGCTATTACGTCGAACACCTGATCTTCACGCTGCACTTTCATTCGGCAGTGTTCGTGCTGCTGCTGCTTCGCATGCTGTACGGCATGCTTGCGACGGCGTGGACGCCGCTTGCGTCGCTGTCCGGCTGGCTCGCACTCGCGCTGTGGCTCTACATTCCGTATTACCTTTACCGATCATTGCGTACGGTTTACGGTCAGGGCCGGCTCATGACCGTACTCAAATTTTTCTTGCTCGTATTCGCTTACCTGTTCGCGGTGTCATTCGCGGCGGCGGCGACGTTTGCCTACACGCTTTACAACCAGGCCTGAGGAGGTTTTCATGAAAACAAGAATGCTCGCGCTGCTCGCCGGTGCAATCACCTTTACCGCGATGGCCGGCGACGCGCCGAAACTTTACATCGTGTCACCCGCGGATGGCGCGACAGTGACGAGTCCTGTGCATGTCGTGTTCGGACTCAATGGCATGGGCGTTGCGCCCGCCGGCGTGAATCACGCGAACACCGGACATCATCATCTTGTGATCGACGCGCCATTGCCGAGCGCCGGAAAACCCATTCCCGCAACGGAAAATTACCGGCATTTTGGTGGCGGGCAGACGGAAGCGTTCATTGAGCTCGCACCCGGCGAGCACACGCTGCAACTCGTGCTCGGCGATCACATGCATGTGCCGTTCGATCCGATGGTGGTTTCGGAACAAATCACGATCACTGTCGAATAAATGAAAGAAATTCGTGGAGCGGCCAGAAGCCGCTCCACATTCATTCTTCCGCTTTTCGATCTTCGTCTTCTTCAACGACTTCCTCGATCTCTTCCAGATCGACCTGCTCCTCATCCGCGCGCGGATCCAGCGTCGTGATGATGGGCGAGGCAGTGCTCGGAACCGGCACGAACGGTTCCTGGTCTTCGACGGAAACTTCTTCTTCGGTTCGTTTCAGCCATGCGACGAGACCGAACAGCAATCCCGCACTCGCGATGAACACAAACAGGCCGCGCGGCCCGAGCAGGTAGACCAGACCGGAAGCGCTGATCGGACCGATCGCAGCGCCCAGCCCGTACACCACGATCAATGCCGCAGAAACGGTGACGACCTGGTTGGCCTCGAAGTGATCGTGCGTGTGCGCGACAGCAACGGGATACGAGGTGAACAACAGGCCGCCGAACAGCACGCCGGTAACGTACAACAGCAGCAGGTATTCGCCGCCGACCGCGAGCAGGCCGATGCTGGTCGCAGCGGAAAGAATCGTGAGCGTGGCGAGCACGGTGCGGCGGTCTACGCGGTCCGAGATCATGCCGATCGGATATTGCATCATCAGGCCGCCGAAAATTGTCGCGGCCATGAAGATGGCGATCTCGGAAACATCGAGACCGATGGCGCGAACGTACAACGGCGCAAGCGCGTAGAAAGAGCCGTTCATCAGGCCCGCAACAAACGCGCCGACGATGCCGAACGGCGCTGTCTTGTAAAGCCGCGACCAGTTGAAATGCACCGGCTCGACGGGCGCCGGATGCATGGCGCGAGTGAGCGACACCGGCAACAGGCACAGCGAGAACAGCGCGCCGATCACGAAGAAATGCAGCGGGCTTTCAATGGGCGCGATGTTCAGCATGAACTGTCCGCCACCGAGGCCGAGATAGCTCACTACCATGTAAACGGAGAACACGCGGCCGCGGTATTCGCGCGGCGCGCGTTCGTTCAGCCAGCTTTCCACGACCATGAACATTCCCATCATGGACAGGCCCGTGAGCACGCGCAGCGGCAACCAGACGATCGCGTTGAGGAAAATGCCCTGTGCGAGAACGTTCGCGCTGTTGATCGCGGCGAACACCGCGAACGCGCGGATGTGTCCGACGCGCTGCAGCACCTTCGGGCATACCCACGCGCCGGCGACCAGACCGATGTAATAACCCGCCATGACGAGGCCGATCAGCCAGTTGGGTTCATCGGCCGCCTTGAGGCGCAGGGAAAGAAAGGTGCCGAGATGCCCGCTGCCCAGCATGAGCGTGAGCATGGCGAGAAACAGGGCGAACAGGGAAAACAGGGTCTGGCGCATCGCCACAGGGTAGCGAATCGTGCGGCACTTCCATAGTCGTTCTGAAAGGTGTTCGCGAAAGTTGTGAGCGGCAGTCGTCGCCGGAACGCCAGGATTTAATGTCAAATATCCGGGAAAACGATGGTGAGAGGAAGAGAAAATCCCTCCCCGGCCCTCCCTTTGGAAAAGGGAGGGAGAGCTTCGTTTGACCAAGATCGAAACCCGAAATATTGATTCTTGCGATAACGCCGGAGAAGGCAGCCCCCTTTGAAAAAGGGGGCCGGCCCGCGCAGCGAGTCGGGGGATTTCAGCCTTCTTCTTTGAAGCCGCGAGGATTTATCCGCAAACCAGGTTCCGCCCCGCTCGTTTCGCCTCGTAGAGTTTCGCGTCCGCCACCATCAGCGTCTGCTTCTCCCCACCACCGGGCGCAAGCCCGCTGACGCCGATGCTGGCGGTGACAACCAGCTTGGGATCCAGCGTTTTCCAGTCATAGCTTTCGACGGCTTCGCGAATTTTCTCGCAGACTTTCTTCGCACTCGCCGTCGGTGTCTCCGGGAAACACAGCAGGAACTCGTCGCCGCCGTAACGTGATATGACGTCGATGCCGCGGCACTGGCTCTTGAGTATTTTCGCCACGATGCGCAACACATCATCCGCAAGCATGTGCGAGAAGGTGTCGTTGATGTGCTTGAACTCGTCGATATCGAGCATGGCAATGGAAACCGCATGACCGAAACGTTCAGCGCGACGAAATTCTTCCGTCAGCCGTTCATCCATGAAACGGCGGTTGTAAAGCCCGGTGAGGCTGTCTTCCTTGGTCTGCCGATCAAGCTCATCGGTCTTGCGCTGCAATTCGCGCAGCAACAATTCCTTTTGCGCGCTCGCTTCGCGCAAGGAATCGGACAACGCGACCAGCGACTCCTTCTGCGCCTCGATTTCACGCGTGCGTTCCTCGACGCGCCGTTCGAGCTGGTCTTTGTATTCCTGCAACTCCGTGAACAACTGCGCATTCGCAATCGCGACCGCCACTTGATCCGAGAGTGTCATCAGCAGGTTGAGGTCGGCTTCATCGAACTCGTCCGCGGAAAAACTCTGGATGCTGATCGCACCAAGCACGCGGTTACCGTAGGAAACCGGAACGCCGATGAGCGAGCTTGGCGTTTCACCGACAATCACCGCGCGCGTCTTCGCCGGATGCTCGGAGCGCTTCCAGTTCGCGATGAGGAATGCCTGGTTGTTCTCGATGATCCAGCCCAGCGCGCCTTCGCCGAGTTTCTTGCGCTTGCGCGGCTGGCGGCCTTCCTCGTTGTGATGCAAACGAAAATCAAGCTCGCCGGCTTCCTCGTCGTACAGCACCAGATAGAACGCGGAAAAGTTGAGCAGCTTGCGGCACTGCTCGAACACCAGCTCGGCGAGGTCATCGAGAATCAGCGAGGAGCTGATGCCGCGACCGATCCGGTTGATGACGAGCAGCTCGTCAACGCGTTCCGCCAGCGCCCAGTGGTTCTCCGCGAAGCGGCGCACGATCATCATGAGCAGGATCAACAGGCCGAGATACAGGACCAGCATGTCGATGGTCGCGACGTTGTAAACCAGCGCGGTGAACACGCCGAGCGGCACGGCGGCGAGCTCCAGCAGTGATGCGAACAGCGACAGCGATTTTCGAAAATCGCCCTGGTTCAGCTGCGCATAAACCGACATGAGCGCTTCGTTGATGAGCTGCATCAGCAAGGCCATCATCGCGATCAGGACAATATTGGAGGTATCGAGATGCGTCAGCGGCACCGGACCGCCGAGATTCTCGTAGGCAAGGCCCGCCGCGAGCACCATGATCGATGACATGCCCGAGCTGTGCAGTCCGCGCGTCAGCAGGAACGTGAAATTGCCGCGATTGTGCTTGCGATCCACGAACGGCCAGATGAACGACGCAATGGCGTTGATCCACGCCCCGACAATCGCCCCGAAGACCAGCACCGAGGCCACTTGTGCGACGCGGTCAAGCGAGGTGTGGCCGACAAACGGCCCCGTGAAACCACCCGAGATGATGAAAACGGTCAGGATCACGAAAACGCCGACATCGACCGGATGCGCCAGCGTTACGCCATGCGCAAGCGTCGCCCAGGCGAGCAGCAGCCAGCCCGTGCCGGCCAGCAGGCTTGAATAGGTCAGCAGGTTTGTTTTTCGTGCAGCCACGGCGTCAATTTATTGTCAAATCTTCTCAAAGCTACGCAGAACGGCTCGTGCGCGCAAGCAAAGTAATGGTGATTTGTCCCCTGTTTGCCGCCACTTGTCCGTCCGCGTACCCACCCCAATGTTAAAGTTAGTCCGAATTGGATCGGAGGTTTGAATAATGCGTATTTCCTCGCTTGGCCTGTTGACCCTGGCCCTGGCGCTCACCGCCGGCTGCGCCGTGGCGCCGCCGCACGAATTCGACGACACCGCGAATTTCGCTACCCTCGAGACCTTCCAGTGGCTGGAGCCGAAGTACGGCGATGATGGCGTCAGTGTCTCGCATCCGGTGCTGGAAAGCCCGCTGCTCGGCGGGCGCGTGGAAAGCGCCGTCACGGCCTCGCTGCAAGCGAAGGGCTATCGGGCCGTGGAAGAAGACCCGGATTTTTACGTCACATTTCACACCGCCGAGGGCGAAGCGCAACGGCGCAGCAGCACATACGTGCAGCTCGGTTACGGCCGTTATTCGCCGCACTTCGGGTCCGGAGTCCTGCTGGATCTCACCCCGCGCAATTTCCAGGAAGGCACGCTGATTATCGATATTCTCGATGGCGACACCGAAGAGCTGATCTGGCGTGGCTGGCAGGACGCCTATCTCACGCAACGGAACTTCGATACGGAAAGCATCAACAAGGCCGTCGATTATATCTTCACCGCCTTTCCGCCCGGCGCCTGACGCAACCGCGCTTTCCCGCACGTGGACAACTGGCCACGCGTCATCCTGCATGCCGACATGGACGCGTTCTACGCGTCCGTCGAGCAACACGATAATCCCGAATTACGCGGCAAGCCCGTAATCGTCGGCGGGACCGGCGTGCGCGGCGTCGTTTCCGCGGCGAGTTACGAGGCGCGCCGTTTCGGCGTGCATTCGGCAATGCCTGGCGGGGAAGCGCGCAGGCTTTGCCCGAACGGCATCTTCCTGCCGGTGCGGATGGCGCGCTACCGCGAAGTTTCGGCGGCCGTGTTCGATGCCATGCGTTCCATCACCCCGCTGGTTGAAGGCCTGTCGCAGGACGAGGCGTTCCTGGACATCACCGGCAGCGTGCGGATGTTCGGCGGCATCCGGAAAACCGGCGAAACCCTGCGTGAACGAATCCGCGCGGCGACGGAATTGAACGTTTCCATCGGCATCGCGCCATCGAAGTTCGTCGCGAAAATCGCCTCCGACCTCGAAAAACCTGCGGGCTTCGTCATCGTGCCGCCGGATGCCGTGGGCGAATTTCTGGATCCGCTGCCTTTGAAGCGCTTGTGGGGCCTCGGTCCAAAAACTCTGCCGCGGGTAGAAAGCGCAGGCATCCGCAGCTTCGGCGAACTGCGCCGCGCGCCACCGGAAAAGCTCCGCGCGCTGCTCGGCAACCAGGCGGACCGTTTCCGCCGGCTGGCATCGGGAATCGACGATCGCGCCGTGAACCCGGAGCGCGAAGACAAATCGATCAGCGCGGAAGAAACCTTTGCGACAGACCGCCGGGGACTTGCTGAACTCGACGCCGTGCTGCTCGCGCTGACCGACAAAGTTGCCAGCCGCCTGCGCCGCCACCAGTTACTGCCGCGCACCGTGACCGTGAAAATCCGCGAGGCCGATTTCCGCACCCACACCCGTTCGCACAGCTTCCAGCCACCATCACACGACACGCGGCTTTTGTTTCGACAGGCGCGGCGGCTGTTGCATGAATGGTGGCGGGAACATCCCGGCGCGGCTATCCGCTTGCTGGGCATCGGCACCAGCCAGTTCACCACCGTCGAGCAGCCCGATCTGTTTTCCTCTCCCCAAACACCGGCGGGATCGCCGCCGCGGCAGAAAGTCGATTCACTCGTCGATGCCGTGCGCGACCGGTTCGGCAGTACGGCACTCGTGAGGGGACGACTGGTGGACGAGAAAGACTGAAATCCCTCTGTGATTCTCCCTTTGAAATCCCTCCCCGGCCCTCCCTTTGGGAAAGGGAGGGAGCCCTTCGTTCCACTGTGTTCGAAACCATGATTCATGAAATCTTGCGGGAACGCTGAACGAAGGAAGCCCCCTTTCTAAAAAGGGGGCCGGACCGCGAAGCGGACCGGGGGATTTTCGACCTTCCCCCAAGAGCCGCATCACAAAAGCGGGCCCGCGGGATTTCAGGCATCATGTCAAATCACTTCACACTTCCGTTTTGCTCATGTACGCCGACTATTTCGGACTCGACGAGGCGCCTTTCGCGATCACGCCGGACCCGCGCTACCTGTATCTCGGGCGCCGGCATGCCGAGGCGCTCGCGCATCTTTTATATGGCATCCGCGAGGGCGGCGGCTTCGTGCTGCTCACCGGCGAGGTCGGCACCGGCAAGACCACGCTGACCCGCTGCCTGCTCGATGAGCTTCCGCAAGAAGTCGATGTCGCGGTCGTGCTGAACCCGCGCCTCGACGTGACCGAATTTCTCGAAGCCATCTGCCAGGAACTGCACATTCCGCTGCCTGAAGGCGGCGGCAACCGGCGACTGGTGGATGCTCTGAACCGTTACCTGCTGGATGCGCACGCACGTGGCCGCCGCACGGTGCTGATCGTCGATGAAGCGCAGAATCTTTCCGCTGATGTACTCGAACAGGTGCGCCTGCTGACGAACCTCGAAACCGCAAAAACCAAGCTGCTGCAGATCGTGCTGATCGGCCAGCCGGAGTTGCGCGAGATTGTTGCGCTTCCTGAATTGCGGCAGCTCGCCCAGCGCATCACCGCCCGCTACCACCTGGAACCGCTGGAACGCAGCGAACTGCGCGCCTACATCGCCCACCGGCTCGCCGTCGCCGGCGCCCGCGGCCCGATCTTCGGTGCGCCCGCGCTCAAGGCGGTGTGGAAACATTCCGCCGGCATTCCGAGGCGCGTGAATATTCTCTGTGACCGCGCGCTGCTGGGCGCTTGGTCCGCGGATGCCCGCGAAGTTTCGCCGCGGATGGTGCACGCCGCCGCGCGCGAAATCGCCACAGTCCCGCAGCGCGCACCACGTGGACGTGCCGTGTTCGCGGGAATCGTCATCGCCGCCGGCGTGCTGGCGGCATTTGCATTCCTGCGTCCCGGTTCAATGCAACCGGAAGTCATCAGCGAGGTGACGGCGAGTCCGCCGCGCGCGCCGGATCTGTCGACATGGCTGCAAGATCACGCTGCCACCGCCGGCACGGATCACGCGCTCGAACAGTTGTTCGCGCAGTGGCGACTGGACTACCAGCCCGGCGGCGCGCCGGCTTGCGAACAGGCAGCCGATGCCGGCCTGCGCTGCCTGTTCGAGCGCGGGACCTGGCGCGGCCTGGAAGAACTGAACCGGCCTGCCGTGCTCGCGCTGACCGACTCGACAGGCCGCCGCTACCAGCTCACGCTCACCGGCGTACTTCGACGCGATGGCAAAACATTCGCGACGGTCCATGCTGGTCCGGCGTCGCGACAGGTCGGCGCGATCGAACTCACCACGCTCTGGCCGGGCGAGTATCTCGCGCTCTGGCAACCGCCGCAGGGCGTCGATGGGCCGCTCGGTCCCGGCTCACAGGGTCCGGCTGTAGCCTGGCTGCGAGCGCAGTTGGCGCCCGGCGCCGATACCGCGAATCCCGAAATCTACGACTCGGCGCTCGCCGAGCGGGTGCGCGAATTCCAGGCGCGCGAAGGCTTGCGGGTGGATGGCATCGCGGGCGAGCGGACGCTGCTCAGGCTCCGGAACCTGCAGCGCGAACCCGGCATCCCTTTCCTGGACGAGGCGAGCCACTGACATGTCCATGATCCTCGACGCCTTGCGTAAATCCGACCGCGAGCGTACGCGGCAGGCGGCCGATCGCCTTCGCGACGGTCCAGCGATCGCCAGCGAACAGAAATTGAACGGCTGGTTGCTCGCGACTCTCACAACGGGACTGCTGTTCGCGATCGCGGCCCTGCTGATCGCGTTGTGGCCGGATTCGCCTGCCGCTGATCGCACCGCAACTGGCGGAGTCGCGGAAATTATGGAAAATGAGCAATCCGATGTGCGGGCGACGGTGCGCGATCTTTCGAATGAACTCGCGCGCGCAGAACCCGAAATCACATCGAAACCACCCGAACCTGCAATGGCCAGCGAGCCCGCACCGGTCCGCGCGGAGATCGTGGAAAACCTCGCAGCGCCGCCACTGGAAGCACTGCCAGCCTCGATCCGGATCAAACTGCCCGCCTTGCATGTCGATATCCATGCCTGGGCCGAGGATCCGCGCGACCGCTTCGTGCTGATCAACCTGCGGCGTTACGAGGAAGGCGACCGCCTGCGGGAAGGACTGACACTGCACCGGATAATGAGAAATGGCGTGGTGCTGGAGTTCGAAGGAACGCTGTTCACCTTGCCGCGCCAATAACACCAGGACAGGAAATCCATGAGCGCCGTAACCCCGATCACGATCGCAGTCGAACATGTCGATGGCGTCGGCCTGCGCCGCGCGCTCCAGGCCGGCATTCATCGCGTCATTTCGCGCCAGGAACACCTCAACAAGATCAACGTCTTTCCCGTGCCCGATGGCGACACCGGCACGAACATCGCGTTCACGCTGAACGCGGTGCTGGCCGGTCTTTCCGCGAACGTCGAACGTCATGTCGGCAAGCTGCTGACGGCCGTCGCCGATGCCGCGCTGGATGGCGCGCGCGGCAATTCGGGCGCGATTTTCGCGCAGTTTTTCCAGGGATTTTCCGATGCGGCAGCAGAACGCGCGGCACTGACATCGAAGCAATTCACCGCCGCCGTGCGCCGCGGCGCCGATTACGCGCGCGAAGCGCTGTCCGAGCCGCGCGAGGGCACCATCCTTTCGGTCATTTCCGATTTCGCGAAGGCGCTGGAACAACACATCGCCGAACACGAACACACCGACCTGCTCGCGCTGCTCGATCACGGCCTCAAGGCTTCGGAAAAATCCCTGGCGAACACACCGAATCAGCTGCCCGTGCTGAAAAAGGCCGGCGTCGTGGATGCCGGCGCGGAAGGTTTCGTCGACATGCTGCGCGGCGTTTACGAGTTCGTGCGCGACGGCAACCCGCAACAGTTCCGCGACATGCTCGCCGGCTTGCGCGAGGACGCGGGTGATGCGGCGGAAGAAGACATGGCGGGCGGCGAGGCGGATCTCACACACCGCTTCTGCACCGAATGCATGGTGGTGGGTGAGGACATCGACCGGCGCAAGCTGCGCGAGGAATTGTCCGCGCTCGGCTCGAGCCTCGTGCTCGCCGGCAGCAAGGTCAAGGCGAAGATCCACATTCACGTCAACGATCCGCGCGCCGTGTTTCGCCTCGCGGAAAAATACGGCAACGTCAGCGGACAGAAAGCCGATGACATGCGCCAGCAAAGCCGCGAGGCCGCGCACAGCGGTGAAGATCGCGTCGCGATCATCACGGATTCCGCCGCCGATCTGCCCGAGCACGTTATAGAATCATTGAATATCCACACCGTTCCGGTGCGTGTGCATTTCGGCAACAAGGGTTATCTCGACAAGGTGTCGATGACACCGGAAGAGTTCTACGCCGAGATGCAATCGAATCCCGTGCATCCGACAACCTCGCAACCGGCGCCCGGCGATTTCCGCCGGCAGTTCCAGTTTCTCGGCAGCCATTACGATGCAGTGGTGTCGGTCAATCTCAGCGCGAAACTCAGCGGCACCTGGCAGGCGGCGGAAACCGCCTCGCAGCGCGCCGACGGTGCAGCCGTCGAAGTGATCGATTCGTACAACGTTTCCGTCGGACAAGGTTTGCTGGTCGCGTACGCGGCAGAATGTGCAATCGCCGGTTATTCGGCGCCGGAAATCGTCGAGGCGGTGCTCATGATGCGGCCGAAGTCCTTCACCTTCGGCGCGTTGCGTGATCTGAGTTACGTGGTGAAAGGCGGGCGCGTGCCACGTTCAAAGAAAGTTCTCGCAGACCTTCTGCACATCACGCCGGTACTCACCGCGAAACCGGACGGCACCGTGAAAGCCGGCGGCGTTTTCTTCGGACGTGAACCGTTCGTGGAAAAATTCCACGGCTTCCTGCTGCGCAAGCTCGATCCCGCGAAGCGCTATCGGATTTCCGTCAGCCACTGCAATTGCGCGGCTGACGGCCAGAAACTGCTCGACCTCCTGCGCGACAGCTTGCCGAATATCACCGACGCCTGGCTGATGGACACCGGCTCCGCGCTCGGCGTGCACGCCGGTCCGGGCAGTCTTGTTGTTGGCGTGCAGGAATACCAGCCACCGACGCCGCGCCAGGAATAACAGTGGCGGCAACGGCGTCGCGGCGGATCAACGCGTCAGCTTGAATTCCAGTGTGTGGCGAATGCGCTGCGGAACGGGGCGGCCGTTTTGCAACGCCGGCTTGAATGTCCAGCCTGCCACCGCGCGCCGTGCCGCGACATCAAAGGCACCGCGCGGATCGGCTTCCACCACGGAAATATCTTCCGTCCGCCCCTCGGCATTGATCGTGAACTCGACGACGACAAATCCTTCCTGGCGACGCCGATAGGCTTCACGCGGATACTGCGGCGGTTCCATGCTCAGCGGCTGGACGGGACTGGTGTCACCACTCGCGGGATACGTACTGCCGACAGCGCCCGCGTCCGCCGTGCGCGTCACATCGCTGCTGTCAGCAGTGCGAGGCTCCACGACGGGCGGCGTGATGATCTCCAGCTTGGGCTTGGCAAGCTTGAGGTCCGAAATTGCAGGCTTCGGAATATCCAGCTTGAAGGTGGTATCCAGCTTCGGGCGCTCAATGGTGATCTTTTCCGGATTGATTGTCGGACGGCTGGTGCCGACGGAATAGGACTTCAGATCGGCCGCTTCTTCCTCTTCTTCCTGGGCGACAGCCGTCTGACTCGTCAACAGGCCGGCGACGCCGAACAGCACGACGATGAAAAACGGAACGGTATTCATGGCAACTCCGCGCGCCTGGCATGACGCCCCGGACGCAGGGCAAATGGCGCTGGTGATAAATTAACAATATAAGGGAAAATCGCAACTGTTTTAAGTAAAAAGCCTTAGGCGATGCTCCCTTGCGCGCCCGAATTCCCGGATGTTCCGGATACCGCGAAGCGCCGATGCTAGACTCGCGGGTTCGGGGCTATGCTGCATTGCGCTCAGCCCTCCGGTTCACAAGGAGACATCAGGAATGAGACATCTTGCACTGTTCGGCCTTTTCGTTCTGCTGGCTGCCTGCGAGCAGAACGCGCCCGGAGAAAACCCGGCAGGCAGCGATGCCATCGATGGCATCGACATGATCCGCCACGTCGGCGTGCTTGCCGCGGACGACATGGGCGGCCGCGCGCCAGGCTCACCCGCCGAGGACAAGGTCATCGAGTACGTTACCTCGCAGTTCGTGGAGGCCGGCCTGCAACCTGGCAACGGCGACAGCTGGACCCAGGAAGTGCCGCTGGTAAAGATCACCGCGAGCCCGGACATGGTCATGACCGTCGCGCCGCGGGAAGAAGGAGAGGACCAGGCGGTCATGCAACTCGCCTACGGCGAAGACATGATGGCCTTCACGCGCCGCCTGCAACCGGAAATCGCGATCGAGGACAGCCCGCTGGTTTTCGCCGGCTACGGCATCGTCGCGCCGGAATACGACTGGAACGATTACGAGGGCCTTGATGTCGAGGGCAAGACGGTCGTCGTGTTCGTGAACGACCCGGGATTCGCGACGCAGAATCCGGAACTCTTCACCGGCAACGCCATGACCTACTACGGCCGCTGGTCGTACAAATACGAGGAAGCCGCGCGCCAGGGCGCCACCGGCGTCATCATCGTGCATGAGACCGACGCCGCCGGTTATCCCTGGGAAGTGGTCAGCGGAAGCTGGTCGGGCCCGCAGTTCGACCTCGCCGGCGGTGGCGAGGAATACCGCCTGCCGCTGCGCGCATGGATCACGAACGATGTCGCCCAACAGCTGTTCGCGGCCAACGGCATGAGTATTGATGAGGCGCGCCAGCTCGCCCTGCAGCCGGACTTCCAGGCGCAGCCGCTGGACCAGACCGTTTCCATCACCATCAATAACACCATCGAGGAAATCACCTCGCATAACATTCTCGGCAAGCTGCCGGGCGATGCGCGTCCCAATGAAACGGTCATCTACACTGCGCACTGGGATCATCTCGGCACCAATCCCGCGAATACCGAAGATCCAGTTTTCAACGGCGCGGTCGACAACGCCACCGGTGTCGCCGGCCTGATCGAACTCGCCGAAGCGTTCGGCACGCTCGAATCGCCGCCGGACCGCACGATCCTGTTCCTCGCCGTCACCGCCGAGGAATCCGGCCTGCTCGGTTCGAAATGGTACGCGGAGCATCCCGTGTTTCCGCTGGAAACGACGGCCGGCGTCATCAACATGGACAGCCTGAACGTTTACGGACCGACGAAGGACGTCGTGGTGGTCGGCTACGGCAACTCGGAACTGGAGGAATACCTGGCGCGCGCAGCCGCGGAACAGGGCCGTGAAATCGTGCCGGAGGAGCATCCCGAGCGCGGTTATTACTACCGCTCGGATCACTTCAACTTCGCCAAGCAGGGCGTGCCCGCGCTGTACGCGGAAAGCGGCTCGCAATACACCGGCGAAGGCGCGGAAGAAGCCGCGCGCCACGCCGCCGAGTACACCGAAAAGCGTTACCACAAGCCTTCGGACGAGTACGCGGAATGGTGGAACCTGGAAGGCGCGGTCGAGGACCTGAAGCTGTACTTCGCCATCGGCAAGGAACTCGCGAACACCGAGGACTTCCCGAACTGGTACGAAGGCAACGAGTTCAAGGCCATCCGCGAGGAAAGCGCTGCGATGCGGCAGGAGCAGTAAAATCCTTCACCCACCGTTTTCTGGGGAATCTGTCGCAAGGTTTGCCCCTCACCCCACCCTCTCCCCCAAGGGGAGAGGGAGCGGCTGAGTCCTTCGGACTATTTTTATATTTTTCGGATGAAAGGCCGCGCCGGGCAACCCCGGCGGCGGCCTTTTTTCTGCCTGATGCCCCGATTTTATGTATAAAGAGAACGTGGGGAGGCAGGCCCTCGGGGGCCCGAACTGCTGATGAACGTACTCGTTATCGATCCATCGAAAGTCTTTCGCACGGTGTGGGACCGGATGGTGCTGCGGATCGGCCACGAGCCCATCTCGGTATCAAGCGGTGCCGCCGGCCTGGAAGCCCTGCGCCAGCGGCACATCGATTTTGTCTGCGTGTCGTTGTCTTTGCCTGACATGGACGGCATCGATTTCTGCCGCGAACTGCGCAAGCAGCCGCAGTTGCGCAACATTCCCGTCATCCTGCTCACGTCCACCGAAGACAAGGCCGCACGCCAGGCGGCGTTCGAAGCCGGCGTTACCGAGATTCACACCAAGACCGATGTCGAGAGCCTGCTCGCGCGCGTGAAGAAGTTCGTCGTCGAACTCCAGCGCGATATCAGCGGGCGCGTGCTGTACATCGAGGACAGCTCGGTGGTGGCGCACGTGATGGTGAAGATTCTCAAGACCATGAAACTGGAAGTGGATCATTTCACCAGCGCCGATGAAGCCTACGACGCTTTCCAGAAAGCCAATTACGATCTCATCGTCAGCGACATCATGGTGGAAGGACAGATGTCGGGCGTCGGTCTTGTGACGCGCATTCGTGAAATGGAAGGTGACAAGTCGCGCGTGCCGATCCTCGCCGTGTCCGGTCTCGATGACAGCGTGCGGCGCACGGAACTGTTCCGCCTCGGCATCAACGATTTCATTTCCAAGCCCGTGATGCGCGAGGAAGTCACCGCGCGCGTCACCAACCTGATAACGAACAAGCAGCTCTTCGACCAGGTGAAGACGCAGCAGCAGCACCTTTACGAACTCGCGATGCGCGATCAGCTCACCGGTCTGTACAACCGCAACTCGTTGAAGGAATTCGCGGGAAAATATTTCACCGAAGCGTCACGGCATGATTTTTCATTGAGCCTGATGCTGATCGATCTCGATCACTTCAAGGAAGTGAACGATACGCGTGGCCATCTGGTCGGTGACACGGTGCTGGAACACGTCGGTGAAATGCTGCGCCAAAGCTGCCGCGAAGAAGATTTCGCGGCGCGTTTCGGTGGCGAAGAATTTTTGCTGATCCTGCCGCATTGCGATCTCGCGAGCGCTGCGGCGAAAGCGGAACTGATTCGCAAGGAACTCGAATCGCTCGAACCGGCCGGTGTGAGCATCACCGCGAGCATCGGTATCACCGCGCGTCCGCGTGACAAGGCCGTTGAAATGGAAGCGCTGTTTCGTACGGCCGACCAGGCGGTTTATGACGCGAAGGCGCGCGGGCGCAATTGCGTGGTCGTGCGCCGCTTCGACAGCAGGGCGGAATCGAAGAGCGTGATGGAAGGTTCCTGAGAAGAGACAAGACAACGGCTTTCGCGTTCTCTTTACTTAAAATCCCTCCCCGGCCCTCCCTTTGAAAAAGGGAGGGAGCGCTTCGTTCGAACTTGCTGAAATCTGATCAGTCCCGTCTTGCGATAGCGGGTGAACGAAGGCAGCCCCCTTTGAAAAAGGGGGCCGGACCGCGAAGCGGGCCGGGGGGATTTTTCGCGAGATTTCAACCCAGCAACGACAACACCGTCGCCATCACCAGCGTGACCACCAGCCGATGTCCGCTATCAACCAGCCATGTGCCGAGCGGACGGCGCGAGAACACCGCTTCGGACAGCGAAGGTGCTGCCGTGAAACCCGCCCAGAGCAGCAGGCCCATCCACAACGCTGGCGCGATCGCCAACGTTTCGGTTGAAAGAAGAATCAGGTAAAGCACCAGCGCCTGGACGATGGTGCATCCCACGGAAACCGCGTATTCGCGCGTGCCGGAAGCGCCGCGCTGATCATCTTCGAGCGGGCTCATGCGTGACCAGAGTGGACCGAACAGGAATGGCGCATACCAGACCCCGCCAACCGCGAATCCCGCCGCGGCGGAAACCAGCACGGCCACAATATTGAAATCCAGTTCCGACATGCCTCATCTCCCGGTCGCGTGATTTGCGCCAGTGTAGCCCTGCCGGCGAAGGGTGCGCCACGCCGCGCCGCTGTGTGACAATCGCCGACTTCACGGGCTTATGTCAGGGCTTGCCATGCACGACAAACCGCAGCTGGAAACACTCGCCGTGCACGCCGGTCATGAACCGGAACCCGGCGACCACGGTCTCGCGCCGGCGTTCAAGCCTTCAACCACTTTCCTGCGCGACGCCGACGGCGGCTTTGCCGCCGGCCACCAGTATTCGCGCGCATCAAACCCGACACGCGCGCGACTTGAAGGCGCGCTCGCCATGCTGGAAGGCGGCGGTGAAGCAATGTGCTTCAGCTCCGGCATGGCAGCGATCAATGCGGTGTTTGCGGACCTCAAACCTGGTGATCACGCGATTGTCAGCGGCGATGCGTATCACGGCGCGATTCGTTTCATCGACGACTGGCTGAAGCCGCGCGG
Source organism: Gammaproteobacteria bacterium (assembly GCA_036381175.1). Taxonomy (GTDB): domain Bacteria; phylum Pseudomonadota; class Gammaproteobacteria; order Natronospirales; family JAJUFS01; genus JAJUFS01. The sequence goes on from DASVDI010000006.1 coordinate 177,723, forward strand.
TATCGACGTGAGCTATTGCGACACCTCGGACGTTGGCAATATCAAAAAACATATCCTGCCCGAGACGCGGTTGCTGTGGCTGGAATCGCCGTCCAATCCCGAACTCAAGATCACCGATCTCGCCGCCGTCTCGCAGTTGGCGCGAGAGCACAAAATCCTGACGGCCTGCGATGCCACGCTTGCAACGCCAGCGCTGCAACAGACGCTGGATCACGGCATCGACATCGTCATGCACAGCAGCACGAAATATCTTGGCGGCCACAGCGATTTGCTGGGCGGCGTGCTTGCGACGCGCAATGCTGAGATCGCCGCGCGGTTGCGCGCCTGGCAGATCGATGGTGGCGGCGTGCCATCCGCGTTCGACTGCTGGCTGCTGCTTCGCAGCCTCGCGACGTTGCCGCTGCGCGTTCGCCAGCACAGCGAATCCGCGCATCGCATTGCAAAATGGCTGAATGAACAAACAGGCGTGGAAAAGGTCTTTTATCCAGGACTTGTGACGCATCCGGGCCACGAGATCGCGAAACGCCAGATGCGGAATTTCGGCGGCATGGTGTCGTTCCTGTTTCGCGGCAACGAAGATGAAACGCGCGCGCTGGCATCGCGTACGAAAATTTTTCAGCAGGCGACCAGCCTTGGCGGTGTTGAAAGCCTGATCGAACACCGCGCCTCGGTTGAAGGCGCGCAGCGCCGGTCAGCGGATAACCTGTTGCGGCTGTCGGTCGGCATCGAACACGCCGACGACCTGATCGCGGATCTCGCGCAGGCATTGAACACGTAGATAAAAAAACAGTACGGGACTCCAGAGGAGAAATCATGTTCCTGAAACGACACTTGCGCAGCCTTTCGCTGCTGCCGGCGCTACTCGCGGGATTGTTGCTGGGCGTTGCAAACGCCGACAATTCCATGACCGAAGACGGATTGAGCCTGAAGCTCATCATGCAGAGCCCGGACTGGCTCGGCAATCCGCCGGTGAACGCCTACTGGGGCCTCGACGGCGAAACGATTTACTACTCGCAAAAGCGCGAAGGCGAAAGTTTCTACGATCAGTACACGCTCGATCCTGAAACGGGCGAATCGACACTGATCGATGGCGCGGCACTTGCCGACGTGCCCGGCCCGTTCGGCCAGTACAGCCGCGATTTCACGCGGCGCGTTTACCTGAAGGATGGCGACATCTTCCTTGCCAATCTCGAAACGAACGACACGCGCCAGATCACGCGCACCGCGGCGAGTGAAGCGTCACCGTTTTTCATGGCTGATGATCGCCGCATCGCCTGGCGCGACGGTTACACGTTTTTTGTTTTCGATCCGGCCAGTGGTCTCACTGCCCAGGTCGTGGAACTGAAAACCGAAGATCATCCCGCCGCGGAAGAACACGGCTTCGATTATCTCGAAGACCAGCAGATGCGACTGTTCAGCACGCTGCGCGAAGAAAACCGCAAGGAAGCAACGGAACGCCGGCACGAGCGCGAGCTTGCCGTGAACGATCCGACGCAACTGGATCCGCCGATCTATTTAGGCAACGACGTTGAAATTCGCGACGTGAGCCTTTCACCTGCCGGGCGTTACCTGCTGGTCGTCACCGTGCCCGCGCAGTACGAGAACGGCAACAACGACAGCATGCCGAGCTACGTCACCGAAAGCGGTTACGTCGAGAACGAAGAAGTCCGCACGCTGGTCGGACGCAATCCGCCCGCACCGCAATCGTTGCACCTCGTCGATCTCGAGAACGGCACGGTCTCAAAACTCGCAACGAACGAACTGCCCGGCATCAAGGACGATCCGCTCGCCGCGTTGCGCGACGATGCCATTGCGTATCACGTCGAAAACGGCGGCGCGCGTGACCAGGTCGAGGACGCGCTCGAAGCGCCGAAGGTGCGTGACGTGACGTTCGAAGGCATCGAATGGACGCGCGACGGATCGAAAGTCGCGGTGCAGGCGCATTCCATCGACAACAAGGATCGCTGGATCGCAACGGTCAATTTCGATGACGTTGAACTTGAAAGCCAGGACCGCCTGCACGACGAGGCGTGGATCAACTGGTATTTCAACGAGTTCGGATGGCTGCCGGACAACAAGACGCTGTGGTTCCTTTCCGAGGAAAGCGGCTACTCGCATCTTTACGTGAAGGAGCCGGGTGAACGTGCGGATGCGCTGACGCACGGCAACTGGGAAGTTTCCAACCCGGTCATCAGCCGCAATGGCAGCGCGATCTATTTTGTCGGCAACCGCAATCATCCTGGCGAACACCAGGTCTATCGTGTCGCCGTGAACGGCGGCGAGGTCGAACAACTGACCGATGTCGGCGTCGAGCCGTTCAGCCGCCAGCGCGGCGGTGACTGGCTGAATCCGTTCATGCTCTCGCCGGATGAAACGCGCATCCTGTTCAAGCACGATGCACCGACGCGGCCACCGGAACTGTTCGTCAAGAACATCGGCAGTGATGATGCGCGCCAGCTCACGGAAACTGTCACTGAAGAATTTCTTTCCTACGACTGGATCGCGCCCGAAATCGTCGAAGTGCCGTCATCGCACGTGGACCGCCCGATCTACACACGCGTGTACACGCCGAAAGACTACGATCCGTCGAAGATGTATCCCGGCGTGGTGTTCGTGCACGGCGCGGGCTACCTGCATAACGTGCACAAGGGCTGGTCGAGTTATTTCCGCGAGTTCATGTTCAACAACCTGCTGACGCGCCACGGTTATGTCGTCATCGACATGGATTACCGCGCATCTGCCGGTTACGGCCGCGACTGGCGCACGGCCATTTATCGCCAGATGGGTTACCCGGAACTGGAAGACATTCTCGACGGCATCGAGTGGATGGTTGAAAACCGCAACGTCGATCCCGAACGCATCGGCATCTACGGCGGTTCCTACGGCGGCTTCATGACGTTCATGGCGTTGTTCCGCGCGCCGGATGCTTTCGCTGCCGGTGCCGCGTTGCGCCCGGTGACCGACTGGATGCATTACAACCACGGCTACACGTCGAACATCCTCAACACGCCGCTGGTTGATCCGATGGCCTACGAGAAATCATCGCCGATTGAATACGCAGCGAACTACGAAAACGTGCCGCTGCTGATCGCGCATGGCATGCAGGATGACAACGTGTTCTTCAAGGATTCCGTGCGCCTCGTGCAGCGTCTCATCGAACTCGAAAAGGAAAACTTCGAGATTGCACCCTACCCGCTGGATCCGCACGGCTTCGTGCATCCGGCGTCATGGCTGGACGAATACCGGAGAATCTTCAAGCTGTTCGAGGAAGAATTGAAATAGATCGAAGTCATGTGGGAGCGGCATCCTGCCGCGAAAAGAAAAACCCCGCCGAATGGCGGGATTTTTCTTTTACTCGCCAGACTGTGGAACTTCCAGGTCCCTGCATATTTTGCGTGCGAGAAACTCATTGATCTCGCGGTGTCGTGGCAGCGTGGAAATCTTGCGAGTCACGGGATTCACGTAAACGGAATGCCTGCTGCCTTCTCTCAACAATCGGCATCCGTGCGCTTCCAGGTGACGCACCAAATCGAGCCGCTTCATGCAGCAGAAATTTTCATCGACTCCCGGATCACGTCCACTCCTGCCAGATCTTCCTCGGCAAGAGCACGATTGCTTTCCAGCACGAGTTGAACGGCATCCTCAAGGCTTGTGCGTGCTTCCTCCAGGGTGGCAGCCTGTGTGTTTGCACCGGGAAGCTCCTCGACGAAAGCGATGTAGCCTTCGGGAACCTTCTGAAACACGGCGGTGAGCTGGATATTCATCGGATTTCTCTCCGCGTTTCGCTTGAGTACGACAGCCATTTTCAATCCCTTGAAATTATCGATTCACGAATCGTAGCGAATCACCGGTCCTTTGCAAGACATTTTGCGCGTTGCGCTTCAGTTGCTTTGCATTACGACCGCAAGCCCACGCCACGATTCATCAGCCACAGGCACAGGCTGAACAGCACAACCGTGAACATGCCGATGATGGCGTAGGCAATACCGACACCGATGTCGGATTCGCCGAGGATGCCGAAACGGAATGCGTTCACCATGTAGAGAATCGGATTCAGCCGCGAGGCGTTTTCCCAGAATGCCGGCAGCATCTCGATGGAATAGAACACGCCGCCAAGGTAGGTGAGTGGCGTGAGAATGAATGTCGGGACGATGGAAATGTCGTCGAACTTGCGCGAGAACACGGCGTTGATGAATCCGCCGAGCGAGAAAACAATTGCCGTCAGCAGCACGGTGCTGATGGTGATGAATGGATGCTTCACGTCGAGATCGGTAAAGAACAGCGCGACGATGGTGACAACAGCGCCGACGAGCAGGCCGCGCAATACGCCACCCATGACGTAACCCATCAGGATGTACTGGTTCGGCAGCGGCGAAACGAGCAGCTCTTCCACGTGCCGTCCGAACTTCGCACCGAAGAAACTCGATGCAACATTCGCATAGCTGTTGGTAATGATGGACATCATGATGAGGCCGGGCGCGATGTACGCCATGTAATCGTATCCGCCCATCTCGCCGATGCGCCGGCCGATGAGGCTGCCGAAGATGATGAAATACAGCGTCATCGTGATCGCTGGCGGCACGATGGTCTGCACCCAGATGCGCAGCACGCGCGTGACTTCGCGATTGACGATGGTCTTGAAGCCGATGAGATTCTGTTTCAGTCGTGACATGTGCAGTTTTCTTCCCGATGCGTTCAGGACGCTTTGGCCTGTCCATTCTGGTTTTCGACCAGCCGGACGAACAACTCTTCCAGCCGGTTCACCTTGTTGCGCATGGAAACGACATGCACGCCGCGCGCGGACAACAGCTCGAACAGCTCATTGATGCTCTGCTCCTTGTTGATCTCGACTTCGAGCGTGGTGTCATCAATGGGCGTGACGGCATAACCCGGAAAGGTCGGCAGCTCGGAGACGCGCTCGCGCAGGTCCAGCACAAAGGTTTCAACGTGCAGTTTTTCCAGCAGCGTTTTCATGCGCGTATTTTCAGCGATGCGGCCGTGATTGATGATCGCGATGTTCCGGCAAAGGCTTTCTGCTTCTTCCAGGTAATGCGTCGTCAAAATGATCGTGGTGCCCGCGCGATTGATCTTCTTCAGGAACGTCCACATGGAACGGCGGATCTCGATATCAACGCCCGCCGTCGGCTCATCGAGAATCAGCAGCTTCGGCTCATGCACCAGCGCGCGCGCGATCATCAAACGGCGTTTCATGCCACCGGAAAGATTGCGTGACATTTCATCGCGCTTGTCCCAGAGCTGCAGTTCCTTCAGGTACTTCTCGGCGCGCTCGCCCGCAAGCTTTCGCGGAATGCCGTAGAAGCCCGCCTGGTTCACGACAATGTCGTAGACCTTCTCGAACTGGTTGAAATTGATTTCCTGCGGTACGAGACCGATGCAGGCTTTCGCCTCGTCGAAATGCGTATCGATGTTGTAACCGAAAACTTCGACCTCGCCCGCGGTCTTGTTCACCAGCGAGGTGACGATGCCGATGGACGTGGTCTTGCCCGCGCCGTTCGGCCCGAGCAGCGCGAAGAAATCGCCTTCCTCGACATCGAGATCGATGCCGCGCACGGCCTCGACGCCGCCGGCATAAACCTTGCGAAGATTGCGTATGGACAGTGCCTTCATGACGAATCCGGGTCTTGCGGGAAGGGCGGACATGTTACCAGAGGTGTTGTCGCCGTTCTCCTACCGTGCTTTACGAAATTTCGCACACGCCCGTCAGCGCATGCGCGGACGCTGCCAGGTTTCGCACGGCGTAGTCTTGGCACATGGCAGATCGTGACGAAAACACGAGCGAGCCGCCCGACGAGGCGGCGGTGCTCGCCGACATCCGCTACTACGAGGCACGCATCGCGGCGCTTGCGGAGGCGAACGATGTCCGCGAGATCGCATCCATGCAAGTCTGCCGCCTGTTGCTCAAGCAGCGCCGACAGCTTCTCGCGGCTATTCGCGACGGCGTGCCGGAGCGGTGGCCGGAATACGCGTCGGAAAAATAACAGGCTGCGTCACGAAATCGCCTTGCCCGGCTTCGCCTCTGTGAAATCTTCCGAATCGTGCCGCCGCGTCAGACGGTACGTGCCTTCATGCACCACGCGATGCAGTTCGATATCCACGACCGTGGTCTGGTGCGGTACGACCAGCGATCGCAGAAATTCCCGCGACACCGGCAGCCTGCCGGCCAGGTAATGCACGAAACCGTCGGCGGGATACGGCTGGATGCAAAGGCCAAGACCTTCCGCCGCGGGCAGCGCGCCACGCAGCACCTCGCCCTCGTGGACAAGCGGATCGTCGCCGAGCATGCGCGCCGCATTGAGATAGTAAGTGAGCGTTGCGGGATCGCGGCGGTTCTGTTGCCGGTCAACGAAAAAGCCCGGCGGCAGCCGGTCCGGATCATCGCCATCCGCACTCAGCAGCAACTCGAAATCCTTGACCGCATAGCCTTCCTGGTCGCGCACGCGAAAAATGACCTGGCTGCACGGGTCCTTGATGCGCTTGCGATCGAACGGCCCCGGCAGGTTTCGCACGTCGACGCGCTGCCTCGCGAGCACGACGGCGCTGGTGTTCTCGAACACGTCACGCAGCGTGCGGTAATCACGCGCGGTCTTCACGTGCAGGCAATCGAGCAAGGCCATGACGGTCGGATGTTCGTCGTCACGATTGCGAATGCTGCGCAGGATGCCGCAGTCATCACCCGAGTGCGCCATGCCGGGCAGGATCGCCAGTGGTACATCTTTCAGAACACTTTCGTTCGCGACAGCGAGCGACAACTCTTTCGGCTTGCGCGCGGGCGGTGCTGCCTGGCGCAGCGTGACGTGCCGAAAATTCAGGTTTGCGCAGGCAACGCGCACGACGCCATCGGAATCAAGCTCACCCGTGTAGGAATTGAGATGATCGTAAAGACTGTGATCGATGCTCGCGCCGGTAAGCACGAAACTGAAAATGCCCTGCTTCACAAGACGCGGCGCAGTTTTCATCCATTCGATATTCAGCGCAAGACTTTCGGGACTGCCGAGTTCGAGCCAGTCGAGCACGCCAAGGCCGGGCTCGACGCCGTTGAACCAGGTCTTCAGGCGCGCGAGCCGCGAGCGCCCGAGTTGCGCAAGCGGTGAGCCGAAGTTCGCGGGCGCGAGCATGACGAGATGACTGATCGGCGCGCGCTTGCGCCTGTTGACGTAAAAACGCTGCAGCCAGTCGCGCACGACAGGACCGCCGGTGGAATGCGTGACGATGGCAACGGGACGCTGGCCGAGCGCGTCGCCAAGCTCACGCCGCAATGCCGCTTCGAAGGCGCGTGAAATATCCTCGAGCTGCACTTCGTTGTGAAAGCTGATGTATTTCGACAGCCACAGGTTGCGCACATCCAGCGCAAGTTCGGGATTGCGCTTCGCCTCGCGCCGAAGACGTGCCGGCAATTCGCCGTAGGTTTCCGTGTTGCGCACACTCCAGCCGTGCACGAGCACAACGATCATCCCCTCACCGCTCATGATGCTTCCCCTTCTTTTTCTGCATCCATGCGCAAGCGCCATTCACCGTCCGTCGCGCGGCACATTGCATACTCGAAAGGCGCAGACATGGCGGGCAAGGTGAAGCGCAGATCCGTGAACCAGACGCAGACGTTGCGCGCATCGCCACGAATTCCGGTGACATACGGCAACAACGCAAACTCACGGAAACCTTCGAACGCTGGCGCATGCCACGCCGCCGTCGCGAGCGCGCGCAATTCCTTGTCTTGCGGCCAGCGTGGATAGACTTTCCAGTTCAACGCATCCGCAGGTTGATACGCGGAACGCAGGCGCATGATGGAATTATCGTTTTCGTCTGCGGGTGCGCGCGGAACATCGTCGAGCAGGTTCACGTAGGCGCGATGATAATTTTCACCTTCGGCAATCACGAGTTTCCAGTTGAATGGCGACAGCGGTTGCGGAAACGCGATCACCGGCGCGTTGCTCGCACCGATCGATTCCGCGTACGCCGTGCCGATGCGCGTCGCTGACTGATGCGCAAAAACCTGCAACACAAGCCAGGCGCACAACACAATCCCGGATGCGGTTGCGAATGCCGGCCTCGACCGCCACAGCGCCGCAACGAGTCCCGTCAGCAATATCAGCGTGAAGACCGGATCGATGATGAAAGTGATCGGAAACGCGAGTGGCGCATCGTAAATGGGCGTGAAAATGCGCGTGCCGTAGGAGGTGATGAGATCACCGAGTATGTGCGCGGCCAGTGCGGCGGCCGCAAGCGTTGCCATGTCGCGCCAGCGCGGGCCGTGAACGCGCGATGCAATCCAGCCCAGCAGCGCTGCCCAGAAAGGCAACAGGACAACGGAATGCGTGACGCCGCGATGCGCGTTGAGGTAGGTGAACGTATCCGTGAACAGCGCGATGGCGGCGTCAGTGTCCGGAAACGCCGCAAACAGCGCGCCCCATAAGGCACGCCGCCGCATTTCACGCGGATTTCCATTGCTGGTGGCCGCACCGATGACAGCGCCGCTGATGGCGTGAGTAATCGTATCCATGCTTATCCTTTTCGTTCCGTGAAAATATCGTCGTTGCGCGGACCGATGTTCGCGCGAACGAGGTGCGCGGCCTGCAAGCCTTTGCGCAACACCTCGCGAGCGCGCGCTTCATCCTGCAACCATGTAATAAACACGGTGATGAACAGCGTCGTCAGCGCCGTTTCTTCCAGCGCGCGCCAGGCGAACGTTGCACGCAAGCCCGCGGCTTCGCGCAGCCATTGCACGGTTTTCGAAACGCGCAGCAGTGTCGGGATCTGGATGTGGAGATGACCGGGTTCGAGCCGAACCAGCAGCATTTCACGCACCGTGCGCCGGTGCGGTGCCAGCGTGCCGAGCCAGGCGAAGATGAGATGTTCGAGCCGTTCGGGAATGTTCATGCCACGCAGTGACACATCATCGGCGCTGATGAGCAGTGCGATATCGGCGCGATCCCAGAGCGCGTCGACCAGCGATTCCTTGTCGGCGAAATGCCGATGAATGTCAGCGAGTGAAACATCGAGTGCGGCGGCGACATCGGCGAGGCGCACCGTTTCCCAGTGCCGATGCTCCGCGCATTCCAGCGCGGCATCGAGAATTTCATCCGCGGAAACGGCGCGGTTCACAAGCGCTAAATGCGGCCGGCCGCTTCCAGCTGATCCAGCGCGCGACGCAGGATGCCGGCAAGATCGGGCGTGGTGGCGAGATAGCGCGCGGTCTGGTCATCAAGCTGGAATTTCGCTTCGATCACGAGCGCCTCCCAGTGCTTGGGCGAATCCTGGTCCTTGCCGAGCCACACCAGCGCCTTGAGTTCCGCCAGCGCATCTTCAGACATGTGCGCCATTTCGCCGCTGAGCTTGTCCAGATTGCCCGCTTCGGCGTGCTCGATCATCGCTTCGGTTGTTGTTCGCTTGAGCGCTTTCATGGCGCCTCCCCCCGGTTGCCAGATAAAACGTGGATGTCAGGTATAAACAAGGAATGGACCACGAGCAAGCGACGAGTCGCGCTGCGAGTCGTGATTCGTCACATGCCGCTGTCCGCGCCGGGCGTAGTCGCTTTAACGTAGCCTTTCGGCCGGATCGCGACCGAATTCTTGATGACCGTGCAGCACGCGCCATTCGCGAGATAAAAGCCGTATTCGAATTCCGGTGTTGCGCGGCCTTTCTCGGCGAGCTCCGCGGCGATGGCTTTTTCCTGCTCGGGCGGAAACTCGAACACGAGTTCGAGATCGCTGCTCCCGCCGCGCTGGAAATCGATGGTCATCGCACGAGTCCAGACCGAATAACCGGGAAAAACGCGCGCACACGCCATCGCGGCGACGGGATCCGCGAGGGCTGCCTGGTAGCCGCCGAACATCACGCCGCCAGGATTGCGCGAAAAGGTATTCAACGGCAGCTTCATGCGAACAAAGCGCCAGTCATCACGAATTTCCAGCACTTTCACGCGCATGAGAAAGAACGGCGGGTACAGTTCGATCTTGCGCTTGTCGGAGACCGCGTTGATCCGCCACAGCCATCGCATAAATCGGGTCATGCAGACTCTCTTGTTTCACGCAGACGCAGCAGGGTACAACGATTCTGTGCGCCTCGCTAAGCTATGCTTTGGCATGAAAGGAGTCATTCATGAGAACCGCTGACGACTGGTTTCGCGAATATGGCGAGAGCCATCAGAACCACACGAACAAGGCGCTGCACTGGGTATGCGTGCCAGCGATCGTGTTCAGCCTCATCGGCCTTTTGTGGTCGCTGCCACGTCCGGAATTTTTCACGAACGTTTCACCGTGGCTGAACTGGGGAACGCTGTTCGTCGCCGCGGCGATGATTTACTACGCCGTGCTTTCGTTGCCGCTGGCGCTCGGAATGATCATCGTCAGCGCGCTCGTTCTCTGGGGCAATCACGCGCTCGCGCAACTCGAGACGCCGCTGTGGCAGATCTCGCTGGCGATTTTCGTCATCGCGTGGATCGGGCAGTTCATAGGACACAAGATCGAAGGAAAGAAACCGTCGTTCTTCAAGGACATTCAGTTCCTGTTGATCGGTCCGATCTGGTTGCTCGGTTTCGTGTATCGCGGGATTGGAATTCGTTATTGAATTGTTTTGTCCCGCCAGGAACTGAAGAACGTTCCTGGCGGGCGAAAGCTTTTATCAGAATCTACTCTTCTTCTGCCGTCGCTTCCTCGTCATCATCCGGTGTGATGCCGTGCTTCGCAGCGAATGCGACTGCCTCGGCGACGGCCTTGTGCACGTCGAGATTCAACGGATCGGGAACGAGTTCGTTGTCGGGCGCAATGAGCGCGAGTGTTTCGGCGGCGGCGAACAGCATGGCGTCGGTGATTTCGCGCGCACCGGCATCGAGCGCGCCGCGGAACAGGCCGGGAAAACCGAGCACGTTGTTGATGCTCTTGCCGTCGGCCGCGAAGGCAGCACCCTGCGCGAGGGCAACGCGCGGTTCGATTTCCGGATCGGGATTCGACAACGCGAGAATCAACTGCCCTTCGCGCACCATTTCAGGCTTGATCAATCCCTTCACGCCGGTTGTCGCCACAACGATGTCGGCCTGCCGCATCAGTTCATCCAGACTGGCGCCTCGACCGCCCATGTCGGCGAGCATTTCCTTTGCCGATTCGTTCAGGTCTGCGCCCATGACATCGCGTACGCCGTAGCCCATCAGCAGGCGCGAAATGCCGATGCCGGCGGCGCCGAGCCCGATCTGCCCGACCACGCAATCTTTCAGTGATCGTCCGACGCGCCGCGTCGCGCTGATGAGCGCGGCCAGCGTCACGACGGCGGTGCCGTGCTGGTCGTCGTGCAGCACGGGAATGTCGAGGCGTTCGCGCAGCGCGGATTCGATGCGGAAACAGCCGGGTGCTGCGACGTCTTCAAGCTGGATGGCGCCGAAGCTGGGCGCGATGGAAACAATTACATCGATCATGTGTTCCGGGTCATTGTCATCGAGAAGGATCGGCACGCCGGAAAGATCGGCGAGCTTGGCGAGCAGCGCCGCCTTGCCTTCCATGACCGGCAACCCGGCAACGGGCCCGATATTGCCGAGGCCAAGAATCGCGCTGCCGTTGGTGATGATGGCAACGGTGTTCTGCCGCGCGGTGTACTGCGCGGCGAGCGCAGGATCTTTCTGGATGGCAAGGCAGACGCGCGCAACGCCGGGCGTGTAGATGTCGCGCAATTCCTGCAGGGTTTCGATGGGCAGCCGCGAAACGGTGCGAATCTTGCCGCCGAGATGGCGATTGAATACGCGGTCCGATTTGCCGAGCATGCGCGCATTCGGCAGCGCCGCAATTTTTTCGCCCACGTTGACGTAGGCGTCCTCGTCCATTTCCAGCGTGATTTCCCAGATGGTCTTGTCCTGGTCGCGTCGCACCGCGTCAAGATTTTCGACGACCAGTCCGCAATCGCCGATCACCTGGAGGATTTTTGCCAGCGAACCCGCCTTGTGCTGGGACTCGACGAGGAGAATTTCGGGAATCTTCATGTTTTTTGCACAAAGTCACGTTAAGTACGAGGGGCGGCAAGTTTGACGCGACAGCTCACGTCTAACAAGGCGAAACGCCGGTTTCCTGCGGATTCGCGCATGGATGCCCACCTCCATTCAACTTATAATCCGCTGCCGCCGAGCAGCCCTTGGGGCCGACTCGCCGGTTTCTCGTGTGGAGACGACATTTCCGCTCCACGTATCCCGCAAGGAGGGATCAGATGCACCGAATTTTTCGGCCAGTTCTGTTGGCCAGTCCTGCTCTTTTGGCCGGCATGGGCCTGCTGCTCGGCGCGCCCGCCGCGCATGCCGCAGATTACATACTCGATGGCCAGGCGGGGATCGGCGGCGCGGGGGCCGGCAGTACCGAACAGCCGGCGAAGGATTTCGACGCCCTCACACCGGCGATCGCTGCGGCACCCGAACACCATCGCGCGCTGATTGTCTGGTCCGCCGATGACGCGGGCGCTGTTGCCGGCAACGACGACGACAAGCTGCATGTCGTCGATGACGAATTCGAGATTTTCGGTCGGTTCGTGAACACGAGCACGCTGGATGTCGAATCCGCCGTCGGACGAATTTCCGTCATGGGCAATGACCTCGAGAGCGAGAAGGCGTCACGGCAGGATTTCGACGCCACGAATCCGTCGGTCGCCTGGAATCCGGTTGCCGAAGAATTCCTGATCGTATGGCAGGGCGACGACGACACGGCGCCGCTCGTGGATGACGAGTTCGAGATTTTCGGACAGCGCATGAACATCGACGGCGAAGTCGTTGGCGAACGGCTGCGAATTTCCATCATGGGCGACGACGCCGCAACGGACGCCGCGCAACGCCAGGCATTCGGCGCGGCGCATCCCGTCGTGACCGTCAATCCGACGACCGGCGACTATCTTGTCGTTTGGCATGGCGACTCGGATTCGGCGCCGCTGGTCGACAATGAACTGGAAGTGTTTGGCCGCTTGCTCGGCGTGGACGGTGTCGCGACCGGACCGCAAATCCGGATTTCCTTTGCGGGCAGCGATGGAAACGCGACATACGATGCCATCGCGCCGGATGTTGTTTTCAACCCGGTGTCCGGCAGCTATGTCGTTGCGTGGCAGGCCGATGGGAACGCGGCGGGCCTGGTGGATGGTGAAAACGAAATCTTCCTGCAGCAGGTCAGCGCCAGCGGCGCAATCGTCAATGCGCCAGTCACGGTTTCAACGATGGGACCGGCGAGCAACGCGGAATTTGACGCGATCGCGCCAACGCTGGCGGTCAATCCGTCAACCGGTGCGCTGCTTGTTGCGTGGCACGGCGATACGGATGCTGGCGCGCTCGTCGACAACGAAATGGAAATCTTCGCGCGTATCTTCGACATGAACGCTGCGCCGCTGGGTTCGCAGTTCCGTGTCTCGACGATGGGATCGGACAGCGAGACAGACGCCGCGAAACGTGCGCTGTTCGGCGCCGGTGACGCGAGCGCCGAGTGGAGCGAAAGCGATCAACGTTTCCTGGTTGCCTGGCGTGGCGATACGGACATGGAAATCGAAGCGGAAGACGCCGACGGCGACCCCTTGCATCTCGTCGATGACGAATTCGAAATCTTCGGGCGCTTCGTGACAACCGACGGCGCGCAACCCGAATCGCAGTTTCGAATTTCCGTTCAGGGCAGTGACGCAACCGAAGACGCCGAGGCGCGCGAAGCGTTCGGTGCAGATCAGCCCGCCATCAAATTCGCGAACGGCGTGCTGTTGACAGCATGGAGTGGCGATTCCAGTACAGACGGCAGCAGCAACGATCAGCTGCAGATCTTTGCCGCACGAATCGCGATGAATGCGGTGGAACTGAGCCTGGCCGGCGACGGCAGTTACGAGCAGCCGACGGTTCCCGATCCGATCCGCGTGGGCATGGTGCTGACCAACAGCGGTGACATCACGGCCGAGGGGGTTGCCGTTCGCGTATCGATGACAACAGAGTTTCCTTACACGCTGGAAGGCTGCGAATCCGTGGTTGACGACAATACCTGCATCCTTGGGGATATCCCGGCGGATGGAACGGCGAACTTTGCCGTCATTCTCGAGACCGATCACCTGGCGATCGAGGACGAACTGGGCACGGATCTGTCGTTCAGCACGGTTGCCGAGACCGCGATCGACAATGTTTCCTCTTCCAGCCCGGGCTTTTTCGTCGGTGCGAAACTGAAGCTTGCGGGCGGCAGCGGATCGCTCGGCGGGTTCTGGCTGTTGCTGCTGGCACTTGCACCGCTGGCGACGATCGCGCGACGACGTCGTTGAAACTGAAACGTTGAAACGTCAAACGGCCGGTTTTCACCGGCCGTTTTTTATTCTGGATCGTTCAGTCTGCGGGCGCGAGCGACTCCAGCCATTGTCGCAATGACGGTGCGGTTTCGGATCGCAGGGCCTGGAAAGTCTTTTCCTGCAATTCCCGCGGATCGTTGCGACCAAGCTTGAAACGCCCCTGGATCTTTTCCAGTGACACTTCAAACGCGACGATGCCGTTTTGCAGCGCTCGCAATTTTTGTTCCTGGCTCGCGAGATACGCCACGGTGTTGTCTTTCTCCATCACGCGCACCATGTCGCAAAGAAACTGCCATGTTGCCGCTTCGCCATCGATGCGCACCGCAGAACCGGTGACATGCACGTTGACGTAATTCCATGTCGGTACGTCATCGTTGTCGTTGAGCTGCGGTGAAATGTAGGCGTGCGGTCCGTGGAAGATCACGTCGACTTCGCGGCCGTCGAACCACTCCGCCTGCGGATTCCGGCGCGCGACATGACCGCGCAACATGCGCCGCTCGCGGTCGAGAAGAAACGGCGTGAACGCGACCTGCAAACCCGTGCCAGATCGCACCAGCAATGTCGCGTGCCGGATCGCTTCAATGGCATCGAAAAGGCGCGCTTCATCAAACTCGGTGTGATACGGCGGCGGGTAGCTCACAGTGCATTCCTTCGCCGGATCACTCGCGCCCTTGCAGGATATTCACCGGCGCGTACTGATCGGTCAGCACGGTTGCATCGCGATTCCAGTCAACCTCGTCGGTGCTGCTTTCGGCGAGCCACTCGGGCGTAAACCCGAACGCCTCGTAGCGTGATGCGTCCATCGGTTCCGCCGCCGCGATCAGTTCACCGCGACTGACCGGTTCCATGTTGCCCGTAAGAATGATGCGGTTGCCGGCGTTCTGCTTGACGTTGAGGAGCCAGCCGAACGCCGCTTCATACGTTGCGGATTCGTTGTGATAAAGCTGGCTGACGGAAAAGGTGTTCGCCACCAGCACGCCGTCGTCGCTGAGAATCTTCCGGCATTCTTCCAGCCATTCCTTCGTCATCAGGTGCGCGGGAATGTAATCGCCATTGAACGCATCCAGCACGATGTAATCGTATTCCTGGCCGAATATGCCGGCCTGTTTCACGAACACGCGCGCGTCCTTTACCGTGACATCAACATTGCCACCTTCCTTGAAGCCGAAGAAACGTTCAGCGACGTCAACCACGGCAGGATCGATTTCAACCACATCTATCTGCGCGTCGGGAAAGAGCGTGTCGAACGTACGCGGAATGGATCCGCCGCCGAGCCCGACCACCAGGATGCGTTCGGGCTGCGGATTCACAAGCAGGCCGACAAAGCTCATGCGCGTGTAATCGAATACGAGCTCGTCCGGATCATCCTTGAACTGGCAGCTCTGCTGCGAGGTGTAGTAGCCGCGCGATGCGAACTGCATGCAGATCATTTCACCGTCGTCGGTCACGGTGATGTTCCGGTACAGCGAGCGCTTGCTGTAGATGACATCGGGCGCTGCCTGCGCGACGCCAACGATGGAGAGCAGCGCAACGATGATCAGGTGCTTGATATGCATTCAGGCCTCCACGGCAAGCGCGCGCCGGCCGAGTGCTGCGGACGCGGCAAGCGCTGACGCGCCGCATAGCGCGAGCACGCCGGCGAGCAGGAAAAGGATGGTATTCACTTCAAACCAGAGTACGAAATAAAACGATGTCATCAACACGCCGGCAGCGGAGCCGGCCGTGGAAACGAAATACAACCGGCCCGCGACCGATCCCGAGTGATGCGTGTTGTGCACCAGCAACCGGACCGCGTACGGCGAGATGATTCCCATGGCTACGGTCGGCAGGAAGAACAATCCAGTCGCCGCCAGCAGCGATCCGTAGCGCACGTCCATCATCTGCATGAATACCCATTCCATCAGCGGATTCGCGATCCACGCCATCGGCAGGACAGCGATTGCGCAGAACAGGAACAGCCCGCCGAACTTCGTCAGCGACGGACGCCGCAGGCTGAGCTGGCCGCCGATCAGGTAACCGATGGACAAGGCAACCATGAAGATGGTGATGATCGATCCCCAGACGTAGATCGAGGAGCCGAAGAACGGCGCCATGATGCGTCCGCCCAGCATTTCGATCGACATGATGGAAAAGCCGCCGGCGAAGGCCAGCAGGAAAACGAAGAGTGCGTAAACCATGAGTCTCCCATGCGTCCTGACGCTGCCGGTCCGCTGATTTCAACGGGCCGGTAAGGTATTATTGGCCGCTTTCGCGGAGCCATCCGCCGGGCGATTCATGCCACGGCGGCTTTCGCATTCTGCAAGCAACATACCCGAATTTGAAGGCTGGAGAATACACGTGCCGATCAACCCGATGGATTTTTACGACGTCCGTTCGCTGCTCGATGAAGAAGAACGGATGGTGCAGGACACCGTGGGCCGTTTCGTGGATGAAAAAATCCTGCCCATCATTTCCGAGTGCTTCGAGAACGGCCGCTTTCCGAAAGAACTCGTTCCCGAAATCGCGGAACTCGGCCTGTTCGGCTCCTCCATCGAAGGTTACGAATGCGCCGGCCTCAATTCGGTTGCATACGGTCTCATCTGCCAGGAACTCGAGCGCGGCGATTCCGGCATTCGTTCGTTCGTCTCCGTGCAATCCTCGCTGTGCATGTATCCGATCTACGCCTTCGGCTCCGAGGAGCAGAAACAGAAATGGCTGCCGCCGATGGCGCGCGGCGAAGTCATCGGCTGCTTCGGCCTCACCGAACCGCACGGCGGCTCCGATCCTTCCAACATGAAGACACACGCGAAGAAGAAAGGTTCGGACTGGGTGCTGAACGGCGCGAAGATGTGGATCACGAACGGTTCCATTGCGGACATCGCCGTTGTCTGGGCCAGTACCTCCGACGGCGTGCAGGGTTTCATCGTCGAGAAAGGCATGAAAGGTTTCGAGGCGCCGGAAGTGCATCACAAGATGTCATTGCGCGCGTCGGTGACTTCCGCGCTTTATTTCGATGACGTCGTCGTTCCCGAAGCGAATCGCCTGCCGAACGTGAAAGGCCTTAAAGGTCCGCTCTCCTGCCTCACGCAGGCGCGCTACGGCATCACCTGGGGCGGCATCGGAGCGGCGCAGGCCTGCCTGCAGGAAGCACTCGATTACACGAGCGAACGTGTGCTGTTCGGCAAGAGCGTCGATCACAAGCAAATCGTGCAGCTGCGTCTCGCCGACATGTCACGCCGCATCACGCAGGCACAGTTGATGTCGCTGCAACTGGGTCGAATGAAAGATGCAGGCTCGCTTGAACCGTCACACGTTTCCATGGCGAAGTGGAACAACATCCGCATGGCGATCGACATCGCGCGCGACACGCGTGACCTGCTCGGTGGCGCCGGCATCACGCTGGAACACAACGCGATCCGTCATGCGCTGAACCTGGAATCGGTGATCACGTATGAAGGTACGGAGACGGTGCACCAGTTGATCATCGGGAAGGAATTGACCGGGAAATCGGCGTTCTGACTGCCATGAAGATCGTCTCAGCCGCATTACTGGCATTGGTACTAACGACGCCCGCTGTCCATTCGTCTGAAACAATTATTTCAGAGCCAGCACTGGAATCACTTCTACAGACTCAGCGAATCGGGATGCCGTCAACCGAGACGATGACTCGGGAGCTGTGTGTTGCGAAGGGGAAGTGCTTCGAATTTCAGTTCGTCGTCTCAAGTAAGGGTAACGGCGTTCTCTCATTTCCCGGCGGCTGGATACGAATTTACGACAGTCACGCGGAAGGCGACGAAACACCGCCCGGCTTGCTCGCGAATGAGCTTGTGGACGTCAACGACGATGGGTTCAAGGATTTAAGGACAGCATTGGTGACGTTCAACTTCGACCCGAAACAGAACTGCTTTATTCCACCAACTGACCCGATCGTACCGGTAACATTTTCACGTGCTCCATGCGACGGTCAGATGAATAGCCTTTGACGCGGGTCGCACTCCACGATATATCGGCGTCAATTTCGCTGTCCCAATTGAATACCTAGTGAATCAGATCTAATCAATGAGCAAGAATCCCGGACTCGCCCGCCAGGCCACGCGCAACGTCAACCGCGCAGAGGTCGTTGATCGAAACTTCCTGAACTTTCTCGACGAATGGGATCTTGCCGCTGACGGAAAGCCTTCGGATTTGGATGCCATTCGCGCTGACGATAGTTTGCTCACGGTCGCTGAATTCAAGGAACTCTTTGAATCGCAGATGGCATCGCGTCACCTTGATCTCGAAGCGCGCGCGATGCGTTCCCGAAACGAAGGTTTCTACACCATCGGCTCGAGCGGCCATGAATGCAATGCCGTGCTCGGCCGGCTGACGCGCGAAACCGATCCGGCTTTCCTGCATTACCGCTCCGGCGGTTTCATGATGGAGCGGTTGAAGAAGGTCGGACAGGATCCGGTGTACGACACCGCGCTTTCCTTGAGCGCATCGGCGGAAGATCCGATTTCCGGCGGACGTCATAAGGTGTGGGGCTCGGTGAAGGCCTGGGTGCCGCCGCAAACCTCAACGATCGCCTCGCACTTGCCGAAAGCGGTGGGCGCTGCCGTCGCAATTGGCCAAACGAAACTGCTTGGCATCGAAGCACCTGTTCCGACGGATTCCATCGTTTATTGCTCATTCGGCGATGCTTCGGCAAATCACGCCACCGCGCAAACCGCTTTCAACTCCGCCGGCTGGACTGCGCATCAGAATCTTCCCTGCCCGATTCTTTTCGTCTGTGAAGACAATGACATCGGCATTTCCACGCGCAGCCCGAACGGCTGGATCGAATCTCAGTTCTCGAACCGCGCGGGAATCAAGTATTTCAAAGCGGATGGACTGGATCTTGTCTTCACGTACGAGATTGCGAAACGGGCGATTGACTACTGCCGGAAACATCGCAAACCGGTTTTCCTGCATTTGAAGCTCAAGCGCCTGCTCGGCCATGCCGGCACGGACATGGAAACGGAGTACCGCACGCCTGAAGAACTCGAACGCATCGAAGCCGGCGATCCCTTGTTGATGTCGGCGGAAACGGCGCTGGAATCCGATGCGATGACCGCAGCCGACATTCGCGCGATGTACGAGAACATGCGCAAGCGCGTGCAGGACGCCGCGAGAAAAGCCGCGAAGACAGAAAAGATCACGACGCGCGCCGACGTAATCAAACCGCTCGCGCCATACCATTCAGAAAAAGTGAACGCGGAAGCAAAGCGCGCGGCATCGAAGGACATGCGCCTGAAAGTTTTCGGCGACGAGAAATCGTTACCGGAGAACCAGCCGGCGCGACACATGGCAATTCTCATCAATCGCGCGCTGCATGACATGATGGCGAAATATCCGGAGATGACGCTGTTCGGCGAGGACGTTGCGCAGAAAGGCGGCGTGTACACGGTGACATCCGGTTTATATCGAGCATTCAAAGGGCATCGCGTATTCAACACCCTGCTCGATGAAACCACCATTCTCGGCATGGCGCAGGGCCAGGCGATGCTCGGGCTGTTGCCGTTCCCGGAAATCCAGTACCTCGCCTACTACCACAACGCCTGCGACCAGATTCGCGGCGAAGCGTCGTCGTTGCAGTTTTTCTCCAACGCGCAGTATTCGAACGGCATGGTCATGCGCGTTGCGTCACTCGCCTACCAGAAAGGTTTCGGCGGGCATTTCCACAACGACAATTCCTTCGCGGCATTGCGCGACATTCCGGGACTCATCATCGCGTGTCCGTCGCGCGGTGATGACGCTGCCATGATGCTGCGCACGCTTGCCGCACTTGCGAAAGTCGATGGACGCGTTTGTACGTTCATGGAACCGATCGCCTTGTACATGACCAAGGATCTGTTCGATGAAAAAGACGGACTCTGGAATTTCGAGTATCCCGCGCCGGATCAAACAGTTCCGCTCGGCGAAGGCCGCGTGTACAACGAAGACGCAAATGACCTGCTGATCGTCACGTATGGCAACGGCGTACCGATGTCGCTGCGCGCAGCAAAAAAGATCGAAGCGGAAACGAAAAAGAGAACTCGTGTGCTCGACCTGCGCTGGTTGAAGCCGCTGAACGCCGAACTGATTGCGAAACACGCAAAGGATTGCGGCACGGTGCTCGTCGTTGACGAAGGACGCAGGACAGGCGGTATCGCGGAAGAAATCTTCACGCACATTGTTGAAGGTTGCGACGGTGATGTGAAGATGGCTCGTGTCGCTGGCGAAGATACCTACATCCCGCTCGCCGACGCCGCGAATCTTGTGCTGGTACAGGAAGCGGAAATTGTCGCAGCGGCAAAAGCGCTGCTGAAATGAGCGTACTCACCGCCGGAAATTCATGGCGAGCAAGCGGATCATTTTATTTATTGTTGTTCGTTGTCGTTCCCGCAACGTTCATCGTTCACGAGTTCGCGCACTGGGTTATGGGTGAGCTGCTCGGCTATTCCATGACGATGAGTCTCAATGCCGTTTCGCCGGCAGAGGGCGGCTACCGATCCGCGATTGACGCCATGCTCGTCTCGGCCGCGGGACCATTGATCACGATTTTGCAGGCGGTGATTGCGTATCTGCTGATTCGCCGATCGGGAAGTGCTCTCTTCTACCCGTTTCTGTTCATCGCGTTGTTCATGCGCGCCGCCGCCATGCTCGTCAGTATCGCGAACCCGAACGATGAAGCGCGCATCAGCATGATGCTGGGAATCGGCACGTGGACGCTGCCCGCGCTGGTCATTTCCGGATTGTTCGCGATGACATGGATGGCAAGTCGAAAACTTGGCCTGCACTGGACCGTGAACGTGTACAGCTACATCGTCGCGAGCGTTGGCGTGACGGGCGTTGTTTATCTCAACGCGGTTTTGACGGGCATTGCATTCATTCCGGGCTGACGTTTTTTTCCGTTATCCCGCCGTCCCGAACTGCTCCGCAAGAAAATCCACGAACACGCGCACTTTCGGCGCGAGGTTCTGGCGCGTCGGAAAGACGGCGGAAAGCGTGACTTTCTGCATTTCGAATTCCGACAAAACAGCGATCAATATTCCCTCACGCAGTTCCTTTTCCACGAACAACGCCGGGAACCGCAGGATGCCGAGCCCGTCGAGCGCGGCGCGTTTGAGTGCGCCATCGTTGTTGCAACGAAACCCGCCTTGCACCCGAACGCTGACGAGCTGGTGCAAACCGTGGCAATAGCGCCATTCGCTCGGGC
Source organism: Gammaproteobacteria bacterium (assembly GCA_036381175.1). Taxonomy (GTDB): domain Bacteria; phylum Pseudomonadota; class Gammaproteobacteria; order Natronospirales; family JAJUFS01; genus JAJUFS01. The sequence goes on from DASVDI010000006.1 coordinate 199,204, forward strand.
TGCGGTCCAGGCTGTAGGCCAGGCACTCGTGGTCGCGAAGGTCTGATGGCGTTTTCGGCCTGCCGTGTTTTGCGAGGTATTCAGGAGAGGCAACTGTCACCATGCGGATGTCCGCGAGCTTGCGCGCGATCAGCGAGCTGCTCGCCAGTGTCGTGATGCGAATGCCGACATCGAAACCTTCTTCGACGAGATCGATGATGCGGTTGTCGAGATCGAGATCCAGCGTCACCTCCGGATAGCGCTTGCGGAACTTGGCAAACAGCGGCGCGAGGAAGACCTCGCCGAAATGCGACGGCGCGGTGACGCGCAGGCGTCCGCGCGGCTGGCCGGTGAGCTCGACGACATCCGATTCCGCTGCAGCGAGATCCGCGATCGCGACGCTCGCTTTCGCGTACAGCGATTCGCCCGCTTCGGTGAGCGTCAGTCTGCGGGTCGTGCGGTTCAGGAGCCGGGCGCCGAGGCGAGCCTCAAGCCGCCCGACGTACTTGCTGACCGCGGCCTTCGAAAGCGCGAGATTTTCGGCCGCAGCGGTGAAACTGCCTTTTTCGACAACCTGCACGAACGCGGCAATATCGGAAATCTGGTTCATTTTTGGTCACTGTGCAGCTTATTGTTCGTATATGTGGACAATAATATTCCATTTAACCGGATTATCAATCTTGAGGAAACCGTTAGGCTGCTCTCCATTGCAGATTCCCTGCAATGCGCCGGCATCCGGCGCATTCAAAGAACGGAGACAGAACCATGAATTCCTATGATTTCGAGAAAGCCCGCGAATTTTTCCGCGCCAAGACCGCGTTCACGACCGGCGTGCATGAACTGGAAGTGCTGATCAACAGCAGGAAGAACCCGGATTCCTGGCAGGTGGTGGACGTTCGCTACCCGTCCGATTTCGCCGAGGCACGCGTGCCGGGCGCGATCAACCTGCCGAAAGGAAAGTGGAAGGACGCGAAAGGCCTGCGCAAGGACGCCACCATTTTTCTCTACTGCTACACGCAGACCTGCCATCTCGCGGCGGAAGCGGGAGCGGAACTCAGCGCGCAGGGTTACCAGGTCGTGGAAGTCGAAGGCGGCTGGGAGACCTGGGTGAAGAACGGCTATACCGTCGAGAAGACGGCGAAGTCTGCCTGAGTCAGCGGCGGCAAGCGGCTCCGACGCCGCTTGCCGCTATGTTTCGCTAGGAGCGAGAGTGTTGCGACCGGCTCCCGCGCGCCCTCGGCAACGGCGGTAACGCGCTCCATCGGAATCCGGTAGCTCGCGCTGCCGAAGTAGCGATACTCGAACGGCCAGTCCGTTTGCAGGCCGGTATGGAGAAACGGGATCCGCAGTGTCTCTCAGCCCGGAAATGCAGGGTTTGTTCAGCGAGTGGCTTTTGCCCTGGCGGCTGCGGAACTGTTCGGCAACAGGAATAGCCGCCCTTCAGCGGGTGCAATGGCGGTGCGGGTAACTACCCTGGCTTCGATGGATGACTGCTCCCCGGACAGATCGAGAAAGTTCCATGCCTTCAACGAATCGGTCAGCAACTCGTCCATTTCGCGAAATTCGGCGTACCGCGGCAGGTCGGCCTGGTAGACCGGGTTGTGCACATTGTCGTCCGATGCGTTGACAGGAACGGCTGCACTTACCGCCCACCGCGATGACTTGCGACCTTTCGGCTCGTAGTACACGGCGAGGATCGCCGTACTCGCCACCGGTTCGAATTCATCGCCAATGGCCGCTCCCACGAATTCGGTACCACGCACGGCCTCCAGGGCAACGTCCGTGAACACGTCAGGTGCGTCGCCTCCGATGCGTCGCGCCTCCGTAACGAAACCTTCCCCATTCACGTCGGCGAAGACGACCACGTCGCCACCCAGTCCACGGTCCCATGCCTTCTCCGGCCACGGTCGCGGCGCCACCCGGTACAGGGTGGGAGCGAGGAACGCCTGCCCGAACTCCATCTGTCGACGTTCCCCCCGCTGCACCACCCGGAACCTCAGGTGAACGCCCGTGTAATAAACCACGGGCGTGCCGTCTTCCAGGTGCGGTGGAAACTTCAACTGGCTGACCAGCGCCTTCAACTGTTCATTGGAAACTTCCTGGGTGGTGTAGGTTCGCGAGAAGCGCACACTGCCATCGGTGTCGATCCTTATCGAACATGAAAGCCAGCCGGCGGCCAGCACGATGCTCTCTTCGTTCGCCTGCACGACGGCACAGGAGGACAACCATACTGCGATGACAATGGCCAATACCTTCACGACGAGGGCCCTCTTGTTTTCGTCGGCCACTGTTGGCTTTGGATGAACTCACGCACCAGTTCTTCGGTTTCCTCGCTTGCGGCGGCATTGATGCCGTTCATTTTCTCGTGCCAAGTGAACTGAAACCGGATCAGCCAGCCGTTGTCGGAGAATATGCAGTAGCGGACACGCTCTCCCTCGACCGGGCCGGTGCCGATGGCGTCTATTCGTCGGCCCGCACGTATTCCATTCGGTCCGGGTACCACGCACAACTCACTGGCCACGCGGTAGTCGTCGTGATCATCTTCGCTCTTTTCGGAGAAATACGCCGACAGCGCGATCGCCGTTTCGCGATTGAGAACCACCTCTCGCAGGCGTGGTGACAGATTCTGTTCGGCGTGCCGGTCCGCGATCAGGTTCATCGGATAGACCAGGACTTCGGCGGCCATATCCGCATCTTCGTGATGGTAAAGCGCGCCGCCGATGAGCTCGCCCTGCGTTTCCAGCGCGGTGCGATGAAAACTTGCGACTTCCGGCGAAAAAACGGTTCCGCTCACCGCGTGCATCACGCGGCCAGGCGCCTTGAAATCCACACGTGTCTTCTGGAAATCAAACATGCTGGCCGAAATGTCCGACTCCAGGAAGCTCGTCTGAAGCCAGGGAAGCGACGGGGCCGCCTCGCTTGCGTAATGGATATCCCGTCCGAGTTGATCGAACGAAACCCACAGGCAACCCGACCAGAGGGGCACGCACATGAACTGCCCCATGTAGACAATGTCTCCGGCTTCGAACCGTACCGGCTGGCTCAGCCACTTCATGCGGGGACTGCCCGAACGATTGAACCGGTACTCCCCGGGGGTGACAAGCTGCGAGAACAGCATGACAGGTCCCGTGCCGTCCCCGCTTGCGCGCGTCGCGACATCGCCCGTAATGCGAATGCGCTCGCCCTCCACGGACTCTCCGTAAACAACATTGCCGTAATGGCGTCCCGCATACGGATTCCAGATGGATCCGAACAGCAGAGCGTGGTCCTTCAACTCGTCGCGACTGATGCTTTGCACGGGTCTGCTCGTGGGCGCGGTGCACGCCGCGATGAAAGGCAGCAAAAGAACCGGGAGCAGGTGCCAGACACGCATTCGAGTATCCGTTGGGAATTAAAGAGTCGAAATCTAGCCGCCGGAGAGCGAAATCACAAACGTGAGACAAGGAAACGCGAGTGGGAGCGTTCAGGCCACGCTGTCCGCGATCGCCTGTTCCTCGGCGTTCATGTCGGCTACATACGGTTCGAACAGCGGCGTGCTGAGATAGCGCTCGCCGGTGTCCGGCAACATGCAGAGAATGTTCGCGCCTTTCGCCGCCCGCTCCGCAAGGGTGCGCGCGCAGGCGAACGTGCCGCCCGCAGAGACGCCGACCAGCAGGCCTTCCTTGCGTGCAAGCTCGCGCGATGCCTGCATGGCGTCGACTCCGCTGACGGTCATGATCTCGTCTATGTATTTCGCGTTCGCGGCGTCTTCCGCGAGCTTCGGAATGAAGTCCGGCGTCCAGCCCTGGATGGGATGCGGTTCGAACGCGGGGTGACCGCTCGCGGGTGCGCCATCGTCGCGGCGCGGCTGCGCCTGGCCGCTTTTCATCAGCGCGGCGTTGGCAGGTTCGCAAACGACAATCTTCGTGCCGGGGCTTTCCTCGCGCAGCACGCGGCCCACGCCTTTCAGCGTGCCGCCGGTGCCGTAGCCGGTGACGAAACAGTCAAGCTTCATACCTTTGAACGCATCAACGATCTCGCGCGCCGTGGTGCGCGCGTGCATTTCGGCGTTCGCTTCATTCTCGAACTGCCGGCAAAAAAACCAGCCGTGCCGCTTCGCGAGCGCTTCGGCCTTCTTCACCATGCCGGTGCCGCGTTCCGCTGCCGGCGTGAGAATCACCTTCGCGCCGAGAAAGCGCATCAGGCGCCGGCGCTCGATACTGAACGTTTCCGCCATGGTGACGACAAGCGGATAACCTTTCGCCGCGCACACCATCGCAAGTCCGATGCCCGTGTTGCCGCTGGTTGCCTCGATCACCGTCTGGCCGGGCTTCAGCACGCCGCGCCTCTCAGCGTCCTCGATGATGCCGAGCGCGAGACGGTCCTTCACCGAGCCGAGCGGATTGAATGCCTCGACCTTGGCGAACAGATTGACGCCTTCAGGCGCAAGGCGACGGATGCGAACGATCGGCGTATTGCCGACGGTGCCGAGAATGTTGTCGTGAATCTTCATTCGCGCCTCCTTCACGAACCGGGAACCCGAGTATAGGCCGCGGTTGCGGCGACGGTTTCCGGCGTTTCATGCAGGTCACGAAAATGACATAACCCTAAGCATCAGGTGATCGGCGAAGCCATCGCGCACTCGCGACGATTGCCATATAAAGGAACGTGCCCGCCGCCCACATCGCGAGCTCGAATGGCCAGAGGTTGTGCGAGGTCGGATCAACAACCCAGCTCACGATCAGCACCAAAATCCAGAATCCCAGGATCGCCAGCGGCAGGCCGGCCAGAAGCTGCCAGTAACCGCGCCATTTCCGCCAGGCCCAGATCGGCCAGCCGATGCCAGCCACGATCACCGCAAACACCACCATGATGACGAGTTCGCCGAGCCAGAGATCGTTCGAACTGGGCGGCACGTACGCGGACAACGCCTGCTGTTGCGCGGCATTCAGCGTCGCCACCCACGCCGGCTTCGTGCGTGGCGTAGCCGATCTCGCATCATCCCAGTACAACTGCATCGGGATTGAGAGTGTTGCGACCGGGTCGCGCACGTCCTCGGCAACGGCGGTAACGCGCACTTCATCCACGGCCGCATAACCGCGGTAGGAAAACCACCCGAGCGTCTCGCCGCTGCCTGCCGGAAGCAGTGGTGCGGCGTGTGTCGTCGGACCGTTGCCCGTCGTGGCTCGTTCGCCTCTCAGGAAAGGCCGCGTAAAAATGCGCACCGGACGATCAGTGGAATACGCGATGCGCAGATAAACCGCTTCGTCGTAATGCAGTTCGGTGCGATTGGCGGGATCGGTTTCGATGACTTGCAAGGTGACGTTTGCCGGTTCCGCCGCTGATGATTGCGACGCGAACAGCAGCAGCGCGCACGCGGCAAAAATCGTGTTCTTCATTTTCCTGCCCCCCCGGCTTTTGCGCAGACGACCGGTTCCGCAAAGGACCGTTGGTGCGTCGCTTTTGTTTCAGCGCCTTTTTACCAGGCTCACAACGTCAGCGATGAAACACGATGCCCTCCCAGTCCATCGCCTGCGGAATTCCGTTCTCGAAATCCGAGAACGTGGCGCTGTCAGGATCCGACTCCGGATATTCAACGGCCATGAAATCTTCATGGGTCTGCGGAATCAAGCGCAATCGATACGCGCCGATCGCGCCAACCAGCTCGTTGCCGTCACGCCGGATAACCAGTTCTCCGAGAGCTTCGTTGGCATATGTTCCGACGTAGCTGTCGAGCTCGAGGCCGCGCACTGTCGGACCAGCCTTCTCGGCTTCCGGCCTTGCCTGTTCGAGTTTCGTGATCGTCGACTCGTAACGTTGCCGGGTTTCGATCGAACCGGCATCGTCGAAAAGGACATCATAGGCGTGCTGCAAAACGCCGAGGTTGAAAATATTCCCTGTCTTGCCGCCATTCGAAACAACGGCAACGCCAATGCCGGCATCGGGCATGAAGCTGACAAACGCGCGAACACCATGCCAGCCGCCGCCGTGCTCATAGATTGTCCTTCCGCCATAACGTGAAATGTTCCAGCCGAGCGCGTAACCGTTGCGGTCAAACCCGTGATACTCGCGATCCTGCACAGCCTGTTGGGTCAACGCCGCCTTGATCACTTCAATCGACACTTCATCGTTTTTCCTGTGACCGAGCATGACCTGCATCCAGGTCGCGACGTCTCCGATGGTGGCATGCAATCCACCCGCCGCATGGCAGACCTCATCGCTCTTGTACGCCGTCGGCAGCCATCCATCTGCCACAAGCGCGTGCGGAACAGCGAAACGGTCCGGTGCGAAAAGGGATGTCCGCGCCGCCGTGTCATGCATGCCTAACGGCTGCAGGATTTCCTCGCGAAGCAATGTTTTCCAGGATTTGCCGAGCGCGAGCTGCAAGGCCGCCGCGGTGATGATGTAACCGTTGTTCGTGTATTCGAATCCCTCCTGCGGTTCTGTCCATTCCCGAAGCGCAAGCTCGATTTCTTCCGGCGACATCTCGCCCGCAAAGCTGCCCCGCCAGCCAATCACGTCGTTATCAAACGGCGTGACGTGCGACAACAGCATTCTGAATGTCACCTTCGAGGCGTCGAGTCCTTGCGGTAATTCGAGCTTCGGCCAGATCGCGGTCATGGGTGCATCAAGATCGAAGCGCCCCTCCGCGTGCAGCCGCGCGGCAAGCAGGCCAACGTAACTTTTCGTCACCGATGCGATATAGAAAATGCTGTCCGAAGTGATCTTGCGATGCGTACTTGCGTCGGCAATACCGCCTGAATGCACGAGAACCGTGCCGTCACGAGCGACAATCGCGATCGCATAGCCCGGCGGCGCCAGCGGATGGGAAGACAGTCGATCTGCGAAGGCCAGGATTTGCTGGCTCGCGGCATCGTCTGATCTTGCCCCGCTTGAAGCCAGCAACACGAGGATGAACAAGGTACGTATCAGGGTCATTGAAATGTTCCTCTCGCCGGTTGCGGCGATTCCGAATCAGTGCCCGTCTCATGCGGCAAATCTTCCGAGCGCAGATCAGCGTACGCCTCCGGCAGACGATCAACATTTACTGACCAGTTCACGACAACCGAAACACACTACTGGTCGCCTGCCTGAAGCTGTTGCAACAGGACGCTGGCGTGCTCACGCAGCGCTGCACGCAGTTCCGTCGGCTCGCGGATTTCGAAGGGAAACGACAGCCTTGCCAACTGCCGCGCGAACCAGGCGATGCTGTCGGTTTTCGCGCGCAACAGGACGCCTTCCTCGCAGGGCTCGAACAATCCCAGGCTTTCATGCAGCTCCGAGAGCGCATTGGCGAGATCGGTATGCAGCAGGATTTCAACGTCGAGCGACCGCGGAAGCGTTGCGATGCTGAAGGTGAGGTGCTTCGCGGCGTCGAAATCCGCCGGCCGTTCGAATGTCGCCTCCAGCAAGCGAACTTCCTGCACGCGATCGAGCCGGAATGAACGCAGATCCTTGCGCAAATGGCAGAACCCGCCGACATACCAATGGCCGTTGCGGTAAACGAGTCCGTAGGCGTCGAACTCGCGCGCCGTGACGGATCCGTTCGCAGCGCGATAAGCGAGATGGACGCGCTGCCGCGCCTGCGCCGCGCTCGTGAGCGCGACCAGCGCGATGTTGTCCGTCGCCGCCGCGCCGGCGGAAAGATCCAGCGTCGTCGTTTCACTGAGCGCGCGCACGCGACGTTTCAGGTTCGCGGGCATCACGCGTTCGAGTTTCGCCTGCGTGCTCTCGATGGCGGGCGCCGCCGCGACAAGGCCGAGGCTACGTGCCGCGAGGAGGCCCAAGGAAATCGCGAGCGTTTCGTCGTTGGTGAAGGTCATTGGCGGCAGCTTGAAACCGGTCACCAACTGGTAGCCGCCATAACGTCCACGTTCGGCGGTGATCGGAATGCCGAGGTCTTCAAGCGTGGTGATATAACGCCGCAACGTTCGGCCATCCACTTCCAGCCGGCGCGCGAGTTCCGCACCGCTCATGCGCCCGTGGGCCTGGAGCAGTTCGAGGACGGCAAGGACGCGCGCAGCGGGATGGGCCATTCGACAAGTTTACGCCTAATCAGGGCGGTTTCTGCCCTGATTGGCATCTACCCTGTTTTTCCTCAACACCCATTGAGCTTCGTTCATGAATTCCGACAGTCACACGCAGGATTACCCGATCGTCGAGCTGCGCCGCTACACCATCAAGGATGGCGAGCGCGGAAACTTCGCGCGCTATTTCGAAACCTGGTTTCCGGAAGCCTTCCAGCAACTGGGTGCGATCGTATTCGGCGAAGGTCTGGAGCGCGACAACGCAACGTGGTTCACCTGGCTGCGCGGCTTCCGCGACATGCCCGCGCGCGCCGAGGTCAACACCGCGTTCTATTTCGGTCCGGTGTGGAAGGAACATCGCGATGTTTTGAACGGCCTGATGATCGATTCGAACAACGTGCTGTTATTGCGGCCGTTGGATCCGGAGCGCGGCGTGGCCGTATTGCCTGCCGTCGATGTCCTGCGGGAACGCGATGGCGCGCAAGGCGTTGTCGTGATGCAGGTGTTTGCCGTCGCGACCGATGGCGTCGAGGATTTTGCAAAGCGCGCGGAGAATGTTTTCGCGACGTATCGCGATGCCGGCGTTCGCGAAGCCGGCGTGCTGGTGACGCTGGACGAGCCGAACAATTTCCCGCAACTGCCGGTGCGCACGGATGGTCCGTACCTCGTGTGGCTCGGCATCGCGAAGGATGAAGCGATGCTGGAAACATTCAAAGCGCTTGTCGAACAATCCCTCGCCGAATTCAAAAGTACCGCGCTGTTGCGTGGCGAACCGGAACTCGTCGTCATCGATCCGGCACCACGTTCACGCCTGCGCTGGCTGCCGTAGTTTTTCGAGGAAACTCCAGTGACCGAATACGCACACCTGTGGCTGTTCTTCGTGATCCTGCTCGGCGTCGTCATCCTGCCGGGGCTCGACATGGCCTTCGTGCTCGGCAGCTCGCTCACCGGCGGACGTTCGCAGGGCCTGGTTGCCGTTGCCGGCATGGTCGCGGGCGGCGTTGTGCATGTCGTCGTCGGCGCACTCGGCCTCGCGGCGCTGCTCGAATTCATGCCCGGCGCGTTCAACATCATCCTGCTCGCCGGCGCGTTGTACATCGCATGGATCGGGATCTCGGTGTTGCGCAGTTCCGCGACATTCGCCAATGACGTGCGACAACGCGATCGCCCTGCGTGGTCAACGTTCCGCCGCGCGGCACTCACCAACCTGCTGAATCCGAAAGCCTATCTCTTCATGCTCGCGATCTTCCCGCAATTCCTGCGCCCCGAATACGGCGTTCTGTGGATCCAGGCCGTTGTGCTCGGCGTGATCATCGCGCTCACGCAGGCGAGCGTGTATGGTTCCGTCGCATTCGTCGCCAGCGGTTTGCGCGAATGGATGCACGCGAAACCGCAGATTGGCATTTGGCTGAATCGCGTTGTCGGTGTCCTGCTCGTGCTTGCCGCTGTCGTGACGGGCATCGATGGATGGCGCGGCGTGTCGTGATGAAACAATCTCAAGGAGAACGTCATGCTCCAACTACGGCCCAATTGCGAATGCTGTGACACCGACCTGCCGCCGGATTCCACGCGGGCGATGATCTGCACCTACGAATGCACCTTCTGTACCGATTGCGTGCGCGACGTGTTACACCACGTCTGTCCCAACTGCGGCGGCAACTTCACACCGCGACCGATTCGTCCGGCCTCCGGATTGGCGAAGCATCCTGCATCCACAAAACGTGTCTTCAATCCGGCGTGTCGAGAGATTGCCATGAAGGAGCAATGAACATGCTTCAACAGCTGCAGCCCCGAAACCGCAGACGCCTCCTGGCAACATTGCTGCTCGTACTTCCCGTCGCCTCCCTGTTTGCGAATCCCGGAGATCACACCATGACGACAACCGCCAACGGCACCTTTGACGTCAAAATCGCGCCGCTCGACCTGCATTTCGATGCCGGCGACAAGCTCGGCCGCCTTTCCATCGACAAAACCTTTCATGGCGACCTGGAAGCGACAAGCCAGGGTGAAATGCTGACCGCGGGAACCGACGTGAAAGGCTCGGCCGTGTACGTCGCCATCGAACGTGTCACCGGAACGCTGAACGGAAAGAAAGGCAGCTTCATCCTGCATCACCGCGGCATCATGAATCGCGGCGAGGCGGAACTTGTCGTGAAGATCGTGCCGGATTCCGGCACCGGTGAACTTGAAGGAATTTCAGGCGAGATGAAAATCCGGATCGAAGAAGGAAAACATTTCTATGATTTCGAATACGCCTTGCAATGATTCGTAGCCTGGATGAAGCGCAGCGGAATCCGGGAAGCGTTAACGAGGGTCCCGGATTTCACTCGCTGCGCTCGCTGCATCCGGGCTACGCTTACTAGAGACGCACATATTTCTCTACTTCATCCCAGTCAACGTCTCGCCAATTTCTTTCGCGTGGCGGAATTTCGCTGGAACTGAATGATTGGTAGCTGACCGCCTTGCGAGCCTTCGAGCCGTACCAAAGGTTCGCCCATACCAAAGCGCGTCTGGCTTTATCGCTTGGCTTACGCTTAAGAATTCTTTCAAGTTCGCCTCCTGGCAGGCGAAATTTATGTGGGTTTCGCAAATACTCCTCCTTATGGAGTGAACGAATGAACGCGTTCCTCAGGCCTGGCACGGGCGCAGTGGAACCTAGGCCACGATCGGGCATGTATTGGCAGAATCGCCGAATCCTCCAGACCAGTTCATCGAGCATGTGAATTGCATTCGGCAGATTGAAGGTTCTGGTCACTATGTACCTATTGTTTGCGCCGCCAGTCCTGTCCAAGAGATTTAAGAATTCCTCGCTTCTCTTTGATAAAGCATTTTCAAAATGAGGAAGTTTCTGCGCGTGTATCAATAAGGCAGGCAAGTTGTGCACGTAATTGTGTTTTTTTCCGTCAGAATCTTCATACCATCGTGAACTCAAGCCATTGAAAAGGAGAATTCCCTTGAGATATTTCTCGATGGCTTGATGCCCTGACCAGAGAAACTGTTGTCGTAGCTGCAACTGATAGTTCATTCTCGCGGCAACGTAATCAAGGTCCGCCTGCCTCCGAAAAACGTCCGTCGCGTATGTATTCAATATAACTTGCAAATCCATCGCCGACTCTCCAGAACCTTTCAAGACAAAAAATTTTTGTGGCGTGTGAACATCACACAATTATTGGCGTTTTTCACGATAGCATCTTGGTTCTCAGGAGGAACTGTGATGCCAAGGAAGCAACGCTACTGGCCGCTACGGCCGTCCACCACTGCCTACATCCTCGATGGCCTGATCTCCGCTCTTTCGGATTTCACTCAGGAAAACGGTTCGGATTTCAACCACCGCCAGTCGAAACAACTAGTCGCACTCGGACTCACAGCGGAGCTGTGCGCGGAGGCGCTGGCGCACTGGTTTGCATCAAGGCCGCCCGAGGATCACGACATGCTGGAGATGTTGCAGGAGCGAACGGAAGATTTCGGAGATCGTTGAAGGAACGCCATTCAACGGATCGAAGGCCCCGGATTTCGCTATGCTCCACCCGGGCTACACCTGTTGCATCGACATTTGACAGCCGTCATTTACCGACTAATATTATTAGTCATATGACTAAAGGTATTAGTCGATGCTTGAAGCATTGTTTGGCTCCATCAATAAAGAACGCGTGCTCGTCTATCTCTTCGTGAACGGTGAGGGGTACGCACGCGCGATCGCGCAGTTCTTCGACACGAATCTTCGCAACATCCAGGTCCAGCTCGACAACCTGGAGGCCGGCGGCCTGCTGGTTTCCCGGCTCGAAGGGCGAACGCGGCTCTACGGATTCAACCCGCGCTGGCCGTTGCGAAAGGAACTGGCCGCGCTGATCGAGCGCATGCTGGAGTTTTATCCGGCGGAAGAGCGTGAACGGTTGTTCGGCGGCCGCAAGCGGCCCCGCCGCCGGGGCAAGCCGTTGTGAAACCGATCGCGGAAATGTCTCCCGAAGAACTTGCCGCTTTCATCTGCCAGTCACTCACGGATGCGGGAATCGTTGTCACCCTGACGGGCGGTGGCTGCGTCGCTGTCTGGTCAAACGGCGAATATGAATCAAAAGACCTGGATTTCGTTGAACAAGGCACAGTTCCTCGCCGTGAAATCCGGGCCGTCCTGAAAGACGCGGGCTTCAATGAGGACGGGCGTTATTTCATTCATACCGAGACGGATTTTTTCATCGAGTTTCCTGCAGGCCCGCTGGCCGTCGGCGGTGAACCCGTGGGCGCGATTTCGGAACGCAAGACTGCCACCGGTATGCTGCGGCTCCTTTCTCCTACCGACTGCGTGAAGGATCGCCTCGCGGCATTCTTTCACTGGAACGATCACCAGGCGCTGGACCAGGCTTCGCTCGTCGCTCGCAATCAAAAGGTAGATCTCGAGGAAATCCGCCGCTGGTCGAAAGCCGAAGGCGAGATCACGAAGTTCGAGACATTCCGGAAACACCTGACCGAGAAGTTATAAGCCGACTATTGGAACTCGGCTTATAACAACGCGCTTACTTTTAGCAAGATATTCCTTGACTATTTCTCCGGCTGGTCTAATTTATCAAGCACCAACTTGATAAAAAGAAGGGGTTCGTCATGCTGAATATCGCTATTGGTCTTTTCCTGCTGGCCGCGGTGGGCGGCATCGTCATGGCTACGCAGATTTTCAGGGGCCGTACACCGACCGTGGCTATCGCCGCGCTGCACGGCCCGCTCGCGGCCATCGCGCTCCTGATGCTCTTCTGGCTCTGGATGCAGAGCGGCGCGAGCCAGGTCATGTCCATTGGGCTCGGCGTGCTGGTGGTGGCAGCACTTGGCGGGTTCTTCCTGTTGAGTTTCCACATCCGTAACAAGCCGCATCCGAAACCTGTCGTAGTACTGCACGCGCTGCTCGCGGTGACAGGCGTAGTCACGCTGATCATCGCGGCGCTGTGAGGCCGCCTCGAATTGACGGCGTGCCGTTCCATCCCGTCCTGGTGCATTTTCCAGTGGCGGGATGGACTGCCGCGACGTTCCTGGCGGCGCTCGCCTTGTGGAACGGTAATGAATCGCTGGCGCTGGCTGCGCGCTGGTGCAATATCGCTGGTCTCGTAACGGGCATGGCGGCGATGGCTGCGGGCTTCCTGGAGTTGCCCGCGTTACCGGAGACACCCGAAGTTCGCAGCGCGGTGGCGCGGCATTTGATGCTCGCCGGCAGCGCCTGGAGCATTTATCTCGTAATGCTGTTCCTGCAGATGAAGGCGTTTCCCGTGGCGGCGACGGGCGCCGGCGCTGCGGGTTTCGTGCTGCTGATGTTCGCGGGCCATGCCGGCGCGCGGCTTGTTTATCATCATCGCCTGCCAATTGATTGACTGCCCTGGATGAGTGAAACGATTCGCACAACTCGCGAGCAGATCCTGCGCGAACTGAAATTGCGCGGTGACGCCTCGCAAGCCGAACTTGCCGAAGCGCTCAAGCTCACGCGTGAAGCCGTGCGCCAGCAATTGGCGCTGCTTGAGCAGCAAGGCTGGGTGCACAGCGCGTCGCAAACGGCCGGTGGTCGCGGCCGGCCGACGCATCGCTACAAGCTCACCGCGGTTGCCGAGGAGCAGTTTCCGAAGTTCTACGACGCGCTCACGGTGACACTGATCGGCGCGCTGGGGAACAAATTCGGCGAGGACGGCCTGCGCGACGTGCTGAGCCACATCACCGACCAGCAGGTGGCGCTGTGGCAGCCGCGCCTCGACGGCGAAACGCTCCGGCAGCGCATGCAGGCCCTGCGCGGCATTTATTTCGACCAGGATCCGTACACGGAAGTGCGCCACGACGCCGACGGCGCGTTGCTGATCGAACACAATTGTCCTTACCTCACCGCCGCCCAGAACGAGCCGCGCTTGTGCAGCGTCACGGTTTCTACCCTGAAACGCTTGCTGGGCGTGGAAGTGGAGCGCACGGAACGTTTCCAGGAGGGCGACGGCCGCTGCGTGTTTCGCATTCATGAGGACAAGCCGGTTTCGAAGCGATTCCGTTTCGGCTGGGAAACGCCCCCGGAAAAGCCACCGGAAAACAAGAAATAGCTCTCGCATCGCAACATCCGTCGCTCTTGCCGCTCAGCCGGAAAATGGCGACGTATGTCTCAAATTGACAATTGTCACCTTGCCTCAGCGTGCTGATCCTGTTGTATTTGCCAGTCCGCGTCCCAAAAATACATAAAAAGACGCGAATGGACTGGCGGTGACAACAAGAGGCGGCCATGCGTAAGCGTGTTGATGTAAGCGAGCTTGAGCTTGGCATGTTCGTTGCGGAACTGGATCGCCCGTGGCTCGACAGCCCGTTCCTGTTCCAGGGCTTCGTGATCGAAGGCGAGGAAGAGCTCGCCACCCTCCAGGAAATCTGCGATTTCGTTTTTGTTGATTCCGAGCGATCCGTAACAAGTGCGGCGCCGCGCCGGGAAGCACCGGCCAGCGCTGTCGCCCCCGAGCATGTTCCCGCCCGCTTTCGGTCCGTCGCCGAAGCGGTGCGCCAGAACGACCCGCGCGTTTTCGCCCGCGATTTCCAGACCGTCATGAACCTGCAAAAGCGCGCCCACCTTGCCCTGATCCGCCTCATCGACCAACGCCGTGTCGGCCGGATGGTCCAGGCGGGTCCGGTGCTCGAGGTCGTGCGCGACCTGACCGAATCGATCCTCGAGAACCCCAACACCGCCCTGTGGCTGACGAAACTGCGCGAACAGGATGAGTTCAGCGCTATGCACAGCATCAATGTCGCGATTCTTTCCATCGCGTTCGGCAAGCACCTGAAGATGCCGACCGAGACGCTGCACGCCATCGGCCTCGGCGCGATGCTGCACGACATCGGCCTGAACGAGCCCTCCAACGACATCATCCGCAGCAAGCTTCGCTTGAGCGCCGACGATTTCGCGGTTGTGCGCCGGCATCCGCTCGACGGCATGTACAGCCTCAAGCGCCAGAATGAATTGCCCGAAATCACACGTGACATCATTCGCTGGCATCACGAACGCATCGACGGCTCGGGCTACCCGCATGGCCTGAAGAACGGCGAGATTCCGCGGCATGTGCTGATCGCCGCGATTGCCGATGTCTACGATGCCATGACCAGCGACCGTGCCTGGCGCCGCGCCATGCAGCCGCCCGACGCGCTCGCCGAGCTGCACAAGGACGCCGAACGCACGTTCGGCAACGAACTGGTGCAATCCTTCATCCACTGCATCGGCATTTATCCGGTCGGCACGGTCGTCAAGCTCAACACCGGTGCGATCGGCATGGTGGCATCGACCTTCCCCGGCGTGCGCCTGACGCCGCTGGTGCTGTTGCTGAAGGATTCGATGGGCACGCACATGAATCCCCGCCGGCTGGTGAACCTTGCCGCGCTTCGCGACCGGCAGCACGATTCCTGGTCCATCATCAGCGCGGTCGAGCCGTCATCGCACGGCATCAACATCAATTCCATTGCCACCGACGAGCTGCGCGCCTTCGGGTAGAAAAATCATCCGCAGGATTCAGCCGCTCCCTCTCCCCTCGGGGAGAGGGTGGGGTGAGGGGAAAGCTCGCGACTCTCTCCCCGCGCCAGGAACGATCCCCGAAGCATCGCCTTCCGTCGGCAAACATTCCTATAATGTGCTGCCATGAGCAGCCCCGTCGAACTCCTGCCTTTCACCCCTGATTACAAGGACGCCTTCCGCGATCTCAACCGCGAGTGGCTGGAAGCCTTGTTTTACGTCGAGGATTACGACCTGCAGCAGCTCGAACATCCCGAGCGGATACTCGCGGCGGGTGGCGAAATCTGGTTCGCGCGACTCGACGGCGTGATGGTCGGAACCGGTGCGCTGTATTGCGACGGCGACGGGGTGTTCGAAATCGCCAAGATGGCCGTGACCGGAAACGCTCGCGGCCACGGCATCGGACGCCTGCTGCTTGAAAAACTCATCCAGCGTTTCCAGGAACTCGGCGGCCGCCGGCTGGTGCTGGAAACCAATTCGTCGCTTTCGGCGGCCATTGCGCTGTACCGCAGCGCGGGATTCGTCGATTACACGCCATCGAAGCCTTCCGAGTATGCGCGCGCCAATGTGTTCATGGAGTGGCGGCGGACAGGTGAAATTACCCAGGAAAGCGTCCTCCAGCACGAAAGTTGATCCTGCCAAATCCCGTTCTTGCGGAACTATCAGCCGCTGGGCGAGTCACTTAGAATTCTTCTATTCGCATGACAAACCAGGAACGTTGATGCCTTCCATTTCTCCCCGTCTGCCCGCGCTCTGGCAGATCCTGGGCGCCGCGCTTTTGCTTTCCGCGTGCGCCGACAATGAATCCGCGATGCAACAGGAAGCCACTGTCGTACCAGTGGTCACCGCGATTGTTGCGAAGGAGCAGGTCTCGGACCGCATCGAATCCGTCGGCACGACCCGTGCGAACGATTCGGTGGAAATCACCGCGCGCGTTTCAAACGTCGTCACGCGCATCAATTTCAACGAAGGTTCGCTTGTAGAAAAGGGCGACGTGCTGGTGGAACTGGAATCCACGGAAGCACGCGCGAATCTCGCCGAAGCCGAAGCCGATCTCGTCGAGATCCAGTCACAGTTCAACCGCTCGCAGGAACTGATTCGCAGCAACGTGATTTCGCAATCCGTGCTCGACCAGCAGGCAGCGCAGGTCAATGCCGCGAAAGCGCGCGTCGCCGCCGCGCGCGCAGTGCTCGCCGATCACACCTTGCGCGCGCCATTCGATGGCCGCGTCGGGCTGCTGCGCGTGAGCATCGGCTCGATGGTGACGCCGGGAACCGTCATCACCACGCTGGATCAGATTCGTGAAATGCAGCTCGACTTCGCCGTGCCGGAATCGTTCCTTGCCACGCTTGCGCCAGGCCAGACCGTCAACGCGCACAGCGTTGCGTATCCCGATGAAGTTTTCGTCGGCGTCGTTGACAGCATCAACACGCGCGTCGACCCGGTCACGCGCACCGTCACCGTGCGCGCGAAAATCTCGAACGAGAACGGCCGGCTGCGCCCCGGCATGTTCATGACCGTGACGCTGCGCAAGAACGCGCGTGAAACCATCATGGTGCCGGAGCTTGCGCTGGTGGCCGAAGGCGACAACAAGTTCGTGTTCGTGGTGCAGGATGATGTCGCACTGATGCGCGAAGTCGAAACCGGCACGCGCGTGCCGGGTGATGTGGAGATCACCAGCGGCTTGCAGGTGGGCGATGAAATCGTCGTCGAAGGAACGCAGTCACTGCGGCACGGCACACCGGTTCGCCGCGTTGAAGGACCGGGGAGTGTCGCGCCGTGATCATCTCGAGCATCGCGGTCAAGCGGCCGGTCTTCGCGATCGTCATCAGCCTGCTGCTGGCGCTGCTGGGTTTGATGGCGTTCCTGCAATTGCCGGTGCGCGAATATCCGGACATTGATCCGCCGATCGTTTCCGTCAGCCTGGATTATCGCGGCGCGTCGGCGGAGATCGTCGAGAAGAAAGTCACGCAGCGACTGGAAGATGCCGTTGCCGGCATCGAAGGCATCGAGAAGATGACGTCGTCCACCGAGGACGGCGAGGCGCGCGTCACGATGGAATTCTCGCTCGACCGCGATGTGGATTCCGCCGCCAACGATGTGCGCGATCGCATCTCGCGCATTGTCGACAACCTTCCTGAGGAAGCGGATCCGCCGGAAATCCAGAAGGCTGATTCGGACACCGACTCGGTGATCTGGCTGAGTCTCACCTCCGATCGCATGAACACCTTGCAGTTGACCGACTACGCCGATCGCGTGCTGGTTGACCGCTTCTCCACGGTGCCAGGCGTTGCCAGCGTTCGCATCGGTGGCGACCGGCAGTACGCGATGCGCGTATGGCTGGACCGCCAGGCGCTGGCCGGACGCGGACTGACGGTGAACGACGTCGAAAGCGTATTGCGCGCGGAGAATGTCGAGCTGCCGGCAGGCCGTCTGGAATCCACGCAACGCGAGTACATGTTGCGCACGCAGACGGGCCTGGACAGCGCGGAGGATTTCCGCGAGCTGGTGATCGGTCGTGGAGAGAATGGCCAGCTGGTTCGCATCGGCGATGTCGCGCGCGTGGAGCTCGCTGCGGCGAGCGAACGTTCGCTGGCGCGCTCGAATGGCAAGGCGACGGTTTCACTCGGCATTTCGCAGCAATCCAAGGCGAATACCGTCGAGCTTTCCCAAGGCGTGCGCGAGGAAATGCGCGCGCTCCGCGACACGCTTCCCGCCGGCATGGAAATTCACGTCAATTACGACCGCGCGGAGTTCATCAACGAATCCATCAACGAAGTCTTCATCGCGCTCGGCGTTTCGCTGTTGCTGGTGCTGATCGTGATCTACCTGTTTCTCGGCACCGTGCGCGCGACACTGATTCCCGCTGTCGTGATTCCGGTGTCGCTGCTCGCCTCGTTCATCATCGTGCAGCCGCTGGGTTATTCCATCAATGTGCTGATGCTGCTCGGGCTGGTGCTCGCCATCGGCCTGATCGTTGATGACGCAATTATTGTGCTCGAGAATATTTACCGTCGCATCGAAGAAGGCCAGCCGCCGCTGCTTGCCGCCATCGACGGTTCAAAAGAGATCGGTTTTGCGGTGATCGCGACAACGACCGTGCTGGTGTCGGTGTTCGTGCCGATCTCGTTCATGCAGGGAAACATCGGCCGCTTGTTCAGCGAGTTCGGCATTTCGGTTGCGGCCGCCGTCGGCTTTTCCAGCCTGATCGCGCTCACGCTGACGCCGATGATGACGTCGCAGTTGTTCAAGGTTGGACGCGAACGCGGCCGGTTTGCGCGCTGGACGGACAATCTTTTTTCCCGCATGAGCGCGGCGTATGAACGAAGCCTGCGCAAGCACGTTGCAAAGCCCGCGCCGATGATCGGCCTCGTGCTGGTAATCATCGGCGCTGCCGCCGCGTTGTTCGCCATCCTGCCGACGGAATACTCGCCGCGCGAAGATCGTGGCGTGTATTACGTCGTCGTGGAAGCGCCGCTCGGTGCGAGCATGGAATACACCGAACGCTACGCGAAGATCATGGAAGACGTGATCCTGGAGCAGGTTGAAGCTGGCTACGTTGATCGCGTGCAGATTCGCATTCCGGGTGGCTGGAGCGGCGGCGTGAACAGCGCACGCGCGCTGGCGCTGCTCGCACACTGGGACGAACGCGATAAAAGCGCGCAGGAGATCGCGGCGGAAACGCGCGAAAAACTTGCAGGCCTTCCCGGTGTGAGCGTGCGCGTTTCGACGCCGGGTGGTCTTGGCGTGCGTGGCGGCGACCGGCCGATCTCGATCGTGCTCGGGGGGAATTCCTACGAGAACCTGGAGAAGCGCCGCGACGAACTGCTCGCGTGGATGGATCGCAGCCCGATGTTCGTCGGCACCGATTCCGACTACAAGGAGCGCAAGCCGCAGATGCGCATCCAGGTGAATCGTGAACGCGCGAACGCGCTCGGCGTTTCGCTGACTTCCGTCGGGCGCACGCTGGAAACCATGCTCGGTTCGCGTGTCGTCACCACCTTCCAGCGCGAAGGCGAGGAATACGACGTGATCCTGCAGGCCGAACCCTCGGATCGCGCGACGCCAAGCGACATCTTCAATATCTATGTGCGCTCCGACACCAGCGGCGAACTCGTTTCACTCGGCAATCTCGTGACCATTACCGAGGAAGCCGGTCCACTGGAGTTGAACCGTTTTGATCGCTTGCGCGCCATCTCCGTGTCGGCCGGTCTCGCGGACGGCTATTCGCTGGGCCAGGGGCTCGCGGCGATCGAGGATTATGTCTCTGCGAACATGCCGGAAATCACGCTCGGCTACGACGGCGAATCGCGCGAGTTCAAGGAATCCGGACGGTCGCTGTATTTCACGTTCATCGTGGCGCTGATTGTCGTTTACCTGGTGCTCGCCGCGCAGTTCGAAAGCTTCCGGCATCCGCTGGTCATCATGTTCACCGTGCCGCTCGCGATTACCGGTGCGCTGATCGGTCTGTGGCTGTTCGGTGTGTCGATCAACGTGTTCAGCCAGATCGGCATGATCCTGCTGATCGGTCTCGCCGCGAAGAACGGCGTTCTGATTGTCGAGTTTGCGAACCAGTTGCGTGACCGCGGCATGGCCTTCCATGACGCCATCGTGCATGCGGCCGGCGTGCGCCTGCGGCCCGTGCTGATGACCAGCTTCGCCGCCGCGTTCGGCGCCGTGCCGCTGATGCTCGCCACCGGCGCAGGTTCGGAAAGCCGCCAGGCGATCGGCGTGACCATTTTCTTCGGCGTGATGTTCTCCACCCTGCTGACGCTCGGCGTCGTACCGGCGGCGTATTCGCTGATCGCGCGCGGCACGACCTCGCCCGAACACATCGCGCGCAGGATCGAGCGCATGCGTGACGACGAGGAACCAGGCAAGAACGCGTGAACCAGCGGCTACCTTCAATTGTTGCGCTGCCTGTTGGAAATCGCGTGCCCGGCCATAAGTCTGAATCGAACCCGCATTCGAGGAGCCGGACATGGCCGAGCACAGACAGGAATTCATGAGCCGATTGAGCGCGGAGCTGGATGCCATCGACGCGCAACTGGACCAGTTCCGGGCGGAGTTTCGCGACGAATCCACCATGGGCGCGAAGTTCCGCACGGACGACAAGCTTGAGACACTCGAGCAGCGCCGCGATGCAATCCGTCAACGCTCCCGGGAGCTGGAAGATGCCGACGGAGACCGCTGGGAAGCTTCCCGTCGGGACATCGAGAACGCGCGCAACGACCTTCGGCGTTCGCTGGACGAGGCACGCAATCACCTGCGGCACTGACCATCCGAACGTTATGCGCTGATTCGGCCGGCGCATCGCCGGCCGAATTTTTTTCTTCGCCCCTCGCTTTTTCCCGGCCCGCATATAGACTCCTCTGGCAAGCCTGGGGGAGGTCGAAATGAAAAAGATTCCGGACACCGTTCGGCACGCCGAACGTCTCGCCGCCGCGCTCGAGAAGCGCGCACCACTTGATGCCGCCGCGCGCCTTTCCCGCCATGACGACGATGAAGTCACCGCTACCTTGCCGCATCTTTCACCGGGTTTCGCGCGCCAGCTTGTCGAACACCTTCCCGAAGCGCGCCGCAGCCGCTTCGCGCCACAGCTGCCAGACACCAGTCATGAAGAATGGCCGGAGGATTCCGTCGGACGTTTGATGGAGGCGCCGATCGCAACATTTTCTCCGGCAACCACCGTCGGTGACACGCGCAAGGCCTTGAGGCATCTCGCGCGTTCCGCGCGGTTCACTTACGCGTATTGCGTTGATGCCGAATCCCGCTTGCGCGGCGTTGTCGTGATGCGCGACCTGATGTTCGCCTCGCGCACGACAAAACTCGAAGACATCATGATCGAAGATCCGTTTGTGTTCCGCCCGGAGACGCCGGTGGAAGATGCCGCGCACGAAGTATTGGCGCGCCACTATCCTGTCTATCCTGTCTGCGCTGATGACGGCCGCTTGATCGGGCTTGTGCACGGTTACGCCTTGTTCGCGGCACACACGGCGAATGTTTCCGCGACAGCGGGACGCATGGTCGGCGTGCAGAACGAAGAGCATTTTTCCACGCACTGGCTGCAATCACTGAAGCTTCGCCATCCTTGGCTGCAACTCAACTTGCTGACGGCATTCCTGGCTGCCGCGGTTGTCGGCGTGTTCGAGGAAACCATCGCGCAGGTTGTCATGCTCGCCGTGTTCCTGCCCGTGCTTGCGGGGCAATCCGGCAACACCGGCTGCCAGGCGCTCGCCGTCACCTTGCGCGCAATGGCGCTGGATGAAATGCCGGACGGCGAGGAACGCAAGGCGTTGTTGAAAGAAGCGTGGCTCGGGTTCCTGAACGGTGTGCTTGTTGGCATCACCTCAGGGCTCGCGATGTACTTCTACGCGGACTTCCAGGGCGATGCCGCCGCCGCAATACTTGGTGGCGTCGTTGCGATCGCCATGATCGGAAGTTGCGTGTTGAGCGGATTGACCGGTGTGCTCGTGCCGCTCACCTTGCGCCGTCTCGGTACCGATCCCGCGACGGCTTCGAGTATTTTCGTCACCACCGCGACGGACGTCGCGAGCATGGGTTTGTTGCTTGGACTCGCGACGTGGTTGGTCTTGTAGAAGACCGTTCAGCTAATGATCGAGGTGTAGGAGCCCTTCCCGAAACAGAACCCAATTTCCCGAGCACATTCTTATTTGCGCCGCAAACGTAACTATAATTTGTGCTTGCCAAACCAAAATGATTTCGCTCTAATTCTGTGCAAAGCCCGACGCACGTTGGCAAGAACATTCGTAATTTTTTTCAGAGGGAATTGCCGTGAAACAATGGGTCACGTATTCATCACTGTTTCTTTCGAGTCTTTTCGCGGTCCTACTTCTCAGTACGGGTGTTGCGCGCGCCGGCAAGATCACGGTTTATGTGCATACCGATCATCTTGGCAACCCGGTGGCCAAGACGGACAGCACTGGCGTCGTGATCTGGCGGCAGAGCTACACGCCGTACGGCGAAACCGAGCAAGGCCAGGATCCAAATGGACCAGGATTCACCGGCCACCGCAACGATGCCGCCACCGATCTTGTGTACATGCAGGCGCGGTATTACGATCCTGTCGTCGCGCGGTTCCTGTCCGTTGACCAAGTAACGTTCTCGCCGGACAACCCTGAGCATTTCAACCGATACTGGTATGCAGACGGAAATCCATTCTTGAACGTGGATCCAGATGGGAAGAATCCGTTTAACTTCAATTTCATGCCGACGCAAACGACCAACGCATCGGCGTTGACTGCGGCAACACATGGTGTTGCAGCAGAGGAGTTCGGTGATGCTGTTGTCCGTGCTGCGAACTATCCGGCAAGGCAAATTACAGGAAACAGTGTCACTGCGATCGCCTCAGCACTTAGTGTGGTCCCCTTACTTGCCCCAGTCACTGGTCCAATTGCGGTGGGTGTGGGGGCTGCCACGGCCGCAGATAAAGCAGCGCACGAAGGTCTAGACAGTAACGACAAACTGGGTCTAGTGGTAACCGCAATTCCTGCTGCTAATGCGCTTAAGGCCATAGGTGCCACAAGCAAAGTTGTAGCGGCTGTAAAGGCGGATGCGGCCTTGCTAGGAGTGACAGTCGGCGTGGCGGGCGCTGCGGCGGCAAAAGATAATGCTGATGCGCAGATGGACGAAAAAGTTTCTGAAGAAGCTTTGAAACCTGATGGTCGCTAACGCAGAAAACAGTGATCACGAAGGAAAAAAATGGCAGCAGGTAATCAACGGATTTTTTACGTGCCCTGCCATTTCTATATTCGGTATGCTGTTAGTGAGGCAGGTCGAATATGCGATGCTATTGTTCGTTATGTTTGGGCTTTTGCTTGCTGCGTCCTGCGTTCATCGCGTTTTCAATCAACTACCGAAGTTAACTCGCATATTGATAGCTACATCACCGATTTTGTTTGTTTTCGGCTGGATATTAGGAAACGCGAATGTAGAAACCGTTATTGTTGTGTTTTTAATAGGTGCGTACGCGCTACTCGGGGTAGTCTCGAATTTGGGCATTCCAAAAGCCTTTAAACCACGTGACAGCACTGGAGCGACCTAGGTTAGAAAGATGGAACCTGACGATAACGGAGAGCGCGGATCCGGAAAAGAATGGCAGGAAGTTGTCAACGGTTTCTTCGCCGTACCGGCAATACTTATATTTGGATTCTTGATGTTGGAAATGTTTGCCTACGCATTAGGTATGTTTGTTGTATTTGGTTCCTTGTTGTTTGCACCAGGGATCAAGCAAGCCTTTCATTTGCTTCCTCCTTTGACGCGAGGCTTGATTATCAGTTCGCCACTTGTGTTGAGCCTGTAAACCGTTCTGTGTAAATGCCCCTCACAAGTGATCGGTAATCCGATCACCGAACTCGATGGTAAATCTGTTCAGTGCTGCCTTCCAGTTCTGGATCGGTTTCGTCCAGCGCTGTGACGCGGATTGTATGGCGAGGTAAACGACCTTCAATGCCGATTCGTCGTGCGGGAAGATCTTCCGCTTGCGCGTGGCTTTACGGATCACGCTGTTCAAGGATTCAATGGCATTCGTCGTGTATATGGCTTTGCGAATGTCTTCTGGATAATCGAACAAGGTCGTAAGCTTCCCCGTCAACTGGAACACGCCAAAGGAGAAGTTTTTCGTTTTTCATCCTGTCTTGCGTAGTCGACTGGCGGTAACCGATCGAGTGCGTCATGCGGTCGCTGCTCGTTGTAATCGATCAGCCACCAGTGCGTC
>DASVDI010000007.1:0-49760 GCA_036381175.1 Gammaproteobacteria bacterium
GGCACGCCGGCATCCGCTTCCTTCAGGATCTGGACAATCTGGTGTTCTGAAAATTTTGACTTGCGCATTGAGAACCCCTCCCGTTACCAATATGGCAGAAGTTCTCCTTTCGCGCGTTTCAAATTGAGGGGAAGCTTACGCTTCCAGTGCGTGCTTTTCGTAACCGAGATGTTCGTCCAGCTCGGCATTCAACGCTGTCTCCACCGTCAGCTTCGTCAGTATCGCCGACAGGTTGCCGAGATCCTTCTCCGTCTTGACGTGCTTCGCCAGCTCCGCCGCCAGCGTTTTCATCTTCTTCTCGTCCACTACTGCTTCCATTGACTGTTCTCCTCACGGAACATTAAGGGTCAATGGGCAGTTACACAATTTGGTTTACAGGCTCCTTGTGTTTCTTCTGGGTTTGATTATCAGCAGTTAAATTTGAACCAAGCAGCAATCATAATTTTTACTGCCTTCTACGGGTTCCTGAATATAATTTCGAATCTGTCAATTCCAAAGTATGTTAACCGTACCCACAATGGTGCTTAACGTACTTATACAATCTACCTTTCTTCGCGTAGCCAACTCGTAGCCCAATAATTCGTTCAATTTGAGATCCCAATGCTTCAAGGGCAACATGCGGCGGACTCTGTTAATCGGTTTTCTTTTCCGCAGCGTACCGCACCACTGGCTCATCCGGATAACGCGCTTCCAGTGAAAGCGCGCTGACCGTCTCAAGATAACGCATGCCGATCTTCTCCATGACGCGAATCGATGCGGCGGTATCCGGATCAGCGATTGCGACAATCCGTTGTCGCTTCAGTACCTCCAGTCCGTAGCGCAGACAGGCCGCGCCGATCTCGCTGGCGAAACCTTGTCCCTGCAATGATCGCGCAATCCACCAACCGATTTCGTCATCGCCTGTCAGCCGGTGCGGCTGCGCGCCCGCAACACCGATTACGCTACCCGTTTCACGCAGGACGACGGCGCCATGCAGTAGCCAAGTTCATTGATGTTGCGCGCCTGGCGTTCAAAGAATTCGTCGATCTGTATTTCTTCCCACGTCTTGCCGCCGGTAATGAAACGCATCATCTCGGGATCGGACACGAACGCGCGGAACGCGTCGCGATCACGCGTTTCCCATTCGCGCAGCAGAAGTCGCGATGTTTCAATATGAAACCCGGCTTTCATCTCTTTGCCCTTTGCAAGGAAAGGCAGCGGGTTGTTTTCACCCGCTGCCGTCTTCGTTTATTGGCCGAGATGCCGCCGCCAGAAATCACGCTCCGTATTCCAGACGTGCAGCTTCGTCTTCTCGCCGCGCAACGAATGCGTCTTGTCGGGATAGATTGCGAGTTCGTACGGCTTGCCGGCTTCAACCAGCGCATTGATCAAGTGCAAGGTGTTCTGCCAGTGCACGTTGTCATCGCCGGTCCCATGAATCAGCAATAGCGGATCTTCGAGTCCTTCGACATGCGTCAGCGTGCTTGACGCCTTGTAGCCTTCCGGATTCTTCTCGGGCGTGCTCATGTAACGCTCGGTGTAGATGGTGTCGTAATCCTGCCATTGCGTGACAGGCGCTCCGGCGACGCCGGCGGCCCACACACCGGGCGCGTTTTCCAGCGCGTAAATCGTCATGTACCCACCGTAGCTGTGGCCGATCAGCCCGATGCGATCATCCGCCACCCACGGCTGCTCCTTCAGCCAGTTTGCGGCTGCGACCTGATCGGCGAGTTCTATCTCACCGAGATTGTGATTGATAATGCTCTGCTGCTCGTGGGAGAACGATCCATCCGCGCGATTGCCGACTTCGAATATCACGAACCCTTCGTGCGCAAGCAGGTTGTCCTGGAAACCGGGCCACTTGTTCTGCACGGCGACCGCACTCGGGCCGCCGTAGTGTTTCATGATGACCGGATATTTTTTCTCCGGATCGAAATCCGGCGGCATGATCAACTGCGCAACAAGGTCGGTTTTTCCATCGGCGGCCTTGATGGTGAACAGTTCCGGCACCTGGATGCCGTATTCCGAAACATCGGCAGGCTCGGAGAGCGTCAGCACAGTCTCGTTGTCGGCGGTCTTCAGCCACATGCCCCACGGCGTTTCCAGATTGCTGTAGCTGTCGACAAACCAGGTGCCGGTGTCGTCCATGCCGATGCCGTGATACCCGGGTTTCACAGTCACGGCTTCAGCGTCGCCACCATCCAATGGCGCGCGAAACAGTTGGACGTTGCGCGGCCCTTCCGTAAAGCGGCTGAAATACACCCAGCCATTTTCTTCATCGACGGCTTCGAGGCCGGTGACGTTGAATTCGCCCGGTGTGAGTTTGCGAACGAGGTCGCCATCGGATTCATATAAATACAGGTGATGCCAGCCGTCTTCCTGATGACCGAAGATGAATCGTCCGTCATCGAGAAATTCGTAATCGTTCGTGACATCGATCCACGCGTCGTCTTCGATTTCCAGCAATTCGTCGGCATCGCCGGTTTCAGGATCGATGGCGACGAGCTGCATTTCGGTCTGCTCGCGGTTCAACAGCAGCGCGTACGCTTTTCCTGATGCTTCGATCCATCCGATGCGCGCGATGTATACATCCGGCTCGCCCGCGATGTCCGAGTAAACCGTTTCGCCGTTCTCGATGTCATGAATGCCGAGTCGCACGATCGGGTTGTCCGCACCCGCCTTCGGGTAATTCTGCATGTCGACGCTTGCCGGCATATCGAGGTAATTGACCAGCGGGAATTCGTTCACCGGCGTTTCATCAAACGCCATGAACGCAATGTAACGGCTGTCGTCGGACCACTCATACGCTTCACGCATGCCGAACTCCTCGGCATACACCCAGGTCGGCCAGCCGAAAAGATGATCCTGCTTCGGTGTTTCGACTTCACCGACATCGGCATCTTCACCGCTGTTCGCTTTCACGTAACGCACTGTGCCGTCCTGCACGAACGCCACCCATTCTTCGTCGGGTGACAATCGAAGCGCACGTTTGTCGCCCGGTGCTTCGGTGAGCTGATCCAGGTCACCAGACGCAAGTTCGTAGTAATGCAGCTGATCGCCGGAGACGAAGGTGATGCCATCGCCGCTCGGTGACCAGCGATAGCTGGAAACGTTGTAACGCAACGCCCATTCCTTCGCCTGTTCGTCCTTGATTTCGGTTTTCGATGCGGCGGCGCCCGCGAGTGTTTCGGCATCCAGCAGCAAGCGTGTTGTGCCGGCAGCGGGATCAGCGAGATACAGCGACGCTTCGTGTGTTTTCTCGTCACGCAAAAGGTAAGCAAGCGCGTTGCCTTCCGGATGCCAGCGCAGGTTTTCCGGCGAGTAGCCGGTGAGCCCGCCGCGACGGACGATGTCCTCGACGGTATAACCGGGACCTTCGGCGGCGCCGGTGGCAAAAGGCAGCAGGGCTGCCGCAATGAATCCGGTGATGCATGAAGCTTTCTTCATTGATGTTTCCCTGTCTTCATCTGCAAGAAAAAGTCGCGCGACCTAGCGCGCGTCGTAAACAATGTCGCCGCCGACAATCGTCATCACGATGCCGGTCTGTGGAACGGTTTTCATCGGCATGTTCAGAAGATCACCTTCCAGAACCGTGAAGTCCGCGTACTTGCCGATTTCAATGCTGCCGCGCGTGTCTTCCTCGAATGCCGCGTACGCCGGCCAGAGCGTGAGCGTCTTCAGTGCCTCTATTCGAGTGAGCGCCTCCTCCGGGTGCCAGTTCTCGCCCTGGAATCCGTCAAGATCGCTGCGCGCAGCCGCCGCATAGAATTCAATGCGCGGATCGCCCTGCTCGACCGGCGCGTCCGAACCACCCGGAATGATGACGCCGGTATCGCGCAGGCTGCGCCACGCGTATGCGCCTTCAAGCCGTTCCTCGCCCAGCCGCCGCGCCGCGAAATGCAGATCGCCGATAGCGTGGCTCGCCTGCATGGACGGAATCACGCCGAGTTTTGCGAAGCGCGGAATGTCTTCGACCGCGAGAATCTGTGCATGTTCAATGCGCCAGCGCGGATCGGCGATTTTTCGCTGCGTTTGTGGAACCGCCTCGAATGCCGCGGCGTAAAGATCAAGCACGAAACGATTGGCGCGATCGCCGATGGCGTGCGTTTCTATCTGCACGCCTTTTTTCAATGCCTCGATATAAAGCGGCATGAGATCTTCGCGCCGCCAGGTGAGCAACCCTCTCGTGTCGGCGTCCGCATACGGTTCGAGCAACGCCGCACCACGCGAACCCAGCGCACCATCGACGCTCACCTTGATGCCGCGCATCGTGAAGCGTCCATCGTGCGCGCCGATGACCGGACCGTGTTCAAGCAGTTTCTGCGCATCGGCGGAAGGTCCGTGTACCGCGTTGTAGATGCGCACGGGAATCTTTCCGGCTTCGACGAGATCGCGAAGCTGCATGGCTTCGTCCCAGGAATTTCCCGCGATCTGGATACCCGTCCAGCCCATGCGCGCGCTGCGCTCGGCGCCGACGATCAAGGCCTTCTCGGCGCTGATCGCGCTCGCCGGCATGATGGCATCGAGCAGCGCCATGGCGTTATCAACGAGCATGCCGCTCGGCTCGCCCTGATCGTCTTTCGGGATCGCGCCACCGAACGGTGCTTCCGTTGAAGCGCCGATGCCGGCGAGTTCCAGGGCTTTTGAATTCGCGACCAGTGCGTGGCCGTCGGCGCGGGTCAGTGCGACGGGATTTTCCGGCGCCACAGCATCAAGGTCCGCGCGCGTCGGAAATACCGGCGGGTTCCAATGCGTCTCGATCCAGCCGCGACCGATGATCCATTCGCCCGGCTCGCGCTTGGCGACTTCTTCCGCCAGTCGCGCCTGCAACGCCGCAAGGCTTTCGATGCCTTCCAGGTTCAGGGTCAATTCCCGCTCGCCGACCCCGCGAAGGTGCATGTGGCTGTCCGTGAACCCGGGATAGACGAAAGCGCCGTCGAGCTCGACGACCTGCGTGCCCTCGCCGATCAGCGCCTGCACATCATCGATGGCCACGATGCGGCGGTCGCGCACGGCAACGGCCTGGGCCCTCGGGCGGGATTCATCCAGCGTGATGACGGTACCGCCGGTGAGTACCAGGTCGGCGGGTGGTGGCGGCTCGGCGGCACAGCCAGCGAGCAACAGGGCAGCGGCAATCCAGGACAGTTTTTGCATGGTTCTTTCTCGTTAAGTAGCCGTTTTCGGACGGCGGTCAGCTTGTCGCGAAGCGGCGTTGAAGGCAAGAAGCGGCGGAAATGACGCGGCTTTATTACAAAAAGTAAATAGTACTTGACTCGTGCGGTTCGGGTGGCTATCTTTCAAGTCAAGTTTACTTGTCTTTTAGTCAACTACCCATTCCAAGGAGATTTCCATGACTGCGAAAGAAAATCACCGCCTTTATTTTCGACGAATGATGATCGTTGCCATCCTTTATACGGCGGCGACTCTGTTTGCCGGCTTCATGAGCCGCCAGCTCCCCGAAGGCGATAGCTGGCGCATCGTGCTGGCGCTGCTGCCGGTGTTGCCAGCGGTGGGAATGATCGCCGCGATGGTGAGTTTCGTACGCGGCCTGGACGAACTGGAACAGCGCATCCACCTGCTCACGGTCGCGATCGTGCTGGCCACCATTGTGATCGGCAGCATCACCTACGGATTCCTGCAGGCCTACGCCGGTTTTCCCGGAATCAACGGCTTCGTCATCGGCGTTGGCGGCATTCTCGGCTGGAGCGTGGTGCACCCGCTGGTGCGAAGGAGCTACGCGTGAACAACCGCATCAAGGTGTTGCGCGCCGAGCGCGACTGGACGCAACAGGACCTGGCAGACCGCATCGAGGTGTCGCGCCAGACCGTCAACGCCATCGAGAAAGGCAAGTACGACCCGAGCCTGCCGGTCGCGTTTCGCATCGCGCAGATTTTCGACTGCCGCATCGAAGACGTCTTTCAACCCTGATTCATTGAACAAGGAAATTGTCATGTTTTATCGAACACTGATTCTGCTGATTGCGTCTGTCGCAACCGCCGCGAACGGCGCCGAACTGCAACGCATCGACATGTCGCTGGATCTTGCGGGCTTCAAAAGCGCTGCCGAACTGACCTTGCCGCCGGAAGGCGAAGCGATCCAGGGTGCCGTGCTTCTGCTGCACGGCGCGACACCAGCCGACATGGATTTCACCGTGCGATCGTTTGACGGCACGGTGAAGTCACACATTCTCAAGGACATCGCCGAGCATCTTTCGTCGAACGGATTCGCGGTCCTGCGTTACAACAAGCGCCACGTCAGCGGACCGATGCAGGTCGACATGGCGGCATATCGCGCGCTCGATCTCGCCGACCTGCTCGATGATGCAGGTATTGCGCTGGATGCACTCGCGGCCAGGCCCGAGGTTTCGGAAAAGCCTTTGTACGTGTATGGCTGGAGTGAAGGCAGCCTGCTCGCCGGCGCGCTTGCCGCACGCCGCGACGATATCGCCGGCCTGATCCTGCAAGGTGCGGTCGCGGATCCCGCCACGAAAATCTTTCGCGGCCAGGTCGCGAACGTGACCGCGGATTTCGTGGAGCAACTCACAGGCAGTGAAAAGCTTGATGTGGCCGGCGCACAACGCGCGTTCATGTCCGATGCCGGCATGCTGGTAAAAATGTATGCCGGTATGGCGCTTGATCCGGCAGCCGGTTTCGCGAATCCGCGCATCAACGCGCAACTGGACCGGAACAACGATGGCCTTGTCAGCCTGCGTGATGAGATCGCGCCAATGATGGAAATACGCGGCGCATCGTATCTGCCCGCGCGTAAAGATTTCCCGGTGCGGCCGCTGCTAAAGCAGATCGATGCGCTGCGCGACATTCCGGCGCTGATACTGCACGGCGAGAACGACGCCAACGTACCCGTCGACAACGGCCAGCGCATTGCAAAAGCCTTGGGCGATAACGCGACGTATATCGAGTATCCGCAACTCGGCCATTCGCTTGGCCGCGCGGAAACCATTGCACAGGATGATTTCCTGCCGATCGAGGAAAAACCGTTGGATGACATGGCGAACTGGCTGAAGCGATAAGCCGGCAAACACGAACTGTCCAAAAGGGCCGCAAGGCCCTTTTTCTTTGTCTGCACTGAACGCAAACCGCGTCACATCCTCCTGAAAATCCGTACCAACCCGGAAAGCCGCGGCGCTATTGCCGGAACAGAATGCGCATTCGATATCGGACCGTCGTTTGAAACGACACGGAGATACTATGAAGAACTGCCGTTTTTATATCCTTTTCTTGCTGCTGCTTTCACAAAACGCTATCCCCGCCGAGACCATCGAGCTCATTCCGCCGACGGTTGATTCGGCTCCGCTCAGCTATATCGCGGAGGCGCGAATTAACGACCGGCGTCTCATCGTCTGGGAGCAAGATGGCTATATTCTCAAAGCACAGCTTTTTGCGGCACAGACGCATGTGCCGGTCAGCAGTGAAATCACTCTTTCAGACATCGGATTACCCGTTGACGGTGGAGCGTTTTCTATCGCCAACGCCGGCATGGCGGCGTCCCCCATGATCATTCCGGATCCTGCCCGAAATCGCTTTCTCGTCGTCTGGCATGCGCCGTTAAGCCTCAATGGCGTACTTCTCGGCCACGAGCTTGTCAGCGTATTACTGAGCGAGTCCACCGATGCTCCGGAAGGAATTACGCAAGAGCCCCTTCGCCGCATCAGCAATCGGGACGACGATTCCGTCCAGCTTGAAGCCACCCACCAGACGCCTTTAGGAGGGGTGTACAACGCGGATCGAAACGAGTACTTCGTGGCATGGCAAGGCGATCATGACGCCGCGAACCAGATCCATCTCTACGGCCAGCGAATCAATGCATTGACCGGCGAACGCGCCGGAGCCTCGGTGCTGCTCGATAACGACGTCAGCAGTACCCTCGCAGGCGGCGCGTTCGTTACTTACGAAGAAGCCACTGATCAGTACCTCGCTATCTGGTCGTCCAGCAA
Organism: Gammaproteobacteria bacterium; assembly: GCA_036381175.1. Taxonomy (GTDB): domain Bacteria; phylum Pseudomonadota; class Gammaproteobacteria; order Natronospirales; family JAJUFS01; genus JAJUFS01. The sequence continues at coordinate 7,934 of DASVDI010000007.1, forward strand.
CGGTTTATTCAGCAAGCGTTTTTCAACCGATCTTTCAGGAATCGAGATCGACGCAAGAAACGATCTGAGACCCTGGTGTTCCATGCCTCACGCCAGTGAGAATGTTCTTGATGGTGGCCGGCTCATTACTTGCAGTGACAGCGCTGTCAGAGGAATGCGTGTCGATGGCCTCGAAGTACCACTTGATACAACATCTTTTGTCCTTGCTGAGAGTTCACGCGCGAACTGGCGACTTCTCCCAGGCTCATCTGTTGCATTCATGGCATGGATTACGGGCGACGATATCGTTGAACATGCCATGTTCGACACGAGCGCGCCTCTGGGTGAGGAAATGAGAGAGCGCTATTTCCTTCCGTTAGGCGGTCTCGGTGCGATCCCGCCACGTGTCAATGGCGAGGGCACCACCCTAAAGCAGTTCCATCCCATTGTTACGGACATGCCAGACAACGCGCCGCTGGTCATCGCAATCAGCGGAACGGGAACTTCGATTGTTGGCTACGCAGGCTATGATCTTGCTTCCCATGATCTGTCGCTCGGCTCGTCGTCGGTTACCGACACACCGGAAATGACAACTGACGTCATCATAACGGTCAACAATAACGACATTGCTTCAATGGAAGATCCGCAGATATTGGCAGCACTTAACGTTGCGAAGAATGTTGTGATTTCGGTCGTTGCGAGTGACGGCGTGTCCATTACAAGCGCGGAAGGCTGCACCCTTGACGACACCGGATCGGAGTGCACGTATGAAGCGCCGCTATCGGACGGAGAAAGCTTTGACGCCACGTTCTCTGTTCAACGTGACTCGGCCAACGCTCAAAGCGATCTGCCAGTACATCTCACTTTCAGCGTCGTCGGTGACGGTCGTGAGCGTCAGGCTGCCGACAATATTCTAGCGGTGCCGTTCACTTTCGAAGGAACCCCTGACGAGCCAGGCAATCCGGATGAGCCGGGTAATCCTGACGAACCTGGTAATCCTGACGAACCGGGTAATCCTGACGAACCTGGTAGCCCTGACGATCCGGACGATCCGCCGTCTTCCGGTGGTGGCGGCGCCTTCGGTCTTGGGTTGCTGGCGTTGCTGCCCTGGCTGCGCCGTCGGCGATAATCCCGGCAAGTGTGTGTGTTTACGCCCGGCACTGCCGGGCGTTTTTTATTCAACAGCAAGACGACAAAAAAACGCCGCCCGAATGGGCGGCGTTCTTGCGTTAACGAGTTGAATATTTATTCCGACGTGATTCTCACGCCACCCGAACCCGTGTCGATCACGCCACGGCCTTCACCGTTGCCGATCTTCGCTTCGAACTCACCGCGGCCGGTACGCACGTTTGACATCTCAGGCAGGTCAACGCGTACGCCACCGGAGCCCGCGGAAACTGTCAGATGCATATTGAGCGTTCCCGTCGTCTGCATGCGTACGCCGCCGGAGCCGGTGTCGATCATCATGCGTTCGAGCGCGCTGAAATCACCGTCGAGTTCCACGCTGCCTGAGCCGGTGTCGATTTCAAGTTCGCGCACATTCTTGAGATCGCGTCCGTCAACACCGCCCGAGCCGGTGTCAACATGAATGCTGCCCGTAACACGTTCGAGATCCGCACCGCCGGAGCCGGTATCGATGAAGACATCGCCGGTGACCTCGGTAACGTCCACGCCGCCGGAGCCGGTATCGGCTTCCACGTCACCCGTCACCTTGCGCACGGTCACGCCACCGGAACCGGTGTCCGCGAAAACATCGCCGTTTCGGTCAGTCACTTCGATCTCGCCGGAGCCCGTGTCGGCGTTCACGTCGCCCTTGCCACCGCTGATCGCGATCGCGCCCGATGAAGTATCGAGCCGCAGCTTGCCGTTGACGTTTTCCGCGTGAATCGTGCCGACCTTGTTCTCGAAGGTCACCGTCATGCCTTCAGGAATCTGCAGCTCGTAGTCGACATGCGCGCCGATGCCATCGCCGCCGGAGCGCACGGAAACGCGCTCGCCCATGTAGCTTGTGGTCGTGCTCGAGCCCCAGCCGAAGAATCCGCCATCATCTTCGCCGCGGTAGTAGATGTATTCGTCGTATTCCTTGACGGGATAGACGGTGACGATTTCGACGTGTTCGCCATCGCGGCGAATATCGAGACTGAGCAGGCCGGCGTTGCGGCGCGCCTCTTCGGCGTCATCCGCTTCGCCGCTGAGCATTGCCTTCACGATGAGTTCGTCGCCGTCTGTGCCGGTGAGTTTCACGGCGCCGGCGAGATTGAGAATGGCGATGGTTGTGACTTCGCTCGCGGCGAAGCGGTGCTCCCTGGTCTCCTCGTGCACTTCGGCGGCGGCGAGCGGGCACAACGCAAGCCCGAGTGCTGCGCTCATCATATAAAGGAAGGATTTCTTCGCGGTTCGCATGATTCTCTCCTGGTCTGAATTCCGTCGGATCGTTCGGCCCGGATCTGGTCCGATACGGTTCAATCTGGCCTCGAATTGGTCTGATCACACCAAGTTAATGCCATTCACTGAACTTTTGACGCTTCCCGTGGACAGAAGGTTTATTTTTGCAAATCATAGGTGGAAATCCCCAACTTTCCTTACATAATAAGGGTTCGGGAGGATTCCACGGCAAGCGACAGTAGATGTTTCGGCCGGGCCACGGAGAGATGGGATGGACAAGCGCAAGGTAGCCGTTGCCGACCTGGAAGTCGGCATGTACGTGGCCGAACTGGACCGGCCATGGGTCGATAGCCCGTTCCTGTTCCAGGGTTTCATCATCGAAACCGAGGAAGACCTCGAAAAACTCCGCGCGACCTGCAGTTTCGTCATGATCGACACCGAGCGTGCGGTGGATGACGACGCCGGCGACAAGACTATTCGCCTGTCCATGAATGCGCGCCCCGGCGCGAACCCGCAACGCAGCCGTTCGGAATGGCAGCGAATCGCCTCCGAGGAGCGCCGCGTCAGCTTCCAGCGCGAGTTCCAGCGCACGCACGCCATTCGCACTCGCACCCGCGAATACGTGGATACGCTGTTCGACGACATTCGCATGGGCAAGGCGTTGGACACGGAAACCGCCAAGGCTATCGTCATCGAACTGGTCGATACGATTACCGATGATGTCGATACCGCCTTGTGGCTCACGCAATTGAAAAACGCGCACGAGTACACCGCGCAGCACTGCATCAACGTTTCGGTCCTGTCGATCGCGTTCGGCGCGCACCTGGGTTATTCAAAGGAACAGTTGCGCCTGATCGGTCTTGGCGCGCTGCTGCATGATGTCGGCAAGATGCGCACGCCGAAGGAGATTCTCGACAAGCCCGGCCGGCTCACGCCGGAAGAATTCGAAATCATGAAGCGCCATCCTGCCGATGGCTACGAGCTCATGAAAGCGACGAACCAGGTTCCCGCGCAGGCGCTGCAGATCATCCGCTTTCATCACGAACGCATTTCCGGCCGTGGTTATCCCGATGGCTTGCAGGGCGACCAGATTTCGACCGCCGTGCTCGTGACCGCCATCTGCGATGTCTATGACGCCATCACCTCGGATCGCGTCTACCACCACGGCATCGCCGCCGATCAGGGCTTGCACGCCATGTACCAGATGGCGCCCAGCGACTTCGGCAAGGAACTCGTGCAGGAATTCATCAAGTGCATCGGCATCTACCCCGTCGGCAGCCTGGTCGAACTCGGCACCGGCGCGATCGGCGTCGTGATGACGAAAGATCCGCATAACCGGCTGCGACCGGTCGTGATGCTCGTGCGCGATTCGCAAGGCAAGGAATATCAGCCGCGCCGTTTCGTCAGTCTCGCCGCGCAAGCATCAATGGATCGCAGCAACGACTGGAGCGTGAAGCGCATTGTTGATCCGAAACAGGTGGGGCTCAGCATGCAGCGCATCGCCGCCGATGAATTGCTCGAAGGCGGGCACGCGGTGGTTCACATCTGAGCGTCGCAACAGCTAATCAAACTCGTCTTCTTCGATCAGAGGAAACATGATCTCGATGTACTTGTGGAAGATGATGAGTACTGAGAACGTGATCATCAGAAGAATTATGTATGGCGTGCTTTCCAGCATGTCGAGTATCTGAAGAAAGCAGTACATCAACACGGCTGTCAGTAACAGGGAATGTAGTGGGTGCAATTTCGCCTTGCAACCACAATGAGGACACTTTATCCCGTCGTTGCCTATGCGCAGCAGTCTCTTCGCAATATCGCGTTCGATGCTTTCCTTGCAACGGGGGCATTTTTTTTCTGTGAGCATGATTTCTCCGCGGAAGAAAGGGGCTGGACATCCAGCCCCTCAAGTTTCATTCCTGTATTTGCCTTAGCCCACGGTAGGTTCCATATCCTAATGCCCCTCCTCTCGCTAAATGAGATGCAAGTGAGGTTGCACGCGTTAATCGATAGACCCCATAACCGATTCTTACGGCAAGTAACACCGCCGCAACGGCTACTCCACCGGCGACTGTTTCGACTTCGTTTGCGTTAAGTTCACGCATTTTTCTTTCCTCTTGTTACATGAACACGCGGATCCTTTCCGCATGTACCTAGACGCGAGACTAGACCGCTTTCGCAGCCTTCCTGCTCGTGTCCAAGTTCGGTTTACCCAACGTGATGATCCGGTCGGTGCTGTCGATCGTTTCCTCGCGATGAGCGATGATTACCCTCGTAATATTCAACTGTTTGATCGATTGGTTCACGAGTTGCTCGTGGCCGACATCCAGATGACTTGTTGCCTCGTCGAGAAACAGCAACCGCGGTTGTTTGTACAATGCGCGCGCAAGCAGCACGCGTTGCTTCTGTCCGCCGGACAACACCGTTCCCATGTCACCCACCAGCGTTTCGTAACCCATCGGCATCCGCAGGATGTCTTCGTGTACGGCGGCGACCATCGCGCAAGTCGCAATGCGCTGCAGGTCTGCCTTGTCGTCGAAGAAGCAGATGTTGTCCGCGATCGAACCCGCGAAGAGCTGGTCGTCCTGCATGACGGTGCCGACGGCTTCACGAAAACGCCGTGTTCCTGTCTTGTGAATATCGATGCCATCGACCAGCACGCGGCCGGCTGTCGGTGCGAGCAGGCCGAGCATGATTTTCATCAGGGTCGTCTTGCCGCAGCCCGACGGTCCCGTGATCGCCACCGACTCGCCGGGCCTCACTTCAAAGGTTACGTTTTCCAGGATGGCGGGCTCATTGGGAGCGTACTGGTAGCTGAGGTTCTCGACGTGCACATGCCCGCGAATCTCGCCACCGGTGAGTTCGCTTTCAGCACCCTGAGCTTCCGGTTCTGTGAGCGCGATGTCACTGATGCGCTCAAGATGCAGATCCAGCATCCGGTACTCGATGATCTTTTCGATCAACGCCGCAGCACCCGTTGAAAAGTTCCGCTTGTACGCCATGAACGCGAACAGCATGCCTACTGAAAATCCGCCTTCCATGATCGCAAGCGCTCCCAGCCAGATCACAGCGACGTTTTCGACCCCAAACAGGACGCCGCTCAGTGCATCGAATCCGATTTGCAGTCGCGAGACGCGAATATCCGCGTTCAACGAGTCCGCTACCAGGTTCTGCCAGACTCCCTGTCGTTGTGTCTCGCGATTGAACAACCGCAGGCTCTGCGTGCCGCGTATCGTTTCAAGCAGGCTGGAGTCCTTCCGCGCAACGCGGACGATCTGTTCTTCCGTTGCCTCACGAAACGGGCGGTAGAACAGCCAGCGTCCAATCGCATACAACACGGCCGCGCCGCATGCGATACCTGCAAGTAGCGGGCTGTAGAAGAGCATGACGATCAACGTCACGACGACCATCGCGCCGTCAACAAAAGCCTCGATAAAGCTGGTGCTGAGCGTGTGCTGAACGGTGTCGGCAGAACCAAGACGTGAAACGACATCGCCGATGTGCCGTTTCAGGAAGTAATCCATAGGCAGGCGCAGCAGGTGCCGGAACAGATTGTTCAGCACTTGCAGGCTCAAGTTCGCACTCAAGTACTGGATCATCCACGCGCGCAATGCGCCGACGGACGCCTGGATCAGAACCAGCAAGCCGAACCCAATACCGAGCACCTTCAGGAGATTGGTGTCCGCGGATAACAGGACATGATCCACGACCATCTGCAGGAACCACGGCATGACCAGCATGCAGATCTGCAAACCCAGTGACAGCACGAGTATCTGCAGGACGATTCGCGGCAGTCCCCGCGCTTCTCCCAGCAGTTGCCGCAACGTCAGGCGGCGGCGTTCTTCCCGCGGGCGGAAGTCGCTTGTCGGCGTCACTTCGAGCGCGACGCCCGTGAAATGCGTGGACAGTTCGTCTATCGCAAGACGCCGTTCACCACGCGCGGGATCGTGAATGATTGCTGTGTCGCCGCGAATGCCCTTGAGGACGACGAAATGATTCATATCCCAGTGCAGGATTGCTGGCGTTTTCAGTTGCGGTAGATGCTCAAGGTCAAGCCTTACCGCGCGGGGCGTGAGATCGATCGCACCTGCAACGCGCATCAGGTGTGCGAGCGTCGCTCCCTTGAGCGAACTGGCATGACGGCTGCGCAGGCTGGCGAGATCAACTCGATGACCATGATATGACGCAACCATTGCAAGACACGCGAGGCCGCACTCGGCCGCTTCGGTCTGGTGGATCATCGGCAAGCGGTGGTTTCCCGAGAAATTCAACAACGAAGAAAGCGCCATCCTCAAAGCGTCCTTTGCAGGCCGTAGAGCGGATCGAACAGCCAGCGCAGCAGGCTATGACGATCCAGCACGATATCCGCTTCCAGCAACATGCCAGGCCGAAGAGGCATCGCGGTGCCGTAGGCGTTGACGGTCTGTCGCTTGAGCGCGACCGTTGCCGTGTACACGGGTTCCGACAGGGTCAAGGGAGCGCCTGCTTCACTCGGCGCGAGAATGGCTTTTGAAACACGCGCTACCGTTCCGGCATGCAGCCCGAAGCGCTGGTAAGGAAAAGCCTGGAAGCGCACCAGAACTTCCTGGCCCGGCTTGACGAATCCCGAAGCGCGCGTCGGCACGTACAGGCGCGCCTGGAGCATGGAGTCGTTAGGCAATATCGCGAGCAATGGTTCGCCCGGCGTGACAGATTGGCCAACTTCGGTAATCACGCCCGTTGCCACACCGTCCACAGGAGCGCGAACTTCGAAAGCAGTGCGCGCAGCAAGTTCAGCGAGACGCTGATCAAGTTGCGATATCTGCGAGTCGTAATCGTTTAGTCGCGCCGCGTTACGGAGCTTTCCGATCTCGACGAGAGATTGCGCACTTCTCAATTCGCGGGTGAGCGTCAGACGATTCCTTTCGACGGCCTCGATGAGCGCGCGGAGTTCAAGATGTTCTCGCTCGCGCTGGTGAAACTGCTGGAGGGGATAATGACCTTGATCGGCAAGGTCATTGAGTTTCCGGAGCGCCTGGGTATCGAGCTCAAGACGCTGCCGTTGAATGTCCAGCTCTTGTGCGGACTTGTCGAGCTCGGCCTTGAGGCTTTCAATCTTGCTCAAAAGCGCGCGGACTTCCAATTCGTTCGCGCGGCTTTCCTGTTCTATTCGTTTTCGCAACGCGGCGCGACTGCGCTCGACTTCCATGGTCACAGTAACGTCAACGGAGCTACCGCTTGCGGCGACAACAAAGAGCGTGTCGCCTGCACGGACAGGTGTGCCTTCCTCGACGCGACGCGCTGTAACGACACCCGCAAAAGGCGTGTGCAGCTTCACAAGCCCCTTGTCGGGTACGAGATACCCAACCACCGTTTCCTTGCGCGCGTATTCGCCCCAAAACAGGAACGCGGCGATGAGTGCCAGCGTCAGCAACGTGACGCCCGTCAGCACGGCAAACGAAGGTGGATTTATGATGATGACGTCGCCGAGCGTCCTTGCCTTGCGGTTCTCTAAAGCTTCTCGCCGGAATAGATCATCCATGATTTCACTGGTGTCCCGGTTAAGAACCGCTTCCATTGCGGTTCGGGCGTCTGTCTTACAGAGATGTTAAAGGTGACAGGAAGATAGGCCATAAAACATCACAAAACACGAATGGGTAGGGGATAACCGGAACCTAGAGCAAGTGGCTCAAACCGCGTCCCGCTGCGAGTCGCTGGCGCGGTTTCCCGGCACGGAACAGCCACGCATCGTGTGTTCCGACGAGCTGCATTTTGTCGCCCGTCACGCGCAGCGCATCACCTTCCGGCAGCGCGATAACCGTTTCCTGCGGATTCACTGCAAGAAATTCTTCGATACGTTGTTCACGTGTTTCACCACGCAGGCCTTCCGGCATTTCGTCGGTGAAATGCGGGTTGATCTGGAATGGCAAAAGATCGAGCGCGCGAAAACTCGGCGGGTAAGTGATCGGCATGTCGTTGGTGGTGCGGATCGATTTCCCGGCGACGTTCGATCCCGCGCTCCAGCCGATGTACGGCATGCCGTTGCGAACGCGTTCGCGCAGCGCGTCGATCAGGCCGTTGTCGTAAAGAGACTTCAGTAAACAGAAGGTATTGCCGCCGCTGACCAGTACGGCTTGCGCATTGCGCACGGCATCCACGGGATCTTTCGCCGCATCGATGTTGTCGATGACGACGCCAAGTTCCTTGAAACGTGCACTGACGAAATCCAGGCCGGATCGGCGTGTTTCACCGACCACAGCGTAGGGAATGAAAAGCGCGTGCCGGCCGGAAAGCGTTTCGACAATCTGCTCGGCATTTGCTTCGAGAAAACCGCTGTCCGCAGTACGCGAACTGCTCATCAACAACAAATTCATTCTGTCTGTGCCTCCGAATTATGGGAAAGAGATGGCGCGGGCGCGAGGTACCCTACCACCAGCAGCAGCAATCCGACACCGATGAACGACACGACACGCGTGAGACTGCCGGTATTGCCGAGATCGACAACAAACAGTTTCAGCACGACCGCCGCCATCATCCCCGCACCGGCGAACCACACGAGGCGTTTTTGCAGGCGCGCGCCGAGCACCATGCCGGCAATCCCTGCCAGGCTCCAGGCAATCGACAGCGCGGCCTGGAAATGGCCGCTGCGCCATAGCGCATCACCGGTAAAACGCACATCGGCGAGATGATGCGTGCTGCGCGCGATTTCAACGGTCAGCAGGAACAATCCGAGCGCCGCGAAAAATAACGGCCAGTGTTTCCACGGAATCATCGCGGGCGCAAAACGATACACGGCGTAAGCAACAACAACGCTGCTCAACATCAGCAAGTTCAACACCGGAATGTAAGGCAACGGTTCGAAGCGCCCAGGTTGCTCAAGATTCCAGAACACGGTGTAAACCAGCAGCGCGACAACGACCGGGCCGATAGCGAAACGCAGATCGCACGTCGCGCCGAAGCAGTGTTGTGCGAGTTTGCGCGCACCGAAACAGGCTGCAACTAGCGCGAGCGGCACAATGGCATTGTCCCAGTCCGCGCCGGACAGCGGCAGCAAATCCATGCCGTAATCGATTTCGACGGCCAGCCACAGCGCGGATAACCACGTCGCTCCCGGCAGCAAGAGGAAGCGCAGCGATGGCAGCACGCGCAGCGTCCAGGCCAGTGCCGCAAACGCAAGCGGCCACGCAAGCCATCCGTAATCCGCGAGCAGATGCGATGCCTCGGCAGTCCACCAGATCCAGTGCAGCAACAATAACGGCAGCACCGAAGCGGCGAGCATTGTCGTGTGCGGCACCCAACGCCGCGCCGCGCGTTCCATTGCAACGGTTCCGATCGCGATCACAATGAGGCTGACTGCCGCCTGCATGTCATTGGCAACGTGTTCGAAGATTTCACTGTGCGCGAGTGCAAGCCAGCCGAACCACGCGAACCCCGCGGTGATCCAGTCGAGCGGCAGGTCTTTGGAAAACACTTCGCGATGCACGGCGTATTGCCACGCACAAACGGTGAACGCCGCGCACAACAGGAAACCGCCAAGGAATTGTTCGTTCAGGATCGCGGGCGACTCATCAAACGATGGCAAGCCGTTGAAGTAAGTGGCCACGGCCAGCACGAGCAACGCGACACCGCCCCAGTGTGTCAATGCGCGCCGCTGCGCAAGGCCAATGACGATCATGGCCGCGGCTTCCAGCGCCCAGGTGTTCGACACCCATGGCCCATCCAACCACAAGGGCACGGCCAGCGTGACGAAGATGACGGCGAGTGCGACGTAAACCTGCGCGAGCAGTTTCAATGTCTCGCCGAACCGGCGTGACAAGAACAACGCGAGGCCAGCATAAAAAGCAGCGAGCGCTGTCGCTGTCCATGCGAGCGGCAAAGTGCGTCCGTCAACCAGCGCGGCTTGCAACGGAAAAGCCACCAGCGGAAGGCCGAACACCAGCGCGCTGTCCACGTAACCGCGCAAGCGGAATGGCTGGCGCGTTGCGGCGAGCACGGCGACGGTGGTGAACAACAGGAAGTACGCAACAAGGAATGGTTCTACTGACGCGAAATATTGCTCCTGGTAATACTGCGCGCCCCACGCGAGACCGATGCCGAAGGTGAACACGAAACCGAGCAGGTTCAACATTCGCCAATGGCGAAACCATGCGACGCCAGCGATGCCGATATTCAGCACCAGGTAATACGCGAACAAGGCGACGTGCGAACCCGAACCGGTTGATGCGAGCAGCGGCGCGAGAAAACCACCAATCGCGCCGAGCACCGCGAGCGAACGCGCATCCTGGCGCACCGAAAGCCAGCCCGCGCCCGCCGCGATCGCTGCAAGAAGAATGAACGTCATCGAAGCCGGCAACACATGGAACAGGCGAAGTGCGGCATACGTGGTGAGATACAACACGCCGATGCCGCCGCCCTGGATGCTCAACGCGTAAACGCGGTGCGAGGCGCGCAACCGCCAGCCGAGCGCCAGCAGACCGATGCCGAACGCAGCGATCATCGCGAGCCGCACTTCCATCGGCAGCAACATCCAGCCCTGGTCGACTGCGTACTTCAACAGGAACGCCACGCCGAAGAACGACACCAGCACGCCGACCTTGACCGGCACGTTGCCGCTCATCAGCCAGCGCAGAATCGGATTCTGCCGCCAATCAAAAGCGTTGCGTGCAGGCGCATTTTTCTCAACGTACGTTTGTCCACGCGCGGCGGGAATTTTCTTCTGCGCCACGGGCGCGGGGATTTCTCGCGCAACGGTAGCGGGCGCGCTCGGTGCTTTTTGTGTTGATGGTGTTGGTGCGGGGTTTGTGGTTCTTTCATTGCTTGCGTTGGTTTTTGTTTTCTCCAGGCTTCTCACACGCGCATCCAGTGCGATCACGCGCCCGAGCAGCCAGCCCAGCAACGCGCCCGCCGCGAGTGCGGGCAGGGAATCTTCCATGGTTCCGAACACGAATCCGAAAATGACCGCGAGCATCCATTCCATCGCTTGTCTCCTGTCAAAAAACGCCGATCGCGAACCGGATCACCATCACGAACAACACCGCGCCGCCGATCGCGTAAACAATGAAACGGTGAAAGACCTTGTTGTATGTCAGGTGAATGACGCTGTGCGCGACGCGCAGGATCACGAACATCCAGGCGAGCCCGAGAAAAACGAAATCGATCATCCCGGTGACGTAAAGCGCAATGCACAGCGCGTAGAACAGCACCGGCAATTCGAACAGGTTCACGAAGTTATCGCTGGCACACGCCTCGGCATCGCCGAGATCGACGCGGGATTTCTGTGCGCGCGTGGCGAGCTTCTGCGGGTGTACGCGAAGCTCGCGCATGGTGGGAATACGTGTGAAATACAAACGCAGCCACACGGCGAACGTCAGCAACATCATCACCGCAGCCGGCTGCAGGATCAGCATATTGTTCATGCTGCGTTCCTCGTTCTCGACGTCAGCAATGTCGCGATGACAATGGCGAGCATCGACAACGCGAAGCCGGGAACCAGTTCATAGAGATCGAAGAGGCGCGCATCGCCCTTGAACATCGGCCAGACGATGGTCGTAAGGCCGCCGACGATCACACCGGCAAGTGCACCAGCGCGATTCATGCGCGGCCAGTACAGCGAGAGCAAGACGGCGGGACCAAAGGCGGCACCGAATCCGGCCCATGCCCAGGCGACGAGTTCCAGCACGCGGCTTTCCGGATCGCGCGCGAGCCACAGCGCGAGCAAGGCAATGCCGAGCACCGCGAAACGTCCCGTCCACAGCAACTCCTTCTGGCTCGCATTCTTTTTGAAGAGTCCCTTGTAGAAATCTTCCGCGAACGCGCTGGAAGCGACCAGCAACTGCGCGGACGCCGTGCTCATCACGGCAGCGAGAATCGCGGAAAGGCAGATGCCGGCAATCACGGGCGGAAAGAAATCGACGGCCATGAAAATGAAAACCTTCTCTGCATCCGCACCCGCGAGTTGCCGGTCCAACACGCCAAGGCCGGTAACGCCGATCACGAGCGCCGCGAGCAGAACCGTCGTCTGCCAGGTCATCGCGATGCGTCGCGCCGCACCCATTTCGGTCGAATCCTGGATGGCCATGAAGCGCGCGAGAATGTGCGGCTGCCCGGGATAACCCAGGCCCCATCCGACGAGCGAAGCAATACCGATCCAGCCCAGCGCGGTTCCGGAAACCGACGTGAACGGATCCAGCATTTCCGCGTTGAGTGCATTCAATGTGTTCTGCACGCCGTCGACGCCGCCGATCTGGTACAGGCCCATGCCCGCGACGATCACGAGCGCGAAAAACATCAGCGAACCCTGCATGACATCCGCCCAGGAAATCGCCAGGAATCCGCCGAAGAAGGTGTACAGCACGATGGATGCCGCACCGAGCACGACCGCCCAGAAATACGGAATACCGAACAAGGCCTCGAACAGTTTGCCGCCGGCGACAAAACCCGAGCTCGTATAAAGCGCAAAGAAAAACAGCACGAACGCGCCGGCGATCAGGCGCAGCATCCGCGAGTTGTCCCTGAAGCGCCGCTCGAAATAATCCGGCAGTGTCAGCGCGTCGCCGAGTTTCTCGGTGGCTTCGCGCAGCCGCTGCGCGACCAGTTTCCAGTTGAGGTAGGTGCCGAGCAAAAGACCGAATGCCATCCAGCCCGCTTCGACGCCGGCGAGATACGCAAAACCGGGCAAGCCCATCAACAGCCAGCCGCTCATGTCGGAGGCTTGCGCGGCAAGCGCGGTCACCCAGCTGTTCAGTGAACGTCCGCCGAGAATGAAATCCGAAAGGCTGGCGGTGCGCCGGTAAGCGACGTAAGCCATCAAGAGGATGATGGCGAGATAAACGGCAAAAGTGCCGATGAGAATGGTGGCGTTTTCGATCATGCCCGGAGTCCCGTTTGAATTATTGTGCGGGCAAAATCAGGCCACAGGGCAGCGGCGGTTGCAAGCGGGAAGGGAGGGCTGCGGCGCCGAAGCGCCGCAGCGTGCGTTACTGAAGCAACTGCTCCAGCCTGTCCAGATCATTGATCACGCGAAACGTGCCGCCGCCATCCTCGACGCGCTGTTGCCAGGACTCGAGACGATCCATGTATTCGCGCGGATCGAGGTTGTCGCTCCTGAGCTTGGTCACGTTCACCGCCACCACTTCGATGCCGTCCAGCGCGAACGGAATGTCGCGAATGAAGCCTTCGGCAAGGTCTTCCTTCATGTCCGAGAACACCAGGATGGTCTTCTGGCCGCTCGGATGTTCATTGAGATATTCCGTCGCGAGCAACACGCCGCCGGTGATGTCCGTGTAGGGCGCTGATCGCACCGATTCCACGAAGGACTTGATCTCCTCCTGGAACACACGCTTCTGCTGGTTGGCGGCGCTTGGGCGGTCATCGAACACGACCTTCGCAATGATGTCCTTTTCGCTGAAGCTGCCGGTATCGATACGCGCGACCGCGAAGGCATCGCCCGGATTCAGCCGCGTCAGCACGTAGCTGATGATCTGCTGCGCCTTGTCGAGTTCCTCGGTGTAGGTGCCGGAGGTATCGAGCAGCATGTAGACACCGCGGTTGTGCATCGTGCTGCCCTGTGAGCAGGCAGCCAGCAGGACAATGCAGCCTGAAAGAATGAGTTTGCGCATCATGAAGCCCTCCGGGCCTTGAGGCCGCCGTTGCCGCTGCGCATGGCGAGCACGCGTTCCTCGATCCACAGCGGCAGGAAAATCAGCATGTCGTAGGCCGCGGCGAGAAATCGTGCGCTACCGCGCATGAAACGCGCGAGCACGCGGAAGAGTGTTCCGAAACTGCGCAACAGCGCCGTTGCCACCAGGCCAAGCACGGTGCGCAAGGAATGGATGAACGTCTCAAGCGGAATCGCAACGAAGGTCAACGCGAACGGCAGGATGAAACCCATGCCCATCTGCGCGGCCGTCGTGATCCACAGGAAGCGCGGCTGGAAGGCTGCCGGGTCTTCACCGCGCAGCATGGCGGCCGTCGCAAGTTCATCCTGCACGAGAATTTCGCGCATGAACGCGAGGCCGGCTTCGACTGCGGCGAGCGAAGTCAGCAGGAACAGCGTGATCCAGATCATGCGCACGCGCATGCGATCGTCCAGCGCACTGATGACCGGGAACAGGCGCGTGATGCGCAGCGATTCCATCAGGAACAGGCCCATCGAAATCTCGACCAGGATGATGACGAGTGCGGCGATATCCGCGATGCGCAATCCACCGATCATGGCCGTGCCGCCGACCATTTCCGACATCGGCCGCGCGATGAGATTGAAGTTGATGATCGCGCCGCCAACGGCGATGCCAAGCACGAACAGCGAAATGAAGAACTGGCTAAGCGAGGACGACGACAGCATGCGCACCGCGCGGTCGCTGCCCTTGTTGATTTCCTCGAAATCATTCATGTGGCGATCAATCGCAACAGCGCGATCAAGCAGGCGCTGCAGTTTCTTGTCCACGCTCGCGAGGCTCGCCAGCAACGCGCGCCAGTGCGGCATCGCGCGTTTCAGCAAATGATGCCGCTGGCGCGAGTCGGCGCGGTATTCGGTAATCGCGCGCGCTTCGATCTTCTTCAGCGATCCGTGAATGTCGTCGAGCACGCGCGCCACCATGGCGTCGGCTTTCGGAATTTCCGCGACGGCCTGCACGGCTGGCACCCAGCCGGGCGGCGATGGCGGCACGTCGCGCGTGCGTTCGTAGTCTTCTTCAATGGCCGTAATGGATTCGCTCAGGCGCCGATGGAATGCCGGGTAATCGGCCAACTCCTTTCTTACCGAGGATTCCACGCGCTGGAATTCGCGCTCGATGGCGCGCTCCGTCGCCTCGCGGCCCTGCGCCAGCAGCACTTCACGGTTGCGCTTGGCGAGGTTTTCGCCACCGCGCGTGAAAGTCACCGCCGCCAGCCGGAAAGTCCGGTACAGCGCATCGCCCAGCGCGAGCAGCGCGGCGCGGGCCGGCGTGCGCGCGAGATACAGGAACAACGCCGCGAGCAGGAACAGCAGCAGCGCGGAAAGGCCGGGATACGGCGTGATGTTCAAAAGGTTGGATCCGTTCATTGCAGACACTCCCCTGACTTTTTTGCCACGCTAGTCCCATCTCGGCCGGAATGACGTGGCCGAGATCACATAATATAGGGGGAAATCACTCTATTCGGGCAGGGATGCGACTCAGATCACCGAAATCCGTGCTTATCGTTATGCCGCCGGTCTTGCCGGTTTCGAGGAACAGGCAGTTGAACCCCACTTTCGCCTGCTTTTTCGGTGTTGAAGACCGAAGGAAATGAAGTTTTCCGCCCATGGACCGGCAAATGCGGTCCGCGACTTCACGGGGCGCATCCGAGCGGAACAATCGGGCTTCCCGGGGCAGGAAGCTGTAATACGGGGAACGGTGATCATATTTCCAGGGGCCGGTGGCGGGCGCCGGGGGAGGCTCAGCCTGCTCACGTGCCGACAACGCGACCTTCCCGCCCAGGAAGACCAGGAAGATGATGGCCAACAGCAACAGCGCCATTTCCTCCGCACGCATGCGGCCGCAACCTCTCGAACATGAAAACGGTCGTTCGAGACTGATGCGCGCACCATGGCGTCACCATCGGGCGTGTTACCGAAAAATTCGAACGAGATACGGTGAGGATGTCAGGCGTGTGATGTGCGGGAAAATCCCCCCGCTGTGCTCCGCACAGCGGCCCCCTTTGGATAAAGGGGGCTAACGTCTCCTCCGCCATGCTGCGCATGACGGCCCCCTTCGGAAAAGGGGGCTTCGCGCACAAGGTGCGCTCCCACATGGCTTCGTTCAGCGTCAATCCGCCGGCTTGAAGCGCGGATCGGTGATCTGCATTTCCGTAACCGAACCATAGCTCGCCGCTACCTCGCGAATTGCCGCGGCATCGCCGATGAGCACGAACACCAGTTCTCCACGTTCCGGATAAACGTTTTCGATCACAGCACTTGCCGCCTCACGCTCGACGGCGGCGACGCGCCCGGCGTATTGATCGACGTCATCGCGGCCAAGACCGTAGAACGCGATTATCGCGAGCCGCTCGGCAATGCCGCCGCTGGTTTCAAGCTCGGGCGGGAACTGCCCGAGAACGTAGGCTTTCGCGGAGGCGAGTTGTGCGGGTGACAAACCTTCCGCATGCAACTGTTCAAGCACGCCGAGCGCCATGTCGATCGCCTCACCAGTCGTTTCCGTCTGTGTGAACGACACGATGGCGACCGAGCCGGGTTCGTTGTATTGCGTCACGCGCGACCCCGCGCCATACGTCAGGCCGGATTCGACGCGCAGTTTCGTGTTCAGCATGGAGGTGAACCGCCCGCCGAACACGGTGTTGACGAGATCGAGCGCGGCGCGCTTGTCGTAACCGCGCGCGACGCCGACATTGCCGATATAAAAATACGTTTGCGTCGCACCCGGCTTGTTCACGAGCAGCACCCGATTGCCGGGCACCGGCTCAGGCTCGGAAACCTCCGGCAACGTGCCCGCCGCCTTGCGCCAGCCACCGAACTCCTCTTCCAGCCGAGCGCGCATTGTCGCGGTATCGAAATCGCCCACTACGGCGAGGATGGTGCGATCCGCGCCGAACTGTTCGATGAAGTAACGGCGAATATCCGGATACGTGACGCTCGCGAGTCCCGCTTCGGTGCCCATGACAGCGCGGCTGTAAGGATGCTCGCCGAACAGGAAAGCATCGCCGTAGATCGTGGTCAGCGCGCGCAGGCTGGTGTCCTTCATCGCCGCGATCTGCTGGACGCTGCGCGCGCGCAGCTTGTCGAACTCGGTTCGCGCGAGGGTCGGTTCCGTGAGCATGTCACCCAGCAGCTCGATCATCAGCTCCGCATCGCGCGACATGAATTGCCCCGAAACGGTTACCGCTTCCTTGCTCGAGGAAGTTTCGAGAATGCCGCCGACGCTCTCCACGGTGCGCGCGAATTCCATCGCGTCGCGATCGCCAGCGCCACGGCGCAACAGATCGGCGAGCAGCGCGGAGGTGCCGATCTTGCCTTCCGGATCCGCCACCGCGCCGCCACGAACCAGCGCTTCGAAGGAAATCATCGGCACGTCATGCTTCTCCATCAAAAGAATCTGCATGCCGTTTGGAAGCTGCACGGTTTCATACGCGGGCAGCGTCACGCCTTTCGCAAGCCGTTGCAGATCCGGCCCGGTGTCTTTCGCAACCGTCTCCGGTTCCGGTGTCGCAGCACAAGCGGTCAGCAACAGGAGCGCGGCCAGGATCGCTGTCATTTTCATCTTCAACATTGCCGTCTCCTTATTCATCATTCATCGGCCGCAACGGGCTTGAGCACACCAACCGTGCGGTTTTCCTTGCGGAAGATTTCCGTCGCGACCTTGCGAACGTCGTTTGCCGTCACGGCTTCCCACGCGGCCGGTGCATCAAACAATTCACGGTAATCGCCGTGGAAAATTTCGTAAGTGCCAAGCGCTTGTGCTTTGCCGCTGATGGTCGCCATTTCTCGCCAGTAGTTTGCCGTCAGCATGTTCTTCGCTTTCTCGAGCTGTGCGGGCGTGACGCCTTCGGTCGCGATCGCATCAAGCACGCTCGTGATCTTCTTCTCGACAACGGCCGGATCGCCATACGGCGGCAATATCGCGTAAATCCAGGTCAGGCCCCGATCGAATCCCTGGTGAACGAAGCCGCCGGTTTCGATGGCGAGCTGCTGTTCCACCAGCGCCTGGTGCAACACGGAGGATTCGCCGTCGGTGAGAATGGCCATCAGCACTTCGAGTGCGGGCATGGTTTGCGCATCCGCCGCGCCTGAATGCCAGGCCATTTGCAGCATCGGCGTCTGGCCCGGGCGTTCCAGCACGACGGTGCGCTCGCCCTGCTGCGGCGGCTCGACGGTGGTGACGGGTTCGGGCGCGGGCTGCGCGGGAATGTCGCCGTAGTACTTCTCGGCGAGCGCGAAAATCCTGTCGGGATCGACATCACCGACGACAAACAGCACGGCGTTGTTCGGCGCGTAATAGGTCCGGTAGAACGTTTTCAGGTCTTCCATGCTCCAGTTCTCGATGTCCGACGGCCAGCCAATGACGGGAAACTGGTAGGGATGCGCGAGATACGCCGTCGCCTGCACTTTTTCCATGAGCGCGCGGAAATTGTTGTTGTCGACGGACGTGCGACGTTCGGAATACACCACGCCGCGTTCGCTTTCGATGACCTCGGGATCAAAAGAAAGATTCGCCATGCGATCGGCTTCAAGACGAAAGATCGTCTCCAGCGCGCTGACCGGATACCAGTCCTGGTAAACGGTTACGTCATGCGAGGTGTAGGCATTGTTCGCGCCACCGGCGGCTTCCATGATGCGATCGAACTCGCCCGGCTCAAGCGTTGTCGTGCCGTTGAACATCATGTGTTCGAAATAATGCGCGAGACCGGTGATGCCGGGATATTCGTTACGCCCGCCGGCACGGAACCAGGTGAACTGTGCGACGTTGGGAATGTCGTGATCCGGCCAGACAACAACCTTGAGCCCGTTCGGCAAGGTTTGCTCGACGATATCCTCGCCGAGTGAATCATCGGGCGCGGCCTGGACCACGGGGACGAAAAACGCCAGCAGCAATGCGACGGCCGGCAACGCGCGCTTCAACATGGTGAACCTCGCAACAACACGGTTGGAATGATCTGGACAGGAACAACAGGATTTTCAAGAGCTGATGAAAATCCTGTCGATCCTGTCCGTTGCTCTTTGTTCAGATTGCCTGTTCCGCTGCGATCCACTCATCGATTTTCGCTTCCAGCACGTTCAGCGGCAGCGCGCCGTCGAGCAGGATCTGATTGTGGAATTCGCGGATGTCGAACTTCTCGCCCAGCGCTTTTTCCGCGTGCGCACGCAGTTCGGCAATCTTCAACTGGCCGATCTTGTAAGCCAGCGCCTGCGAAGGAATCGCCATGTAGCGTTCGGTTTCTGCAACCGCGCGCGCTTCGGTGACCGCGGAATTCGCGTACATGTAATCGAGCACGTCTTCGCGCGTCCAGTGCTTGTAATGCAGGCCGGTATCCACCACGAGACGAATCGCGCGCCACAACTCGGCGTTCAGTTTTCCGAAGTACTGGTAGGGATCGGTGTAAACGCCGAGTTCCTTGCCGAGTGATTCCGCATACAAGCCCCAGCCTTCGACGAACGCCGTGTAGCCGCCGAAACGCCGAAAGCGTGGCAGGTCTTCCAGCTCCTGCTGAATGGAAATCTGGAAGTGATGACCCGGTGCGGCTTCGTGCAGCGACAGCGATTCCATCGCCCACATCGGGCGCGCGGAGAGATCGTACGTGTTCGCGTAGAACACACCCGGACGCGAGCCATCCGGCGTGCCGCTCATGTACGAACCACCCGCCGCGGATTTCTCGCGGAACGGTTCGACCGCGCGCACTTCGTATTCCGACTTCGGCATGACGTCGAACAATTTCGGCAACAACGGCGTGACGCGCGCCTTGAGGTCCTTGTAACCCTGGATCAGTTCTTCCGGTGAATCCGCGATGAATTGCGGATCGGTGTTCATGAACGTGAAGAACTCATCCAGCGTGCCGTCGAAACCAACCTTCTGCATCACCTCACGCATTTCGTTGTGAATGCGCTCGACTTCATCAAGACCGATCTGGTGAATTTCCGCCGGCGTGAGATCTGTCGTGGTTGTGCCTTCGACGAGGAACGCATACCACTCATCACCATTCGGTACATCCCACAGGCCGTGCGTTTCACGCGCAGCGGGAATGTAGGTGTCCTCGACGTAATCACGCAGTTTCGCGTAGGCGGGCACGATGCGATTCATGATGCTGTCGCGATAAGCCGCGGTGAGGCGTTCCTTGTCCTCGGCGCTGAACTCGGCGGGCATGTCCGCAATTGGTTTCCAGAACAGGCTGTCTTCGGCGTTCTCGACAATGTGCGCTTCGAGCTGCGGAACAACGCGCTCCATCAAAATTTTCGGTTGCGTGTAACCCTTCTCGATGCCTTCGTTCATGTTCACGATGGCTTGATCGACCCACGCGACAAAGCCATCAGTTCGCTTCAGGAAATCCTCGTAATCATCGACAGTCGCAAACGGATGCACACTGCCGCCGGAACCCAACTGCGCGAAGAAATTCGGCACGGAATAAAACTGCGTGAGCGGCATCAAATGCGACGGAAAGCGTTCCGCCGCCGCAATGTTGCGCTTGAGGTCATGCACGAAAATCCGGTAGCTGAGCAGCGCCTGGCCTTCGAGCGCACCTTCATCAATCGCCTGGATTTTCGCCAGCGTTTCCTTGTCGACGGCAAGCGACTCGGCGCGCCATTCCGGCGCGATGGTGACGGCGAGACGATCGTTGTAGCGGTCGTCGCCGATGAAGCTCGCGTAGATCGGATTCAGTTCGAGCTGTTTCTCGAAGTACGCCTCGAAAATGGCATTGGCCTGTTCGGCGGGCGTAGCGACCGCAACGTCCTCTGGCGCATCCATCGGTTCCTGCGCGCAGGCGGCAAGCCACAATGGCGCAATCAGCAAGGCAATGATTCGTTTCATGACATCCCCCCGGAGTTTTCGTGAATGTTGAAATCCAGACGTTATCGGCCGTATTTCTTCCAGAAGCGCCAGCTCAGCATGATGCCGGCGGACAGCAGGCCCGCGATCAGTCCCAGCCAGACCGCCGCCGGCCCGAAGTCGAACACGATACCTCCGAACCACGCGGTGGGGAAACCGATCACCCAGTACGCGACCAGCGTCATCAGCATCGGCACGCGCGTGTCCTTGTAGCCGCGCAGCACGCCGGAAACGGCCACCTGCAGCCCATCGAACAGCTGGAAGGCGGCGGCCATCCACAGCAGGCTCATCGCCATCGCGGTCACCGCCGGATTGCTGGTGTACAGGCCGACGATCACGTCACGAAAAACAATCATCGCGCAGGCGGAAACCGCCATGAATCCCACGCACACGAAAACGCCGACGAGACCCGAGTAACGCGCCTGTTCGGGATCGCCACGACCCAGCGCCTGCCCGACGCGTACCGTAATGCCACCCGCGATGCCGAGCGGCACCATGAACATCAAACCCGCCCAGTTCCCCGCGATCTGGTGGCCCGCAACGATTGTGGTTCCCAGCGTTGCCATCAAAAGTCCTGTGGCTGAAAACAGACTGCCTTCCATGAAAATCGCCACCGCAATCGGAAAGCCGAGCGCGACCAGCGCGCGAATGGGTTTCCAGCGCGGCCATTCGAACTTCGTGAAAATACCGAACGCGCGGAATCGCCGTTCATTGCGCACGAAGCCGAACAGCACGAGCAACATCGCCCACTGCACGATCGCCGAGGCATAGCCCGTGCCGACCGCGCCGAGCGCCGGCAGGCCGAACTTGCCGTACATCAGCACCCAGTCGGCGAACACATTCACCAGCAACCCGGCGATGGCGACAAGCAGCAGCGGGCGCGTGTGCGAGACCGCCTCGCCCGTGAAACGCAGCGCATAGAACATGGCAATCGCCGGCAAGCCCCAGGCAATCGCGTCTGCATAACCGGCAGCCAGCGGGATCACATCGGGGGTGACGCCGATCAGTCGCATCAACACATCGGCGTGCGCGAGCAACACGCAACCGGGAAGGCTGACGATCACGGCGAGCCACAAGGCCTGGCGCACGGTGGAGGCAATCGCGTCAGTCCGTCCCGCACCGTACTCGTGTGCAATCGTGGGACTGACGGCGATGAGAATACCCATGATGAAAAGCGTGATCGGCATCCACACATCGCCGCCGACGGACACGCCGGCAAGATCCTCGGGGCTCAGCCGTCCCGCAAACACCGTGTCTGTGAAACGCATGCCGAGATAGGAAAGATTGATGATGATCATCGGCCACGTGAGCTCGGCGAGCGCCACGGCTTCCCGGCGAAAACGCCTTATTTTCGATTCGGGCATTACCGATTCCTTGAATCCTTGCAAAACGGGGCCAACTTTTGGTCAAGCGAAGTCTGTAGCCCGGATGGAGCGCAGCGGAATCCGGGAGAGCGAAACCCGGATTTCACTCGCTGCGCTTCGTTCCATACGGGCTACACCGTTGGACGAAGCTGTGAGAGCGCCGCCTGCAGTCAAACATCCGTTTGAATGCCGCCACTGGCGGAGTTAGCATACGGAATTCGACGCACCGCCCGCGGCGCGCCAGTGTAAACCAGACTCGTCAATCTCTTTTCCCCCAACCGGGAGACTCGCATGATCCAGACCACGCCGCGCCGCGTCGCCATTGTCGGCAGCACACGCATTCCGTTCGCGCGCGCCTTCACCGCGTACGCTGAATGCAGCAACCAGGACCTGATGACCGCGGCGCTGAAAGGCCTCGTTGAAAAATACGGTCTCAAAGGCGAGAAGCTCGGCGATGTCGGTCTCGGCGCCGTCATCAAGCACACCCGCGACTTCAACCTCGCGCGCGAATCCGTGCTCGGCGCAGGCCTCGATCCGCACACACCGGCCTTCGACCTGCAGCGCGCCTGCGGCACCAGCCTCGAAACAACCATTAACATCGGCTACAAGATCGCGCTCGGCCAGATCGATGCCGGCATTGCTGGCGGCGTGGATTCCACCTCCGACGTTCCCGTCGTGTTCCGCGATGCGTTCCGCGAAATCCTCATGGAATCGAACCGCGGAAAATCCTTCGGCGACAAGCTCAAGCCCTGGGCGAAGCTGCGCCCGAAACATCTCAAGCCGCAGTTCCCCGGCGTGATCGAACCGCGCACGCATCTTTCAATGGGTCAGTCCTGCGAACTCATGGCGAAGGAATGGGACATCCCGCGCCGCGATCAGGACGAACTTGCGTTCAAATCGCACCATAACGCGGCAACCGCGTGGGAATCCGGCTGGTACGACGACCAGGTCATACCGTTCAACGGCCTCGAGCGTGACAACAACGTGCGCAAGGACACCTCGCTTGAAAAGCTCGGCAGCCTGAAGCCCGTGTTCGATCGCGAAAACGGCACGCTCACCGCCGGCAATTCCACGCCGCTCACCGATGGCGCGTCTGCGGTGCTGATGTGCTCGGAAGAATGGGCGCGCGAACACGGCCTCGAACCGCTCGCGTTCCTCACCTTCGGTGAAGTCGCCGCTGTCGATTTCGTCTGGAAGAAGGAAGGCTTGCTCATGGCGCCCGCCTACGCCGTACCGCGCATGCTCGACCGCGCGGGCATCACGCTGCAGGATTTCGACCTCTACGAAATCCACGAAGCCTTCGCCGCGCAAACGCTGTGCACGCTCAAGGCATGGGAAAGCGAAAAGTTCTGCAAGGAACGTCTTGGCCGCGACAAGGCGCTCGGTTCCATCGACCGCAGCAAGCTCAATCTCAAGGGCGGCTCCGTCGCACTCGGCCATCCCTTCGGCGCTACCGGCGCGCGCATCGTCGGCGCACTGGCAAAGCAACTCGCCGAGCGCGGTTCCGGTCGCGGGCTCATTTCCGTCTGCACCGCGGGCGGCATGGGCGTGACAGCGATACTCGAACGCTGATGCCTATTGAATAATGTGTGTTGGGGTTCGGGAATACCTCACCCGCAACCTACAAAATCCTGCGTAGGTTGGGGTGAGCACAGCGAACCCCAACAATCGCGACGAACTCAAACACTCCAAAGGGCCGCAAGGCCCTTTTTCTTCGCCCGCCCAAAACGCAAACCCCGTCACGCACTCCTGAAAATCCGGAAAACCCGGAAAGCCACCGCTCCATTTCCCGAAGAGAATGCGCATTCGATATCGGAACGTCGTTATCCAACGACATGGAGGCAAGTGTGAAGAATTCTCTTCGTTTTCTTGGTGTGATTCTTTCGCTGGTTGCAACGAACATCTTCGCTGCCGACGCACCCATAACCATCATCGCTGACCCGAATGGCTTCGGTAACTCAAGCGTCGTCAGTATTGCCGCCTCGGAACCAACAGCCTCCGGCAAGCGATTGCTGGTATGGGTGGATATTTCGACCCAAAGCGTTTTCGCGCAGGTCGTCGATGCCGTCACCAATTTGCCGGAAGGCGATCCAGTAATACTCATCAATCCAGCGGCACCAATCGCGGGCGACTTCACCGGAGGCCTGTTCATCAACTACCAGATGGACCCGGTACTTCCGCCGGGTCAGCCATTGGTTGCCAATCGAGCAGGAGACGACGAGTGGTTTGTCGTCTGGCCAACTCGCGTCTTGCATTCGACAAATGGCAACAACATCGCAACCAGCTTGCTTCTTCTTGGCACGCGCGTCTCCTTCAGCCCGACGAGCGGACAACTGATTCGTGGCCAATTACGCCACGTCAACCGACGCCATTATCTGGCCGCTGGAAACCCTCACTTCTATGCGATCAAAGATGATACCGACAGTCAGACTTACGCCCTTCGCTACATCGATGATCAGGATCGTTTCCTGCTTCTCTGGAATGGCAGGAATTCGACGCACTTCGAGATATCGGGGTGCCTGATTACCAACACTGGGAGCTCCACCTGCGCCGACTCGCAAGTTTCAACTTTTCCTCCCGGCGAAAGCCAAACGACACTTGGTGGCCCGCTGGATTTCGTTCTCAACGGTGATGGAACCGCGTCTCTGGCTTTCGCCACGTCTGCAGCTGATTCCGACAGAGCGACGTATGGTGTCAAATTTCGCACCGACTTTGCTGATCTCGGCGACGATCTCCTGAGAGCTTTCCTATCAACCAGTGCAAGTGCAAAGTTCCCGACAATGTTTCTGGATACGTTACGCAACGAAACTCTGGTGATCGGCGGGATCGAGCCTAATGACGACATACGAGTATTGAGCGTTCCTTCAAACACCTTTCCCACACTGGGAAACGTCAACCGGATATTGCCCGCCGCACCAGCAACGGACGCAATCATTGAGCAAGTTCGCTCACGCTATTTTTCCGAGGCCGACATCTACCTCTTGCGTTGGGAAGAAATTGCGGCAACCGGAGGTTTGTACTGGGGCGCTCACGACCGCGAAGCTTCGAATGGCTATTTAGAAGCGATTGAAGGCTTTCGAATTGCCTCCTCGAGCGATGTAAGTCGTTTCCGACGTTTTCAGCGCAGCATTCTCGTTCAGAACTCGCCGACGCATTTCAGCCTGATTGGTCGCAGTGCAGGTAGCCGGGAAATCGTCGGTACCCAATTCACGCCCTATCGCGCTGATCACGGAGTTTCAGTCACCGGCGTCGACGCACCCTGGCTTCATGGCGATACCGCAACGTTCGGTGTCACGCTTGATAACCGCGTACCGGACGATGGCCTTTCGAAACTTGCTGTTGCGCACGATATCGCGCTGCGCCTGACCTTCAGCGATTCCGATGTCGTTCCAGCGATCAGCGACGACATCTGCAGTTCACTTGAGCTGGATGGTGATGGCTGGTTATGCCGGTTGGAAAGTCCGATGCACGCCGACGAACTGCTCGAGTTCGACGTCGCGGTCGATACGAGCGTACTGAGCAATATTCCTGTCGATGGCATGGCACTCGGCCTGACGATAGAAAGCAGCACGATTTCGAATGATCCGGTGAGCGACAACAACACCGCTGCCGTGGAAGTCACCGTACTCCCTTCCACCGATCTCACTTTGAGCGTCACCGACGACGACTCGATCAGCGTCGTGGGTGGCGAGCCGGTCGAAATCGGTTACGTGATCCGCAATATCGGTGCGACCACGGCGACGGGTATTGTTCTGAACGCCACCTTGCCGGCAGGCGTAACGCTTGATAGAGGATTCGGCTGCATACCGGTCGGCACTAGCGGCGAAATACAGTGCGTCGATATCGCCGACATTGCGCCCGGTGGCAGTACATCCGTCACGCTCGGTCTCGCAACCGCTGTCGTTACGGAGGAAACAGCCGGTCAGATCACGGCATCCGTTGAAACCGTCACGGGCGAAGCCGACACCAGCAACAACGCGCATCAGTTCACGCTGACGCTCCGGCCTGTTGGCCAGGATCCAGGCAACCCGGATGAACCAGGCGAACCAGGCAACCCCGATGAACCCGGCAATCCCGATGAGCCAGGTAACCCTGATGAACCCGGCAACCCCGATGATCCGAATGCTCCGCCTGCTTCCGGCGGCGGTGGCGCCTTCGGTTTCGCGCTGCTTGCGCTGCTGCCGTGGATGCGGCGACGGCAGTGAAGCTTTGATCCGTTGGGGTTCGGCTAGCGCCCCACCCGCAACCCGCAAAAATCTTGCGTAGGTTGGGGTGAGCACCGCGAACCCCAACATTCATAACCTTGATTCACACCTTGCGCCCGGCCATGCCGGGCGTTTTTCATTCAAGCCCGCTTTTTACTGTTCCCCGCCCTCGCAATAAGAATTTTCCCGATGGGAATTTTTTGTGCGGCTTTGCATGGTGAGCACCTTTCCCTGAACGAAGGTGGTTGTCATGCGAAGGGCATTCGCGCTGGTTCTTGTTTTCCTTGCAGGCGCCGCGTTTGCGGCAGACGGACCGATTCCCTCGGGACCGGTAATTTCATTGGCGCAGGCGCAGGTTGGTGTTGTCCGGCTGGTGGTCTGGGAGACGGACGCGGGCATCGAAGCGCAGGTGCTGGATGCCGCGTCACACGAAGCGCTTTCCGAGCGGCTGTCCCTGGGCGAGCAGACCGCGGGAAGCGGTGAACCGCAAACCGGCAGTGTTAGCACGCGACCGGCTGTTGCGGTGCTCGCCGATAACGGCGGCGCGGTTTTCTTCGTCGCATGGCATGCGGAGCTGCTGGACGCTTCCAGCAACGGCATCGGCGCCGAACTCGTCGGGCAAAACGTGTCCGTGGATGCCGACAACGTCGTCACTGTCGGTCCGTTGCTGAGAATCAGCCGCGTGGATGACGATTCGAATGCCACGGCCGGGAGCGAACCACGCAGCACGCCGGCCGTCGTCGCGAAGGGCGATGAATTTCTCGTGCTGTGGACGCACTGGCCCAATGGCAAGACGCTGGATGCCGATTCCATAAGTCACGACGACTACTTCATCTTCGGTCAGGAAGTCCTGAAGGATGGAACGCTCGTCGGCAATGCTGCCATCCAGATGGATGCGTTGACCGCACCGGCAAATGAAGACGGTTTCCCGGCACGCGCCGACATCAATCCGATTTTCCTCACCGCTGTCGCGTTCACAAACAAACCCGGTTACCTGCTCGCGTGGTCCGATCCCGCGCAGGAAGGCGGCCCGGATTCGGCGCAGTTGTTCAGCAAATTGTTGCCCGCGAATTTGGCGGATACCGACATCGACGCGCGCAACGCGCTCGGTGCCGCCAGCGTCCCGACCAAGGGCACGGGGCGCGTCGCAGTTGCGCCATTGCCGGATGGTGACGGCTATCTGCTTGCGTACGAAGACCTGCGCGGCATGGGTCCGCTGGACGGCCTCGTTCTTGATGCCGATGGCAAGGCGACCGCGGGCCCGATTCATTTGTTGAACGGCATCACGACCGGCGACCACGCCTTTCTTTCGCCACAACTTGTAAGCGTGCCCGGCGAAGACAGGCTACTGCTGTTTGCCGCCGTCGGTGATTTCTCCATCAGCGGTGAACTTCCCGTCGATGAGCTTCTGCTGGAAAAAGGCAGGCTCGTGCAACGCCTGCTGGATCCCGACGACCTGGCGTTCAGCAAGGCCGGCAGCGATTTCGAAACGATGAACGACGCCTATCCCGATGTGAATATTTTCTTCGCTGCGCAAGCGCATGTTGCCGGCAACCGGTTTGACGGCAAGGGCGCGGTGACTTTCACGGCGGTCCCTGGAAGCGCGGAAATTGCAGTGAACGAATTCCTGTTCAGCGCCGAACCGCCTGCGCCTCCACCGCCAACACCGCCGTCGCCTCCACCAGCGAATGGCGGAGACGAAGGCGGCGGCGGCGCGTTGCTCGCGCTGCTGTTCCTGCTGCCGTTCGTCCGCGCAGGGCGGCGGCGCTTTGCCATGGTGGCCGGCGCCACGCTGCTCGCGTTCGCCGGCATCGCGCAGGCATCGCCGCCGGATCTTGAATTGCTGCACACGGAGAAAGACGGCACGTCATGTTACCGCTCGGTGATGTATCGCGAAGTTTCCGAGATTCGCATCGCGAACAGCTGGGGCAAGACGCCGATTCCGGCGGGAACGCCGATCGAGATCACGGATCTCCCGACCGGATGGCACGGCGAAGTGCTCGTTGAAGGAAATATCCAGTACGTGCGATTGAACCCGGCGCCCTTCGACACCGTCAGCGGTATTTCCATCGGGCGCATCTGCATGAAATTTCCGGCGATGTCTGCTGAGCCGCAAAGCATTCCCTACGTTTACGACCTCGTCTCAAGCGGCAGTCCGATCATGGCAACCGCGCGTCCCGACGACGGCGTTTCCGATGACCAGCTGCGCGCGATGGTCAAGCGCGGCGAACGACTCAAGCAAGGCGACATTCACGGCAAACCGAAAGCGCTCGAAGAAAACGTGAAGACCGTGAAGCGAATCAAGGGCCTGTTCGATTGAACCCAGGAATCACAACAAAACCCCTTCAAGGAGGACGCATGAAAACGCAACAACACCGCAGGTTTCCCCTGCTCCCCGCAATGCTTGCCGCCGCACTTGTGCCGCAAGCCTACGCGGGCGATGTAACCATCAGCACGATCGATCCGGCGACGGGCGCAATGTCCACATATGCCGAAGGAAGCACACCGCACAAACCCACCTGGCTTTTTGAAGGTGATGAAAACGTCATGGTCCCCGATGCGTGCGGTGTCATGTACGAAGTGAAAACAGGCGCGTACGGCGACCGCGAAATCGTCGACATGCAATACAAGGATCGCAGCTTCGAGAACGTGCGAATCGTGTGGGCCAACGAACGCGCGCAGTTCGCAATCGGCAACGACGGCAAGCCGTGGTCGATCAATATCAACGACAACTACGGCAGCACAGAGACGCACGAATTCGCCGTTTCCTACGATGACTCCCCGCTCGATTTCAGCAGGACGCGCCTGTTCGTCGGCGGCATGGGCGAAGTGCCAACGCTCGCCTTCTTCGATGACGGCCGTTTGTTGAGCACGAAGGAGATGTACGAACGCGAAGCTCAGGCGCGTTTCGTGGCGCCGCGCACCGGCTGGGGACACATCCAGCAAGCCGCCCCCGTTTACGTCGGCAGCGGTCGCGAGCGTCGCGCCGTGCTGATCACGATCGATGACAAAGGCAGGATGGCGCGCCATGAACCCATCGAAGAAGCCGGCGACGGTTTCGACACGCACGTCACGTCCATGAAGAGCACTGACGTAAACGGAACCTTTGCAGGAACGCGCGCGATTTTCGCGACGCGACGCGATGAGTTCATTTATCGGTGGACGGATGGCGGCGACCTTTTCGCACTCGACCCGATGAAAGGCACCGAGAAGCGCATCGGTGACGCAGGCGCTTTCAAGGGCGACTTCATGGTCAAACCCGAAGGCCAGATTTACCTGGTTTCAAGCGCCGGCAGTTTCGCGGCCTGCGCAGAGAAAGCAGCACCGGTTGTCGAAGCGCCGAAAGACACCAGCATCATCGCGGCGACGGATGAAATCATTGCATTGAAAGTCGCGCACTACTTTCCGTTGGACGGCGTAATTCGTGAGCCGCTGCCGAACATGAGCGGCGAGTTCAAGACCATCGAGCCGACCATCAAGACGCTGTTCGACAAGATCACGGAAATGGAAGACAGCGTTGTCACGCCGATCCGTGAAAAGACGGCGGCATACGTTGCGAAATACGGGGAAGAGTCTGCAGCGGAATCCGCGTTGCGTGAAGTGACCGGCAAGACCTGGTACCTGGACGGCAATCTTGATGCGCTTCAAAAGGTCATCAAACGCTGGGATGCGTACAAAACCGGCGTCGCGGACACCATCGCGCAGCAGGCAAACACGTCATTCGTCCTGGGCGAGCATGCGAGCGACCGTGCCGCCCGCAGCGAACACTACCGCGCGGCAAAGCCATGGGCCGAATGGGCATTGCGTTTTGACCCATCCCATCAAAGAGCCGCGGAAATGCTCGCCAAGGCGGATGAGCAAGCGGGATCGGCCGATGCGGCATTCGCCGCCGCCATTCAGAACGCCAAGTGGCCTGCGGATATTACCGATGTTCCGGATGCCGCAGCCTTGAAGAAAAAGATGTTGTCGTTCTTCCAGCGTCGTCACAACGGCGGTGCGCACGACAAGGGCGCGCGTTACTTCGCCATTCGGCTCGACAGCCGCTGGTATGTACAGGCACGAAACGTCCTCGGTGAACCCATCGACTGGCGCATCTCTGCCTGGGTTGCCGAAACGGTACCCGGCGACGCGAAGCACGCTCGAATTCATTGGTTGGAAGCAGGCACAAACTCGCCTGACAAGAATGCCGAATTCAGCTACACGACCGGCGCATCCGACAGCTACCTGATACCCATCGAACGCGTACCGGCCGACGACGCGGCAATGCTGAAGGAAAGCCACAAGCTGTTGGGACATTAACCGCAAACAGAAAGCCCGGCAGCGCTTGCTGCCGGGTACTTGCAAGGAGACGCACATGGCGTTTGTAAAGTTCGAAGAAATTGTCGACATGATCGACTCCGCCGAAAAGAAAGGCGGCGGAATGACGGTGTATTTCAAGTGTCCTAAAACCGGCCGCGTCATCGAAGCGCGCGGCGTGTTCCCCGACGGCGCGCGAAGAAACTTCGCACAGGCGGCGACAACCGGCACGGCGAGAGCGCTGTTGAACCAACTCTCCGGCGTGATTCGCCGGCTGACCGGCATCTACATTCCACTCGGCAACGCGTTCAACACCAGTGACACGCCAGGCGGCGGCCAGTTCGTGAATGAAGCCGACCGGCAGGCCGCAGCAATCACCGCATTCGAATCGGTTGCGGAGTATCCCGGCAAACCGGTAAGGCGCGACCGTTTCAATCACATCGACAACCAATGGACATTCGTCGAATAACCAGTAAGGGAAAAGAACATGGCTAACAAGAAACTCACCAGCGAAGCCTACTCGGAAGAACTCGCAGCACTGCATGAGCACATCAAGGCCACACGCGAAGTTTCAGAAGTGTTGAGCGCCTGGAAGGACTACAACGGCTACAAACGATGGGCAATGGAGAAGCATTACTGGGACCTGGTTGTCGAATTCCCGCCCTTGATTGCCGCAGCTCACGAACATGGCCGGCCGCAAGGCAGCGGGAAGTACATATGGAACGCCTTTGGCGAGGAAACCCTGGAGAAGGTGTTTGGCGAGGATCACGACAGGTTCGCCACCCAGTTGAAGGCGTTGATGGACAAGACGCAGAGCAATTACTACTCGCAAGAGGATTATTACGACGACAACTATCAGCACGTTCTTGCCTATCAACGTTTTCAGGCGTTTGAAGCGTCGCTTATCGCGCACGGCGTAAAGCAATACAAGACTGCGCTGGCCGACCACGGTTTAAGCGCTGCTGAAGTCAAGAAAATTGAAGCGTACCTGGCGAAGATGGAGAAGGAGATCGGTTCCTTCAGGAATCCTGCGCCGAAAGAATCGCTGTTCGAGGCGCCGAAGAAGGGCAAGTACCCGACGTTCGATGACACCGAGTACACGCAGTACCTCGGTGATGTGTGGTCGAAGTACGGGAAAAGCCTTGATTCCCTGAAAACCTACGGCCTGCCATTGAGTTCCTCTGATTTCGAAAGAGTGACTGCACCGCTTGAGGGTTTCGACTACGCGGAAATCTGCGCGACCCTCGGTGCGCAGAAGCGCTTTCCGCCGGAAGACGGCCAAGGCAGCAATGTCAGAACTTACGAGTTGATTGCTGCGCTGCCCGCAGCAATCACGACGGTATTCGAGAACAAGACACTTGCAGGCATCGAAGCCGAGATAAACACCAGCACGGAGTATCTGAAGAATGCGCAAGGCGGCATGCGCAGCTTCGGGTTCAACGGATTGCGCGATCTGAAGATGGCACTGTCGTGGTTGAGCAGGAGATTCCCTGGCATTGAAAGCGAAGCGCTGGAAGACGCGAAGGCAAAAGTTGCAGCCGTCTACGATCCGTTGTGGGCCGTGATGTCAGCTGGGGCGGTGCATGAAAAACATCTGGGTGAAATCCGCTTTTCCAGCAGTCCGACATTGCCACCAGGCGATGGTGACTGGCCGGAGGCGCTCAATCCTGCGAAGGAGGCAATCTACGGACACGTTTTTCTCAATGAAGCGATCAGTAACCTCGGCACGATGTATTTCGTGATGATGGGAGAACAACGGTTGCAGGCTTCGAAGAAAGTGATGTCGAATCCCGATTCAGCCTACCAGGTGTTGCAGTTGTTTCCTGACCCGAGCGTTGGCAAGGACCCCGACCTCGTCAATACCTTCGGCACTGCGCTTGAAGCCGCCGTTGCAAACGGTGAACTCAAAATCGAGTTCAGCCCGGACATGAAACTTGCAGCGTCCGGGACCTTGAAGTTGAAGATGAGCAAGGCGGATGCCGGCAAGATCAAGGCACGCACGCAAGAGCTTGCGGCAGCAGCCGAGGCGAATGTCACGAAGGAGGCAGTGCTTCCGGAAAACTTCACGAGGCCGTTCAAGCCATACGCGGATCCGCTACTGCAGTACGACAATCTGGTTGAAGCCATTGAAGAGGCCTGGTCGCTCAACTGGCAAGGCAAGAAAATCAAGGTCAAGCATCTTCGCGTGAACTATTACAAAGGCAAGGCCATGGAATGGACGGAAGAGTTGAACCCGTTCAGGTCTCCCGTTGCGCGCTTGACCGATTCCTATGTCGGGATGGTTTACGAAGGTGACGATGGACGAACGTACGTGGCGCCGGACGGCATCCAGTTCCGTCAGTTCCACCAGCGCGGCAAGGGTTACGGCACGGCACTTAACGTCCTGTTCTGGGGCGTGAAGCCGTTCGCGCTGCCACCGGAACAAGTCGAACGTATCGCCAGGTAATACATTCGATCTCGATAGACAACGCCCGGTTCGCCGGGCGTTTTCTTTCGACAAGATATGAAATCAACAAGAGTCAGGGAAGCGGCGGTATTGAACCGCTTGTCTCTTCCGACCGCACGCTGCTTCCACCCTTCCAGCCGCAGAAACTTGCAAGCAACGCCGCGGCATCGAAACCGCGCCGTTCCGCGCACAGCAGCACGAACACGGCGGGATCGGCGAGGCCATTGCGCGTGGCGATGTCCCACTGCGCGCCCGCGATATCGAAAATTCGCAGTGCCGGCTCGCGCCGCCTTCCGATTCGCCACATGACAAGCTGAAGTCCGCCGAACGCGTCCCATTTCAGAACGCGCTTTCCAAGATGCAAGCCGAGGTTATCCATCCGGAATGGACCGAAGCGCAGCGTTTCATTTCGCGCGAGCGCATCACGGGCAATCGCCAAGCGTTGCCGCACGATACCTTCCTGCAACAAGGCCACGCACTGGCGAATGTCGGCGAGATGTTCATTGACGTAGAAATGCTTGCCGCGCAGTTTCGCCGTCAACGCCACGCCGTGCATTTTCACAAACGAAAATGGAAACGGCAGCCGCAGGGCGCGATCGATAATCATGTAATCGGCGAGTGCATCGAAGTGATGGCGCAGCGCGAGCGCGCCGCGCCTGTCGATGAAGCCGTGCTCATGAACTTCGAAAACCGGCTTGCGGTTTCGCCAGCGCCGAAAGAAGCGCAACGCGAAGTAACCGAACAGGAACGCGCCGGGCAGGCCGATGATCGCGAACGCGAGCGGCACATGAAGAACGAACAACGGGAAGTGCACCCAGAACATGCGGCGCGCGCGTCGTTCATCCCAGGCGAATGATGCGCGCCGTGCGCCGAGTTCGACGGTGTGGCTTGTCATGCGGAATTCTCATCTGGCGACAGCCGCGCATTGTGAGAATCCGCGATGCGTTCTCCCATCGGGCGGAGACGGAATTCGCTGTTTGGGGGCGCGGGGATTTGCACCGGAACGGTATTTGCGGCCATCATCCCGGCCTTTATTGTCATATTCGGGCAAGGGGCCAGGATGAATTTCACAGCATTTCTCGATGCCGTTAACGCGGTGCTCTGGCACAACAGCGTGCTTTATATCCTGCTGGGCGTGGGTGTCCTCTTCACCGTGTGGAGCGGATTTTCGCAGTACCGTGCATTGACGCATGGCACTCGCGTGATTCGCGGCGACTACGACGACAAGAACGATCCGGGTGCGCTCAACCACTTCCAGGCACTGTCCGCCGCCCTTTCCGGCACCGTCGGTCTCGGTAACATCGGCGGCGTGGCGCTTGCCGTCGCACTCGGTGGCCCGGGCGCGGTGTTCTGGATGTGGGTTGTCGGTTTCTTCGGCATGGCGCTGAAGATGACCGAAGTGACCCAGTCAATGCTGTTTCGCAACACCGACAATCCCGACAATCCGCACGGCGGACCGATGTGGGTGGCATCGAAAGGTTTGGCCAGCATCAATCCGAAACTTGCCGGTGCGGGCAAATTCCTCGGCGGTCTTTACTGCGTGGCGATGCTGGTTTCCTGCATGCTGGACGGCAATCTCTTCCAGGCCTGGAACGTCGCCAATGTCACTGAGAGTTATTTCGGTGTGCCGGCGCTGGTCACCGGCGTCATCCTCGCCGTGCTTGTAGGGATGGTCATCATCGGCGGCATCAAGCGCATTGGCTCGGTGACCGGCACGCTGGTGCCGTTCATGTGCGCGGTTTACCTGATCGCGGCGCTGTACGTGCTGATCGCCAACATCGGCGCGCTGCCCGGTTTGCTGAAACTGATCGTGGTCTCCGCGTTCAATCCCCAGGAAGCGGCCGGCGCGTTCCTCGGCGGCACGATCGGCTTCGCATTGCTCGCCGGCATGCGCCGCGCGTTCTATTCCAACGAAGCCGGGCGCGGTTCGGCGGCAATGGCGCACTCCGCCGCGAAGACCGACGAGCCCGTGCGCGAAGGCATGGTCGCGGGCCTTGAGCCTTTCATCGACACGTTAGTGATCTGCACGCTGACGGCGCTGGTAATCCTGGTTTCCGGTGTGTGGAATCGTGACGCCGAAGCGAACTACGTGGAGGCACCGCAAATTGTCTCGATGAGCGACACGACATGGACGATTGAAACCCAGCCCGTGCCTGAGGCCGGCGAAGACTGGGCGATCGGCGAAGACGTTTTCATGATCCTGGAGGCCGGCGACAACAAGGAAACCGGCAACCAGCTGCATCGCCTGAATGGCGTGGTGCAGATGCAGGACGGTGAAAAAGTGATCGCGTGGGAAATCATGCAAAGCGCCGAACGCCCGACGGTTTACGAGACCGGCGTTTATGTTTCCTATCCCGGTGCGGCACTGACCGCGAAAGCGTTCGATGCCAGCCAGCCGGGGCTGGGCAAATGGATGGTCACGCTCGCGGTGTGGCTGTTCGCGATTTCCACCATCATCACGTGGAGCTATTACGGCGAACAGGCCATCGTGTACCTGATCGGCGAGAAGGCCGTGCTGCCTTACAAGATCGTGTACTGCCTTGTCGTGGTGGTTGCGACCATGGGCTTCATCACCACGCCCGAGGAGCTTGCCACTTACAGTGTGGTCGGCGTGGGCCTGATGCTGTGGGTGAACGTGCCGATCATGCTCATCATGGGACATCGCGCCATGAGCGCATACCACGACTACAACGGGCGATTGAAACGTGGCCAGATGCCGGCGAACGAAACACGCGCGTCGTGGTGGGCGGTGCTGCGCGGGAAGGATGTGTAGAGAGAAATCCCTCCCCGGCCCTCCCTTTGGAAAAGGGAGGGAGCACTTCGTTTGATCGTGTTGAAGACTGAAACGTTGTTTCTCACGGAAGGGAGTCGTCCAGCCTTGCCGAAGCCTGAAGCGCTATTTCTCGCGGGAATGCTGAACGGAGATCGCCCCCTTTGAAAAAGGGGGCAGGCGAGCACCGCGAGCCGGGGATTTTGTCTGTCCCGTTCGCGACTCAATGCCTTTGCTTTCAAAGCTGAAAAGGTGTAATTTCTATACTATTATGGAATTCGAGTTCGATCCTCGGAAAAGCGAACGGAACCTCGCCAAGCACGGCATCGACTTCATTGCTGCGAAACAGTTATGGGGCGATTCGAAGTTACTGGAGGTCCCGGCCAGAACAGAGGATGAATCACGATTTGTCGTCATCGGCCAAGTGGATGGAAAGCACTGGTCGGCTGTCATCACTTATCGTGGTGAACGCATCCGGATCATTTCTGTCCGGCGATCTCGCGCTGAAGAGGTTGCATTGCATGAAAGCCAAGAAATTTGATCGCGATTTTGATCAGGGCAAGGACGTAACGCAGGCTCTGGATCTGTCCAAGGCTCGGCGTCCGAGACAGGAACAAAAACGTGTGAACGTCGATTTTCCAACGTGGATGGTCGACAAGCTGGACCAGGAAGCGGGTCGCCTGGGCGTAACCCGTCAATCCATCATAAAAGTCTGGCTGGCTGAACGCCTGGAATCGACTCCCAACTCCGCTGCTCATTCATCCGGCGGATCAAATCGTCCAATGTAATTCGTATCCATCCCGAACCAGATCACATCGCGTTTTGCGTCAAAGAACATGTGCCGCACGGCGCCGCCGGATTCCGGAATCGGCTCGTTGTAAATGAACTCTCCGGTTTCGGTGTCGATGCCGATCATGCGATTCGGTTGCGGGCCGGTTTCGACGTAGAAGAAATTTCTATCGTCATCGGCAATGGCGCCGTAGGGCCGCGCATCTTCACCGGACGGCGAACGCCATTCCTTGAATTTGTTGCTGGCGGGATCGTAACGGCCAACAAATCCTTCGGCGTAATCCACGTACCAGATTTTTCCGTCGACAATATCGAGACGACGCGGACGCGCGTCCTCGCGCGGAAGATCGATTTCGCGCAACTCGCCATCCTCGATCGTCGCGAGCTTGTTCGTGCCGAGCAGCACGATCCACGGTTGTTCGTTTTCATCGAGAACAATCCCGTAGGGCCGAGCGCGGGTCGTCGCCACTTCCCACACCTGCAGATTTTCGTTTTCAGGATCGAACACACCGATGCGATTGGATTGCTGCGCGGTGAACCAGATGCGTCCGTCATCCGCCTGGATCAGCGTGTGCGGATCGTCGACACCTTGTTCTTCGGTTGTGAATGTTTCGAGATCGCCGCTTTCGGGATCCATGCGCCCGATCCAGCCAACGCGGTTGCCGGCTATCCACAAATCACCGTCATTGCCGACGATGACATTGTGCGGTCCGGTACCAGCGGGAAGATCAAAGCGATTGAACTCGCCGGTCTTTGGATCAAACCTGCCGATGTAGTCGCCAGCCTGGCCTGCAAACCACACATTCCCTTTTGCGTCGACCGCCGGATCGCGCGGCCGCGTCTTTTCCCAGGGAACTTGCCAGGCGGTGAAATCGGATGCGCCGGCGAGGCTGGGCAGCAAGAGAAGTGCGAGAAGAAAAGCGCGCATGTTTGTCTCCCGTTCGTGCGAGGGAGATGAAAGCATAGCGCGCCGGATTGTCGAATTCATGGGGCGGGTTTTCGTCGAAACGTGTCAGGCGGGCAGGGAACCCTGGCCGAGATTGACGGCGTCATCAAGACCGCGCCGCACCGCGGCACGGTCGAGAATGTCGCGGCGGTCGCGTTCATCCGCATCCGGCCAGGACATGATCTCGTCCAGGTTCCGAAAGCAGCCGCGGCAGATGCGCTGTTCGTCAAGGCTGCAATTCCTGACGCAAGGTGAATTTACCGTTTCCATGGCGTTGATTGTCTCATCATCCCTGTTTGTTTGTTGGCGTTTCGCACCGTGCGTTCAGCCGGTCGCGATAATGCGCATGATCTGGCCGCAAAGATAGCCCGCATACGTACCAAGCGCGTAACCCAGCACCGCAAGCAGCACGCCCACCGGCGCGAGCGAAGGATGGAATGCCGCGGCAACCACCGGCGCGGATGCCGCACCGCCGATGTTCGCCTGGCTGCCGACGGCCATGTAGAACGTCGGCGCGCGAATGATGCGCGCGACGATCAGCAGCAATCCCGCGTGCACGCTCATCCACACCGCGCCGAGCGCGAACACGCCCGGATTGCTGAAGATGGCGGTGATATCCATGTGCATGCCGATGGTGGCAACCAGGATGTAAACGAACGCCGTGCCGATTTTCGATGCGCCCGCGCCTTCCATGAGGCGCGCCCTGGTGAACGACAGCAACAGGCCGAAGGTTGTTGCCAGCACGATCAGCCAGAAGAAGCTCGAATCCAGGCTGAAGCGCGTGAGGATCGGCGCGTTCGCACCGATCCACGGGCCGAGCGAGTTGCCGATGAAATGCGCCAGCCCGGTCAGGCCAAAGGCAATCGCGACGAAATACATCAGGTCGGTAAGCGTCGCGATGCGTCCGTGCTCGGCGTGAAAGGCGTCGACCTTGTGCCGCAGCGTTTCGATGGCCGAGGTGTCCGCGCCCATTTTCTTATCAAGCTTGTCGGCGCGCGCCGCCATGTAAAGCAGCACCGCCATCCAGATGTTCGCGATGATCACATCGACGGCGACCATCTGCGAAAAGATGTTGTCGCCGACTTCGAAAATTTCCTTCATTGCCGCCTGGTTCGCGCCGCCGCCGATCCACGATCCTGCAACCGTCGTCATTCCGCGCCAGACCGCATCCGGACCCGCACCACCGACCACCTCCGGTGCGATCACACTGAACAGCAACAGCGCCAAAGGTCCGCCGATCATCACACCAACGGTGCCGGTGAGGAACATGATGATGGCCTTGCTGCCGAGCTGCCCTATCGCTTTCAGATCGATGGAAAGCGTGAGCAGGATCAGCGCTGCCGGCAGCAGGTAGCGCGATGCCATGTAATAGAGATTGCTTGCGCCGCCATCGATGACACCGAACGTGTTGTACAGCGACGGAATGAAATAACACAGCAACAGCGCCGGAACGTACGTGTAGAACTTCTGCCAGAACGCATGCCGGCTTTGCGTTGTATAGAAGATGAGTCCGAGTGTTGCGGCGAGCAGGCCGAAAACGACGGCGTCATTGGTGATCAGCGCTTCTTGATGTTGCATTGCCTTGCATCCCGGCGAAAAGAGCGGCCAATCCTACCGGCGGCTTGTCATAAGGCGCAACTGTGCGAAGCGACGCTTTTCGTTTCGCGTTATGGTTGCGCTGCACGCACCAACCCGGGAAACGCATGGAATTCGAACTGCACGCCACCTCGCCCGCCGTGTATCTCAATCTCAACGTGCGCGGTCTGAAAAATTCGGCAACGCTCGCGATCAACGAGAAAAGCAACGAACTGCGTCGCCAGGGCCGGCAGGTTTACAAGCTGGGCCTCGGCCAGTCGCCGTTTCCCGTACCCGATGAAGTTCGCGCCGCGCTCGAATGCAACGCGCACCAGAAAGATTACCTGCCGGTGAAAGGATTGCCGGCCTTGCAGGAGGCGATCTGCGGATACATGCAGCGCACGCGCGGATTGTCGTTTTATCGTCCCGAGCATGTGCTGATCGGCCCCGGCTCGAAGGAGCTGATGTTCATCCTGCAGCTCGTGTATTACGGCGATCTTGTCATTCCCTCGCCGAGCTGGGTTTCCTACGCGCCGCAGGCGCGCATCATCGGCCGCCCGCTGGTGTGGTTGCCGACGCGTCCAGAAAACGGTCTCGGCGTGGAAGCGTCCGACCTGGAACGGTTGTGCGAACAGGACCCGGAACGTCCGCGCCTGCTGATCCTGAACTCGCCCGGCAATCCGACCGGAATGATGTACGGCGATACGCAATTGCGCGAGCTCGCCGAGGTGGCGCGCAAGTATCGCGTGCTGCTGCTTTCCGATGAAATCTACGCGGGCCTGAATTTCGGCGGCGAGCATGTGTCGGTCGCGAAGTATTACCCGGAAGGCACCATCGTCAGCACGGGACTTTCGAAATGGTGTGGCGCGGGCGGCTGGCGGCTCGGCGCGTTCGTCGTTCCGGAAACGCTGAGCTGGTTGCTGGATGCCATGGCCGCGGTGGCATCGGAAACATTCACATCAACCAGTGCGCCGATACAGCACGCGGCGGTGACGGCATTCAATGGCTCGCCCGGAATCGAGCGCTGGCTGGAAAAATGCCGCCGCGTGCTCGCCGCACTCGGTAAACATTGTGCCGGCGAATTGCGCGCGGCCGGCGCGGACGTGCTCGATCCGCAGGGTGCGTTCTATCTTTTTCCGGGTTTCAATGGCTTGCGTGATCGCCTCCATGCGCGCGGCATCCACGACAGCCTGCAGCTTTGCGAACGCCTGCTCGAAGACACCGGCGTGGCGACGCTGCCCGGCACCGACTTCGGGCGTCCGCCGGAAGATCTCAGCCTGCGTCTGGCTTACGTGGATTTCGACGGCGGTGCGGCGCTTGACGCGCTTGATAACGCACACGCTGATAAAGCTTTCCTGCAGGCGCACTGCGCGAACACGCTGACGGCCGTGCAGGCGATGTGCGACTGGCTGCGTGCTGAAAAATAATC
The DNA here is from genome assembly GCA_036381175.1 of Gammaproteobacteria bacterium. Taxonomy (GTDB): domain Bacteria; phylum Pseudomonadota; class Gammaproteobacteria; order Natronospirales; family JAJUFS01; genus JAJUFS01. Next base: position 48,606 of record DASVDI010000007.1, read on the forward strand.
CGGAAAGTCATTGGAAGTTCATTCGAGAGTCGAGGTGCATTGCGGACAGCGCGTCGCTTTCACCGGAACGGTGCTGAAACAGTAAGCACATTCCTTCGTCGTCGGCACCTCTGGCGGGGCTTCTTCCTTTTCGCGCCGTATGCGATTGATCAGGCGCACGAGAAAAAATACCGCCAGCGCGACGATCAGGAACGTCACAATGTTGTTGATGAACTGGCCGTAGTTGATCGTCACTGCGCCAGCCGCCTGGGCGTCGGCGAGCGTGAGATACGGTCCGGGCGCAGCACCCGGCTTCAGAACGACAAACAGGTCCTTGAACTCCACGCCCTGCAGCAGCAGCCCGATCGGCGGCATGATGACGTCGGTCACCAGGCTTTTCGCGATCGTGCCGAATGCGCCGCCGACAATGATGCCGACCGCCATGTCGACCACGTTGCCGCGGATCGCGAATTCCCGGAATTCCTCGACGAATTTTGACTTTATCACTGCAATTTCCTCACATCTCCCCTGAACGTGGGGGCTTTCCGTCTTTCCGGCAAGGGCGCGGTTGGACCCGCTTTTGCCCGGCTGTTACCCTGTGCGGCTTGAAATTCGATTTACAGGATATTTTTCATGCAGATTTCCCCGAACAAGGTGGTTTCGATTCATTACACGCTGAAGAACGACGCGGGCGACGTGCTCGATTCCTCTTCCGGCCGTGAACCGCTTGCCTACTTGCAAGGCGCTGGCAATATCGTTCCCGGCCTCGAAAAAGCGCTGGAAGGCAAGGCGACGGGCGAGAAACTGAACGTCAGCGTCGCGCCGGAAGAAGGTTACGGCCCGCGTCACGACGGCCTGATGCAGGAAGTGCCGCGCGATGCCTTCCAGGGCGTCGAAGACATTCAGCCCGGCATGCAGTTTCATGCGCAAGGTCCGCAGGGCCCGCTGGTTGTCACCGTCGTTGAAGCCGGCGATGAAGCCGTGAAGGTGGACGGCAATCATCCGCTGGCCGGCGAAACGCTGCACTTCGATGTTGAAGTGACGGACGTTCGCGACGCGACGGATGAAGAGAAGGAGCATGGGCACGTGCATGGTGAAGGCGGCCACGAGCACGAGTAAGGCATGAGACTTGCAGGAGCGCCTTCAGGCGCGAATGGTCGCGCCAGAAGGCGCTCC
>DASVDI010000008.1:0-32225 GCA_036381175.1 Gammaproteobacteria bacterium
AACTTGGTGTAACCGCGAAGATAATCGCTGCGCATGAGCTGCAGGTAGCTGATCGGATACAACTTCGTTTGGTCTTGGACATAGTCGCCGCGCACCGAGATTTCGTGATTCTCGCCATCCTTCTGTACGACAAGATTGAACGGCTGCGTCGTGTCCGCGTCATCGCGCACCGTGGCATTGCGAACCACGATTGCGGCGAGGTTGTTGTTTCTGAGGTACTGCTTGAACTGCGCAACCGTCACGCCGGCGGCATCGAACATGTCCTGTTCGGGATCTTCGACGAGTGGTGCCGCCGGAATGACGGGCCGCATGCGCGCGATGACTTCCTGCGGCTCCATCTCCCACAGGGGGCCGGAAAATTCCTGCAGGCCCTGTCCGCCTTCCTCGAGCCAGAAGTCGAGCGTGCGCTCGATGCCGCCATCAAGAAGCCGTCCTTTCGGTTCGTAAAACCCGGTGCCCTCATTCATTTCGAGTACGTGCAGGCTGAAATCGAAGGCATCGAAACCGCTTGCCTCGGTGCGGCGCGGGTCGCTGGAAACCGCGGCGATGAGACGGCCGTCGGACAGGAATATCGGATCGCGGTAGATGCGCTCATCATCTTCGGCAGTCAGAAAGCGGTAGCTGACGGCGCTGCCGTTCTCGTGCAACTGCGGTTGCGAGACGAGATCCTCGTCGACGAACTGCAGAACCGGACCGGATTTGTGCGTGCCGAACTCCGGCGAAAGAACGCCCGTCACGATCTCGAAACCGGTTTCTGCGTCATCGTGCACGTCGCTCAGGAAGAAGCCGTTGGCTTCCTTGATGCGCACCGCGGTTTCCTCGACGTTGCTGAGGGCGTCGTCCTCATAGTACGAACGCAGCACGAAGCCGCCATTCTCGTGCAGGCCGGTGTGGCGATAGGTTTCGCCCTGTTCGCCGTCCTGGCGAATCTGCCACGGAAGAAAGTGATTGAAGATGAGGTAGTTGAACTTTCCGTGTTCGGTGCTCGGTGTCGTGAAGGGAATGTCGTGCACAGCGCCGCCCGTGGCGAACGTGCCGGCGATGGTGCGAACATTGCCATCGTCATCAAGCTTGTTGCCCCAGTTGTAAAAGGGATTGCCGCGGTTTGGTTCCGGAAATACGCCATTGGCTTCACCCGCGGCTTTCAGATGCTCCTCCTCGCCGGTCGCCACGTAGGCTTCCAGGTGTTCGCGCACGGCATCTTCCATCAACACGTAATCGTCCGGCCCGACGTCGTCTTCCGAGGCGTAGGTATAGATGCCGAACGTGTCTTCGTAGTCCGGGTCCATGCCCTTGATCATGGAGTTCGATGCCTGCTGATCCGCCTGCAAGTGATCCCAGCGCGTGAAAAGCAGTTGTCCGCGCGGCGTGACTTTCGGTCCGAAGTTTCCGGACGGGCTATGGTCCATGAGCGTGACGGCGCCGGTTTCGCGATCCAGCTTCCACAGGCCGGTGTTGATCGGCAGCGATTCGTACTCATCGCGTTGCGGATAGTGATTCGGGTTGCCCGTCACGGTCTTGTCGGAGATGAAGAAAATTTCGTTGTCGTTCGAGCCGTAGATGCCATCGACGTTGTTGAAGTCCGGCTGGTCAGACACTTTCGTCAGCAGCGGCGTGTCTTCAGGATCAAGACCGGTGATTTCGTAGAGCTGCCATTTCACGTCTGCAGGCGTAGGCCCGTCATGTTGCTCGAGGATGGTTCCGAAGGTCATGCTGAACAGGATCCTGTCGGCGTCCCAATGCACGATGGGACGGCGCACGACGTAGCCGTTTACCAGCAGGCCGGTCTCATCGAGGGTGAACACGCCGTCTTCATTGCAGATCGCGACATCGTCCGTATCGCAACCGTTCTTCAGTGCTTCATCGAGCAGATCGCGTAGTGTGCCGTCCGCTTGCAGGAAGAACAGCGAACCGCCGCGCGGCGCGCTCCCCACGGTTGGCAGGCTGTTGCCGAACGTGGTGGTGTGAGTACCGATGTCACTGGCACCGCGCGGGTTCGGTGTGTGTGCGACGAAGACGAGGCCTTTGCTTTTGCCATCGGGGAGCGGGGGAGTGTTTCCATCGGGTGGTGGCGGCGGATTGGTGCCGCCCGGGCCGCCAATGTCGTCGCCGCCCGAACCGCAGGCAACGGCAATGAGAGAAACACAGATAATAAGGAGTAAGCGGAAGAGGGAATTGTTCTTGTTCATAAGGCCTCCGTGCCCGGCTTCGAGGATAAGGGAATCGAAGAATAGCAGGTGCAAATGCCCGCCGGGTCGTTCAGGACCCGTGCGTACTTTTAATGTTGATTGGCTCACACGAAGTGCGATGAGGAGAAGATAAAGCGGGAGTCGAGATCTTCGGAACGATGCCAATGATATTCCGGTGACATTGCCAATGACATTCAGAACGCCGCCTTCTGCAACGGCGGTGCAATCATTTCAAACGTGAATCTCGCGCGACGACGGCATCATCGATGATGTCGTCCTCACGCCGTTCGCGTGTCTAACGTTTATGATCCCAGGCCACGTCGCCTGTTGATTCGAGCAACTCGGCCATGTCCTTGTACTCTTTCGATTGCACGCGATGCAGTACGTCGAGCACGCGCGACGGCGTTTTATTTTCTTCGGCGGCGTGAATCACATCGGCCTTGTCCGCCGGGAAGTCGACGTCGTTCAGGTACTTGTCTTCGAGTTCGACGGGATTGGTTTGCGGTTGCTCTTTTTCGCGCGGTTCCGGCAAGTGGCTCGCATCTTCACCGGTAAGTTCTTTCCATATCTTCCGGTAATCGGTCATGAAGTCCACGTTGTGATTATCGAGATGACGAATGTCTTCGATCAGTTGCGGAACTTCCTTCTTCGAGAAATCCGCATCCTTCTCCGCCGGGCCTTCGAGGTAACGCAATACGTCATGCCAGTTCTTCGCCCAGCCGGCCGTGTTGTCCATGAGTTCCTTGATGTCCGAGGCGTCGTATTCGCGCTCGCGAGTCTGTCTTGCCATGATCGTCTCCGCTTGAATTGCAGGGTTGCGCCCCGGCGACGCAACGATAATTCATGACATCATTCTGCAGGCTCATCGAAAATAAGGCTCTCGACCCGTGTGCATTCACTCATCGGACATGCCGGTTCCGGCACTGCGGTGACGACGGGAAGCTCGCACACCTTGCCTGCACTGTCCGGATTGCCGGCGGAGAGGAATTCGCGTTCGGTCTTGTTGCTGCGAGGCGTTCCGATCTGCATCTGTCGAATCTCCGCGTGCCGGCCATAAAGCGGGAGTGGGGCCGCGCGGGACGAAACCAAGCCGGTTTAATTTATTTATCGCAGATCATGGCCGCATCGCGCATTGGCGGGAAACGCGGGCAATGCGCCATAATGAAAGTAACGCTATCGAGCGGAGAAGGTGATGACAAAACTCGTAACGCGCATGAAAAGCTACCTGTTGCAGCCGGAAGTCGGCGCTGGACTCCTGTTCGTCGCGCTTGCCGCCTCCCTGCTAAAACTCTGGCTGACGGAGATTCTTCAGCGCGGCGTGGAGGGTTTCATCGGTCTGCTCAACAGTCCCTACGGCGTGTTTCTTGCCTGGACAGCCGTGTCGTTCGCGCTCGGCGCCTGGCTTGCGTTCCTGCTGCTGCGCCGCCGTCTTAGCCAGCGCGCGCTGCAACGCGTGATGCTCGTCGCCGTGGTACATGCCGTTGGCGCGATTCGTTTCTACGAATGGGGATTGATGCTGCTCTCCGTCCTGCCGCTGTTTGCGCTCGCGCCGCGCCTGCTGTTGTCCGCGGATCACGACTGACCCGCTCGATTTCCTGCAGCGCCTGCGGTCTGGGTTCTTGACCGTCAGGTGTCTTATCCATGTTTGTCCTCCCGCTTGAATGCTAGCGTCGAACCGATGACGAAAGGCCGGATGGCCGCACGCTTCGGAGCCGCACGCGGATGAATCACAACTCGTACTGGATGGAATCCGCCTCAGCACCGCCGCGGCCGCCGCTCGGTGGCGATACGCAGGTCGACGTGCTCGTTATCGGCGCCGGGATTGTCGGTCTTACGGCTGCCTTCGAACTCGCGAGAGCGGGCAGGAAAGTTGCGGTCATCGACATGCACGGCATCGGCCACGGCACGACCGGTCATACCACGGGAAAGATCACGCTGGGACATGGCCTTATCTACCACCGCTTGTTGTCGAAGCACGATGCGCGCACGGCGGAAGTCTATGCAAAGGCAAACCAGGTCGCGCTCGACTGGATAACAAAGCTCGTCGAGAAAGAACGCATCGACTGCGATTTCGAGCGCAAGGCAAATTATGTCTGGTGCGAAAGCGACGAGCAGCTTGACGCGATGCTGGAAGAAATGGAGGCGGCTAAAGAGGCCGGCGTGAAGGCGAAGCTGGTTCGCGATGTGCCGCTGCCGTTTTCATCGCCTGGCGGCGTGATGATCGAAAACCAGGCGCAGTTTCATGCACGGAAATACCTGCTGCATCTGGCGACGGCCATCGAAGCGGCGGGCGGCGTGATTCATGAAGGCACGCGCGCGACAGCTATTGATACGTCATCCGGTTGCAAGGTTGAAACGGATGGCGGCACGGTCACGGCGGAGCATGTTGTCATGGCGACGCACTATCCGTTCACGGATCGCGGATTTTTCTTCGCGCGCGTGCGGGCATCGCGCAGTTATGTGGTTGCCGGTCCAGTCGATCCCGCGCGCGCGCCGGACGGCATGTTCATCAACAGCGCCTCGCCGACGCGGTCGATTCGCACGATTCCCGATGGCGATCGTTTGCTGTTGGCCGTGGCAGGAAACAGTCATCCCGTGGGCGAGGATTACGATACCGAAGACAATTACCGCGATCTCGAGGAATGGACGCGAAAACATTTTGGCGTCGAGGAAATCACGCATCGATGGTCCGCGCAGGATGGCATCACGGTGGACGGCATTCCGTACGCGGGCACCGCGTGGCGATCGAACGATGCCGTATTCACGGCGACCGGTTTCGCGAAGTGGGGACTGACCAACGGCACCGCGAGCGCCTTGCTGATTTCCCGTGCGATCCAGGGTTTCAAGGGCGAGTACGCGTGGCTGTATGATCCGCATCGCTTCACGCTGGATTCATCGGCGCGCAGTTTCACGAAAGACAATGCGAAAGTCGGCTATCACTTCATCCATGATCGTTTTCGCCATCCCCAGGAAGGCGATCCGGAAAAACTCAGCCCGGGCGAAGCCTGCGTTGCGGGACACGGCAATCGCCAGGTTGCGGCGTACAAGGATGAATCCGGAACACTCCACAAGCGTTCGGCGCGCTGCACGCATCTTGGTTGCACGGTCGCGTGGAACAGTGCGGAGAAAACCTGGGATTGTCCCTGCCACGGTTCGCGCTTCGGTTTCGATGGGCGCGTTATCGAAGGGCCTGCGACAAAAGACCTGCCGCCGGCATCCGAAAAATAAATCAGAAGTTCCAGTTCATCATCACGTAGCCGCCATCCGGCGTCAGGATCGGCATGACGCTGATGCTGTTTTCATCCGACGGCTTTTCCGCGACCGTTCCCGTTGCAAGCCACGCGAGCGACCAGCCGATCACGGCCTGCGAAAGATAATGCTGATCGTCGTTGATGCGTGACCAGGCGGGCAACACGGACAGCGCATAAAGACCATAGCGCCAGCCTTTGCTTTTCGTCATGCGCGCGGCGGTGAGGATCGGCACCGCGCCGTAGAAGGAATGTCCGCTGGCGCCATTGTTGTCTTTCCACGGATTCCAGTCCGATTGTCCGTCTTCCGGTCGCGGACTGCCGAGCAGGTAACAGAAGGCAAGCTGTTGCGGGCCGCCAAGAATGTTCGCGCGCAAGGAACGTTCCGCCCACGTCGCGATGGCGCTGTCCCGTTCCGCGTAACCCGAGTAGCCCGCACCGATCATGGTCAGTGCGTACGCCGGCATTGACCAGCGGGCCTGCGCCACATCGCCGAATTCCCGGAACACCATGGAAATGTCATCGGACGTGTTGCTGCGGATGTCGTCCTGCCAGGTTTCGCTGACCCAGCGGTCGGCATTCGAGGTAGCGAGTGCGCCGCTTACGACAAGTGGCGGGACCAGGGAAAACAGGCTTCGTGCGTCGTAATGCCGCCGGTGATCATCAACGGAATGCGCGATCAGGCGTTCGACCGGCGTCTCACGCGTTTCGGTTTTCGACATCGCGTCCGACGAGCTTGCGCATCCGCTGGTCAGCAAAAACAGAAGACAGATAAAACCGTGAAATGAATGAATGTGCTTCATGTCTCGCATCGTGATTGAACATTTTTCCGGAGCATACGCGGGCTTGCTGATTACAGGAAACCGGGGAGGGGTTTTCACCCCCCTTGGAAAAGGGGTTGCTTTGCGCAGCACGGCGGGGGATTCACCTCCTGCAAAGCACAACAGCGAATTTGCGTTTAATGCATTGCATAAACCCGATGGGTTGATCGTTCCGGAATTGTTATTCAGGAAGTTCGATTTCCGGTGAGGCATGCAGATGCCAGAAGACGCTCCCTTGCAACCCGACAACAACCAGTTCTGGATCGGCTATGCGCGCGCGATGGCGGGTGCGCTGATCTTCGCATTTCCCTTGTTGATGACCATGGAGATGTGGTGGCTCGGCATGTACCTCGAACGTCATCGCCTCGCGTTGTTCATTGTTGTGCTGCTGCCGATTCTTATCGGCCTGTCGCGCTATTCGGGCTTCCGGGAAACGACGAACTGGTATGACGATGTTGTCGACGGGCTTGTCGCGTTCAGCGCCGGCGTGTTGACCTCGGCGATATTCCTTGCGTTGTTTGCGGTGCTGGATCCCGGCATGTCGTGGAACGAGATCATCGGCAAGATTGCCGTGCTCGCGTTCCCCGCCAGCATCGGCGCGATTGTTGCCGGCAAGCAGCTGGGCGAAACGGAAAACGACGATCAGAAACGCCGCGCACGCTACGGCGGCGAGTTGTTCATCATGGTCACGGGCGCGTTGTTCATCGCCTTCAATGTCGCGCCCACCGAGGAAATCATCCTCATCGCCTACAAGATGAGCGGCTGGCATGCGATCGCGCTGGTGTTGACCTCATTGCTCATCATGCATGCCTGCGTTTACGCGTTGAACTTCCGCGGCCGCCACGTGCGCCCCGAGAACGTCACCGTCTGGCGGCTGGCCTTGCATTTTACCGTCGCGGGCTACGCCATTGCCGTGCTGGTAAGCGCGTACGTGTTGTGGACGTTCGGACGTTTCGATGGCCTGGCGCTGGAGCGCGTTGTCATGGTGAACACCGTGCTCGCGTTTCCGGCGGCGTTCGGCGCCGCACTCGCGCGACTGGTGGTGTGATCGTGGCCGGCAAGCATCATCACGTTGAACACCACAAGTACGCCGCCGACCGGCAGCCGCCGCTCTGGGAGCGAATAGTCGCCGGACTCAGCGTGCTGATGGTGGCCTGCCTGCTCGGTTACCTGTTTTACCAGGTAATCGCAGGCGATCATTCGCCGCCGGATATCGTTGTCGAGATCGTCGAGATTCGCGACAACGGCGATGACTGGCTTGTCACCTTCGAAGCGCAAAACCTTGGCGGCGAAACAGCATCCGGCGTTGTCATCACCGGGGAATTGTCGCGCTGGGGCATTATCACGGAATCGACGGACATCACGCTCGATTTCATCCCCGCCAAGTCGTCGCGCAGGGGCGGTCTTTTCTTCCAGCATGATCCGCGCAAGGCGGACCTCGCGCTCGCCCCGTCCGGTTACGTGCTGCCCTGATGCGCATTCCCGCGGGTTGAACTTTCCTGACCGCCTCGAAAACCCGCCAACAAGCGCACCTCCAAAGTCCATCTCGCAGCGCACTATCCGAAATTTGGGGTTTCAACGGGAGATTGGGTATTCTCTCTGGCTTCCGTGCATACATTGAGAGGAATGCCATTAATGAAATCCACCTCCCTGCTGGCTGTGAGCGTGGTGCTGGCCTTGTCCACAACCGCCTGCTCCAAGCCCGAACCTGAAGCCACGACCGGAAACGAATCGCAAACGGATTCCGCTACGATGGCCGCCATGGACGCAAATCCCTTCTTCACCGAAAGCACGCTGCCGTTCCACGCGCCGGCTTTCGATGAGATCGAAAACGAACACTTCATGCCCGCTTTCGAGAAGGGCATGGCGGAACATCTCGCCGAGATCGAGGCAATCGCGAATAACGCCGAGCCTGCGACCTTCGAAAACACGATGGTTGCGCTGGAACGTTCCGGCGAATTGCTGGGCCGCGTATCGCGCGTGTTCTTCGGTCTTTCTTCTGCGCACACGAATGACGAAATGGATGCGATCCGCACCGAGATCGCGCCGAAACTTTCCGCGCATTCGGATGCCATCATGCTGAATGGCGAGTTGTTCGCGCGTGTGAAGGCGCTATACGAAAAACGCGATTCCCTGGATCTCGATGCGGAATCCGTACGCCTGATCGAGGAAACCTACCAGGACTTCGTTCGCGCCGGCGCGTTGCTGAGCGCTGAGGAAAAGGCGCGCGTCCAGGAGATCAACAGCGAGATGGCCAGCCTGCAGACGCAGTTCAGCCAGAACGTGCTGGACGGCGTGAATGCGGCAGCCATCGTTGTGGATTCACGCGAAAAGCTCGCCGGACTTTCCGATACGGAAATTGCTGCTGCCGCGAAGGCCGCCGGGGAACGCGGCCTGGAAGGCAAGTACGTGATCGCGCTGCTGAACACCACGCAGCAGCCCGCGCTGGCATCGCTCGAAAATCGTGAACTTCGCGAGCGCATCATGAAGGCCTCGCTCGCACGTGGCAGCCACGGCGGTGAATTCGACAACCGCGACGAGCTCGCGCGGATTGTCGCGCTGCGTGCCGAACGTGCCGAGTTGATGGGCTATCCGCATCATGCGGCATACAGCCTTGAAGACCAGACAGCGCGAACCGCAGAAGCGGTCAACGAACGCCTGGCGCAACTCGCACCGCGCGCCGTTGCAAACGCGAAACGCGAAGCCGCCGCGCTGCAGGAAATGATCGACGCTTCCGGAGCGGATTTCGAACTCGCCGCCTGGGACTGGGACTACTACACGGAGAAGCTGCGCCAGAAGCGTTACAACTTCGATGCCTCGCAGTTGAAGCCGTATTTCGAAATGCACAATGTGCTGGAGAACGGCGTTTTCTATGCCGCAAACCAGTTGTACGGCATCAGCTTCAAGAAGCGCGACGACATCCCTGTCTATCATCCCGACGTGATGGTGTATGAAGTGTTCGACGCCGACGGCGAATCGATGGCGCTGTTCTACGCCGACATGTACGCGCGTCCGTCGAAGCGCGGCGGTGCGTGGATGAACGCGTATGTTCCGCAGTCCGACCTCATGGGCACCAAGCCTGTCGTCGCGAACCATCTCAACATTCCGAAGCCGCCGGAAGGCGAGCCGACGCTTTTGACCTGGGACGAAGTCACGACCATGTTCCACGAGTTCGGTCACGCGCTGCACGGCATGTTCTCCGATGTGAAATACCCGTCGTTCTCCGGCACCTCCGTGCCGCGTGATTTCGTCGAGTATCCCTCGCAGGTGAACGAGATGTGGTCGGTGTGGCCGTCGGTGCTGGAAAATTACGCCGTGCATTACAAGACCGGCGAACCGATGCCGCAGGAACTGCTCGACAAGGTGCTTGCGACGCAGAAGTTCAACCAGGGTTACGCGACGACGGAATACCTCGCCGCGTCATTGCTGGACCAGGCCTATCACCAGTTGCCGGCCGGCGAGACGCCTGACGCCGATGAAATCCTCGATTTCGAAGCAAAGGCACTGGAAGAAGCAGGCATTGCGCTGGATGTCGTGCCGCCGCGTTACCGCAGCACGTATTTCTCGCACATCATCGGCGGCTACTCGGCCGGTTACTACGCCTACATCTGGTCTGAAGTCCTGGACGCCGACACCGTCGTCTGGTTCAAGAACCATGGCGGACTTACGCGCGAGAACGGCGATCACTTCCGTGAAACACTGCTTTCGAAAGGCGGCAGCGTGGAAGCGATGCAACTGTTCGAGAACTTCGCGGGCCGCGAGCCGAACATCGAACCGCTGCTGGAACGCCGCGGGTTGACGGCGCCGGCGGAAAGTGACGCTACAGCGAAACTGTAACGTTCGATACCGAAGACCGAAAAAGGCCGCGCAAGCGGCCTTTTTCTTTACTATTCCGGATTCAAGCTGATGAATGGAAATGCCAGGAAATGATCGCGGACAATCTCGTGGAAATCGCGTCGTACTCGTTTCCGCACGAGGCGCACGTCGCAAGGGCCAGCCTTGATGCGGCTGGTATTCCAGCGTTTCTTACCGACGAACACACAATCAACATGCAGTGGATGTATTCCAACGCATTGGGCGGCGTGCGTTTGCTGGTTCACCGCGAGAACGCAGATGTTGCGCTCGAAATTCTTTCAACGGATTTCAGCGACAGCCTGGCTGACGGTGAGTGGGCCGAACCGGAAGACGAGACATCGAGCGTAAAGGACGAGCCGGAAAGATGTTCACATTGCGGCAGCGGAAATCTCGTGCCGCACGCAGCCGGCAAAGTGCCGGCATTCGTTGTCTGGATGCTGCTCGGCATTCCGCTGTTTTTCTTCCGGCGCGGAATGAAATGCCAGGTCTGCGGAAATTTCATGAAGTCCTGACTGGTTTGATGGCGGGCAAAGCCGGCCTACGCGCAGTCGCGATCTATTCCTTAGTAAGCAGGTTCAAAACATTCCTGTTTTTAATTTTGCTTCATCACTCATCATCGATTGAGTCCACGGTGGATCAAACACCAGCTCTACTTTCGCCTCCCGAATACGCGGAACCATTTCGACCTTGTCTTTTACGTCCGCCGCAATGACACCGCCCATGCCGCAACCCGGCGCGGTGAGTGTCATGTCGATTTCCGCGATTTTCTCGCCGTCGCCGACATCCTTGAGTTCGCAACGATAGACGAGACCGAGGTTGACGATATCGATGGGTATCTCGGGATCGAAGCAGGTTTTCATCTGTTCCCAGACGAGATTCTCGACATCCGCGTCCGTTGCGTTCTCCGGCAGTTCCGGTTTTTGCAGCGATTCCTCGCCGAGCGCGTCCGCGTCTTCGCCCGCGATGCGCGCGAGCTGGCCGCCGAGATAGATCGTGTAGGAACCGCCGAGCGATTGCGCGACCTGCACAGCCGTGCCTTCGGGGATGATGACGCGATTGCCAGCCGGAATCATGACGGCCTGCACGTCGCGCTTCAAAGCAATGGGTTCGCCGGTGTTGAACATTTCGTTACTCGGTCGTGACGGGCTGGTCAGCGTTCTTCAATGCCGCATCCAGCGTGTGCCAGCAGAGACTCGCGCACTTCACGCGCGAGGGATAATCCTTCACGCCTTCGAGTGCTGCGAGCTTCCTGAATTTCTCGCGCGATTCGCTTTCCGGCAACTGGCCGGTCAAAAGCGGAATCATGTCGCCGAAGAGTGCTTCGGCTTCATCGACTTTCATGCCTTTCAGGCGTTCCGTGAGCAGGGAAGCGGATGCAACGGAAATTGCGCAACCGGATCCCTGGAAACTCACGTCGTCAATGACATCGCCATCGAGTTTCACGAACAGCGTCAGCTTGTCGCCACAGAGCGGATTGAAACCCTCGGCGTGACGATCCGCGTCGTCCATACGGCGGAAGTTGCGCGGACGGCGGTTGTGATCGACGATGATGTCTTGATAAAGATCTTTCAGATCCATTAATGCTTACCTTGCTCGAAATTATTTTGCCTTCGTTGCCTTGTGAGAGGTGAGAAGTGAGAGGTAAGAGGACGCGCGAAGATATGTCCTCTCACTTCTCACTTCTTACCGCGTCAGCCCAGCATCCGTTTGCAGTCTTCCAGTGCCGCTGCGAGTCGTTCGATGTCTTCGCGTGTGTTGTAGAACGCGATCGATGCGCGCGCGGTCGCCGGCACGTTGAAAAATTCCATCACCGGCATCGCGCAATGATGACCGGTGCGAATCGCCACACCGTGCGTATCCACGATCGTGCCGATGTCATGCGGATGCACGCCGTCGAGCTGGAAGGAAATCACGCCGGCCTTGTTCGCGGCGGTGCCGATGATCCGAAGACCTTCAACTTCCAGCAATCGCTCTGTGGCCCACGCGAGCAGTTCCGCTTCGTAGGCAGCAACATTTTCCATGCCGACGGATTCAAGATAATCAACCGTCGCACCAAGACCCGCAGCGCCGGCAATGTTCGGCGTGCCGGCTTCGAACTTGTGCGGAATATCGTTGTAGATGCTGCGCTCGAAGCTGACCATCCTGATCATCTCGCCGCCGCCCTGCCAAGGCGGCATCGCGTTCAGATGTTCTTCTTTCGCGATCAATGCACCGATGCCGGTCGGTCCGAACATCTTGTGGCCGGAAACGGCGTAGAAATCTGCATCCAGTGCCGTGATATCGATTGGCGCGTGCGGTGCCGCCTGCGCGCCGTCGACCATCACCGGAACGCCGCGCGCATGCGCGAGCGCGATAATCTTTTCGACCGGATTCACGGTGCCGAGCGCGTTGGAAACATGTCCGACGCTGACGAATTTCGTTTTGTCCGTCAGGAGTTTTTCGAATTCTTCCAGGATCAGTTCGCCACGATCGTTGATTGGTGCCGCGACGACTTTCGCACCCGTCTGCCCGGCGACGAGCTGCCACGGCACAATGTTGGAATGATGTTCCATGTGCGTGATGAGAATTTCATCGCCTTCACCGACCTTCGGTCGCAGATAAGATTGCGCGACAAGGTTCACTGCTTCCGTGGTGCCGCGCGTGAATACCACTTCCCTCACTGATCGCGCGTTCACGAAACGCGCAAGTTTCGCGCGTGCGCCTTCATAAGCTGCCGTTGCGCGTTCGGATAACTGGTGCACGCCGCGATGCACATTGGCATTGCGGTGTTCGTAGTAATCGGCGATCGCATCGATCACGGCTTGCGGCTTTTGTGCCGTCGCGGCGTTGTCGAGATACGCCACGGGCTTGCCGTGAATCATCTCGCGCAGGATCGGAAAATCCGCACGATATTTCTCGGCATTGAACGCGGCTGGCATTTTTTCCTTGGCAACGCTCATTCGACAAATTCCTTGATGCGATGGGTGTCGGGCAGGCGGCCGAGCACGGCGTCCTCGACATGGCTGCGGATTTCAGGAATGCCGACGCGGCGAATCACGTCGTCCGCGAACGCGAAGATCAGCAGCGCACGCGCCGTTTCCGCGTCAATGCCGCGCGAGCGCAAATAGAAAAGCATGTTTTCGTCGAGCTGTCCGACTGTGGCGCCGTGCGCACACTTCACGTCGTCGGCATAAATTTCGAGTTCCGGCTTGGTGTCAATCTCGGCGAGTTTCGAGAGCAGCAGGTTGTTCGACGCCTGTTTCGCGTCGATCTTCTGGGCGTCGGGCGCAACATGAACCTTGCCGTTGAACACGCAGCGCGAACGGCCATCCAGCACGGCGCGGTAACACTGCGAGCTGTTCGTGTGCGGCGCGATGTGACGAACGTCGAGATGATTGTCGATGTGCGTGCTGCCATCCGCGAGCACGAAACCGTTCAGATCAGTTGATGCGTTATTCTCCAGGAGCTCGATGCGAACATCGTTGCGTACCAGTTTTCCGCCAAGGCAGACCTGGTGGCTGTCATAGCGTGCATCCCGGTTCACGCGCGCAACGATATTCGCGATATGGAATTCTTCGTTACCGGCTTCGATCAGGCGCAGATGGCGCAGTTTCGAATTCTGTGCCAGCGAAATATCCGCGACGAGGTTCGTGAAGTTCTTCACGCCTTCAAGGCCGAGATGACTTTCCAGCAGGCAGGCTTCGGAGTTTTCGCCAGCCTGGACAATGATTCGCGGATTCGCGGCAACCGGATCGGGTTCGTGTGCGACGCTCAGGAAAATCAGGTGGATCGGTTTTTCGATCACGGCATTGTTGTCGAGCTCGATGAAAACACCGTCATGCAGATAAGCAGTATTCAGCGCCGAAAATCCTTCGGCGTTTTCCCCACGCGCCGTCACCGCCGCTTCCACGGCTTGTGGATTCTCCGCGAGCACTTCCACGAGAGGGCGCAGCTGCAATCCCGCAACCGCGGAATGATCGGAAAGGTTCTTCCGGTAAACGCCGTTCACGAAGACGACGCGATGGCAGTCGAGCTCGAAACGCTGCACACCCTGGAAAAACGTTTCCGGCGCGGAGGCGAGCGGGGCAGGGGTGTAAATGCCTTTCAGCAGCGGCGTGATGTCGGTGTATTTCCAGTGCTCGTTCCGGCGCGACGGGAAACCGTCGGCCTGAAGCTTCTTGAGCGCCGCCTTGCGAACGGGCGCGAGCCAGGAAACGTCCTGGCCGGGCAGGCGCGGCGCGACGACGTCATATTCATTCACGACGGCGTCGGCAAACGGCGCGCTTGTCACATCCTGCATGCTCATGCCGCAGCTTCCTGTTTCACCCAGTCGTAACCGCGCTGCTCGAGTTCCAGCGCGAGCGACTTGTCGCCGGACTTGATGATCCTGCCGTCGGAAAGTACGTGCACGTAATCCGGTTCGATGTAATTCAAAAGGCGCTGGTAATGCGTGATCATCACGATCGCGCGGTCTTTCGAACGCAACGCATTCACGCCGTCGGAGACGACTTTCAGCGCGTCGATGTCGAGACCGGAGTCGGTCTCATCGAGAATGCAGAGCTTCGGTTCGAGAACCAGCATCTGGAGAATTTCATTGCGTTTTTTCTCACCGCCGGAGAAGCCTTCGTTCACGCCGCGCCGGAGAAACGATTCATCCATCTGCATCAGTTTCATCTTTTCCTTCACCAGCATCAGGAAATCAGCGGCATCCAGTTCCTCAAGGCCGCGGTGACGGCGCATGGCGTTGAGGCCCGCTTTCAGCAGGTAGACGTTGTTCACGCCAGGAATTTCCACCGGGTACTGGAAAGCGAGAAACACGCCTTCGCGCGCGCGCTCTTCCGGCGCCATCGTGAGCAGGTTTTTCGCTTCATAAGTCACGCGGCCTTCGGTCACGTCGTAACCTTCACGGCCAGCGAGCACGTTCGACAAGGTGCTCTTGCCCGAGCCGTTCGGACCCATGATGGCGTGCACTTCGCCGGGTTTTACGTCGAGGTTCAATCCTTTCAGGATTTCCTTTTCGTCGACGCGGGCTTTGAGGTTTTCGATTTTCAGCATGTCTTCAACTCTTTAAATGAAATCTTCGTAGGGCGGATTAGCGTCCGAAGGACGCGTAATCCGCCACGGAGGTTCAACGGCGGATTACGGCTGCGCCTGATCCGCCCTGCACGTTATCCAACGGCGCCTTCCAACGATACGGCCAGAAGATTCTGCGCTTCCACCGCGAATTCCATCGGCAAGGTCTTGAACACGTCCTTGCAGAAACCGTTCACGATCATGTTCGTCGCATCTTCTTCCGAAATGCCGCGCTGCATGAGGTAGAATAATTGGTCGGTGGAAATCTTCGAGGTCGTCGCTTCGTGTTCGAGCACGGCGGTTGGGTTGCGCACTTCCACATACGGAAACGTGTGCGCGCCACACTTGTCGCCCATCAAAAGCGAATCGCATTGCGTGTAATTGCGCGCGCCATCCGCTTTCGGTGTGATGCGCACCAGGCCGCGGTACGCGTTCTGGCCGTGACCGGCGGAAATGCCTTTCGAGACGATCGTCGAGCGCGTGTTCCTGCCCATGTGGATCATCTTCGTGCCGGTGTCGGCTTGCTGGTAATTGTTCGTCAGCGCAACGGAATAGAATTCACCGACGGAATTGTCGCCGCGCAGGATGCAGCTCGGATATTTCCAGGTGATCGCGGATCCGGTTTCGACCTGCGTCCAGGTGATTTTCGAGTTGTCGCCACGCGCATCGCCGCGCTTGGTGACGAAGTTGTAGATGCCGCCCTTGCCGTTCTCGTCGCCGGGATACCAGTTCTGCACAGTGGAATATTTTATTTCCGCATCTTTCTCCGCGACCAGTTCGACCACCGCGGCGTGAAGCTGGTTTTCGTCGCGCTGCGGTGCTGTGCACCCTTCGAGGTAGGACACGTGCGAGCCTTCATCGGCAATGATCAGTGTGCGTTCGAACTGGCCGGTGTTTTCGGCGTTGATGCGAAAGTACGTGGAGAGTTCCATCGGGCAACGCACGCCTTTCGGGATGTACACAAAAGATCCGTCGGTAAACACCGCGGAGTTCAATGCGGCGAAGAAATTGTCCTTCTGCGGCACGACGGAGCCGAGATACTTTTCAATGAGTTCGGGATAGTCGCGCACGGCATCGGAAAACGCGCAGAAGATCACGCCGGCCTCATGCAACTTTTCCTTGAAGGTCGTCGCAACGGAAACGGAATCGAATACTGCATCGACGGCAACGCCGGCAAGACGCGCGCGCTCATGCAAGGGCACGCCGAGCTTTTCATACGTCTCGAGCAATTTTGGATCGACTTCATCGAGGCTCTTCGGCCGGTCCTTGTCGGATTTCGGAGCCGAAAAGTACGAGATCGCCTGGTAATCGATTTTCGGAAACTGCACGTGCGCCCACGCGGGCTCCTTCATCGTCAGCCAGTGGCGGAACGATTCCAGGCGCCACTCGAGCATGAATTCCGGTTCGCTCTTTTTCTTCGAGATGAGCCGGATCACGTCTTCGTCGAGTCCGGGTGGCACGGTGTCGGATTCGATTTCCGTAGCCCAGCCGTGCTTGTACTCGCTGCGCAGGTGTTTCTCGACGTCGGTTTCTTTCGTTGCCATTGTGTCTCCCGCAGGGTTTGCCTGCGTTCAGGATTCCAGCTTGATCGGTATGACCCGTGAAGGGTTCCTGCCGATCCTCACCTGCGGCGGGACCAGCGTGTTCGGTTGTGCGAGCTGCTCCAGGCTGACGCTTTTCAGGGCATCGCGAATGGCGAGGTCAATCCGCTGCCAGGCGGTGCCGACGTGGCAGTGAGCCTCGATGTCGCACTGGCTGTGATTGCCGGAACATTCCGTAATACCCATGCCACCTTCGATCGCATCGATGATGTCCGCGGCGCTGATCTCGGCGGGCAAGCGGGCGAAGACGTATCCGCCATGCGAGCCGCGCTGCGAGGCGAGCAGGCCGCCTTTTGTCATCAGTTTCAACAACTTGCTGACGGTCGGCAGTTTCACGTGCGTTGCCTGGGCCACATCCGCCGCCGCATGCACGGCCTGCGGGTTGCGCGCCATGTGGGCGAGCACCACCGTGCCGTAATCGGTCATCTTGCTGAGTCGCAGCATGGGTTCGTTCCGTCGGAGGGGCGTTGGAGCGTCGCGCCCGATACAGGACTATTTTAGTCCTGTTCGCCCTGACGTAAAAGTGTTTTGCCAGTAGAATCAGCAAACTTCAATGGCGGGGGCCGCTGAAATGACCGAAAACACGACGAAGCGCTTCCAGAGCTTCCGCGAGTTCTATCCCTTCTATCTTTCCGAGCACCAGGACAAGACTTGCCGCCGATTGCATTTCATCGGCAGCACGCTGGTGTTGTGCTGCATCACAGCGGCGATCGGAAGCTGGAACGCGTGGTGGCTCGCGGGCATTCCGTTTGCCGGCTACGGATTCGCGTGGATCGGGCATTTCGCGTTCGAACACAACAAGCCCGCGACATTCGAACACCCGCTGTATTCGCTGATGGGCGACTGGGTGATGTACCGCGACATCCTGTACGGAAAGATCAGGTTCTGATCACCGTGTGAGAGTGCCTTCCTGCAGAAGCGGTCGAATCGCATCCGCTTCCGCCGGACGCTGGATGAAAAAGCCCTGCGCGACGTCGCAACCCGAGTCTTCCAGGAATTGAAGCTGTTCGGCGTTCTCGATCCCTTCCGCGACAACTTTCACATCAAGCTTCTCGGCCATCGCGATAATGGCATGTACGATCGCGGCCTTGCGCCGGTCGAAAGGAAGGTCGGCAACGAACGTGCGATCGATTTTCAGCACATCAATCGGAAAGCGATCGAGATAGCTCAGGCTGGAATAGCCGGTGCCGAAATCATCCAGTGCGATGCTGATACCGAGCCGGCTGAGTTCCGTCATCGTTGCAAACGCCGTGTTGTCATCGCTCATCAGCGCGGTTTCCGTGATCTCGAGCTCGATGCTCGCCGGATCGACGCCGAACTGCTCGATGATCCGCTTCAGGTTCTCGGCAAAGCCTTCCTGCTGGAACTGCTGGGTGGAAATGTTCACGGCGACGCGAACCGGCGGCAATCCGTCGTTCTTCCACGCAGCAATCTGCCGGCAGGCGAGCCGGCAGATCTCGTTGCCCAGCGGAAGTATCAGGCCGGTTTCTTCCGCCACCGGGATGAATTCCATGGGGCTGATGACGCCGTTGCGCGGATGAATCCAGCGCACCAGTGATTCCACGCCGATCATGCGTCGCGTTGCAATCTCGAGCTGCGGCTGGAAATGCAGCAGGAATTCATTCTGGTGGATTGCCTGTTCCAGTTCGTTTTCGAGAAAGATGCGCTTTTCGTAATCCTGCCGGAATGTTTCGTTGTAACGCGTGAACGAGGAACCGCTCGCGCGCTTCGCATGCGATTGCGCCAGCGTTGCGTTGCCGATCAACTGCTGCAGATCGCTGCCGTCATCCGGAAACAGGCAATAACCAACGCTGCCGGTCATTTTCTTGTTGTAGCGGTTGACGAGAAACGGTTCGGTGAAACAGTCCAGCAAGCGTTTCACGATGGCTGGCACGGTATCGGCATCGGTAACGGAAATGCCCGGCACCGCGATGGCGAACTGATCGGCATACAGCCGCGCAATGAGATCGCGATCGGAGATGACACCGGAAAGGCGGCGGGCGAGCTCGACAATCAATGCGTCTCCGGCCTTGATGCCGATGCCGTCATTGATGCTTCGGAAATTATTCACGTTGATGAAAAAGATGCCGACTTTCTCGCCGGCATCCTTCGCGTGTTCGAGCGATTCGATCAATGTTTCGAGAAAGAAACCGCGCGTCGCGGTGTGCGTGAGGATATCGATATTGATCAGCTGATCGATCTTCTCCTGCGCGCGCCGGTGCTCGCGTTTCATGCGCGCTTCTTCGAGCGCATGATTCACCGCGACCGGCAGGCGCTTGTACTGTCCCTTGATGACGTAATCCTGCGCACCCGATTTCACCGCTTCCACCGCGCGGTCCTCACCGATGGTGCCGGAGATGAAAATGAAGGGCAGGTCCTCGCGGCGTTCGCGGACAACTTCCAGCGCATCCATGCCGTCAAACTCCGGCATCGTGTAATCGGAGAAAACAATATCCCATTCCTGGTCCAGGGCAGCGACGAGATCATCGCGATTATCAACGCGCATGAACGATGGATCGAAGCCGCTGCGCTTCAGCGCAAGGACAAGCAACGAGGCGTCGTCTTCAACATCCTCGACAATCAACGTTCTTATGGGTCTTGTGCTCATGCGGATTCTCTTGTCACAGCCATCATCGCGCGCATTCAATCGGACGTCTGGTTCAGCAGCAGCCAATAGACGCCGAGCTTGGTCACCGCTTCCGCGAATTCGTTGAAATCGACAGGCTTGCGCACGTAGCTGTTGGCGCCGCGCTCGTAGCTTTCAATCAGGTCGCGGTCTTCTTTCGATGACGTCAGGATCACTACCGGCAAGCGGCGTGTTTTCGGATTGCGGCGAATTTCCTTCAGCACGTCGAGACCGTCGAGTTTCGGAAGCTTCAGGTCGAGCAGCACGACTGCGGGGTTGGCTGCCGGATACCGGTCGGCGTGTTTTCCGGAAACGAAAAGATAATCGAGCGCTTCCACGCCGTCGCGGACCACCACGATGTCGTTCATGATTCCGCTGTTCTTGAACGCGCGCAGCGCAAGGGCCTCGTCGTCGGGATTGTCTTCGACGAGGAGGATGGGCCGGTTTTTCATCTTGGTTCCTCGGGTTTCAGTGTGAAATAGAAAGTGCTTCCCCGGTCAAGCGCGGATTCCGCCCACACCTCGCCACCATGACGGTGGACGATGCGTTGAACTGTCGCGAGTCCGATTCCCGTTCCGGGGTAGTCGTTGGAACTGTGCAGGCGCTGGAAGGCGCCGAAGAGCTTGTCGGCGTATTTCATCTCGAATCCGACACCGTTGTCCTGGATGAAATAGGAGGACTTGCCCTTGTAATTGCGCATGCCGAATTCGATCGCCGTCTGCTCGCGCTTGCCGGAATATTTCATCGCATTGCCAAGAATGTTTTCCAGCGCAATGCGGACCAGTTGCGGATCGCAATCCTCCGTGAGGCCGGAGGTGATTTTCCGCACGACGGTTTGCTCGGGGTGCCGCGCGCATAATTCATCCAGGACTTCTTCGACCATCGCGCTCAGATCGACCTCGCTGCGGTGGAATTCCGCGCGATTGATACGCGACAGCTTGAGCAGGTCGTCGATCAAACGCCCCATGCGTTGTGCCGCGCTGCGCGCGCACCCGAGGTAATTCTTTCCGGTTGCATCGAGATCGTTGGCGTAGTCTTCGAGCAATGCCTGGCTGAACCCGTCGATCGCGCGCAGCGGCGCGCGAAGATCGTGTGAAACGGAATAACTGAACGCTTCGAGTTCCTTGTTGGCGCGTTCCAGTTCGTCGGTGCGTTCGTTGACGCGCTGTTCCAGCTCCTCGTTGAGGCGCTGCACCTCGAGTTCGGCCTGGCGCCGGTCTTCGATCTGGCGTTGCATCTCCTCGCTGGAGCGGCGCATTTCATTCTTGCTGCGTTCGACTTCGGCGACGAGATCGTTGAAGGCGTCCGCCAGGGTGCCGATCTCATCGTCGGTGGTTTTCTCCGCGCGCAATGCGTAATCCCGTTCCCGCGCGATCCGGTGTGCAAGGCGCGCGATCTTCAATATCGGTCCCGTCAGGCGCGCTTGCAGCCACAAGGACAACAGCATCGAGATGACGAGTGCGACACCCATCGCGGACAGCATCAGCACGGCTTGTTGCCAGAGGATTTCGCGAACGCGGTAATGCGCCTCCAGGTACACCGTTCCGACGATTTCACCGTCCGCGACGATGCGGCGAAACAGGTGCAGGCGGTCACCTTGAATGCGGTAATCGTCGGCGCCCGGTATTTCGGGAAAGTCATTGTTGGCCGACGGATTCCGGCGATACGTCGCAAAGAGTTTTCCCGACGGACTGTAGATGGCAGCGCTGAGAATCTGGGGCCGCGCTTTCAGCAGCGCGAGGTTGTTCTCGCCAAGCTTCTGATCATTGAACAGCAGGGCAGGGGTGCTCGCGAAACCCATCAGGTCAGCTTGCGATGTCATGTCCTGGATGATGCGTTCGCGGTAATTGGACAACTCCTTGATGACGATCACGCTGCCCGCAATCAACAGCGCCGACACTGTGGTCAGCAGCACGCCCGCGAACACGCGCTGGCGCAGTGAATGCAACGCGAACTTCACCGACTGGACTCCTGCCGGATCACGCGCGCGACGGTCAGCAATTGCGCGCTGACGTCGAGACCGGCATTCCTTACAACAGCAGGCGCGATGTCGAACTTGACCTTGTCATCCTCAACGGTGAAGTTGATCGCGCTGCCGGCTTCGAGTCCGCGCGGACTTTCACTGATGGGCAGCACGGACTGTTCGATGGCCGCAGCGGCAAGTGTGGGGATGCGCGTGCGCATCGAATTCGCGATGAACAAAACGTGCAGTTCACCCAGTGCATCGCCCGGATCGATTTCACGAACAACCATCGGCCGGTTGTGCGCCGTCCGGTTGCCGACAACTGCGCGCAAGGCCTCGGCCATCGCGCCGGATCCCATGACGCCGAGAACGATCGGACTGTCCGCTTTTTCGAACGCGCTGTCGGGCCAGTTGATGTAGGTGCAGAAATGCCGGATGAACGCAGCCTTGATGCGTGTCTCGATCGCAGTTTCGTCGATAGTCTCGTCGATAGTCTCGGCAGCATTCGCGGGCAATCCCGGAACGAGGAGTCCCGCCCACAACAGCAGTAACAGCCCGAGCGCAAGGACGCGCATGAATGCGCGAAGCATCGTCACGGCCGTTCTCACAGATAGTTCCAGCGCAACTGGACGAACGCCTGGCGGCCATACACGGCGCGTCCACCGGCAGCATTGAATTCCGCGTGTTCATCATCGAGCAGGTTCTTTACCTTCAGTGAAATTTCCAGCGCATCCGTCACGCGCCATCCCAGCCTCGCATCGACGGCGGTGTACGCTGCCACCGCCGGAACGGAATCCGGCAGCTCATCGACATGACGAATGAACACTGCGAGTTCGCTTCGCGCCGTCATGTTCCAGAACGAACGAAGCTGGAACTGGTGTTCGGGATCGTTGCCTTCGGTTGTCGTGAGACTCGTGCTGCCCGGCTGCAATTCGAGGTCCTTGTCGAACAGGAAGAAACCGCCATCAAGCTGCCACGTGGAAAGTGGCCGCCATGTCCACCAGCCTTCAAGTCCCGTGCTGGTGCCACGCAGGCCATTCCCGAACGTGATGACGCCGGTTGGCAATACTTCCTGCGAACGCAAGCGATCGTAGTCGTGGTGGAAGGCCGTGACGGACCAGGAAAACTTGTCAGAAGGCTGCGCGCGATAGCCGATCTCAACAACGTTGGCGATTTCGGATTCGAAACCTTCACCGCCGCCGACGAGGAGGTACGGCGCCTCGGCGGGTATGAAAAGATCGCGGTCGATGCGCGCGGGCGTGCGAACGGCGCGCGAAACCGACGTCCACAGGAGGTGGTGTTCCATCGGTGTCCATGCGAGGCGGACGTTCGGCATGAATTCAAGGCCGGTGTAGTCGTTGTCTTCGGCGCGCGCGCCGAGAATCAGCGAAAGGCTTTCATCAAGCCGCATCTCGTCCTGCGCGAACAGGCTGATCCAGGTGAGATGCCGCTGCGCGGGAAGAAAAGCAGCGCCGGGAACATTGGTAATGTCATCGCGCGCACTGCGAATGTCGGTTCCCCAGACGATCGAATGATTCGCAAGCGGCTCGAGCTGCTGGCTGAAGCTCGCACCGAAGACGTCCAGCTTCTCTTCAATTCCGGTGCCTACGTTGTGGCGGCCGGATTGATCGTAATAACCGGTGAGGTTGATGACCGAACCGCTTTCGGCAACATGCCGCCAGCGCGCGAGCAGGTTGGCGCCAGAGATTTCCAGGCGGCCGACGAGGGTGCCGAGGTCGCCATCGAAGACATCGCCTTGCATGGTGACTTGATTGTTCTCGCTGCCGGTATCCACGCGGAAGCCGATCTGTGAGCGCGTGATGTCATCGTTGCGGCTCGCGCCATTGGCGAGATCGGTCGAATCGACATCGAGAGACTTGCCGTACACGCGGTAGTGGGTGCCACCGTCGGTCGTCGCGCCGATGCGCGTCGCATATACCTGTTCGTCGTCGCCCGCACGCAGCGCAAGTTTTCCGCCGGTCGTTTCAGTGGCGTTGCGCGTCACGATATTGATGACGCCGTTGACGGCGTTGCTGCCCCAGGTCGTGGCATTCGGCCCGCTGATGACCTCGATGCGTTTGACGTCGGGCATGAACACATCCTGCGAATCCCAGAAGACGCCGGAGTGGAGCGGGGAATAGACGATGCGTCCGTCAATCAGCACCAGCAGCTTGTTCGCCGACAGGGAGTTGAAACCGCGCGCGCTGATTGCCCAACTGCCGGCACCATACCGCGCGACCTGGAGATTGGGGGCGAGCCGCAGCGCTTCGGGCAGGGTGGTCGCGCCATTGCGCCGTATGTCTTCGGCGGTGATGACGAAAACCGACGCGGCGGCGGATGCCAGCGACTCAGGCTTTCGGGAGACGGAGCTGATTTCGAGGTTCGCGAGCTCTTCCAGGCTCAGGGCGGCGATGTCGTCGGGGCCGGGTGGTCCTGCAAGGGATGCCATGGGAAGCATGGCGAATCCCAGGACCAGGAAATTCCATTTCTTGCGCTTCTTCACGACCGCCGCCCCCGGTTTTGTGTGGAAGTTGACATAACTTTAACCAGTTATGGGATTTTGTACCACACTAACGAAGAAAAGTAGGCGATCGGAAGCGCAAAAACGAGCAAACAGGGAGCCCTGGTCATTGGAGACAGCAGCCTGTACAAGCGCTTGGGTTCGAAATTCGATCCGCGTATCCTGCGCGCGCAGCGCAACCCCTCGTTCAAAGGAACCTTCATGTCGCAGGATGATCGCTTGCCCAACGGTGGAACCGCCGTGGGTGAAACGACGACGGGCGTCGTTTATGCCTTGCTGGCCTACGGCCTTTGGGGTTTTTCGCCGATCTATTTCAAGGCGATCGATTACGTGCCCGCACTCGACGTGCTCGGCCACCGCGTCGTGTGGTCGGCGGTGTTTCTCGCGATCCTGCTGGGATTGCGCCGGCAGTTGGGCAAGTTCGTCGCGATCCTGCGTGATTTCGCGCAACTTCGCTGGCTGCTGGTGTCGGCGACGCTGATTTCCGCGAACTGGGGCGTGTACATCTATTCCGTGCAATCTGACCAGATTCTCGCGGCCAGTCTCGGTTACTACATCAATCCGCTCGTCAGCGTGTTCCTCGGCATGTTGTTCCTGAAAGAAACGATGCGGCCGTGGCAATGGGTCGCGATTGCACTCGCCGCCGCCGGCACGCTGAATCTCGCGGTCACTGTCGGCGAGGTGCCGTGGCTTTCACTGTTCCTCGCATTTTCTTTCGGGTTTTACGGCCTGGTGCGCAAGGCCGCACCGGTGCCGCCGCTGCTGGGTTTGTTCGTGGAAACGCTGCTTGCTGCGCCCGTCGCGTTGATTTTCCTGTTCTGGCTGGATGCGCAAGGCGAGGGCAGCTTCGCGCGGATGGATCTCTACACCGATCTGATGCTGGTCGCGGCGAGCATTTTCACCGCGCTGCCGCTGTTGTGGTTCACGAACGCGGCGAAGCGGCTGCGGCTTTCGACCGTCGGCATGTTCCAGTACATCGCGCCGACCTTGAATTTCCTGCTGGCGGTGTTCGTTTACGGCGAAATTTTCACCGCGATGCACGCGATCACCTTCGGGCTGATCTGGTTTGCGCTTGCCTTGTACACCGCGGATGCGTTTCGCGCACAGCGGCGGAACTGGACGTGGCGAGCGGAACGCACGAGCGACAATCGGGTAGAATGACGCCGCCATGGGACGGTTGATGGACGGACTTTGATGATGGAAATGCCAGCAAGCTTCTCCGAAATTTCCTTGCAGACCTGGGCGATCGCCGGCGGTATTTTGCTTGCCGCGTTGATCGGCGCCGGTCTTTATTTCAGGCATCGCGCGAGCATGCAGCAACGCATCCGGCGCGCGCTGAAGAAGATTTCGCACGATCTCCTGGAAGACATTCACCTGCCGGACGGCATGGGCGGGCACATTCACGTTGATGTGCTGCTGCTCACGAATCGCGGTTTCGTCGTGCTCGACGTCAAGGACGTGCCGGGAACGCTGTTCGGCGCGGACAAGATGGCCGAGTGGGTCGTGATGAACGGTCATCGCCGTCACACCTTCCGCAATCCGCTGCCGGGATTGCATGACCGGCTCGCGGTGCTGCGCGGACTGGTTCGCGACGTTCGAAGCGAGGGATATCTCGTGTTCACCGAGCACGGCAAGTTCACCAAGGGCAAGCCTTCCGAAACCGTGATGCTGAATGAACTCGTGGAAACGCTCGGCCCTGCCGGTGACGATTACCCGCAAGCCTTCGATGCCGCGTGGCGCGAACTGAAAGCGATGGCGGAGAAAGCGGAAGAAGAAACGCAAAGGCCGCATGTGTAGGAGCGGTTTCCAACCGCGAATCGATGGAAACGTTGATGATCGAAGGACTGTGGGAGCGGCATTGTGCCGCGAAAGACGAATGCGAGATTGTCAGCCCTTGATCATCCACCGCAACAAATAAACTCCCGCGCTGAACACGATCAACGACGCCGCATAAAGCCCGACAAACCACAACACGCGGCGCATGCCTTCACGCTTCATCTTCTCGCTCACCACGTCAATGATACCCCGCGTCGCTCCGCACCTTGCCGCGAAACACACGGTAACCGATCGCCGTGTAGCCGATCACGAACGGCAGGATGATCAACGTGCCGACAAGCAGGAAAATCTGTGTCGATTCCGTTGACGCCGCTTCCCACAGCGTCAAACGCCACGGCACGAGATAGGGCCACACACTGATCGCGAGTCCCGCGTAGGCAAGCAGGAACAGCACAATGCCGAACACGAACGGCAGCCGGTCGTTGCGCCGCCGTTTCAGCGTGTACCACAGCGAACCCGCGACGATCAGCGTCAGCAGCGGCACTTGCGAGAGAAAATAGAAATTCGGCAGCGAGAACCAGCGTTCCGCGATTCGCGGCTCGATGTACGGCGTCCACACGCTCACGCCGCCGACAAACACCAGCAACGCAAACAGCAACGCGTTCGATTTGCCGTAGGCCCAGTCCTGCAGATCATTTTCCGTTTTCATCACCAGCCACGTCGCACCTTGAAGCGCATAACCGCAGACCACGGCGAGACCGGTGAACAAGGAGAACGGTGTGAGCCAGTGAAACGGTGTGACTTGTTCCGGAATGCCTTGCACGACAGCGCCAACGACAATGCCTTGCGTGAACGCGGCGAGCATCGAGCCAGCCGTAAATGAAATGTCCCAGAGATAACGGCTGCTGTGCGCCTTGAAACGGAACTCGAACGAAACGCCGCGCAGGATGAGCGCGAACAGCATCAGCATCAGCGGAATGTACAAACCGGAAAGCAGGATCGCGTAGGCTTGTGGAAACGCGCCGAACAAACCCGCGCCACCGAGGACCAACCAGGTTTCGTTACCGTCCCAGACCGGCGCGATAGAATTCATCATCGCATCGCGATCCTCATGCGAGCGCGCGAAGGGAAACAGGATGCCGACGCCGAGATCGAAACCGTCGAGCACCACGTACACGACAACGCCGAACGCAATGATCGCGGCCCAGGCAAGCGAAAGATCGAAGGAGAATTCCATGTTCACTGCTCCTCGCCCGGTGCGACGAACGCGGGCCGTGCCGGTGCGTCCGGCGCACCTTCATGAATCCGGCCCTTGTTGGGCGAGCGGATGATTTTCGTCAAGTAATAAAGATAGGCGACGAACAGCAGCGAGTAGAGCAGGATGAACACCGAGAACGACATGCCGACTTCACCGCCGGTGATCGCGGACACACTGTCTTCCGTGCGCATCAAGCCGTACACCGTATAAGGCTGGCGACCGACTTCCGTCACCCACCATCCCGACAGCACTGCAAGGAAACCGAGCGGCGTCATGAGCGCGAACAGTCTCAGGAGTTTCGGTGAGTCCATCAGCTTGCCGCGCCACGCCTGGATCGCGCCGGTCCAGCTCGCGAACAGGAACAACAAGCCGATGCCGACCATGACGCGAAACGCCCAGAACACGATCGGCACATAGGGGCGGTCTGCGGGCGGCACTTCCGTAAGGCCGGGAATTTCGCCATCCGCCGTATGCGTGAGAATCCAGCTTGCCGCGTTCGGAATGCCGATCTCGTAATGATTCATCGCGGCTTCCTGGTCGGGAATCGCGAACAACAGCAGCGGCGCATTTGCGCTGCGTTCCCAGTTCCCTTCCATCGCCGCGACTTTCATTGGCTGGTGTTCGAAAGTGTTCAAGCCGTGCAGATCGCCGACGACAATTTGCAATGGCGCGAGCAGTGCAACCGTGAACACGCCGTATTTCAGACTGTGCGAGAAGAACTCCCGCGACTGGTTCTGCAAGATGCGGATCGCTGAAACACCCGCAACGAAAACCGCGGTTGTCAGGAACGCCGCAATCACCATGTGCGTGAGGCGATACGGAAACGACGGATTGAAAACGATTGCCCACCAGTCCACCGGGTAGAACACGCCGTCGCGCAGCACGGCGCCGTCCGGTGTCTGCATCCATGAATTCGCGGAAAGAATCCAGAACGATGAAATCAGCGTGCCGACGGCAACCGCTATTGTTGCCGCGAAATGCATGCGCGGCCCCACGCGGTTCCAGCCGAACAGCATCACGCCGAGAAAACCCGCTTCCAGGAAAAACGCCGTCAGCACTTCGTAGCTGAACAGCGGGCCGAGCACGTTGCCGGTTGCCATCGCGAACGGCGCGAAATTCGTGCCGATCTCGTAGGACAGCACAATGCCTGTCACCACACCCATGCCGAACGTCAGCGCGAAAATCTTCGACCAGAATTTTGCGTGTTCAAGAAGGAAGGCATCTTTCGTCATCAGCCAGCGCGCCTCGAGAAACGCGATGTACGAACCAAGGCCGATGGTGAGCGTGGGGAAGAGAATATGGAAACTGATGGTGAAAGCGAACTGCGCGCGGGAGAGAAAAACCGGATCGAGTTCCACTGGGTGTCGCCTCCGCGAGTGCGTGATTGGCGAGCGGGGATTGTACTCGCACTCGCAAGGAGAGTGAACAGCCGGGCATCGCGGACGGAATCGGATGTCTTTCCCTGGTGATTGATTGAAAAAAAGCCGCCTTTCGGCGGCTGAATAATGTTTGGGCAATCAACTTGCTAGTGCGACTTCGATTTTTTCTTCTCGGCCTTCGCCGCGCGCTTTTCCATCAAAGTCTTTGCCGGTTTTTTCTTTTCGCTTTTCTTCTGATCCATGCCTTTGCTCATGACGGATTCCTCAAAGGGGTGGGGAAGGGGAGATATGATGCACTGGATGGGAGGGAAGGGGAATATTTTGTCTTTATGTAGGTTGGTGGTGAGCGCAGCGAACCCCAACATGTAATCAGTTCCGCGCCTGCGGCGCTAATCGCGAGTTTTGTAGCCTGGATGGAGCGCAGCGGAATCCGGGATCAATTCAACGAAGAGTTTTCGTCCGCAGCTCGTGTAGGTTGGTGGTGAGCGTAGCGAACCCCAACATCAGTTTCTTAAGCGTTTCGTCGGCCGCACAATCTAACGGAGCCGTCATTCCCGCGGAGGCGGGGATCCAGATACGCACCTTCGGTGCTAGTCGCGGATGGAAGCATTCTCGCGTGAGAATAATCTTTTAAGCCACTTCTCCGCTGCGCAGGAGCTTGTGTAGGTTGGTGGTGAGCGTAGCGAACCCCAACACCAGTTTCTGAGGCGTTTTCGTCCGCTGGTCGCTGCGCTCCCGTGCGACCGATTCACTTTTGTTTCGGCAAAAGTAAACAAAACCATTCCCCCG
Source organism: Gammaproteobacteria bacterium (assembly GCA_036381175.1). GTDB lineage: Bacteria > Pseudomonadota > Gammaproteobacteria > Natronospirales > JAJUFS01 > JAJUFS01. Next base: position 29,079 of record DASVDI010000008.1, read on the forward strand.
ATCGGCAATTATTTATTCAAAGGAAACCTGCGGTGCTCGACACGCGCGGGCACGCTCGCGAACTCGCCGGTCAGGCCTTCACTTCGCTACGCTTCGCTCGACCTGCCTCGGTCTCGCCACCGCTCGCTGCTACGCGACGGAACCGCGGATTCTCGCTACGCTGCGATTCCGGTTCCTGCTCCGCACCCGCGCGTGCCTCCGCTCCTCGGTGTGCCTCAACGGGGTGAAAAGCAAAAGCGAAGAGCATTGGGCTTCGTCGACCCTTTGTCGCAAGCAGTATTTCTTGAAAGCGACCCGAACGGATTCTGATTCCAAACACCGAATCTGTTTTTCGAGATAACTGGAAATTAGATTTCGCGAGAGTTGAATGAAAAAAAGCAGAAAAAAAGCTCCGCTTGCGCGGAGCTTTTCTTAGCCCGGATGAAGCGTAGCGAAATCCGGGGCAGGGCGATCAACAAACGCCGTAAATCGGCGATTCTTCCCGCACCCAGTTTTTCTCCACCGAAACCGCGTCGAACTCCTCGTCCGTCAACGGCAGGTTCAGCGTCCCGCGGTTCTCGATCTCACCCAGGTAATCATGCAAGGCATGCACTTCCGGTTGCAGAAGCTCCATCAGCGAAACCAGGTTCGAGTACGCCGTCTGCGGCGCAGGACGCTGCGTCATCTCGCCTTCGGTTACCAACTGATGAAGCGCATCGGTCAACGCGCGGACGTGGTCAGCAGAAATGTAGGGATTGAAGTCTTCGGGAATGCGGTAGGTGGTGGAGTTGTTCTTCTTGTCCATGATGAACCTCTTTACGTCAGTAATGGCTAAGTAGGTGCCGGGTGTTTGACGTCCGCGAAGTCCAACGGTGGGCTGATTTCCCGTAAAGGTCTTGTATTCGCCCACACCCGACAAAAAAGCGACTTTCTTGTACTTGGACTTCTGAAGACGTCAATCTCCATGCCTCGGAAAGCATTGATAATTCTACGGTTTTGTTTGTTCTTCACTATCCGGCTAGCCCTGAATTTAAGTTTGGCATCGACGTTTAGTAACGAGACATAACGCATTGAATCAGCTAAATTTGGGCATCAAGAATCTAGAAACGGCAACGGCGGGGGCTGCATGCACGTTGATCACAAACCTTATCTTCGCTTCTCTGGTCGGTCCCGACTCGACAAGGCCATCAATACGTTGATCGGCATTACGGAAGGCATAATCGTCGATTCAAAGATCAATTCCGCAGAGGAAAGCTTTCTCCGTGCCTGGTTACACGAACATCGTGAAGTCAGGAACTCGCATCCTTACAACGAACTCATGCCCGTTGTCGAAAAGGCGATAGCAGATGGGATTCTTGAATCGGAAGAAAAGCTGAACATCGATTGGCTGTGCGAAAAGCTTCAGTCTCGCGAGTTTTATGAGTCGTTGACGGCTGGAATCCAGCGGCTGCATGCCGTTCTAGGTGGTATCGCTTCAGACAGTTCGATCACAAAGAAGGAACTGGAAGGTCTTTCCGAATGGCTGTCTGATCATGATTATCTGCAATGCACATGGCCATATGAAGAAGTGATGAGTCTTGTTGTAGGTGTGCTCAGAGACAAAAAGGTTGATGCACAAGAACATAAATTGCTGACGAAATTCTTCGGCGAGTTTACCGCGTTACTCGATGATCGAACGATTACAAATCCACGGTTTAGTAAGGAAGGAAACATTATTGGACTTTGTGCGGTTGGCCCGGAAATTCGATTCGAAAATAAAGCTTTTTGCCTTACGGGGGCTTCGACGCGTTATTCACGAAAAGTCTTTTCCGAAGTTCTCAGTGAACTAGGGGCCAGGGTGGTAAGCAGCGTCTCCAAGAAACTGGATTACTTGATAATAGGCGCCGATGGCAATCCGTGTTGGGCCTACGCGTGTTATGGGCGAAAAGTAGAGGCGGCAGTTGATTTGCGACGCGAGGGTGCGCGTTTACTGTTGGTGCATGAAAACGACCTTCACGATGCGATCGAGGATTTGTAATTTTGAGAACGAATAGCGTGCTTTCAATCGGAGCTTTACTAAAGTTTTAGACCACATAATTTGGACGTATGCAACATTCGAGAGCTAGGTTCTACGCTCTCGCACTAGCGAATGAAGAAAGATTGCTGAGGAATAGTGTGAATAAAACTTACCTTTCGAAGAGAGGCGTGGCAACGGTTGCTTTGTTGCTGTCGTTCTATGTCGGTGCTGGAGATGAAATAAAGGGATCGAAGCTCGAAACAGATAACTACATTGTCTACGTCCAGAGTAACTGCGTCGAAGGCGTGGTGTCCTGTTCGGATATGACCTATGTTGGCATAAGCAAAAGGACCGGAAACAAGATCGTGTTGAAAGGATCGACTATGCATTCGACAGACGTGCACGGTGCCCCCGGTCAATTTCAAGGTTACGAGTTCAAGAATGGAAATATCACGTACCTCGTTTATGCCTCTGGACGTCTGGAAGTGATCCGAAACAGATCAGAAATACTTGTCTCCGAAGACGGTAAGTGGATATGGTGATTGTGTCCGGGTTGCCGTTTCGTCAGATGAGAAAGAGAATAAATGGGAACGGTATCCAATTCTGAGCAGGAAGGGCGTGTATGCCGCCTTCCTGCTCTTACGTTTCGATCAGCTGTTTCTTTCTCGATCTTTCAACCGAACCAGCGCATTGTTCCCGACGTCGATGAGTTGCGCGTCGGTCGGTGAAGCCACCGCTCGACCGCGATATGTTTCTTCTCGCGCGAACGATCTGTGCTGGATGTTGCCGTGCGATTCATCGTCCTGGGTGTCTGTGTCCTTTCTGTGTTCATCGTAGTGTCCTCGTGGTCACGTGTGTCTGGCAGTTGGATGCCGGGCGATGGACGGTGGTTTGCTGTTTTGATGAAAATTTTCGGACTTTCTTTTTTTTGAGTAACCGCAACAAAGAAATACTGCTTGCGACGCAAGGTCGACGAAGCCCAATGCTCTTCGCTTTTGCTTTTCACCCCGTTGAGGCACACCGAGGCGCGGAGGCGTAAGCTTCCCCTCAATTTGAAACGCGCGAAAGGAGAACTTCTGCCATATTGGTAACGGGAGGGGTTCTCAATGCGCAAGTCAAAATTTTCAGAACACCAGATTGTCCAGATCCTGAAGGAAGCGGATGCCGGCGTG
>DASVDI010000009.1:0-100951 GCA_036381175.1 Gammaproteobacteria bacterium
CGACGAACTGTGAGCTTGAATGCTCAGAATGGCAGTGCCGGCCAATTGCAGTCGGCATGGTGCAACGAGGTAGAAGAGATGACGATCGGCGTAATCGGCCGCAAGCGCGGCATGACGCGTATTTTCTCCCAGGAAGGCGCATCCATTCCTGTCACCGTGATTGAGGTGGAGCCCAACCGGGTCACCCAGCTCAAGTCGGCGGACAATGACGGCTACCGTGCTTTGCAGGTAACCACCGGCAAGCGCCGCGCGACCCGTGTGACCAGGGCTTCGGCGGGGCACTTTGCGAAAGCCGGTGTCGAGGCTGGCCGCGGCCTGTGGGAATTCCGCCTGAACGACGGCGAAGGCGACGGCATCGAGCTCGGCGCCGAAATCAAGGTTGATATTTTCGAGGCCGGCCAGACGGTCGACGTCACGGGCGTCACCATCGGTAAGGGTTACGCCGGCACCGTCAAGCGTCACAACTTCGCCACCCAGGATGCAACCCACGGTAACTCGCTGTCGCATCGCGCGCCGGGTTCCATTGGTCAGAACCAGTCTCCGGGTCGCGTGTTCAAGGGCAAGAAAATGTCCGGTCACATGGGCAACGTGCAGCGCACGGCGCAGAACCTTGAAGTGGTTCGTGTCGATGCCGAACGCAACCTGCTGCTGATCAAGGGTGCTGTTCCTGGCGCCAAGGGCGGCAATGTTGTTGTGCGCCCTGCAGTCAAGGCCCGTGCCTAAGGAGTATCGATGGAACTTCAGGTACATAACGCGTCCGGCGCGGCATCGGTGAAAGTTTCCGAAGTCGCTTTCGGCAAGGATTTCAACGAGTCGCTGGTTCACCAGGTCGTGACGGCTGTCATGGCTGCAGCGCGCGCGGGCACCAAGGCGCAGAAAACGCGCACCGCGGTTTCCGGCGGCGGCATCAAGCCGTTCAAGCAGAAAGGCACCGGCCGTGCGCGTGCAGGCTCCATCCGCAGCCCGCTGTGGCGTGGCGGCGGCAAGACCTTCGCGGCGGTTCCGCGCGATCACAGCCAGAAGGTCAACCGCAAGATGTATCGCGGCGCGATGCAGTCTATCCTCTCCGAGCTGGTTCGCCAGGAACGGCTGGTCGTCGTCGAGGATTTCGCCATTGGCGCGCCGAAGACGAAAGAGCTGGTCGGCAAGCTGAAGGACATGAATCTCGGCAACGTGCTGATCGTGCGTGACGAGATCGACGAGAACCTGTATCTCGCCGCACGCAACCTCGCAAGCGTCGATGTTCGCGACGTGCAGGCGCTGGATCCGGTCAGCCTGGTCCGCTACGAGAAGGTGCTCATGACGGTGCCGGCGGTGAAGCAGATCGAGGAGTGGCTGTCATGAACCGTGAAAGATTGATGAGCGTACTGGTCGGACCACACGTGTCCGAGAAGTCCACCAACCTGCTGAGCGAAGCGAACCAGGTGGTGTTCAAGGTGCGCCGTGATGCAAGCAAGCGCGAAGTGCATCTTGCCGTCGAGCAGATGTTCGAAGTGCAGGTGGAAAAGGTCACGGTCGCCAATGTGCGCGGCAAGCTGAAGCGCTTCGGTGCCAGCATCGGCCGCCGCCAGAACTGGAAGAAAGCTTACGTGCGACTCGCTCCGGGCCAGAAGATCGAAGAATTCGATTTCGGCGCCGGTACTGAATAAGTCGCGCGGTAGAAACTAGAAGGCGTAGAACGATGCCGATTCAGAAAACCAAACCGACCTCCGCCGGACGACGTCACGTCGTCAAGGTGACGAACCCGGATCTGCACAAGGGCCAGCCCTTTGCGGGCCTGGTGGAAAAGAAGAACCGTACGGGTGGACGTAACAACGCCGGTCGCATTACGACGCGGCATGTAGGCGGCGGTCACAAGCAGCGTTACCGCGTGGTCGATTTCAAGCGGAACAAGGACGGCGTGCCGGGTGTTGTAGAGCGCCTGGAATACGATCCGAACCGCTCGGCGCACCTGGCGTTGATCAAGTATGCCGATGGCGAGCGCCGCTACATCATCGCGCCGAAGGGCGTTGAAGCCGGTACGCCGGTGATGTCGGGTGCGAATTCGCCGATCAAGGCGGGCAATGCGATGCCGCTGCGGAACATTCCGGTCGGCACGACGGTGCATTGCATCGAGTTGAAAGCCGGTAAGGGTGCTCAGCTCGCGCGCTCGGCGGGTGCGGGTGTGCAGCTGGTTGCGCGCGAAGGCGCTTACGCAACCGTGCGCCTGCGGTCCGGTGAGATGCGCAAGGTGCACGTCGAGTGCCGCGCAACGATTGGTGAAGTCGGCAACAGCGAACACAGCTTGCGCCAGTTGGGCAAGGCCGGCGCGAAGCGCTGGCGCGGTGTCCGCCCGACGGTGCGCGGTACGGCCATGAACCCGGTCGATCACCCGCACGGCGGTGGCGAAGGCCGCAACATGGGTAAACATCCGGTAACGCCGTGGGGCGTGCCGACGAAGGGTTACAAGACGCGCAGCAACAAGCGTACGGACAGCATGATTGTCCGCAAGCGCAAGGCGAGATAAGCGGAGGTAGGACGCAGTGCCACGTTCAGTACATAAGGGTCCCTTTGTCGATCCGCATCTCGCGAAGAAGGTGCATGAAGCGGCGGCTCAGAACAGCCGCAAGCCGATCAAGACCTGGTCGCGCCGCTCCATGATCCTTCCGGAGATGGTGGGTCTGACAATCGCCGTTCACAACGGTCGTCAGCACGTGCCGGTGCTGGTCAGCGAGAACATGGTTGGTCACAAGCTTGGCGAATTTGCCGCGACCCGGACGTTCAAGGGTCACGCCGCCGGCCGCAAGGCCAAGTGAAGGAGCGCGTCATGCAGGTCAACGCGAAATTGAGATTTGTCCGCGTCTCCGCGCAGAAAGCGCGGCTGGTGGCGGACCAGATCCGCGGCAAGTCGGTGGCTGAAGCACTGCAGATTCTGCAGTTCAGCCCGAAGAAATCCGCGCACCTGGTAAAGAAGGTGCTGGATTCCGCCATTGCCAACGCCGAGCACAACAACGGCGCCGACGTCGATGAATTGCGCGTGTCCGCCGTGATGGTGGATCAGGGTCCGACCCTGAAGCGCTGGATGGCGCGTGCCAAGGGCCGCGGCAACCGGATTCTGAAGCCGACCAGTCATATCACGGTCCAGGTTGCGGACGAGTAAGGCAACGGAGACAAAGATGGGTCAGAAAGTACATCCGACTGGCATTCGCCTCGGGATTTCGAAGGACTGGACGTCGACGTGGTACGCCGATACACAGAACTTCTCCGAGAACCTGCTCCAGGACCTGAAGGTTCGTGAGTATTTGAAGGCGAAGCTCAAGTCTGCATCAGTCAGCCGCATTGCGATCGAGCGTCCGGCGAAAAGCGCGCGCATCACGATCCACACCGCGCGCCCGGGCATCGTCATCGGCAAGAAGGGCGAAGATATCGAAAGGCTTCGCGCGGAACTGACGAAGATGATGGGCATGCCGGTGCATGTGAACATCGAGGAAATCCGCAAGCCGGAGCTCGACGCGCAGCTGGTCGCCGAATCGGTCGCACAGCAGCTGGAGCGTCGCATCATGTTCCGCCGTGCGATGAAGCGCGCCGTGCAGAACTCGATGCGCCTCGGCGCACTCGGCATCAAGGTGCGTGTCGCTGGCCGCCTGAACGGCGCCGAAATTGCGCGTTCCGAGTGGTACCGCGAAGGTCGCGTGCCGCTGCATACCTTGCGCGCCGACATCGATTACGGCTTCGCGGAAGCGAGCACGACCTACGGCGTCATTGGCGTCAAGGTCTGGATCTTCAAGGGTGAAGTTCTTGATCCGAGCGATATCGGACAGAGCAAGCCCAGGAACGCCGAGAAGGCGGGGAAGTAAGGAGTCGCTGCCATGCTGCAACCGAAGCGCACAAAATTCCGTAAACAGTTCAAGGGCAAGAACCGTGGACTGGCGCAGGCCGGCAACTCCGTCGATTTCGGCGAGTACGGCCTCAAGGCGACCGAGCGCGGCAAGATCACCGCGCGCCAGATCGAAGCCGCGCGTCGCGCGATGACCCGTCACGTGAAGCGTGGCGGCAAGATCTGGATTCGCGTCTTCCCGGACGTGCCGGTCACCAAGAAACCGCTCGAAGTCCGTATGGGCAAGGGCAAGGGGGGCGTCGAGTACTGGGCCGCCAAGATTCAGCCCGGTTTCGTGCTCTATGAAATGGAAGGCGTGACCGAAGACATCGCACGCGAGGCCTTCAAGCTGGCGGCCGCCAAGCTGCCGGTCAAGACAGCCTTCGTGACGCGGCAGGTGATGTAAATGAACGCGCAAGAAATGAAAACGAAATCGACGAAGGAATTGCAGGACGAATTGTTCGACCTGCGCAAGGAGCAGTTCAATCTTCGCATGCAGAAGGCGACGGGCCAGCTGGCGCGTCCCGACCAGGTGAAGAAGGTGCGCAGGAACATCGCGCGGGTGAAGACCGTGCTGAACGAGAAATTGAAGGCGGGTGACGCGTCATGAGCGAAGAGAAGAAAGTCGTCCGTACGCTGACCGGTCGCGTGTCCAGCAACCGGATGGACAAGACCATTTCGGTGGTCATCGAGCGCTACGTCAAGCACCCGATGTACGGCAAGTTCGTACGCCGCAGCACCAAGCTGTTCGCGCACGATGAAAACAACGATGCCCGCGAGGGTGACGTGGTGACGATCCGCGAGACCCGGCCGATTTCGAAGAACAAGGCCTGGGCGCTGGTGGAAGTCGTCGAGCGCGCGGCCGAGTAAGCGGCGCGTCATCAAACGAATTGAACTGGAAGTGAAGCCATGATCCAGATGCAGACACTACTCAATGCGGCCGACAACAGCGGTGCCCGCAATTTGAAGTGCATCAAGGTGCTCGGCGGTTCGCACCGCCGCTATGCCGGCGTTGGTGATGTCATCAAGGTGAGCGTCAAGGACGCGATCCCGCGCGGCAAGGTGAAGAAGGGCGAGGTCTACAACGCCGTCGTGGTACGTACCCGCAAGGGCGTGCGCCGTCCGGACGGATCGATCATTCGCTTCGACACGAATGCAGCAGTGCTCCTGAACACCAAGCTGGAGCCGATTGGTACGCGTATTTTCGGGCCCGTGACCCGCGAGCTTCGCAATGAGAAATTCATGCGAATCATCTCGCTGGCCCCCGAAGTGCTCTGATTTCCTGGAGTTTGCAGCTATGCGCAAGATCAGAAAAGGTGACGAGGTCGTCGTGACGGCAGGCAAGGACAAGGGCCGCCGCGGCAACGTGATTCGCGTGCTTGAAGCCGAGGACCGCGTGCTTGTCGAAAACATCAACATGGCGAAGAAGCATGTCCGTCCGAACCCGAATGCGGGTGTGCAGGGCGGCATCATCGAGAAGGAAATGCCCGTTCACATTTCCAACGTGATGCTGTGGAACCCGAAAGCCAAGAAGGGCGACCGGGTCGGCATCCGCGAGGAAAAGGGCAAGACGGTTCGCTTCTTCAAGTCCACGAATGAAGTGGTCGATATTTGAGACGGGATACGGCAATGGCCAGATTGCAGCAATTTTACAATGAGACAGTGACCAAGCAGCTCATGGAGCAGTTCGGTTACAAGAACGTGATGGAAGTGCCACGTATCACGAAGATCACCTTGAACATGGGTCTCGGTGAGGCCGTGGGCGACAAGAAGATCATCGAGCACGCGGTGGGCGACATGACGAAGATCGCGGGCCAGAAGCCTGTCGTGACGCATGCACGCAAATCCATCGCGGGCTTCAAGATTCGTGAAGGCTGGCCGATTGGCTGCAAGGTCACCTTGCGCCGCCAGAAGATGTACGAATTCCTGGATCGCCTGATCAGCGTCGCGCTGCCGCGTGTCCGCGATTTCCGCGGCATGAACGGCAAGTCGTTCGACGGTCGCGGCAACTACTCGATGGGTGTGCGCGAGCAGATCATTTTCCCGGAAATCGATTACGACAAGATCGACACGCTGCGTGGCATGGATATTACTGTCACGACGAATGCGAAGACCGACGAGGAAGCCAAGGCGCTGTTGGCAGCGTTCAGCTTCCCGTTCAGAAACTAAAGGGTTCAGACATGGCAAAGACTTCAATGGTCAACCGCGACGCAAAGCGCGAAGTGCTTGCGAAGAAGTATGCGGCGAAACGTGCGGAACTGAAAGGCATCATCAAGAGCCCGAAGAGCACGTCGGAAGAAGTGGCCGCTGCTGTCGAAAAGCTGGCGAAACTGCCGCGCGATGCGAGCCCGACCCGGCAGCGCAACCGCTGCAAGATCACCGGCCGTCCGCACGGTTATTACCGCAAGTTCGGACTGGGCCGCAACAAGCTGCGTGAAGCGGCGATGCGCGGCGACGTTCCTGGCCTGCGCAAGGCAAGCTGGTAAAGCGTTTCAGAACCGATTTATTTGAAGATTATCCGCGAGAGGATATCGATACATGAGTATGACTGATCCAATTTCCGACCTGCTGACCCGCGTTCGCAACGGCCAGCTCTCGGGCAAGACCGAAGTGAAGGCGCCGGCATCGAAGCTGAAAGTGGAAGTGCTGCGCGTGCTGAAGGAAGAAGGCTACATCGCCGATTTCGCGAAACAGGAAGAAGACGGCAAGCCGGTGTTGAGCATCCAGCTCAAGTATTACCAGGGCGAGCCGGTCATTGCGAAATTACAGCGCGTCAGCCGTCCGGGCCTGCGGGTTTACAAGGGCAAGGACGAGCTGCCCAAGGTGCTGGGCGGTCTCGGTGTGGCGATCATTTCCACCTCCAAGGGCGTCATGAGTGACCGCGCTGCGCGTGCCAATGGGCAAGGCGGCGAAGTGCTCTGCGTCGTTTCTTAAAGAGGGGAATCGAAATGTCCCGAGTTGCAAAACGACCGATTGAAATCGCCAAGGGCGCCCAGGTCACGATTTCCGGACGCGAAGTCCGGATCAAGGGTGCAAAGGGCGAACTGACCTGGACTATGCACGACAACGTCGAGGTGGTGCAGGAAGACAGTGTGCTGCGCGTGAGCTGCGACATGAACGACCAGAAGGCGGTTGCGCTTGCCGGAACGACGCGCGCATTGCTCGCAAACATGATGCAGGGTGCGAGCCAGGGTTTCGAGCGCAAGCTGGAACTGCGCGGCGTCGGCTACCGCGCGCAGGCGCAGGGCAAGACGCTCGGCCTGACGCTCGGCCTGTCGCATCCGGTCAATTATCCCGTGCCGGCCGGTATCACTATCGAGACGCCGAGCCAGACGGAAATCGTCATCAAGGGCGCAGACAAGCAGCAGGTCGGCCAGGTTGCGGCCGAAATCCGCAGCTTCCGTCCGCCGGAGCCTTACAAGGGCAAGGGCGTGCGCTACTCCGATGAACGTGTGGTCCTCAAAGAGGCCAAGAAGAAGTAACAGGTGGCGAATATGGACAAGAAATCTGCTCGTATGCGCCGTGCGGCGCGCGCCCGGAACAAGATCCGGGAACTCGGCGCCCATCGCCTTTGCGTGTTCCGTACACCGCGGCATATCTATGCCCAGGTCATTTCGCCGGACGGCGGAAAAGTCCTGGCTGCTGCCTCGACGGTGGAACAGGACATGCGCAAGGGGCTGAAGGGCACCGGCAATGTTGATGCCGCTGCCGCCGTCGGCAAGGCGATCGCCGAGAAGGCCAAGGCCGCCGGCATTGAAAACGTTGCCTTTGACCGCTCCGGCTTCAAGTACCACGGCCGGGTCAAGGCACTGGCTGACGCTGCCCGCGAAAGCGGCCTGCAGTTTTAAGGGTGAATGAACATGGCGAGTTTTGATAACGCGCAGAATTCCGACGGTTTCCAGGAGAAGCTGGTTACCGTCAACCGCGTGGCCAAGGTGGTCAAGGGCGGCCGGCAGTTCGGTTTCACCGCACTGATGGTGGTCGGCGATGGCAACGGCCGGGTCGGCTATGGCTATGGCAAGGCACGCGAAGTGCCGGTTGCGATTCAGAAAGCCACCGAGCAGGCACGCAAGAACATGCGCGATGTCTCGCTGAAGGAAGGCACGCTGTTTTACGCGATGAAGGGCCGTCACGGCGCGACGCGCGTTTACATGCAGCCGGCCTCCGACGGTACCGGTGTCATCGCCGGTGGCGCCATGCGCTCTGTGCTGGAAGTCGCGGGTGTCAGGAACGTGCTGGCGAAGTCGTACGGGTCGCGCAATCCGATCAACGTCGTGCAGGCGACGCTGAATGCGCTGACCGGTGCCGCGTCGCCGGAAGACATTGCCGCCAAGCGTGGCAAATCGCTTAACGAGATCATGGGGTAAACCACCGTGGCGAAGGCAAAAGCGAAAGCAGTCAAAGTAACGCTGGTGAAGAGCCCGACCGGCCGCACGCCTGGTCACGCCGAGTGCGTCCGCGGCCTGGGTCTTCGCCGCATTCACCACTCGGTAACCGTACAGGACACGCCGGAAAATCGCGGCATGATCAACAAGGTGTCCTACATGCTGAAGGTCGAGGAAGCCTGACATGAAGCTGAATACGCTCAAGCCCGCAGAGGGCAGCAAGCCCGAGAAGAAGCGCCTCGGCCGCGGCATTGGTTCGGGGCTGGGCAAGACGTCCGGCAAGGGCCACAAGGGTCAGAAGGCGCGCGCGGGCGGCTATCACAAGGTCGGCTTCGAGGGCGGCCAGATGCCATTGCAGCGCCGCCTGCCGAAGATCGGTTTCGTTTCGCGTACCTCGAAGTTCTCCGAGGAAGTGCGTTTGCACGAACTGGAAAAAGTCGGCAGCGATGTGATCGACATCCTGGCGCTGAAGGCGGCGAACATCGTCGGCCAGCAGGTAGCGCAGGTGAAAGTCATCGCATCGGGTGAAATCAACAAGGCTGTGACGCTCAAGGGCATCAAGGCTACCAAGGGCGCGCGCGCGGCTATCGAAAAGGCCGGCGGCAAGGTGGAAGACTGATGGCGCGTAGCGGTACAGGCGCGATGGGCGGACTCGGCGAAATCGGTCGTCTGACCGAATTGCGCCAGCGCATCTTTTTCCTGCTGGGCGCGATTGTCGTGTTTCGCATCGGCGCGTTCATTCCCGTGCCCGGCGTGGATCCGATCGCCCTGGCGCAATTGTTCGATTCGCAGTCCGGCACCATCCTCGACATGTTCAACATGTTCTCGGGCGGTGCGCTGGAGAGGTTCAGTATTTTCGCGCTGAACGTGATGCCGTACATCTCGGCGTCCATCATCATCCAGTTGATGACGGCCGTTGTGCCGACGCTCGAACAACTGAAGAAGGAAGGCGAGTCCGGACGCCGCAAGATCACGCAATACACGCGTTACGGAACCGTATTCCTGGCCACCTTCCAGGGCGTCGGTGCGGCATTTGCGCTGCAGAACCAGGGAATAGCGATCAACCCGGGCATCTCGTTCATATTCACGGTCGGGATCACGCTGGTTGCCGGCACGATGTTCCTGATGTGGCTGGGTGAGCAGATCACCGAGCGCGGTATCGGCAATGGCATTTCGATGATCATTTTCGCCGGTATTGTCGCGGGTTTGCCGGCTGCCATCGGCGGCACCATCGAGTTGACGCGCACCGGCGAACTGGCTGGCGGCATTGTCCTGCTGATCCTGTTCCTCGCGATTGCAGTAACCTGGGGCGTTGTGTACGTCGAGCGTGGCCAGCGTCGTATCGCGGTGAATTACGCGAAGCGCCAGCAGGGCCGTCGCATGTTCGCGGGGCAGACCAGCCATCTGCCGCTGAAGCTGAACATGTCGGGCGTGATTCCGCCGATTTTCGCCTCGTCCATCATCCTGTTCCCGGCCACGCTGGGCACCTGGGTGGGGACAGCCGAAGGTGGTGGCTGGATGCAGACGATTGCCGCGAGCCTGTCGCCAGGCCAACCGGTCTACACGTTCATCTACGCCAGCTTGATCATCTTTTTCTGTTTCTTTTATACGGCATTGGTGTTCAACAGCCGCGAGACGGCCGACAACCTGAAAAAATCGGGCGCGTTCATCCCGGGGATTCGTCCGGGCAAGCAGACGGCCGAGTACATCGACATGGTGCTGACGCGGCTGACGTTCTGGGGCGCGGCGTACATCACGCTGGTCTGCCTGCTGCCGGAGTTCCTGATCCTGTGGTGGAACGTGCCGTTCTATTTCGGTGGTACCTCGCTGCTGATTATTGTTGTTGTGGTCATGGACTTCATGTCGCAGCTCCAGGCGCACCTGATGTCGCACCAGTACGAAGGGTTGCTGAAAAAGGCGAATTTGAAGGGATATGGCCGCGCCGGCCAGATCCGGTAAGAGGATAGAACGATGAAGGTTAGAGCCTCGGTCAAGAAGATGTGCCGCAACTGCAAGATCGTGCGCCGCAGTGGCGTGGTTCGCGTCATTTGCAGCACGGATGCCCGCCACAAGCAGCGCCAGGGTTGAAGGCGCCGGCTGAGATTGCGGTTAAGATACTGATTTTCTATTGATTTTTGCAGAGTGATCGTATAAATTGGCGCGTTTCCGCGCGCGATCCGTGCAAGGGAGAACGAAGTAAATGGCCCGTATAGCTGGCATCAATATTCCAGTGCAGAAACATGTCGTGATCGCGCTGACGTCGATCTTCGGCATTGGGCGTAACCGTGCCGCCGACATTTGCGCGGCCGCTGGCGTTGCGCCCGAAACCAAGGTCAAGGATCTCAGCGAAGCCGAGATCGATGCCGTGCGTGCCGAGGTCGGCAAGTTCTCGGTCGAAGGCGATCTACGTCGCGAAGTGTCAATGAACATCAAGCGCCTGATGGATCTCGGCAGCTACCGGGGTATCCGTCATCGCCGCGGCCTGCCGCTGCGCGGCCAGCGAACCCGCACGAATGCCCGCACCCGCAAGGGTCCGCGTCGTCCGGTCACGCGATAAGTCGCGCGACAGCAAACCGAATCAACTCGAGAATCCTGGATAACTGAAACATGGCACAGCCCGGTTCGAAACCTCGCAAGCGCGTCAAGAAGTCGGTGGTCGATGGCATTGCCCACGTCCACGCGTCTTTCAACAACACGATCATCACGATCACCGATCGTCAGGGCAACACCTTGTCCTGGGCAACGTCGGGTGGTTCCGGTTTTCGCGGCTCGCGCAAATCAACGCCGTTCGCGGCACAGGTTGCCAGCGAGCGCGCCGGACAGGCCGCGCTGGATTACGGCCTGAAGAACCTGGAAGTGCGCGTCAAGGGTCCAGGCCCTGGCCGCGAGTCCGCGGTTCGCGCGCTGAATGCGCTGGGTTACAAGATCACGAATATCGCTGACGTGACGCCGATTCCGCACAACGGATGCCGTCCGCCGAAGAAGCGCCGCGTCTAAGAGGATTTAGAGAATGGCACGTTACATTGGTCCGAAGTGCAAGCTGTCGCGTCGCGAGGGCACCGATCTTTTCCTGAAAAGCGGTGTGCGTCCGCTGGAATCCAAGTGCCGCCAGTCGGCACCGGGCCAGCATGGTGCGCGACGCACCCGTTTGTCCGATTACGGTTTGCAACTGCGCGAAAAGCAGAAGCTGCGCCGCATGTACGGCGTCCTGGAAAAGCAGTTCCGCAACTATTACAAGAAGGCGGCGTCGCTGCGTGGTTCGACGGGTGAGAACCTGCTCCAACTGCTGGAATGCCGCCTGGATAACGTCGTCTACCGCATGGGCTTTGCCGCGACACGCGCGGAAGCACGCCAGCTGGTCGGCCACAAGGGCATCGTCGTGAACGGCGAGCTTGTCAACATCCCGTCCTACACAGTGAAGGCGGGCGATGAGATCGAAGTGCGCGAGAAGGCCAGGAAGCAGCTTCGCATCCAGAACGCGATGGAGATCGCCAAGCAGATGGGCCGTGTTGAATGGGTCGAGGTCGATGAGAAGTCGCTGAAGGGTACGTTCAAGACCGTACCGGAGCGTTCTGACCTGCTGCCCGACATCAACGAAAATCTGGTTGTCGAGCTTTACTCGAAGTAAACACCGAGAGGTTACACACTCCATGCAGGGTTCCGTCACAGAATTCCTCAAACCGCGACTGGTCGATGTCGACGTCAAGAACGAGCGTCGCGCCAAGGTTGTGATCGAGCCGCTGGAGCGCGGTTTCGGTCACACCCTGGGCAACGCCTTGCGCCGCATCCTGCTGTCGTCGATGCCGGGTTGCGCGGTCGTCGAGGCCGAGATCGAAGGCGTGCTGCACGAATACACCACGCTTGAAGGTGTGCAGGAAGACGTCATTGACGTGCTCCTGAACCTCAAGCTGCTCGCCATCCGCATGCACCAGCGCGACGAAGCGGTCCTGACCGTTTCGAAGAAAGGGCCCGGCGTTGTCACGGCTGCCGACATCCAGACCGATCACGACATCGAAATCGTGAATCCGTCGCTGGTGATCGCGCACCTGAACGACAAGGGTTCGCTGGAAATGACCCTGAAGGTTCGCAAGAGTCGCGGTTACGAGCCGGCAACGATTCGTGGCGAAGGCGAAGACAGCAACCGTCCGATCGGCCGCTTGCAGCTCGATGCCACGTTCAGCCCCGTGCGCCGTGTCAGCTACTCTGTGGAAAGCGCGCGTGTCGAACAGCGCACCGACCTCGACAAGCTGGTCATCGACATCGAAACCAATGGCACGCTGGATCCGGAAGAAGCGATCCGTCGCGCCGCGACCATCCTGCGCGAGCAGTTGTCGGTGTTCGTTGACCTGCAGGGCGACGAGGAAGCGGCCGGCCGCGCCGAAGAAGCGCACGTTGATCCGATCCTGCTGCGTCCGGTTGACGATCTCGAGCTGACCGTGCGTTCGGCCAACTGCCTGAAGGCGGAGAGCATTCATTACATCGGTGATCTCGTGCAGCGGACGGAAGTCGAACTGCTCAAGACACCGAACCTGGGCAAGAAATCGCTTACCGAGATCAAGGACGTGCTTGCACAGCACGGCCTCGCGCTCGGCATGAAACTGGAAAACTGGCCGCCGGCAAGCCTGCGCGGCCGTGACGAACGAGTCCTTTGAGACTCTCGGCCACCACGACAGGATAACGAGCCATGCGTCACCGTAATACCGGCCGGCAACTTAGCCGCAACAGCAGTCACCGCAGCGCCATGCTGCGCAATCTTGCTGCGTCCATTCTTCGTCACGAAGCGGTCAAGACCACATTGCCGAAGGCGAAGGAAGTTCGCCGCGTGGTCGAACCGCTGATCACGCTCGCAAAGGTTGATTCCGTTGCCAAGCGTCGCCTCGCATTTGATCGCCTGCGCGATCGCGAGATCGTGACCAAGCTTTTCAACGAACTCGGACCGCACTACAAGACGCGCCAGGGCGGCTACCTCCGCATCCTGAAAGCGGGCTTTCGCGCTGGCGACAACGCACCGATGGCGTACATACAGCTTGTCGATCGCGAATCGGCGGAAGATGAGCAGAAAGTAGAGACCGAGAACGTCGAATAAGCGTTTTTCGTTAGCATGAACAAGAAAAGCCGGGCATTCGCCCGGCTTTTTTTGCGCTTCATGGATTTGGGTTTCTCCATGATTCCGTCCCTTTTACGTCAACGGCCATACCTGTGGAATGATCGCCAGCGCCGTCACGCCCATAATGATGTTGAGCGGCGCACCGAACCGGATGTAGTCGGTGAAGCGATAACCGCCGGGACCGTAAACCATGAGGTTGGTCTGATAGCCAATGGGTGTTGCGAACGACGCCGATGCGGCGAAAGTGATGGCGATCGCGAACGGCATGAAATTCAATCCCAGCGAACCGGCAATGGCGTACGCCAGCGGGAACATCAACACGGCCGCCGCGTTGTTGGTGATCATCTCGGTCATCAGGACTGTGGTGACATACACTACGGCGAGCACAGCGAAAGGATTGTTTCCTGTAAGTTCAAGCATATTCATCGCGAGCGCGTGAGCCGCGCCCGTGCGATCCAGTGCTTCACCAAGTGCGAAAGCGCAGGCGATAACGATAAGCACTTCCAGGTCAATCGAGCGGCGTGCATCCGTTCCGCTGCAGCAGCGCGTGATGACCATCGCGCCCGCGCCCGCGAGCGCGGCAGTCAGGATGTCGAGCCATCCAAACGTTGCGGAAACAATGACGCCCGCCAGGATCAGCCACGCGATCCAGGCGCGTTCATGGCGATAGCTCGCTGCGTTATCCAGCGGCTTGAGCAGCAGGAAGTCGCGGTTGTTCCGGTGCCGCTCGGCAAATCCACGATCCGATTCCAGCAACAGCATGTCACCAGGACGCAAGCGGATGTCACCGATTTTCCGGTTGATGCGCTGGCCGTTCCGGGAAACCGCAATCACAACGGCATCATAGAGTTTGCGAAACCCGCTTTCCTTCACTGTCCTGCCGACGAAATTCGCGCTTGACGACGCAACGGCTTCGATTAGTGTCCGTTGCGCGCGCTCCGACGAGAGCTTGAACACCTGGTCGGTCGCGGGAAGGAGTCCCTTGGTGTTCTGAAGATCGACAATCGATTCCGTGACGCCGGCAAACACAAGACGGTCCCTGCCCTTGAGCAACTCGTCGGGGCCGACGGCGGGAATCAGCGTGCCATCGCGATCAATCTCGATCAGGTAGAGTCCGGGCAGTTGGCGCAAGCCTGCCTCCCGCACTGTGCGTCCATCAAGAGGCCCAATGTCTTCGACGATCATCTCCACGGTGTATTCGCGCGGGTCCTTCAGCTTCTCCAAGGCGGGGATTCTTGCCGGCAGCAACCAGCGGCTGAAAAGCATGATGTAGCTCATGCCGATCAGCGCGGAGGGAACACCGAGCCACGCGAGCTCGAAGAAACCGAACTCGCGGCCGGTTTCACCCAGCAGCATGCCGTTGACGACAAGGTTCGTGCTTGTGCCGATCAGCGTACACGTGCCGCCGAATATCGCGGCATAGGAGAGCGGAATGAGAAACTTCGACGCCGACATTCCCTGTTTGCGCGACCAGTCAAGAATGGCAGGTACAAACGTCGCAACCGTTGGTGTGTTGTTGATGAATGCACTGAGAACCGTGACCGGGGCCATGATGCGCAACTGCGCAAGGCCAATGGAGCGCGGCCGGCCGAAGAGCGTGGCGCTCAACGTGTTCACCGCGCCCGTCTGCCGAAGTCCGGCAGCGACCACATACAACGCCGCGATCGTCAGGAGTCCCGGATTGGCGAATCCCGCTATGGCGGTTTCCGTTTCGAGTACGCCGGTGATGAGCAGCACGACAAGTGCACCGGCGAAGACATTGGCGGCCGATACGCGAGTGAAAATCAATGTTCCGAGGCACGCAAGCGTAGTGCCGACGGCGATCAGCGCGTCCCAGTTCATTTTTCCCTCCCCGTGCCGGCCGATTATACATACCGGTTCCGGTACTGCATCCGGCGGGAGGATATCTCAATTGCTTGCCGCAACCATCAGTGAATCCATTCAGGCCTACTCGCTGATATCGCTCATTTTCTTTGAGCAGCCTTCTTTTTCTTTGTCGTGGATGAAAGCAAAGGTGCGAGGTAATGGCCCGTGTAGGATTTTTTCTTGCCGGCCAAAGATTCGGGCGTTCCTTCCGCAACAACCGTTCCGCCGCCGTCACCGCCTTCCGGGCCCATGTCGATGATCCAGTCGGCGGTCTTGATGACATCAAGATTGTGTTCGATCACGACAATCGTATTGCCATGATCACGCAGGCGATGCAGCACGCCGAGCAATTGCTCGATGTCGTGAAAGTGCAGGCCCGTCGTCGGTTCGTCGAGAATGTACAGCGTGCGTCCGGTATCGCGCTTGGAAAGTTCGCGCGCGAGTTTCACGCGTTGCGCTTCACCGCCGGACAAGGTTGTCGCGTTCTGGCCAAGGCGAATGTAGGAAAGGCCGACGTCCATCAGCGTCTGCAACTTGCGCGCGATGGTCGGCACCGGCCGGAAGAATTCCAGCGCGTCCTCCACGGTCATCTCCAGCACTTCGCTGATGTTTTTTCCCTTGTAGCGGATGTCGAGCGTCTCGCGGTTGTAGCGCTTGCCTTTGCAGATATCGCAGGCAACGTAAATGTCCGGCAGGAAATGCATTTCCACCTTGATGACGCCATCGCCCTGGCAGGCTTCGCAGCGGCCGCCTTTCACGTTGAACGAGAAACGTCCCGGCTTGTAACCGCGCGCGCGTGATTCCGGCGTTTCCGCGAACAGATCGCGGATCGGCGTGAACAAGCCCGTGTACGTCGCGGGATTCGAACGCGGCGTACGGCCGATCGGTGACTGGTCGATATCGATGACCTTGTCCACCTGCTGCAAACCGTCGATGCGATCGAACGGTGCTGGCTCGTCGGATGCGCCGTATAGCTCGCGCGCCGCATACTTATATAAGGTGTCGTTGATCAGCGTGGATTTGCCGGAACCGGACACTCCCGTGACGCAGGTCATCAAGCCCAGCGGAATGGAAACGGTTACATCCTTGAGATTGTTGCCGCGCGCGCCGTGCAACACGAGCTGCTGGTCTTTCTGCCGTGGCGTGCGCATATCCGGCACCGCGATCTTGCGGCGACCGGAAAGAAATTGTCCTGTCAGTGAAGCCGCACTTTTTTCGATGTCGCGCGGCGTGCCTTGCGCAACAATCGTGCCGCCGTGCACACCGGCGCCCGGGCCCATGTCGAGCACGTGGTCCGCGTGGCGGATGGCGTCCTCGTCATGTTCGACCACGATCACCGAATTGCCGAGATCACGCAGGCGAACGAGTGTGTCGAGCAGGCGCTGGTTGTCGCGCTGGTGCAGGCCGATGGAAGGCTCGTCGAGAATGTACATCACGCCGACAAGACCCGAACCGATCTGGCTGGCGAGACGAATGCGCTGCGCTTCACCGCCGGACAAAGTTTCGGCGCTGCGATCGAGCGTGAGGTAATCGAGCCCGACATCAACGAGGAAGGTAAGCCGGTCGGAAATTTCCTTGACGATCTTTTTCGCGATCTCGCCCTTGCGGCCGGGTAGTTTCAGCTTGTCGAAAAACGCCTTGGATTTTCCGACGGCAGTCGCCGTGATTTCCGGCAGGCTTTGTTCCGCGACGAAGACATGTCGCGCGGGTTTGTTCAGACGCGTGCCTTCGCAATCGGGGCAGGGCCGCGTTGAAAGGTATTTCGCGAGTTCCTCGCGCACCATCTGCGATTCGGTTTCGCGATAGCGGCGTTCCATGTTCGGCAGAATGCCTTCGAAGCGGTGCTCGCGCTGCGTGTTCGTGCCGCGTTCGTTGAAATAACGGAACTTGATTTTCGTCTCGCCGGAACCGTACAGCACGATTTTCCGGATCTTTTCCGGCAGATCCTCGAATGGCGTTTCGATGTCGAACT
The DNA here is from genome assembly GCA_036381175.1 of Gammaproteobacteria bacterium. Taxonomy (GTDB): domain Bacteria; phylum Pseudomonadota; class Gammaproteobacteria; order Natronospirales; family JAJUFS01; genus JAJUFS01. Next base: position 17,187 of record DASVDI010000009.1, read on the forward strand.
TGTAGTGATCCGCCAGCGATTTGATCATCTGGAAATAATACGCATTGCGCCGGTCCCAGCCGCGTATCGCGCCGCCCGCGAGTGACAAATGCGGATGTCCGACGACGCGCGAGGCGTCGAAGAACTGCTTTACGCCGAGGCCATCACAACCCGTGCACGCACCGACAGGATTGTTGAACGAAAACAATCGCGGTTCGAGTTCCGACAGCGAGTAACCGCACTCGGGGCAGGCGAACTTCGCGGAGAAAACAATCTCCGCCGAATTCTTCGTCTTCTTGTCCTGCTCGAGCGGCGCGATCTTCGCCGTGCCATCGGCAAGTGCGAGTGCAGTTTCGAAAGATTCCGCCAGGCGTTGCGCGAGATCGTCACGCACCTTGAAGCGATCGATCACCGCCTCGATGGTGTGCTTCTTGCGCAGATCGAGCGTCGGCGGTTGATCGAGATCCACAACCTTCCCGTTCACGCGCGCGCGGATGAAACCCTGCGCGCGCAGTTCCGTCAGCAGTTGCACGTGCTCGCCCTTGCGATTCGCAATCACCGGCGCAAGCAACATCAACGGCGTGCCTTCCGGCAGGTTCATCACCTGGTCAACCATCTGCGAAACGGTTTGCGCTTCGAGTTCCGTACCGTGTTCAGGGCAGTGCGGCGTGCCGGCGCGCGCGTACAGCAGGCGCAGGTAATCGTAGATTTCCGTTACCGTGCCGACGGTCGAACGCGGGTTGTGCGAGGTGGATTTCTGCTCGATGGAAATTGCCGGCGACAAACCCTGGATGTCATCGACGTCGGGCTTTTCCATCATCGACAGGAATTGCCGCGCGTACGTCGAGAGTGACTCGACATAACGGCGTTGGCCTTCCGCGTAAATGGTGTCGAATGCGAGTGACGATTTGCCGGAGCCGGACAAGCCGGTGATGACGATCAGCTTGTCGCGTGGCAGTTCGAGATCGAGATTCCTGAGATTGTGCGTCCGCGCGCCGCGGATCTGAATGCTGTCCATTCTGCTTGTCGGGGACCGTCTTAGGGTGGGGAATCGAACCTGTTACTATACGCGGCCTTGTGCGTGACCCGCAAAGCGACTTTCAGCATGAATTCACTTCGATGAACCGCGTCTCCTCGTCTGTTTCATGGGGTTCGATCAGCGCGCTTTCGACCCTGCTCGGCCTGCGCATGCTCGGCCTGTTCATGGTGCTGCCCGTGCTCGCCCTGCATGTCGGCGAAATGCCGGGCGCAACGCCGTTGGCGGCGGGACTTGCGCTCGGCATTTACGGACTGACGCAGGCCGTCTTCCAGTTGCCGTTCGGGTGGCTGTCCGATCGCTTCGGGCGAAAGCCGGTCATATTTTTCGGGCTCGCGGTGTTTGCCGCCGGCAGCGTGCTGGCCGCAGTCGCCACGACGCCTGCCGCATTGATCGCCGGTCGCGCATTGCAAGGCGCAGGCGCGATTTCCGCGGCGGTCATCGCGCTGGTCGGCGATCTCACACCCACGAACCGGCGCACGCGCGTCATGGCGCTGGTCGGCATCGTGATCGGCATGGCGTTCATTCTTGCGTTTGTCGTGGGCCCGACCGTTGCGGGCTGGATCGGCGTGCCGGGACTTTTCTGGCTCACCGCAGGTTTCGCGCTCATCGGCGTGCTGTTGCTCCTGCCGATTGCGGCACCGCCACCGGCGCCCGCCGAAGACCTGTTACCCTTGCGCGAGGTATTTCCACTCGTTGCGCCGCAAGCACTCGGCATTTTTGCGCTGCACGCCATTATGACCGCAACGTTTCTCGCCGTTCCCGTGCTGCTCACCGACGGCTTCAACATCCCGCGCGGCGAACACGGTGGCGTTTACTTGCCCGTCATGCTCGGCTCGCTGTTTCTGCTTGCGCCGCTGATCCTGCTGCAGGAGCGCCGCTCGCCGTGGCTGGCCTTGCTGCTCGCGGTACTCGCGATTGTTCTCGGGCAGGGCGGGCTGGCGCTCGCAGACTCGGATATGGCGTTTTTCCTCGCTCTCGCGGTGTTTTTCGGCGGTTTCAACTTTGTCGAGGCCCAGTTCCCCGCCACCGTCTCGGTCGCGGCCGGCAGCCGGGGACGTGGCTCGGCGCTTGGAATCTACGCGACCGCGCAATTCCTCGGGGCTTTCACCGGCGGAATTATTGGCGGTCTGCTGGCAAGCTGGGGCGGATCGGCCGCGGTGCTGGCCGGAAATGTTGTGGTGGCGGTGATCTGGCTCCTGATTCTCGCCGGTTACCGTCTCAAGCAGGGTGCAGGGCGGCCCAAATATCCGTAAAATAAGCCGCTTTCTGCCTGTGCGGCTGCGCCTGAAGACAAGGAGAATTCAATGGCTCGGGGAATCAACAAGGTCATCCTGGTCGGCAACCTGGGAGCGGATCCGGAAGTCCGGTATGCCGCCAACGGCAATGCGGTCACGCGGATCAACATCGCCACGTCCGAACAATGGAAAGACAAGCAGACCGGCGACCAGCAGGAACGCACCGAATGGCACCGCGTCGTGTTCTTCGGCCGTCTTGGCGAAATCGCCGGCGAATACCTGCGCAAGGGCTCGCAGGTTTACATCGAGGGCAGCCTGCGCACCTCGAGTTATGAAAAGGAAGGCCAGAAACACTATTCGACCGACATCATCGCCAACGAAATGCAGATGCTCGGTGGCCGTGGCGGCCAAGGCGGTGGCCAGCAGGGCGGCGACAATAACTTTGGCGGCGGGCGCGGCCAAGGTGGTGCCCAGAGCGGTGGACAAGGCGGCGCTTCCTCCGGCGGACAAGGCCAGAACACGGGCCGCAGCCAGGGCGGCGCAGACGATTTCGACGACGACATTCCTTTCTGATCGGGCGGGTCTTGGAGAATTTCGGACACGGGGCCATTCGGCTCCGTGCGTGCGTATGAAATTCTCTATTCAATACTGGAGACACGATGACCGATCTGACTCAGCCACACGCCAGCACGCTTGAAAGCCTCAATCCTCCGCACGGCGGCAAACTCAAGGATCTTTACCTGGGCGAAGCCGATGCGAACCGCGAACGGGAGCGCGCGCGCGATTACGCCTCGTGGGATTTGAGCGCGCGCCAGTTGTGCGATATCGAGCTGCTGTTGAATGGCGGCTTCTCGCCGCTCGACGGATTCATGGGCAAGGCGGATTACGAATCCGTCTGCAAGGACATGCGGCTCGCCGATGGCACCGTGTGGCCAATGCCGATCACGCTGGACATCCCGGAAGATGCCGCAAGCCGGATAAAAACGGGCGAGATTGTCGCGCTGCGCGATCCTGAAGGCGTGTTGATCGCGACGCTCGAAGTCAGTGACATCTGGCGGCCGGATTTGCGCGCGGAAGCTGTCGCAGTGTTCGGCTCCGATGACGAAAAACATCCAGCAGTAAATCTCCTGCTGAATCGCTCCAACCCGGTTTATATCGGCGGCAAGTTGCGTGGCGTTGAAGCGCCGACGCATTACGATTTCCGGCACCTGCGCAGAACACCGGGCGAGTTGCGTGCCGAGTTCAGGAAACGCGGCTGGCAGCGCATCGTCGCCTTCCAGACGCGCAACCCGATGCACCGCGCACACCAGGAGCTCACCTTCCGCGCCGCGAAACAGGAAGACGCGAACCTCGTCATCCAGCCCGTCGTCGGCATGACCAAGCCGGGCGACATCGACCACTACACGCGCGTGCGCTGCTACGAACATCTTGTGAAGCATTATCCTGCGGAGAGCACCATGCTCTCGCTGCTGCCGCTCGCAATGCGCATGGGCGGTCCGCGCGAAGCGTTGTGGCACGCCATCATCCGCAAGAATTTCGGTTTCACGCATTTCATCGTCGGACGCGATCACGCCGGCCCGGGCAAGAACAGCCAGGGCGAGGATTTCTACGGCCCGTACGACGCGCAGGAGCTCGTGAAAAAGCACGAGGACGAACTCGGCATCAAGCTCGTGCCGTTCCAGATGATGGTTTACGTCGAAGAGCGCGGCGAATACGCACCGATCGATGAAACGAAGAAAGGCGAGACCGTGCTGAACATTTCGGGCACGGAGTTTCGTCGCCGCCTGCAGGAAGGTCTCGACATTCCCGAATGGTTTTCGTTTCCGGATGTCGTCGCCGAACTGCGCAAGACGCATCCACCGCGTGACAAGCAGGGCTTCACGATTTTCTTCACCGGGCTTTCCGGTTCCGGCAAATCCACCATTGCGAATGCATTGATGGTCAAGCTCATGGAGCTGGGTGGACGCCACGTGACGATGCTGGACGGCGACCACGTGCGCAAGCACTTGTCGAGCGAGCTGGGTTTCTCGAAGGAACATCGCGACATCAACATTCGCCGCATCGGCTACGTCGCGAGCGAGATCACGAAGAACGGTGGCGCGGCCATCTGCGCCCCGATCGCGCCGTATGCCGCAACGCGCCGCGATGTGCGCGAAATGATCGAGCCACTGGGCGGCTTTCTTGAAGTGCACGTCGCGACGCCGCTGGAAGTCTGCGAAGAGCGCGACCGCAAGGGCCTTTACGCGAAAGCGCGCGCCGGCGTGATCAAGGAATTCACCGGCATCAGTGATCCTTACGAGGAGCCGGAAAATCCCGAGATGCGTATCGATACGCGCGAGATGAGCGCGGGCGACGCCGCACAGCGGATTGTCGCGAAACTGGAAAATCTCGGATTCATCAAATAGCGGGGGTTGGAAAATGGAGCTGCAACAGCGCCTGGATGCGTGTTTCAAGGCTTATGACGTTCGCGGACGCGTGCCGGAAGTGCTGGACGACGCACTCGCTTACCGCATTGGCCGGGCATTCGCCGAATATCTCGGCGCGCGCCGGATCGTTGTCGGCGGTGATGTTCGCGACAGCAGCGAGTCGCTGAAAAAGGCGTTGTCGCTCGGCCTCATCGATGCCGGCTGCGAAGTGATCGACATTGGCCTGTGCGGCACGGAAGAAATCTATTTTGCCACCTTCCACCTTGGCCTGGATGGTGGCGTGATGGTGACAGCGAGCCACAATCCGCTCGGCTGGAACGGCATGAAGCTGGTTCGCGAAGAAGCGCGACCCATCAGCGGCGATGCGGGCTTGAACGAAATCAAGAACCTCGTCGCGCAGACGGCGGTTGGTGATCTCGATCGCGAACCCGCTGTGCAGAAGCTCGACAACCGTCCTGCCTTCGTCGAGCACCTGCTGGGTTATATCGACACCGCGAAGCTGCGCAAGCTGAAGATAGTCGCGAACCCGGGCAACGGCGGCGCGGGTCTTGTCGTGAACGCGCTGGAGCCGCACCTGCCGTTCAGTTTCGAGAAAGTTTTCTTCGAACCCGACGGTAGCTTCCCGAACGGCGTGCCGAACCCCCTGTTGCCGCAGAACCGCGAAGCGACCGCGCACGCAGTGCGCGAAACCGGCGCGGATTTCGGCATTGCATGGGATGGCGATTTTGATCGCTGTTTCTTTTTCGACGAGCAGGGCAATTTCATCGAAGGCTATTACCTCGTCGGCCTCCTGGGTGCGCAGATGCTCGGCAAGCATCCGGGCACTGCCGTGGTCTACGAGCCACGCCTGACCTGGAACACCATCGACATGGTGAAAGCCGCCGGCGGCAAACCCGTGCTGTCGAAAACGGGACACGCCTTTCTCAAGGCGAGCCTGCGCGAGTGCGACGCCGTGTATGGCGGCGAAATGAGTGCGCATCATTATTTCCGCGATTTCAATTATTGCGACAGCGGCATGATTCCCTGGCTGCTGATCGCGGAGCGCCTGTCGGAAAGCGGCGCGAGCCTCAGCTCGCTCATCCGCGAACGCATCGCGGCGTTCCCGTGCAGCGGCGAGATCAATCGCACCGTGAAAGATGCCGATGCTGTCATCACGGCCATCGAAAGACATTACGCCGATGACGCGTTGGCAATCGATCACACCGACGGCGTTTCGATGGAATTTGCCGAGTGGCGATTCAATCTGCGCAAGTCGAACACCGAACCGGTGATCCGCCTGAACGTGGAGGCGCGCGGCGACGCAAGCCTGATGCAGCAGCAAACGGAAGCCCTGCTCGGGCTGGTCGGCGGCAAGGCGTGAGCACGGCGCGGTGAGCAAGCGCTATTACGTCACGGGCGGTTCGGGGTTTGTCGGATCGGTCCTCGAAGAGCGGATCAAAGCCACGAACGATGTGTTTGTCGCGATGTCGTCGAATGTCGACATTCGCGATGAAGCCGCGCTCACGCAATCGCTGGCGGATGCGAAGCCGGATTACGTAGTGCATCTCGCGGCACAGAGTTTCGTGCCGGATTCGTTCAAGGATCCGCGCGCGACATTCGACGTCAATTTTTACGGCACGCTGAACCTGCTGGTGGCGCTGCGCGCGAACGATTTCACCGGCCGGCTGCTGTTCGTCGGCTCCGGCGACATGTACGGCCTGGTGCCCCAGGACGAGCAGCCGATCAGCGAAGGCCGCGCCCTGAAACCGCGGAATCCCTACGCTGTCAGCAAGGTGGCGGCCGAGGCTCTATGCTACCAATGGGCGCAAACCGAGGCGTTCGGCATCGTCATGGCGCGGCCGTTCAACCACATCGGGCCCGGCCAGGATCCGCGGTTTGCGGTCGCCGATTTTGCAATGCAGATTGCGAGAATGGCGAAAGCCGGAGAACCTCCCGTTCTCACGGCGGGCGACGTGGATGCCGCGCGCGATTTCACGGACGTTCGCGACATCGTTTCGGCCTATATTGCCCTGCTCGAAGAGGGCCGGCCGGGTGAGACGTACAACGTCTGTTCGGGCACGAGCCGTCCGGTCCGCGAGCTGATCGAGGAGCTGGCTGCGATTGCCGGGATCGACTTGACCATCGCGCGAGACCCGGCAAGATACCGCCCGGCGGAGCAGAAGCGGGTCTGCGGCGATCCCGCAAAGCTGCGGAACGACACCGGCTGGGCGCCGCGGATCGAGATGCGCCAGACACTGCAGGACACACTCGACTACTGGCTGAAGCGCCTGTAGCCGGAGCCGATACATTACCGACCGTCGCAGCAACGCATTATTGAGCGACACATTATTAATAGCGACACATTATTAATAGAGTCAGGGACCGACAGGACTGAAATGTTGCCGAGGGCAACGGGGGCAGAAAATGAGCAAGATTCCGGCAATAGTTCCGGTGATTCTTTCGGGCGGCGCAGGCACGCGCCTGTGGCCGGTTTCCCGAGAGGCACATCCCAAACCGTTCATGCGATTGCAGTCCGGCGAGTCGCTGCTGCAGGCAACCTTCCTGCGCGCGGCGGGCCTCGCGAACGTCAGTCAGACGCTTGTCGTCACCAATCGCGAATACTATTTCAAGACGAAAGACGACCTGGACGAAGTGGCCGGGAAGGCGGATGCCGTGGACGTGTCCTTCCTGCTTGAGCCTGTTGGCCGCAACACCGCGCCGGCCATCGCACTGGCCGCCCGGCATGTTCGCGAACTGGCCGGCGATGACGCCGTGCTGCTCGTCATGCCCTCGGATCACGTCATTGCCGACGCGGCGGCATTCCAGCGGGCGGTGAGCGCAGCCGTTGCGGCCGCGGGCGAGGGACGTCTCGTCACTTTCGGTGTGGTGCCCACCGCGCCGGAAACCGGTTACGGCTACATCGAAGCCGGCGACGTCCTGGGTAACGGGCCCACGCGCGAAGTGGCGCGCTTCATCGAGAAGCCCGATTACCCGAAAGCGGAGCGCTTCATCGAACAGGGCGGATTCTTCTGGAATTCCGGCATCTTCTGCTTCCGCGTGCGCGACATCCTGGATGCCTTCACGGCGCACGCCTCAGAGATCGACCAAAGCGTGGCAATTACCTGGAAGGCGTCGCGCGCTACCGCGAGCAATGACCTTCGCACCATGCACGCCGACGCGGACACCTTCCAGAAGGCCGCGAACATCTCCATCGACTACGCCGTCATGGAACGCGCTGACAACGTCGCCGTCGTGCCGGGCGATTTCGGCTGGAGCGACGTCGGTTCCTGGCGGTCGTTCGCCGACATGATTGCAGCCGACGATCTTGGCAACAAAGTGGTTGGCGACGCCGTGCTTGTCGATGCCAACCGCAACTACGTGCACACCGACGGACGGCTGGTTGCCGTGGTGGGCGTTGACGATCTCATCGTGGTCGACACGCCCGATGCGTTACTGATCGGGCATCGCGAGAAGACGCAGAAAGTGAAGGACGTCGTCGAGCAGCTGCGGCTGCGCGATCACGAATCGGCAAAGCTGCATCGCACCGTGCACCGGCCGTGGGGTACGTACACCGTTCTCGAAGAAGGCAAGGATTTCAAGATGAAGCGCATCGTGGTCAAGCCCGGCGCGACGCTGTCCTTGCAGATGCATCACCACCGCAGCGAACACTGGGTGATCGTGCAAGGCAAGGCGGAAGTCGTGAATGGCGACAATGTGCTGCGCCTTGAAAAGGATCAGTCCACGTACATCCCCGCGAAAAACAAGCACCGCATTGCCAACCCCGGCGAAACCGATCTCGTCTTCATCGAAGTGCAGACCGGCGATTACCTGGGCGAGGATGACATCGTTCGTTTTGACGACAGGTACGGACGCACGTGATCATCGCGTCGGCTTGGGGCGCTCCATGCTAAACGTCATTCTTCGATACCGCGGATTCATCCTTGGAATGGTGAATCGCGAGGTGCGCGGCCGATACTCGGGTTCGGTTTTCGGCAGTGCGTGGGCGATTTTGAACCCGCTCGCCATGATAGCCGTCTACACACTGGTTTTCTCCCAGGTTATGCAGGCTCGACTTCCGGATATCGACGATAGCCTGGCGTACGGAATTTTTCTCTGCACGGGCATCTTTGCGTGGACGCTGTTTGCAGAGACGTTGACACGCACAGTAACGATCTTTGTTGATAACGCGAACCTGATAAAGAAGTCGAATTTCCCCCGGATCGTTCTGCCTTTGATCGTTTCCCTGACCAGCTTGGTGAACTACGCGATCATCATGGGGTTGTTCGGACTCTTCTTGGTAATCACTGGGCGCATGCCAGGGTGGAGTGTGCTGGCATTCATTCCGTTGCTCGCAATACAGATAATGTTTGCTGCGGGACTGGGCATTTTCCTTGGCGTTCTGAACGTGTTTTTCCGCGACGTGCAGCAAGTTACCAGCATTGTTGTTCAATTCTGGTTCTGGCTGACGCCGATCGTCTACCCGGTCGTGATTCTTCCGGAGTATGCGGTCAGTCTGCTGACGACATTCAACCCGATGGCGGAGATCATGCTCGCTTACCAGGATATAGTTTTGAGAGGCGAATGGCCGGTATGGAGCTTGTTTCTTGATCAGGCGCTGCTTGCCGGGGCGTCTGTTGTCATCGGTTGGTGGAGTTTCCGAAAGCTCGTCTGGGAGATGGTCGATGAACTCTGATCTCGTCATCTCCGCCGTCAACCTTGGTAAACGATACAAGCGGTACGACAGTCGCATCACCCGTCTTGCAGATTGGCTCACCGGGGGAAGGATTTGCCGTTACACCGAGGAATGGGCTCTCCGTGGACTGAATTTTCAGTTGCGCCGCGGCGAGTCGCTGGGCGTTGTTGGTCAGAACGGCGCAGGGAAAAGCACGCTGCTGAAAATGCTTTCGGGAACGGTACGTCCAACCGAAGGAACGGTTGCGGTCAACGGCCGGATAGCCGCCATTCTTGAACTGGGCATGGGATTTCACCCGGACTACTCGGGTTATCAGAACGCAATAATGGCCTGCCAGTTGCAAGGCTGGGCAAGTGACGAAATCGAACAATTGATCCCGCAGATAGAAGCCTTCGCCGAGTTGCAGGGTTACATGGGGCAACCGGTCAGGACCTATTCGAGCGGCATGCAGATGCGACTTGCCTTCAGCGTCGTGACGGCGAAGCGTCCCAACGTCCTGATCGTCGACGAAGCGTTGTCTGTCGGAGATCTTTATTTTTCTCATAAATGCGTCAGCCGAATTCGCGATTTCAAGCAGGAAGGGACAACGCTTCTGTTTGTTTCTCATGACCCTGGTGCTGTGAAGACGTTGTGCGACCGCGCGTTATTGATTGACAAAGGCGTGCTGTTGCGGGACGACACGCCTGATGCTGTGCTGGACTACTACAACGCGATGATCGCAAAACGCGAAGCAGACGCCGAGATCCGCCAAGTGGAAACGACACACGGCCATCGCGAGACGCGGTCCGGTAATCGCCGCGCCAGCATTGAAGACGTGGAGTCGCTCGATTCCCGCGGCCATGAATCCCGCTCTTTCAGAGTCGGTGAAATGGCAACCTTGCGGATTGCGGTGGCCGTTCACGACGTGCTTGAAGATCTTACAGTCGGCATCCTGCTGCGAGACCGGCTGGGCAATGATGTGTTCGGCACGAACTCCTATCACGTCACCGAAGAAATCAACGCTGTCGAACCGGGTCGTCACATCTTCGAGTTCGATCTGGGACTGGAGCTCGGTTACGGGAGTTATTCGGTGACCGTGGCATTACACAAGCGTGAACACCACCTTGAAGAGAACTATGACTGGTGGGACAGCGCATTGGTGTTCCAGGTGTTTCCCGGCTCGGAGAAGACCTTTGTCGGAACTGCAGCATTGCAGGTCGCATTCAGGAAGGTGACAACCCATGGCTGAACGAATCGAAAAGCTTTCCGAGGATGAACTCGACCTGCTGATGGAGCAGGTCCGACGCGAGTTGCGGGAAGCAGAGCAGCCTCCTTCACGCGATCCACACAAAGATGAAGGGTCGCGGCAAACGGTGCTGGCCGAGGTGCTAGCGCTTCAGGGGGTGGAGTTTCTGCGCGAGGCGTATCGCACCACTCTTGATCGATCCCCGGATTCCGAAGGACTCGAACACTATCTCGAGGCGTTGCGTGCCGGACGGCTGCGAAAGATCGAAGTTCTCGGGCGTTTGCGCTATTCAGCGGAGGGGCGCAGGAAAGGCGCGAAATTGCCCGGCCTTCGCTTACGCTACCTTGCAGCATTGCCTTTGCGGATTCCCTTTCTGGGTTATCTCCTCAAGCTTGTGGGCGGCGTGGCGTTGCTGCCAAGAACGTTGCGCAACATTCGCGTCCTTGAGTCGCACGTGGATGCGGTGAGTCAGGGCCTGCGGGGTGACGTCAGAAGACTGCACGAGGAGTTGTACGTCCACCATGACGCCTTGTCGCATCTTCGTAACCGTGCAGAGGACTTGAACAAGCAGATATCGCAGGTCGATGGAAAGATCACGTTACACGTGCAACGCTTCGAAGAGCGTGGATCGGAAACAGCAAAAGGATTGCAGGCACTTAGGGAGCACGTCGACGCTATACGGGATACGGCCTTGAGCACGGCAAAAGGCGCGGCCGACATCCGGCGTGACATGAATTACCTTCTCAAGAACACAAGCGCCGAATCCATGGTTGCTTCGTCGCAGGCAAATGATTTGGCATCGACCCGCGTGCCACGTCCTGACCTCGATTCGTTCTATCAGTCGTTCGAAGACGCATTCCGTGGGACGGAAGATGACATCCGCAACCGTTTGCATGTTTATGAGAACCCGCTTGGGGAGGCAGGTCTGCTGGCTGCCGGAGTTCGGGCGCTGGATATCGGATGCGGAAGAGGCGAGTGGCTTGAGTTCTTGAAGAAACATGAATGCGAGCCGGTCGGCGTAGACCTGAGTGAGCGCATGGTTCTGCATTGTCGTGAGAAGGGGCTGGAAGCTGTTCACTCGGACGCCGTGACCTACCTGCGCGGTGCAAAAGATGGCGAATTCAATGTCATCTCTTCGTTCCATGTCGTCGAGCACTTGCCGTTCGAGGTGCTGATTGAACTGCTCGACGAAGCACTGCGTGTTCTTGCGCCGGGGGGCAGGTTGATTCTCGAGACGCCGAATCCGGAAAACTTGATCGTGGGCGCGAACAGTTTCTATATGGATCCAACGCATAGAAATCCGATCCCGCCGCAACTGTTGCAATTTGTTGTCCGGTCCCGAGGCTTCGTGAATGTCGAGATACTTGGACTGCATGATCGAACCCACGACGTCGAACGTTTCGGGATCAAAGGTTTTCCGGAAGAGTTCCAGAAACTTTTCCTGGGCTACCAGGATTACGCAATTCTGGCGTCGAGATGAAACGTTCGGACTTCAATATCGCAATAATTGCTCCGACAACGCCGTCGGGTGAGGAGGGTGGTGCGGAGCGATTTTACCAAGGTCTCCGGGACGCTCTTGAAGCAGCCGGAGCAAAAGTCAGCATCATTCATGCAGTAAGCGATGAATCAGGATTCGACGCCATCAAGGCGTCCTACCTGCGCTTCTACGATCTTGACCTTGCGGCATTCGACGGCGTGATATCCACCAAGGCGCCCAGCTATGCAGTGCGGCATCCCAATCACGTCTGCTATCTCGTGCATACCATGCGCGTTTTTTATGACATGTTCGACCGGGAGTTCCAGCGACCGGCTGATGACCTTCGCGAGCAACGGGCATTCATACAGCGTCTGGATTCCGCTGCATTGAGTCCGGCGCGCGTTCGGGAAATCTTTGTAATCGGGAAAGAGGTGGGAGATCGCCTGTCGCAGTACAACGCTCTCGGTTCGGAGCTGCTTTATCCAGACACAACATTGACGGGTCTGCGGACCGGTGCCTACGAGCATGTGTTTCTGCCAGGTCGCCTGCATCGCTGGAAGCGTGTGGATCTTGTCATCAAGGCCATGCAGCACGTCAAGGCGGATGTTCCTTTCCTGATTGCAGGGACAGGAGAAGACGAAGCCGCTTTCAGGAAACTGGCGGGGGCCGACGAGCGCATTCGTTTTCTGGGCAGGGTTACGGAGGAGCAGCTGCGCGAGCTTTACGCGAATGCTCTCGTAGTTCCGTTCGTTCCACAGCGTGAAGACCTTGGACTTGTCACGTTCGAGGCGTTCGGGAGCGACACGCCGGTGATTACCTGCAGCGATTCTGGAGAGCCCGCGAATATCGTTCAGCATGACAAGACGGGATTCATCGTTGAGCCGGATCCGGTGGCAATTGCTGAAAGGATCGATTTCCTTGCAAACGACCGCGAGCAGGCGGCCGCTATGGGGCAAGCCGGACGAAGATCGATAGAGGGCATCAGTTGGCAGGGTGTTGCGGAAACATTGCTCGGATCACTCGGATTTCATAAAGGATAGCGATATGACATTGAAAGTCACTGTTCTCGACATGCAACCGATTGATCCACCCGTCGGTGGGGGCCGGCTCCGGTTACTCGGTCTTTATCATTCTCTTGGTTCGGACTTTCGTACGACCTACGTGGGCACGTATGACTGGCCGGGAGAGTCCTATCGCAAGCATCGACTGTCGGAAACCCTTGAAGAAATCGACGTCCCGTTGAGCGCCGATCACTTCCAGACTGCGGAAAAGCTGAAGGCCGCCTGCGGTGGGAAGAACGTCATCGACACCGCCTTCCATCTCCAGGCCGGTAAATCGCCAGACTATGTGGAAGCAGCGCGCGAAGCAGCGCGCGATGCCGAAATCGTTGTCTTTTCCCATCCCTGGGTATTCCCGCTAGTTCGTGATGTATTAAAGGACGATCAGCTGATCGTCTACGAATCGCACAATGTCGAAGGGTTGTTACGCACGAAACTCCTGGATGATGGCGCGGAAGGTACGCGAGTAGCCCGCGAAGCGGTCCGAGCGGAATACGAGCTCGCGCATTTCGCCGACATGGTGCTTGCCTGTTCCCAGGAAGACCGGCTGCTGTTCTCGAAACTCTATTCAGTGCCTGTCGAGAATATCCAGATTGTTCCGAACGGTGTATTCACGACAGGAATTCGTCCTGCCAGCCTCGAAGAACGCGACGCCGCGCGACGACGATTCGAAATCAAGGGTACGACGGCGTTTTTCCTCGGTAGCCCGTATATGCCGAACGTCGAGGCTGCGCAGTTCATTTGTAATGAGCTTGCACCTGCATGTCCGGATGTCACTTTCGTCATTGGCGGCGGCGTGGGCGATCAGGTAAAGGACCTCGTCGATTCGCAACCGAACGTTCGTACAACGGGCTTCATCAGCGATGCAGACAAGCTCGCATGGCTGCAGGCAGTGGATGTGGCCGTCAATCCGATGTTCTCGGGCTCGGGGACGAACATCAAGATGTTCGATTTCATGGCTGTCGGCCTGCCAATCGTATCCACGTCTGTCGGTGCAAGGGGAATCGAATCAGGTGGAATTCCTGCATTTCGCATCGCTGATCGAGCGGGTTTCGCTGCCTCCCTTCGGGAGCTGCTTGAAAATGAGGAAGAAAGAAGCCGACTGGCTTTTGATGCGCGCGCGGTCGCCGAACGAAAGTATTCCTGGGAACGGATCTCGCGTGATCTTGGCGACTTGCTCCGACGCCGATGCCAGACCCACGGCAAACGAAAACCCTTCTACAGTGTAGTTATCCCATCCTATGAGCGGCACGATCAACTCACTTGCGTCATGCAATGTCTTCAGCAGCAGCGCTGGACGAATTTTGAAGTCATCGTGGTGGATCAGAGCACTCAGCCGTGGCCAGACCGCGACGAGGATTTTGGCTTCAGCTTGCATTACCAGCACACGGATGTGAAGGGAGCCATCCCTGCGCGCAATCGGGGTGTACAGCTTGCTCGCGGCGAAGTAATTGCTTTTACGGACGACGACTGCGAACCATCACCCGAGTGGTTGTCCTCAGCACGACCATTGTTTGATGATCGGGAGATCGTTGGCGTCGAAGGACTGGTGAAGTCGGAAAGGCGCGATGATCCCGAGTGGCGGGCCGTTACCAATGAAGGGTTCGTTGGAATCGGTTTCATGACTGCAAACCTGTTTGTACGTCGCTCCGCGTTTCATACCGTAAACGGTTTCGACGATGCGTTCGACAATCCGCATTTTCGCGAAGACACTGACCTAGGATGGCGTCTGGAGGAGCTGGGAAAGCTGCCATTCTCGGAAGAAGCGTGGGTTTATCATCCGCCCCACCGGCGGGAGGTCGAACGCGAGTCGTCATCAACCCGAGCCCGATTTTTCGAGAAGGATGCGCTTCTGATGAAAAAGCATCCTGATCGATACCGCGATCTTTTCTACATGGAATGTCACTGGGAGAACACCCCCGGGTTTGCCCGTGAGCTTCTTCGCGGTGCAGAGAAGTATCAAGTGCGGATGCCGGAGTATGTGCGACAGGCGATTAGCTCCGAGCACCAGTCGAAAAAGGAAAATCGAGATGGATAGCGTGTTTCGCGAGCTGCGGAATGCCTGGGGACGGCTTCGCGAGACCCTGCAGCATGTGAGTGACGCCGCGGAGAGAAGGGAGTCCGTGCTGGCCTATTTCATTGCAGCCATCTTCACCTTTGCACTGATTCTTTCCCAAGGTCGAATGGGCGCCCCTTTCATCTTTCATGATGAGTTCGGCTTTCTCGCAAATGCTGCCCAGCTCGCCGGGCTTGACTGGCGTAACGTGATGGAGGGAACGCCGTATTACGGGTTCGGCGTTTCCCTGCTGTATGTACCGTTGTATTGGTTCTTTTCTGATCCTTACTGGATATACCACGGTGCACTCGCCATCAATGCGGTGTTGATCGCTGCTTTCTACGTTGCAGCATGGCGCATCCTTCGCTTCACATTTCCGGCGAATCCACCGATTGTAAGACTCGGTGCTGCCGCGCTGGTTGTGCTGTATCCCTCGGTTTACGTTTACGCACATCTGGTCTGGTCGGAGACCGCGTTGGCATTTGCGGCAATGGCGGTCGTCTGCCTTTTGTTCTCGATCAGTCAACGCGGTGAGTCGAACTGGAAAATCTTCTGGCTGACAGTCTTGCTGGCGTGGATATTCGCCATTCACCTTCGCGCCTTGGCGTTGGTGCTGGCGGTGCTGTTTTCGATGTCCTTTTTGTTCATCGCATGCCGAGAGGCACGAAAACCTTTGGCGCGAGGATTCGTAATCTTCGTAGCGCTGATGATCCTCGCGTGGTTTGGTAAGCATTACATTGTTGCTGAATTCCTGGGTCCAACAACAAGGGGCGTGCAGCATAGTGTCACGGAGTTTGCGTCGAGCCGCTTGGCGGGAATCGCAAGTTGGAGTGGCATCCAAGCAGTTTTTTATTCTGCCGTCCATCAATTGTTTTACATCGTTACGGCCACGTATGGTTTGGTGGTATTCGGTTATTTCTTCTGCCTTTCAAGGGCGCTCGATCACTGGAAGAAGCGTGAAGTCAAAGCGCTTATGCCTTGGCTTACGCTGATTCTTCTTCCGGCAATGATCTTTGCCGTGACGTCACTTTCATTGATTCATGGAAAGCGGCTTGATCATCTTTTCTATGGACGATACATCGAAGCCTTTTTGCTGCCGTACCTTCTTTTTGGCGCCGTCTGGGTTATGGCTTTTGCAAGAAGATTATCGGTACCCCGGTTTTTCGTAATCGTCGGTGTGACGGGGTCAACAGGTGTTTTGATCTGGTTGGCCATGCGAGGATTTGATGCATCGGGTTACAGCGGGATCAACTGGATAAACCTGACGGGCTGGTTTCCGCAGCGAAGCGGAAACTGGCTGTTTCGGCCGAGCGAAATTGCCGTTTCAAGCACCATTGGCGCCGTCTTTTTACTCATGCTCGCGCGAGCCCGGCATGTATTGTTTATCCTGGTTTGCGCGATTCTGTTTTACGGTGCTGCGTCGGAAACGCTTGATCGATTTGTCGTTCCAGCAAGTGTTGGCTGGTCGAGCATAGGAAAGCATCTCGCACCGATTCGTGAGTCCGATGATTTGCTCCACGTCGGCGTGGCGAAAGAAGATACTGGTGACTGGAAAGAACGCCATCTCGTTCCCCTGCAGGCGCAGATACAGCTGCCAGAAGCTCCGCTGGAAATCGTTTATGACTGCAGCAGTGTTCCGGGAAAACTGGATGTAATGCTCGTCCCGCATGGCGTGCCCTGTGAGTTGCCGGACATTTATCAGGCCGTTGTTTCCGGGTCCCGATTGTCAGTTTTCGTGAATAACGATTCGGATTCCTCCCGAAATCTTTATCCCGCTGTTCCTGTGAGCAAGGATGTCGCCAGGCCATCGGCAAAAATCACGATTGAGAATGGACCTGGCGAAGTGGGCGGCTTCATGCACCACACTCTGGAAAGATTGAGCAGATTCTATTCGCTTCGATTCTTGCGCATGGCTATGCCAACAGTTGATGTCGAGGTAACGAACACAGGCGATGGGGTATATGGCTCGAAGGAAATGCTCGGCGTGTTCTTCACTCAGGAAGGTTCGGAATCCTGGGTTACCGAGTATCGCGTTGAATTGCCCAGTGAGATGAAGCCCGGCGAGTCTGTCGAATTGTCTGTACCAGTACGTATAAATGGACGTGGGCAGACCTCAGCCCAGTATGTCATGCATGTGGCGTTGTTTGATCGTGAAGGATGGAATTGGCCGACATCCCGATCTGTTCAAATTCAAGTATCCGGCGATGACTAGCGGCATTGTTCCAGCTATGTACGGAACTCTTCGAAGCGTGCGACGTGCAAGCGGGCACTTGTGCAATAAATTTCGCCGTCTCAAGAGCCGGATGCGCGACCCGAAGTATGAATGGGCGGTTCCTTTTCTGCTGGCGGTCGCACTGTTCGGCTTGAATGAAGTGCAAGTTGTCGGGATGTATTTGCCGCTCACCTTCCACGACGAGTTTGGTTATTTGGCGAACGCGGCTTTTATGGCTGGGTACGATTGGTCTGCAGCAATGTGGAATGTCCCGTATTACGGGATCGGTTTCTCCTTCTGGTTAG
This sequence comes from Gammaproteobacteria bacterium, assembly GCA_036381175.1. Taxonomy (GTDB): domain Bacteria; phylum Pseudomonadota; class Gammaproteobacteria; order Natronospirales; family JAJUFS01; genus JAJUFS01. The sequence goes on from DASVDI010000009.1 coordinate 34,871, forward strand.
TTCCAGTGTATTTGTTCTCGCCCGACCATCAGTGGGTATACCAGACAGCGCTGTCACTGAACGGTTTTTTTCATGCTGCCGCCTTTCTTGTTTCAGTTCAGGTCTTGCGAAGCATGTTTCCGAATGTTCGATTCGGGTCGCTAGTCATTACCGGATTCGTTGTAGCGCTTTATCCAGCGTTCCAGCTGTACGAGAAAATGGCTCTTGGCGAGTCGCTGCTACTCCTTCTGATTTGGCTTGCTGCCTGGTTTCTGCAGATGGTTTTCAGGCTTCGGCAGCAGCAGTTCGATTACCTGGTTTGCGCAGGTCTCGGCCTTATCGTTGGTTACGCATACATAGTCCATGGCCGTGCCATTGTATTAGTGGCTGCGACTGCGATCCTATTGTTTTTTATGTGCTGGAGAACGCGAGTACGCGTGTTGGACGTTGTGGCCTTTCTTTTCGGGCTAGGTGTTGTTGTCATGACTCTCGGTTTGCTGAAGGCGAATCTGGTAAGTGGCCTTTATGCAACGCCCGCATACAATCAACATGATCTATTGAGCCTTGCGTCGAATCGTCTTGACGCTGTTTTAACGAAGGACGGCGTCTTGCGCTTTCTAGTTCTGATCGCAGGGCAGTTCAGCTATCTATCTACGAGCAGCTACGGCCTTCTTCCACTCGGGTTATTTGTGGCGATAAGTGAAATCTGGTCTTCGCGAGCGAAGTTCATGCAAGTGCCAAACGATACTGGTCAAGGTGGACGAGTCGGCGGGGTTTATAATTTAACGCTGTGCTACATGGTGCTGATACTGCTCGGGAGCTTTGCGGTTACTGCGTTGTTTACGAGTAATCCGTCGCGGCTCGATAACTACTTCTATGGCAGGTATTCAGAACCTTTTGCCGCACCTTTGATGTCAATCGCAATAGTTTTTCTTATTTCCTCTTCAATAAAACGGTTTAAGAATACTATCGCGTATGTTTCCTCGTTCGCTGTTGGAGTTTTCCTTGGTGTGATCGTTTGGAAGGGTATCGACGTTATTCCGACGAGAGCCATTAACTGGATTCAGGTTACAGGTTGGTTTCCGTATAGAACCTCGCAATGGGGAATCGATTTTTGGCGGGTAATCGAAGAAACATCAGTCGCCGTTGCTCTTGTCGCCGCTATAACGGTTTGGAGTCGTTACGCCGGAATGCTTGTTATCGCGATGATCTTCTGGAATGCCTCGACTGAAAACCTGAGTGATCAACTGCGACGTGGAAAACTCGGGATTCAAGCGGATCTGTCGGTTATCCGAGAGTTGGAAGCCGATATCAGCGAGGCGAACAGCATCTGTTTTTATACCGGCAGCAGGGGATCGTACGGTATGACGAAAGACGCGATCCAGTTAATGCTCCCGAGGGTAAAGGTAATAGGATTTTCAAAGTGGCGAGAGTTCTCGAAGATGAATTGCGACGTACTCGTCAACGATGATCGGTTCACCGCGAAAGTGCCGGCGAATTGGACCTTGGTTGGCAAAGGGGGTCGACATGTCGAGCTTTGGATGGCGCCAGGCTCGTATGACGCCAATATGGATTTCGTTCAACCGAAACCCGAAGTCAGGTCCGAAAGAAACCGGATCTTGCTTGAGATGCCGCAAGATGCCGATAAATCGGTAATGAACGTATATCGATTCGTTGCTCAATACGCGCAGTATTCCATGCTTCCGGGGAGCGACGTCATACTCCCCGACATGAAGGTGTCGGTGAAGAACGCCGGAACATCCGTTACGAAACCCGATGCCAAGCTCGGAGTCTTCATTACCCATTCAGGCGAGTCAGGGTGGCTTGGTGAATACCGCGTTAACCTTCCGTACGTACTGCAGCCGGGGCAAAGCGCGGTAGTAAAAGTACCGTTGCGCCTGCAGTCGCGATCCGGCACGTTGCTGCCATCAGGAAAGTACGTGGTTCATGTCGCACTGATTGATAGAGCGGGCTGGCACTGGGGATCAAAAGTTGCAAGGGTTGTTGAGTTTCAGTAGATGAGTCTCACGGGTATTCAGACACTTGATGGAGTGGCCCTGACGGCTCCAAGGCACTGGGTCGGGAAAACGGACAGGAAATGAAAATGAAGAAAACAGCGATCATCACCGGTATTACGGGACAAGACGGAGCTTACCTTGCAGAGCTTCTGTTAAAGAAGGGTTATACAGTTTACGGAGCCTACCGCCGTACGAGCTCCGTCAATTTCTGGCGAATCGAAGAACTCGGCATCCAGGATCATCCTGATCTGCACATGGTCGAGTACGACCTCACGGACTTAGGCTCCAGCATTCGCTTGCTGGAACAGGCCAAGCCGGGCGAGGTTTACAACCTTGCGGCGCAGAGCTTCGTGGGCGTGTCATTTGATCAGCCGGTCACGACTGGAAAGATCACTGGTCTTGGCGCGGTGAACCTGCTCGAGGCGATTCGTATCGTCAATCCGAAGATCCGTTTCTACCAGGCATCGACATCGGAAATGTTCGGCAAGGTGCAGGCTGTGCCGCAAAGCGAAAGCACGCCGTTTTATCCGCGCAGCCCTTACGGCGTGGCGAAACTCTACGCGCACTGGATGACGGTGAATTACCGCGAGTCTTACGACATCTTTGGTTCCAGCGGCATCCTTTTCAATCACGAATCGCCATTGCGCGGGAAAGAGTTCGTCACTCGCAAGATCACCGACGGCATTGCACGCATCAAGCTCGGCAAGCTCGATTGCCTGGAGCTCGGCAACCTTGATGCGAAACGCGACTGGGGATTCGCAAAAGAGTATGTCGAAGGCATGTGGCGGATGCTGCAAGCGGAACAACCGGACACCTACGTGCTCGCAACCAACAGTACCGAAACCGTGCGCGACTTCGTTTCGCTCGCCGCCAAGGCTGCAGAAATCGATATCGAATGGAAGGGCGAAGACGAAAAGGAAACGGGCGTCGACCGTGCAAGCGGCAAGACCATCGTGCGCATCAATCCGAAATTTTATCGACCCGCGGAAGTGGACCTTCTGATTGGCGACCCATCAAAGGCAAAAAAGTATCTGGGTTGGGAAGCAAAAACAACGCTGGAAGAACTGTCCCGCGTGATGGTGGAAGCGGATCTCGACCGTAACGAAAGACAGCGTTCTTTCTGATCAAGTGCGTCGTTTGCAGCTTGCAACCGGAGAAGTGAAGTGAAGCTGATTATACAGATCCCGTGTTACAACGAAGCCGGAACACTGGCAATCGCGCTTTCGAGATTGCCGCGGCAAGTCGAAGGCATCGACAAGGTCGAGTGGCTGATCATCGATGACGGCAGCACGGACAATACTGTCGAGATCGCCCGACAGAATGGCGTCGATCATGTGGTAAGGCACCCGAAGAACCTGGGTCTTGCGAAAGGCTTCATGACAGGGCTGAACGCCTGTCTTGAGCACGACGCGGACATCATCGTGAATACGGATGCTGATGATCAGTACAACGCGGACGACATTCCGTTGCTGGTGAAACCGATTCTCGAGGGCAGGGCAGAATTCGTCGTCGGCGCGAGACCGATTGCGGAGATCGAGCATTTCTCACCGATCAAGAAAGCCTTGCAGAAGTTCGGAAGCTGGGTCGTGCGAAAAGCCAGCCGTACAAATATTCCTGATGCGCCGAGCGGATTTCGCGCCATATCCCGAAATGCCGCCCAACAGCTCAATGTTTTCAGCGAGTACACATACACACTGGAAACCATCATCCAGGCCGGCCAGAAGAACATGGCGATCGAATCCGTGCCGATTCGCGTCAATGAAGATTTGCGTCCTTCGCGCCTGGTGAAAAGCATTTCTTCGTACGTGAAGCGCTCGATATTCACCATTGTTCGGATATTTGTTGTTTACAAACCGTTCCGGTTTTTTGCGTTACTCGGAATGTTGCTGCTTGGCGCTGGTATCGCTATCGGGCTTCGCTATCTCTATTTCTATATATCGGGAGACGGTGATGGACACGTTCAATCCCTGATTCTCGCTTCAATCCTGATCGGTACGGGGTTTCAGACGATTCTTGTTGGATTTCTCGCAGATATCATCGCGGTGAACCGAAAGCTACTTGAAGAAACCCGCTTTTTATTAAAGCAAAGCCGCGATAAATAAGAGATCGTTCTTATGCGCTTGAACCACGCCATCCTTGATAGAGAATCTCGCGAAAAGAAAGCCACTAAGATAATTCGTATTATTGAAAGCAGGAAGAGCTTGAAAGGGACCAAGGTTCTTGAGATTGGCACGGGCTCAGGGGTCACCGCGGCAGTGCTAGCCGAAGAAGTCGGTGAAGCTGGTGCTGTATACGCCATTGATATCAAAGATCAAAGAGTCGTCCACGAAGGCTACGATTTTCGGGAAGTTGCTGGTACAGCATTGCCCTTTCAGGACGGTGAATTTGATGTCGTGATTTCCAATCATGTAATTGAACATGTCGGTAGCCGTCCGGACCAGCTCCATCATTTGGCAGAGATCAAGCGAGTAATGAAGGCAAACGCCTTGCTATACCTTGCTGTTCCAAACAAATGGCGGCTCGTCGAGCCGCATTACAAGATTCCGATTCTTAGCTGGATGCCACAGCAAGTCGCCGACCTGGTTGTGCGGGCGAGCGGGAAGAACGAAGAGTTCGACTGCAAGTCCCCATCGCGATGGGAGCTTCGGCGACTGTTTTCACAATCGGGATTCATCCATGAAGAGCTGGACAGGGAGGCTTTGCGGATCGTTGGGGAAATAGAAGGAAGTCGGGCTGCGGAATTCATGTCGAGACTTCCGAAGTTAATATTGAGCACGATGTTGCTGATCGTACCAACTTTCATAGTTACTGCGCGAAAGCGCAGGTAGAGAACTACCTCTTGTGAAAGTCTTGTTTATCACCAGAAAGTGGCCGCCGGCAGTTGGTGGGATGGAGCTCTATTCCGAAGAGCTCGCGTGTGCCTTGCGTAGCATTTCGGATGTTGATCTTGAGGTCATCGCACTCAAGGGAGAACAGACTGGCCGCGCTCCGGGCCTTCTCGCCATCTTCGCGTTTTTTTTCCGCGCTACATGGTTTCTCCTTCGAAATAGCCGCAAGTACGATGTCGTGCATTTCGGGGACTTCGTGTTGTTTCCTCTTGCCATCCTTGATCGCTGGTTGTGCCGGTCGCGTGTTCGGTGCATGACGGTTTATGGCCTTGATCTGACTTTCGGCCGAAAGAAAGGGCTGCTTCCCGCAATCTATCGGCGATTCGTGAAATTTTCCGCGTCTCAAGGTTCCGCTGTTGACTGTTATATTGCGATCAGTCAATTCACGGGAAATCTTGCAGAATCTGTCGGTCTTGGTCCGGTGGTCGTGGTTCCGCTTGGTATTCGCATGGAAAATTTCGAGATGGCGCGCGAGGAAATAGACGCGAAAAAGAGAGAGCAGTTTGTTTTCTATCTTGGCCGGGTCGTGCGAAGGAAAGGCGCGTTATGGTTCGCGGAGAATGTTCTGCCGCGTTTCAATGGCGAGCTCAAGTTTGTCGTGGCAGGCCGTTTTTATTCAAGCGAGGAGCGGGAATACCTTTCAGGTTTGCCAAACGTCGAAGTGCTGGGTCAGGTACCGCATGTCGAAGCCCTTTCATATCGAAAGCGGGCCGTTGCTACCATCATGCCGAACATTCGCGTCGAGAACAGCGCGGACGTGGAAGGCTTTGGTCTGACGGCCCTGGAAGCGCCGGCTGCTGGTTCGATATTGATTGCATCGCGACTGGAAGGCATAGAGGACGCTGTAATGGACGGGGTTACAGGATTGCTGGCGGAAGCCGGAGATTCGGCAGATTGGGAGAAAAAGCTGCGAGAAGTTCTGACTTGGGATGATGAGAAACGTTGTGAGTTCATCAGAAATGCGAGGGAAACGTTGCAGATGAACTACACCTGGCAACTCGTGGCACAGCGAACTGTTGATGCATACCGGACAAGTTTTGATCGGAAGCGTTTGTCATGAGTGACGTGCTTTTGCACAGGAGTGTCGCGTGAATTTCACGTGGAAAAATTTTTTCGCGGTCTTGTTGACGGTTTCCTCGCTGTACTTTCTCGTTACGGTTCTGGTTTCTCAATGGAGCGTGCTGCGTGAGGATGTAGAAATTTCCGCGGTGTTGCTGTTCGTGATTGCAGCGATTCCGATATACGTCGTGACGACAATTTCAAGCGCAGTTGCGTGGACATTTGCGTTTCGTGCCACGGGCGAGAAGCTGGCTTTGCTAACGGGACTTCGTGTTCATCTTGTATCTCAGGTCGGAAAGTACATCCCGGGCAATATCGGCCACTTCGTTGGCCGGCTTGGCTTGTTGAAACTGAAAGGATTATCAGTTGCGCATGGCAGCGTTTCGATCGTTCTCGAGATTCTCTGGATGATCGGCGCCACCGCCGCCTTGTCCCTGTATGCGCTGTTCACGGGCGCGCTTGCGAGTGTTGGGACGATTCACGGCGTGGAGGACTGGTTGCCGGCGCTGGTGCTCATGCTGGCATTGATAGTTCCGAATCTCATGATCCTGTTTTTCAACCTGCTTCCGGAAGGTCTACGGCGAAAGTTGGGGTTTGCGGGCAAGATCAGGCGCCCGCCGGAGCGAGTCGTACTGGGTTGTTACGCGCTCTATTTCCTGAACTCGCTACTAAACGGATTACTGTTGTTCGTCGGGGCTTACTGGCTTTTCGGTGTCATGGGTGGTGATGTGTTCTTCGTGGTCTCGCTTTACGCCGTGACGTGGTTGCTCGGTTTCATTGTTCCTGGCGCACCTGGAGGCATCGGCGTCCGGGAAGCATTGTTCGTACTGCTGTTCGGTGGTTTGTATGGGGCTGGTGTCGCCGCGGTCATGGCTGTGGTGCTGCGCGTGGTGAGTGTGCTCGGCGATCTGGTGGCGTTCGGGCTCGGATATTTCCTGTCACGCCGACGCCCTGTTCTGACGGCCTGATCGTCCAATGTAATCCGTTTCCGCCGTGTCCTGCCTCTTAAACTAATGTAAAATCAACAGCTTGATGAGGAGGCGGCCTTTGCGCATTCTCACGTCTTTCAGCGAGACAAGATAACGATTCGGGGTCTTCACGTGAAAGTCAGTATTTTTGGATCCGGCTATGTCGGTCTTGTGACCGGCGCCTGCCTTGCCGAGGTTGGGCACGAGGTTGTCTGTTGCGACATCGATGAAGAAAAGATCCGGCAACTCCGTGGCGGACACATTCCGATCTACGAGCCTGGCCTGGAGCCGCTGATTGTGAAGAACATCGCGGCGGGACATCTACGCTTCACCACGGACACAACGAATGCAGTGCATCACGGCAAGGTGATCTTCATCGCCGTGGGAACACCGCCCGATGAAGATGGCTCCGCTGATCTTACGCATGTTCGGGATGTCGCCCGCAGCATTGGCGAGAATTTGCAGTCATACGCGGTGGTGGCGAACAAATCCACGGTGCCGGTAGGCACAGCGCAGATAGTCACGGAAGAGATCAACGCGCGCTTGAAACAGCGCGGCGAGACTGTTGATTTCGACGTGATCTCGAATCCGGAATTCCTGAAAGAGGGAAGTGCGGTCAACGATTTCATGCGACCGGATCGAATCATCATTGGTGCTGCGAGCGAGCGAGCGCTCACGTTGTTGACGGACTTGTATTCGCCATTCAACCGTAACCACAACAAGCTGATGGCGATGGATGTCGCATCCGCCGAATTGACGAAGTACGCGGCCAACGCGATGTTGGCGACGAAGATCAGTTTCATGAACGAAGTCGCCGGCATTGCCGAGAAAGTCGGTGCGGATATTGAAGCGGTGCGACAGGGCATTGGTTCTGATCCTCGCATCGGTTATCACTTCATTTATCCCGGTCCCGGTTTCGGTGGCTCATGCTTTCCGAAGGATGTGCGCGCGTTGGCGGCGAAGGCGGACAGCCTCGGGATCGACGCGCAACTCATCAAGGCGGTCGAGAGTGTCAATATCCGGCAGAAGATGCGTCTGTTTGAAAAGATATCGGCGCATTTCGATGGTGCGGTGAAAGGACTGACGGTTGCGATCTGGGGTTTGTCGTTCAAGCCGAATACGGATGACATGCGCGAGGCGCCGAGCCGCACGTTGATGGAAGCGCTTTGGGCGGCAGGCGCGAACGTTCGCGCGCACGATCCTGTCGCGATGCCCGAAACTTCTCGACTCTATGGCGATCGCGATGACCTCGTTCTTTGCGATACCAAGGAAGAAGCACTGGAAGGGGCCGACTGCCTGGTGCTCGTGACAGAGTGGCGTGATTTTCAGAGTCCGGATTTCGAGCACATCAAATCAATGTTGCGCGATCCTGTGATTTTCGACGGACGCAATATTTATGAGCCGAAACGTGCGCGAGCGGCTGGACTGACCGTCGTTGGTATTGGCCGGGGAGCACCAAGCTGAATCGGCAAAGCGTTTCATCCCGATTGCGTCAAGCCACAGGAATAACACGGGGGAGATACACAATGGGCTTGCCGCACGTCGGTATGAATGCAATCAGTCTCCTGTCTCCGCTGACAGGCGTTGGCCAATATACTTATCACCTGTCCAAGGCGCTCGTGCAGGCGGGCGCAGATGTTTCCTATTTTTATGGCCCCGTGTGGTCTGATCGTCTTCTCGAGAATGAGGTGGATGTCCGCGCGGAGCGCGACGCCTCTTCCCGGCTGACCCCTTTTACGCGCAAGGCTATGGTGGGTGCGAAACGATTGGTCAAAACCGTTGTGCCCAGGCCTTACGAGGTCGTTCGGTTTTTGCAGCAACGATGGTTTACGCGCGGCTTGCGTTCGCGGTCGCTTGATGTTTATCACGATCCGAACTTCATTCCTTTCCGCTTTCATGGTCCGACGGTGATTACCGTTCACGATTTGTCGGTGCTGACGTTGCCGCACATGCATCCGTCAGATCGCGTAAGGGCGATTGGCGGGCGCTTGAAGTGGGCGGTGGAGCAGGCGGACGCGATCATCACCGTATCCGAATTCGTTCGTGAAGAAGTGATTGAAAGCCTGGGCGTGCCGGGCGAGAAGGTCACTGCAATTCACAACGGCGTCGATTCTGCGTTCCGGCCAAGGGACGCTTCCGAAACAGCGGCGTCGCTGTCCAGGCTGGGCTTGCGTCATGCCCGTTATGTTCTCGGCGTGGGAACGCTGGAACCGAGGAAGAACCTGGGTCGTCTCTGTCGCGCCTACCGTTCGCTTCCGGAGGAGGTTCGGCAAGAATTTCCGCTCGTGCTGGCCGGAATGAAAGGCTGGGGAGAAAGCGAATTCGCGCGCGATCTCGAGGCGCTGATACAGGAAGGGAACCTTGTGCTGCCGGGTTATCTTGAATCCGCTGCCTTGCGTGATCTTTACGCAGGCGCCGCGCTCTTTGCGTATCCATCCGTTTACGAAGGTTTCGGACTGCCGGTTGTCGAGGCGATGGCGTCAGGTGTGCCTGTCATGACGTCGAATTGTTCATCATTGCCGGAAGTCGCTGGTGATGCCGCACAGTTGGTCAACCCACTTGAAGTCGATGATATTGCAGCGGCGTTGGCGCGCTTATTGAACGACAGTGAAGAGAGACACTGCCTTGCAACGGCGGGTCTGAAACGGGCTAGCGAATACACCTGGGACATTACTGCAAGAAAGACGCTTGCCGTTTACGACGGTGTTCGCAGCCGTGGAAGCTGACATGAAAGTTCTGCATGCCTTCAAGGTGTACAAACCTCATCGTGGGGGGATTGTCTCCACGATAGATCAACTTGCACACGCCTGGCCGGACGTGCAGTCAGGTGTGCTGGCTTGCGTATCTGGCTCGGAGTTCGGACAACGGTCCGAAGATGATGGCGTTCCGGTTGTCAAGGCGGGCTCCATTGGTCATTTGATGTCGATGCCGCTTTCGATTTCGTATCCGATCCTGTTTCGGCGCATGGCAAAACAGGCCGATGTGATCGCATACCACTATCCCTTTCCACTGATCGACTTGAGTGTGGCAGCAGGATTCGCTGGCAAGACAGGACTTGTCGTTCACTGGCATAGCGAGGTCGTGCAACAAAGGATGGCAGCAACTGCACTTCGACCATTGATGAGGCGCTGCCTTGAACGGGCCGACAGGATCATCGTCTCAACGCCTGCTCATATCGATATTTCAGATCTTCTCGCACCGCATCGGGACAAGTGCGAGGTGATCCCGTTCGGCGTGGATGCGAGCAAATGGGCAATGGATGAAGCTGACGTGAGACCTGACTGGAGAGAGCGGCCCCCGTTCTTGCTGGCTGTTGGCCGCCTCGTGCCATACAAGGGGTTCGATGTCCTGTTGGCAGCACTTGGACGAACCTCGGCACGGCTGGTGCTCATTGGCGACGGCCCGGAGCGTTCGAGGTTGGAGAAAATGACCGCGACGCTTGGCTTGGGTGATCGTGTGGATTTTCTTGGCGATGTTGACGAGCACACGCTGAAACATCTCATGAACGCTTGTCATGCATTTGTACTCCCGTCCGTTTCACAAGCAGAAACCTTCGGAATAGTCCAGCTTGAAGTCATGAGCTGTGGAAAACCGATCATCAATACTGATGCACATCCAGGTATCGGATGGGTCGCACGCGATGGTTTCGAGGCGCTGACGGTTCCGGCAGGGAATGTGGATTCACTGGCCGCGGCGATCGAAAGAATCTGGCAGGACGAGGCTCTGGCAATAAAGCTGGGAGCCGCCGGCAGCGACCGCGTGCGTGGGATGTTCTCGAAGGAAAAGTTTTTCGAAAAGGTTCATGCAACTTACGAAAAGGTCTCGGTTCGGCGGCGATGACGTCAAAAACATGGCTATCACGCCAGTAACCACTAGATATGGGTTTTGAAATGAAAAGGCGAGTTTTATCCACCGGCATTCTCCTTCTGATTGTCACGTGTATGGGAGTCAATGCTTTCCTGAAAGTGGATGAGCTTCAGTTGAAGAAGAGTTACATCAGTCTGAATGTTCTCCGCGAGCTCGGAATGGTTGCTTACGTCGTGAGAGAAATCGATGCATTCATTGAAAGCCAGATCCTCTTGCGAAGTCTGGATGAAGTGCCCACTGATCCAATACGACAGTTTCTTGACAGTAATGCAGCTCAACCGGAAGCTCGGTCGTTTTCTTCGCCACAAAATGTCGTTTTTCTGCAGTTGGAGTCCATCGAAGCTAATGCACTGAATGCACAGCTGGATGGCAAGTACGTAATGGATTTCATGCGCAAACTGTCTGGAGAAGCGCTGTACTTTGACAATGTTATTGATCAGACCACGGTAGGCCGGACATCAGATGCGGAGTTTCTTGTCCTTACCAGCCAGGTCCCCTTGAGAGATGCGCCTGTTTATACCAGTCACGATCTTTCATTTATACCGTCTTTACCGAAAACAATGGACGCGGCGGGCTACCGAACGATCTCACTGCATGGATTCAGGTCGGACTTCTGGAACCGTCGAGCCAACCACAGGAATTTAGGGTTCGAAGAATCCTATTTTCTTGAGGATATGCAGACCGAGGAAATGCTTGGCTGGGGCGTATCCGACTTCGCCACAGTAGACCGAAGCCTGGACCTGCTTGCGACAGCCGAAGAGCCGGTCTTTCTGTTTACCGTTCTCCTGTCGAGCCACCATCCCTACAACTATGTTCGCCAGGAATTTCAGTTGGAGGACCGGGGAATCGTTCACGACTATCTCTATTCACTGTCCTACGTTGATGATGCGGTCGAACGATTTTTTGCTGGGTTGGATGCTCGCGGGTTGCGTGAAAATACCATTGTTTTTGTCTACGGCGATCATGATGCCGGACTGGACAACAGGTTGGTGGATCATGCTGACATCACGGTCGATTCTCCGAACGACCGCGTTCAGGAAGTCCTCTTGATGATTGACGGACTTGAAAGGAGTGGGCGCGAAAGCCGGCCAATGGGTTTGCAGGATCTCGCGCCTACCCTTTTGACCGAGCTGGGCATTCCGGTGCCGCAAATATTTGTTGGAAGCCACTTCTCGGTTGAACATGAAGTTCTGTTACCGAACAACAGGATGATACGGGGACTGTCAAAGGAAGGACTGGTTGTTGTGCCATCGCCTGTTGATTTCAGGCATATGACGTTGTTGGCGCTGTACCGCCCTGATTACATTAAGGGAGGCGCCAAATGACGTTTGAGAAATTTCGCCGGATAGCGATTTATTCGGCGGGCGCATTTTTTATTCTTGTCCTGATGGCTTTGTTCCTCAAAGCGCTGACAAGCGGGCCCGAGCGCGAGCATGGCTCTGGTCCCGAATGCATGAGTTCGATATTCGGACTGCAGATTTCGAATGACAATCATGTTGAAGGTGTTGCCGTAACGAATTGTGAAAGTGGATCGGGAATCCAGCTTTCCTATCATCTGTCTGATCAGAGTGGAAATAGTCTGGATTACGAGGGCATAAGATTTCCAACTGTTGCGATCAACAATGCTCAGATTGGGTTCTTTCGGATTCCTCTCAACAGTCTTCGGTACTACGCCGAGAAGGACATTGAGGTCAGATTCGATTGGGTCCGTGAGGGGCTTTACTGGTTTTCGGAGGAGTACCGATTCACTGGAGAGGGCACATATCGGTTTTCTCGAGCGGGCAACATTCTGAGTTGGAGTGATAAACAGGATTCAGGCTGTGGGGTTAAGCCAGTAAACTTTGACGAAGGAATGAAGGTTGATGAGTTCGAACAACTGACGTCGATAGGCGCCTTCCGCGCGTCAATCGACTGCGCGTTGCCTGATAGCACCTACCTTACCTATCACGTGCTCGATGAAGCTGGGCATGTATTGCAGTGGGATGTGGCGAACGTGCAGGGCCGGCTTGCGTGTGTGGATTCATTTGGAGGACATGTCAGGCGAATAGCAGATTCTGTGGAAGTTGATGAAACAAATTTTCCCTTGGACAAGAGCGAGGTCCTGACGGCCGCCGACGCGCTTGTTGAAGGGCCTAAAACTGCATCGTGTCTGACCACAGGGGAAGATGCTCAAATTTCGGAAGATGGAACCGCTCAAGTGCCGGTTAAAGATTCGCTTGTCTGGGGGCACGATAGTCAGCCTGCACGAATCGCGTTTGATGTGTTGCTGGCTGATGGAGACGGGATGGCGTCTTTTGCTGTTGCTCCGGCATTTATCAATATCGATGCTACTTTTGACCGTATTGAAACAGTAATTTCGTTGATACCGCGCATACTGCCTGCGAGTGACTACGTGCTCATTCCGGCGCTGGTCAAGGTAGAACGGGACAGCGCGCTGCCGACACCATTCCGTGCATCCGTCGAAATATTCGATGCCGTTAATTTTGGCCGCTACGAGACAGAGCGGAACGCGCTCTCTACTAATCCGGAAAACGTCTACCAGTTCAGAAAAATTTCATTCCGGTCGCCACCCAAGGGAGTCTGGCACGTCAACCTGGGCTATGTGTTTGACCCGTACGTCTGGTATTCCACTGTCTATCCGCCAGACAGGGATCGCGTACTGTTCGTGAATCCTCTCGGTTTCATGATGATTGTACTGTTGAGCCTGTTCGTGCTTCGCGGCTTGCTGCGGTTTTTCAAGGAAGAGCGGCGCTGGTACGGGAAAGTATTGGCAGCTGGTGCGATGCTCGGGGTTATCGGTTTGTTCAGTATTTCCGCGTTGTTATCTATCGCCGGATTTTCCGCGTTGATGGTGTATTCAATGCTGAAGTTCTCCCGGTCACGCCACCGGTTCCGCGATCCGTGGTTTTATTTTCTGTTGATGGCGCTCGCATTCGGATTCCTGATGGAAGCGTTCTGGAGCGTGCACTACGCGGATATCTACCGGCATGGCGTCATTCTTTCGGCGTGCCTGCACGCGTTCGTGGCATTGCTCATCGTGTTGATTGCACGCAAGGATTTGACCCGCCGCATTGCCTTGGCGGCCTGGTTTGCTGTTTCGGGAACGTTGTATCTCGTTGTCGTTTCGTACCTGAAGTTCTTCGGCGAGCCGCCGCGTTATTCCGTGTACCAGTACGCCGGCCAGGCAATTGATGTGGCGGATTCGGCTTTGGTGCTGTTGTCTTCGCGCGAGTGGCTCGGTATCGGATTGATCATTTTCTCGGTCGTGCTTGTGCTGGTGACGAAACCGGATGCGGGATTGAAAATGATGTTTGCGCGATTCAGGAAAGGCTGATGAAGGAACGGGTACTCATTCTTGGCGGAAGCAGCCAGTTGACGCCCTTGCTGCTGGCACGTCTCGGTGCGGACACGGAGATTGTCGTCACTACGACAAGCGAAGGCAGGCTGCAGGATCGATCGAACGTCACCGAAGTGGGTTATCCGCGCGAAGCGCCGGAAGAGCTGGCGGAAAAACTCCGCGGCAACTGGACGGCGGCGATCAGCCTGGTGCCTGTATCCGTCCTGCCGCGCCTGTTGACGGCGCTCGAATCGGCGAGCATCGGGCGTCTTGTTGCCTTGAGCACGGCCAGCGTGCAAACAAAAGTCGATTCGCGTTCGGCGGCCGAAAGAGATTTTCTGCAAGCCGTAAAAACCGGCGAGAACGCGTTCCACGGATTCATTGAAAAGACGGGAACGCCTGGCGTGCTGCTGCGCCCGGCGATGACGTACGGCGGTGGCGACAACAATGTCGATTTCATTCGCCGGATGGCACAGCGTTTCGGATTTTTCCCTGTCGTCCGGAATTCCGGAATGCGGCAGCCCGTACATGTTGCCGATGTCGCCGATGCCGTCATGTCGGCCCTGAAGAATTCGCGCGCAACGGGAAACACGTATTTCCTGGGCGGTGGCGAGAGGCTGACGTTCGAAGCGATGGCGAAACGCATCCTGCGCGCGGAACTGGGGCATGAACGCGTACTGCCGGTGCCGGGCCCGGTCCTGGCGTTCACGCTTGGCACGCTCGCGCGGTTGCCACGCTTGTCCTTCCTTGATCCGGAGATGGCGCACCGCATGCGCGAGGATCACGTTTTCGACAACGAACCTGCGCACCGCGATCTCGATTTTTCGCCGCGGGGCTTCCTGCAATGACAGCGGGCGTGGCTGTCCTGTTGTTTGCATTCGGCGCCAGCCTCGCGCTCGGCTTCGTGCTGCGGGCCGAAAGGTTCGGCAAGCGGTTTCTCGATCAGCCGAACCATCGCTCGCTGCACGAAGTTCCCGTGCCGCGCTCCGGCGGCCTGGCAATTCACGCCGCTTTCGGCCTGGCGGTCCTGTGGTTCCATGCCATGTCGCTGCCGATGCCCGGGGCCGGTTTCTGGATCAGCTGGCTGCTCGTGGTGGCGGTTTCGGCAGGGGACGATCTTCGTCATGTACCCGTCGCGGTTCGTCTCGGCGCGCACATGGCAGCCGCGGCATTGCTGTTGTGGACGCTCGGCGGGATCGGACCGTCGCCGTTGATAACGCTGCTGGCCGGCGTACTGCTGGTGTGGTTCATGAACCTGTTCAATTTCATGGACGGCATGGACGGACTTGCCGGCCTGATGGCGATGATGGGCGCGTCTTGCCTTGCCGTCGCCGGCCTGATCCAGGGGGACACGGCGTACGCCTTGCTGCTGTTCGCGATTGCCGCCGTCGCGGGCGGATTCCTGTTTCACAACTTGCCGCCCGCGCGGCTGTTCATGGGTGATGCCGGCTCGGTAGGCCTGGGCTTTCTGCTCGGCGCGGCAAGTCTCTACGGCATGTCGAGGAACCTGTTTGACTGGTTCGTGCCGGTACTGGCCTTTTTGCCGTTTATTGCGGATGCAACATACACGCTGGCGATGCGGGTACGACGTGGACACCGGCCCTGGCAGGCGCACCGGGAGCACCTGTATCAGCGCCTGGTGCTGGCTGGCCAGCCGGTCAGGAAGGTCCTTGTGATAGAATTCCTGATAATGCTGGCCTGCCAGCTTGCGGCCTTGCTGATCATGATCATGCACGGTAGCGTTTGAAAACAGTCCGGCACGATGAATGCCGGCACCGCCGCCAACAATGGCGGCGATATCACGACTGGGAAGCGGGCATCTGATGGGAATCGGAAGTGGGCAAGATTGAGCTGTTGCGCAACCGCTGGGTGGTGTTTGCGCACGACGTGCTGTGGGTTCCCGTCGCCATCACGGTCGCCTATTGGATCCGTTTCAATCTCGGCGTCCTGCCCGACGCGCTGACGCAAGAGTACCTCTACTTCATCGCGGTCGCCGTTCCCGCCCACGCCATTTCCTTCTGGATCTTCGGTTGCTATCGCGGCGTCTGGCGCTTCGCGTCCATTCCGGACCTGGTGCGCATCTTCTGGGCAGGCAGCAGCGGATTGCTGCTGACATTGCTCGGACTGTTCGTTTTCATTCGACTGAATGAAATTCCGCGGTCGGTCATGCTGTTGTATCCGCTGCTGCTCATCGGTGGCGTCGGCGGCGCGCGCATCCTTTACCGTTCGGTGCGCGACCATGGCCTGCGCCCGACGCTGGAGCAGAGAAAGCACGCGCTGATCGTCGGTGCTGGTCGCGCCGGTGAAATGCTGGTGCGGGACCTGCGCCGCCACGGGCCGTTTTTTCCGATCGGCTTCGTTGACGACAACCCGCTGAAGCTCGGGCAGGAAGTGCATGGCGTGCGCGTGCGCGGCCGCATCGACGACTTGCCGACGCTGGTGGAAAGTTTCGGTATCGATATTGTGCTGATCGCGATTCCGTCCGCGAACCGCGCGGTGATGGACCGGATTGTCGATCTGTGCAATGAAGCGAACGTCGAGTTCCGCACGCTGCCGTCCATCGAGGAACTGGCGGATGGGCGCGCGGAGGCCTCGCGGCTCAGGCCGGTCACGGTCGGGGATCTGCTGGGACGCGAGGCGAATACGCTCGACAACGCCGTCGTCGACAAGCTGGTCACTGATCATTGCGTCATGGTCACCGGCGGCGGCGGCTCCATCGGTTCCGAGCTGTGCCGGCAAGTGGCCATGCACAAGCCGAGCAAGCTTGTTGTTGTCGACAACTCCGAGTTCAACCTGTACCGAATCGAGATGGAGCTGCTGACGCGCTTTCCGGGTGTCGAGACACATGCGGTGATCGGCGACATCCGCAACGCCGCGCTCATCGAGAATTTGTTCAGCACGTTCAAGCCGTCGCTGGTGTTTCACGCGGCGGCGTACAAGCACGTGCCGATTCTCGAGGAGAATCCCTGCCAGGGCGTCGAGAACAATGTGCTCGGCACGAAAATCGTCGCCGATGCCGCCGTGCGCCACGATGCTGCGCGCTTCGTCCTGATTTCCACGGACAAGACGGTCAATCCGACCAGCGTCATGTCGCGACCAAGCGTGTCGCGGAGCTGTACTGCCAGAATCTCGGGCGAACCTGCGCCACGCAGTTCGTCACCACGCGTTTCGGCAATGTGCTGGCCTCGTGCGGGTCGGTGGTGCCGCTGTTCGAGGAGCAGATTCGCAACGGCGGACCGGTGACAGTGACGGATCCGGAAGTCACGCGTTATTTCATGACCATCCAGGAAGCCGTCGGGCTGATCCTGCAGGCGGCGGTGATCGGCAAGGCCGGTGAAATCCTGGTGATGGACATGGGCCAGCCGGTGCGGATCAGCGACCTCGCGGAAAAAATGATTCGCCTGGCCGGCAAGACGCCGGGCAAGGACATTCTCGTGACGTACACCGGGCTGCGGCCTGGCGAAAAACTGCACGAGGAGCTGTTCTACGCCCGCGAGGAACTGCTGCCGACCTCGCATCCGAAACTGATGCAGGCGAGCAGTTTCGCGGCTGACCTCGCCGGCATCGCATCGGGGATTGACGTCTTGCAGCGCGCCGTGCAGGCAGGCGATGCGCGCGACGCTGTCGATTGCCTGCGCCGGCTCGTGCCCGAATTCCAGGCGCAACCCGAGGATTGGGCCGTGCAGACCCGGCCTCCGCATCTCCGGGTGGTTCGCTGAAGCCCCGTTCCCGCTGGAAAAGCCTCCCCGTCAACCTGTAAACTATTCAGTTCATTGAAATTTTTGCCCCGGCGAGCGCCGGGGCGGGATCATTTGCGATGCCCGGAAAGCTTTACGTCCAGACCTTCGGCTGCCAGATGAACGAGTACGATTCGGCGAAAATGCTCGACGTGCTCAAGGAGTCGCATGGCCTGGAAACCACCAGTGCGCCGGAAGACGCTGACGTCATCCTGCTGAATACCTGTTCTGTGCGCGAAAAGGCGCAGGAGAAGGTGTTCTCGCAGTTGGGCCGCTGGAAGACCTGGAAGCAGGAAAAACCGCATCTCGTCATCGGCGTCGGCGGCTGCGTGGCGAGCCAGGAAGGCGAGGGCATCGTGAAGCGCGCGCCGTTCGTGGATCTCGTGTTCGGGCCACAGACGATTCATCGCCTGCCGGAAATGATCGATGCCGCGAAGCGGGAAAAGCGCGCGGTGGTGGATATCAGTTTTCCCGAGGTGGAGAAGTTCGATCACCTTCCGGCGCCGAAAGCGGAAGGTGCGACGGCGTTTGTGTCGATCATGGAAGGCTGCTCGAAGTACTGCACCTTCTGCGTTGTGCCTTACACGCGCGGCGAGGAAGTCAGCCGGCCGTTCGATGATGTGATTGCGGAAACCGTGCAGCTCGCCGAGCAGGGCGTGAAGGAAATCACGCTGCTGGGGCAGAACGTCAACGGTTATCGCGGCCCGATGCACGACGGCACCCTGTGCGACCTCGCACTGCTTATTCGCTTTGTCGCGGAAATCGACGGCATCGAGCGCATTCGCTTCACCACCTCGCACCCGCTGGAATTTTCCGACAGCCTGATCGAGGCCTTCCGCGACGTGCCGAAGCTCGCGAGTTATCTGCACTTGCCCGTGCAGTCCGGTTCGGACCGCATTCTCGCCGCCATGAAGCGCCGCCACACGGCGCTCGAATTCAAGCAGAAGATTCGCCGCCTGCGTGAAGCACGACCGGACATTTCATTGTCCTCGGATTTCATCGTCGGTTTTCCCGGCGAGACGGTGAAGGATTTCGAGCAGACGATGAAGCTCATCAACGATGTGAAATTCGACCAGGCATTCAGCTTCATCTACTCGCGCCGTCCCGGAACACCGGCAGCGTCATTCGAAGACGACGTGAATTACGACGAGAAACAGCAGCGCCTTGCGGTACTGCAGGCGCGCATCCAGCAGTTCAACCAGGAGTACACCGCGGCCATGGTTGGCACGACGCAGCGCGTGCTCATCGAACGCCCGTCCACGAAAAATCCGAACCAGCTTGCCGGACGCACCGACAACAACCGCTGGGTGAATTTCGACGGCCCGCACTCGCTCATCGGCCAGTTCGCGGATGTCGTGATCACCGAATGCATGCCCAACTCGCTGCGGGGTCGCCTGGCGCAACCCGTCGCGGCGAGCGCGTGAACGCAACCAGGTAATGGTTTGAACGCACAACCTCACACTGTCGATATCATTCTTGCTCCCGAGAACAATGAACGCCTCGCCAACCTGTGCGGTGCGTTCGATGCGCATTTGCGCCAGGTGGAACGCCGCCTCGGTGTCGAGATCAGCAATCGCGGCGCGCGTTTCCAGATCATCGGCGACGGCAAGTCCGCCGAAGTTGCCGCGGAAATGTTGCGCGATCTGTACCGCGTCACGGCCAAGGAAACGCTGACGCCCGAGCGCGTGCATCTGTCATTGCAGGAATCCGGCGCGGATGAACTGATCGAGAAAGACAGCGGTCAGCGCGAGCAGGAAGATGTGGTCGTGCAGATCAAGCGCGGCCAGGTTCGCGGCCGCGGTCCCGCGCAGCGTTCCTATCTTTCGAATATTCGCAGGCACGATCTCAGTTTTGGTGTCGGTCCGGCCGGCACGGGCAAGACATATCTTGCGGTGGCGAGCGCCGTAGAGGCATTGGAGCGCGACGAAGTGCGCCGCCTCGTGCTGGTGCGCCCCGCGGTCGAGGCCGGCGAGAAGCTCGGCTTTCTGCCGGGCGATCTCAGCCAGAAGGTCGATCCGTATTTGCGCCCGATGTACGACGCGCTTTACGAAATGCTCGGTTTCGAGAAAGTTGCGCGGCTGATCGAGCGCAACGTCATCGAAGTCGCGCCGCTCGCCTTCATGCGCGGGCGCACGCTGAACGAATCCTTCATCCTGCTCGATGAGGCGCAGAACACGACCGTCGAGCAGATGAAGATGTTCCTGACGCGTATTGGTTTTGGCTCGCGCGCGGTGGTCACGGGCGATGTCACGCAGGTCGATCTGCCGCGCCACGTTCGTTCCGGCCTGCGGCATGCGATTGAAGTGCTGAAGGACATCGACGGCGTGAGCTTCACCTTCTTTTCAGCGCGCGATGTGGTTCGTCACTCGCTGGTGCAGCGAATCGTCGAGGCTTACGAAAGCCAGAGTGGGGAAGAACAATGACACTGCAACTGGATTTGCAGGTTGCGAGCGAGGCCGACGGCGTACCGGACAGTACGGACTTCAGCCGCTGGGCCGCCGCCGCGCTGGAAGGGCGCGGTCCCTCCCGTGGCGCGGAGCTCGCGATCCGCGTGGTTGACGAGGCGGAAGGCCGCACGCTGAACCGCGATTACCGTGATCGCGATTACGCAACCAACGTACTCAGTTTCCGCGCCGAGCTGCCGGAAGATCTCGGCCTGCAACTGCTGGGCGATCTCGTGATCTGCGCGCCCGTGGTTGCGCGCGAGGCCGCCGAGCAGGGAAAACCCGAGCTCGCGCACTGGGCGCATCTCACTGTTCATGGCTGTCTGCACCTGCTGGGCTTCGATCACGAGGCCGATGCGGAGGCCGAAATCATGGAAGCGCTTGAAACCCAAATCATGGGCCGCTTAGGCTATCCCGACCCTTACCAGGAAAATCATGCAAATGCCTGACGACGACCAACCTCCCAGTACCAACCCTACGACCAACGGCTCCGGCATCCGCGGCTGGCTGGACCGCATCGGCATGGTGCTTTCGGGCGAGCCGCGGGATCGCGAGGAGTTGATGGAGCTGCTGCGCGATGCGCAGAAGCGCAACCTTTTCGATACCGACGCACAGGCCATGCTCGAAGGCGTGCTGCAGGTTGCCGACATGCAGGTGCGCGACGTGATGATTCCGCGCTCGCAGATGGCGGTGATCGAGCGCGATGCCACCGAGGCAGAAGTCCTGCCGATCATCATCGAATCCGGTCATTCGCGCTTTCCGGTGATTGGCGAGTCGCGCGACGAGGTGCTGGGCATCGTGCTCGCGAAGGATTTCCTGCGCTTCTGGGTGGAGAAACCGTCCGGCGGTTTCAATGTGCGCGAGTACCTGCGTCCCGCGACCTTCATTCCCGAATCCAAGCGCCTGAATGTGCTGCTGAAGGAGTTCCGCTCCAGCCGCAATCACATGGCGATTGTTGTTGATGAGTACGGCGGTGTGGCGGGCCTTGTGACCATTGAAGATGTGCTGGAGCAGATCGTCGGCGAGATCGACGACGAGCACGATATCGAGGAAGAAACCGAAATCCTCAAGCACAACGAAACGCGTTACACGGTGAAAGCACTGACCGCGATCGAGGATTTCAATGTGTATTTCGGTGCCGACTTCAGCGACGACGAGTTCGACACCATCGGGGGGCTGGTGATGAATGCCATCGGCCATCTGCCGCGGCGCGGCGAAACCGTTGCCATCGAGCGGTTCCGCTTTCGCGTCAGCCGCGCCGACAACCGGCGTCTCCATCTCCTGGAAGTCAACGTCCTGGCCGATGCGCCCGTGAATGGCGATTGACCATCATGGCATGCTGAACATCGTCGCGCCGCCGACCCACAATCGCTCCGCGTACCTGATCGCCGCCCTTGCCGGGGCGGCGAACGTTTTTGCGTTCGCGCCGTTCGGCGCGTTCTTCATTCCGATGCTGACCATCGCGTTGCTGCTGAAGCTGATCGGGCTGGCAACGCCGAAGCATGCCGCAAGGCTCGGCTTCGCGTTCGGCGCGGCGTGGTTCGCAGGCGGCATGTACTGGCTTTACATCAGCCTGCACGATTTCGGCCAGGCGCCCGTCTTGCTCGCCGTCATCATCATGCTGTGCCTGATCGCGATCATGGCCGCGTACTACGCCTTGTTCGCGTGGCTTGTGGCGCGCTTCGCACCGCGCATGCCGTCGGTGCGTTTGCTGCTGTTCGTACCCGCGCTGTGGACGCTGCTGGAATGGACGCGCGGCTGGTTTCTCAGTGGCTTTCCGTGGTTCGCGCTTGGTTACGCGCAGACAGACAACTGGCTCGCGGGTTACGCACCCGTCGCCGGTGTTTTCGGCGTTTCCCTGGTAGTGATGCTGCTGGCGGGCGCACTGGCGTTGCTGACGGAGCGTGGTCGGGTGAATCGCGGCGTTGCCATCGTCATGCTGCTCGTCGTGGTGGCGGGTGGCTGGCTGCTGCAAAGCGTCGAGTGGACGCGCGCGGCAGGCGAACCTGTCAACGTTGCGCTCATGCAGGGCAACGTCGCACAGGATAAAAAATGGCTCCCGGAAATGCGCGTGCCGACCATGCAGCGCTACTGGAGGCTTACCGAGGAGAGTTCGGGCGCCGATCTCGTTATCTGGCCGGAAGCCGCGATTCCCGCGCTGTACTGGCAGCTCGACGAGGGATTCTATCGACAGGTGGAAGATGGCCTGCTGTCTGAAAACCAGCGGCTTCTGACCGGCACGCTGGTGCATGAATTAGAACGCGATGTGTATTTCAATAGCGCCGTGGTGCTCGGTGGCGATGAACGGCGCTTCTATCACAAGCGTCATCTTGTGCCGTTCGGTGAATATTTTCCGGTGCCGGATTTCGTGCGCGAATGGCTGCGATTGATGAACCTGCCGTACAGCGATTTTGAAACCGGCACGGACGGCTCGGCATTGAAAATTTCTTCGTCGCTGTCCGTCGCGGTGATGATCTGCTACGAAGCCGTGTTCGGCGAGGAAGTCATCACCGCGCTGCCGGAAGCTGAACTGCTGGTGAACATCAGCAACGATGGCTGGTTCGGCCGTTCCATCGGCCCCTTGCAGCATTTCCAGATCTCGCGCATGCGCGCGATCGAAACCGGCCGCTGGCTGCTGCGCGCAACCAACACCGGCGTGACCGCGGTCGTCGATCACAACGGTCGCGTGCTCGAACGCTTGCCGCAATTCGAAACCGCCGTGCTGCGCGCCGACGTGCAGCCGCGTGAGGGTGCGACGCCTTACGTTCGTTATGGAAATGTTTTCGTTGTGCTGATCGCGTTGTTGCTGCTGGCCGCTGGCGGTCTTGTCGCGTTCAGGGAAAGACGATGAACGCGTGGCAGGACGTCTCACGTTGGCGGCTTGCCGGCTGGATGCTCGCGCTGGCATTCCCGGTGCTTGCGCTCATCGTGGACAAGGCCGCGAGCACGATTTTCGCGATCTTCTTTCTCGCCGGGCTTTGGCTGCTGATCCGTGGACGCCGCGAACGATTGGACGTGGCAACGCGCTGGGTGCTGATCGCGTTCGCCGCGTATTTTCTTGTCGGTGTATTGAGTTTCTTTCTCGGCGAGCAGACGCGCCTGGGCGAGCAATTGCTCGGACGTGACATTCGTTTTCTCGGCGGTGTTGCCGTTTTTTTTGCGCTGGCGCGATTGGCATTGCCGGAACGGCTGTTGCGGTTTTCATTTGTCGCGGGCGGTTTTGTCACTGGAATCTTCGCCATTGTCGAGGTAGTTGCCGCGAGTCACGCCAACTATCGCGCCAGCGGCGAAACCATCTCCATCGTGTTCGGTCATCTCGCGGCGGTGCTGTTCGCGGTGAATCTCGCGATCGCGCTGTTCGAGAAAAAGGGCCGGCCGGTGGCGCTGCTGGCCGCCGGGTTCGCGCTCGCGGCCGTGACGCTTTCCAGCACGCGCGGCGCCTTGTTGGCGGTGCTCGCGGTGCTGGGCATAGGCGTGCTGCTCGCCATCCTGCTGGATCGTGACTGGCGCAAGGCCGCGCGACTCGCGGGCGTTGTTGCCGTGCTGCTTTCCGCCGTTGTGATCGCAGGCTGGGCGCTGCTGCCGCGTTTTGAAGATGGACTCGCGGAATTCCGCGCATACATCGCGTTGGCGGATTCCGCCGAGGCGCGAGTCTCGCGCGAATGCCTGGACCCGGAAGCGCTGGAGCGGCTGGTGAAATTTTCCGAATCGCGCGGCGTTGAGATCGATGTTGTCGAGCACGGTGGCATGACGGATTGCGCCGGGAGCGGCGCGATCCAGCTTGTGAACACGTCGGACGCTGCAGGCTACTGGCGAAGTCCTTACCGGAATCTCCCTGAAGGCGCTGGCGGACGCGTCCTGTTGCGCGGTGACGCCAGGCTGAAACTCGAAGGCCAGGAAAAATGGCGGACGGTGGATGCCGCAGAGCCTCGCGCTGTTGAACTGCCCGTCGTCACCGACGTGGAGCAAACCCGTTTTTTCTTGAACCTCGCGGCAGGCGAAAACCTGCTGCTGGTACCGATCGTGACACGACCCGGCGAATACGCGTTCGCCGCCGCGGACACGCCCGTCGGCAGCCGCCTTTCGATGTGGGCCGCGGCGCTGCGGCGGTTCGACGGCAGCCTGCTCGGCAGCGGCGCGGGTTCCTGGCCGACGATCATGGAAGAAGAGGCCGCCGCCAATCGCGTTCCCTGGCGGCTTGCGGCCTACGATCATCCGCACAGCGATTATTTGACCGTGCTGGTGGAGCGCGGCTGGCTGGGCCTGCTGGCGCTGCTCGGCGTGCTGGTGGCGCCGTTTGCGTGGTCAATTGCCGAAATTCGACGCAAAGCCGGTAACTGGCGTGGCCCGGCCGTCATGCTGCTTGTCGTTTCCGTAGCGGTTTCCGCGCTGACGGAAACCGTGTTTAACCACTCCATCGGCATCACGTACTATTGCGCTCTTGTGCTGCTGTTGCTGACCGCGCGCGCCGAACCCGTCTCCTGAACCGAACCGTCCGAAGAGAACCATGAAAGACCAGTACAGACCCCAGGATATTGAATCTGCTGCACAGGCGCGGTGGACGAAACAGCGCGCGTTCGCGGCCAGCGAGGACGCGAACAAGCCGAAATACTACTGCCTCAGCATGCTGCCGTATCCCAGCGGCAAGCTGCACATGGGTCACGTGCGCAATTACACCATTGGCGATGTGATCACACGCCAGATGCGCATGCGCGGTTTCAACGTGCTGCAGCCGATGGGCTGGGATGCGTTTGGCCTGCCGGCGGAAAACGCCGCCATGCAGAACAACGTGCCGCCGGCGAAATGGACTTACGAGAACATCGCTTACATGCGCGAACAGTTGAAGGCGCTCGGTTTCGCCATCGACTGGGAGCGCGAGCTCGCGACTTGCCAGCCTGATTACTACAAGTGGAATCAGTGGTTCTTCCTGCGCATGCGCGAGCAGGGCATCGCCTATAAAAAGACGGGCGTGGTGAACTGGGATCCGGTCGACCAGACCGTGCTCGCGAACGAGCAGGTGATCGACGGGCGCGGCTGGCGCACGGGCGCTGAAGTCGAAAAGCGCGAAATGCCGATGTATTACCTCAACATCACGCGTTACGCCGACGAACTGTTGAACGCGCTCGACGGACTCGACGGCTGGCCCGAGCGCGTGAAGACCATGCAGGCGAACTGGATCGGGAAATCCGAAGGTGCGGAGATTCATTTTCCTTGTCACAGTTTTGGTGGTGATAGCGCCATCAAGGTTTTCACCACGCGCGCCGACACACTCATGGGCGCGACGTATGTCGCGGTCGCCGCCGAACATCCGCTCGCGCTGAAAGTCGCCGCGAATAATTCCGGTGTCGCTAAATTCATCGAGGAGTGCCGCAAAGGTGGTACGACGGAAGCGGCGATTGCGACACAGGAAAAGCGCGGCATGCCGCTCGGCATCGAAGCCGAACATCCGCTCACCGGCGAAAGACTTCCCGTGTGGGTCGCGAACTACGTGCTGATGAATTACGGCGAAGGTGCGGTGATGGCCGTGCCGGCGCACGATGAACGCGATTTCGCGTTCGCAAACAAATACGAGCTTCCCATCAAGCAAGTCGTCGCCTGCGAAAATTACAACGACACCGAATGGCGCGACGAGTACTCGGACAAGCAGCGGCTGCTCGTCAATTCCGGCAAGTACGATGGCCTGGGTTTCGAGGCAGGCACGGATGCGATCGCCGCGGATCTCGAAGCGAAAGGTCTCGGAAAAAAACGCGTGAATTTCCGTTTGCGCGACTGGGGCATTTCACGGCAACGCTTCTGGGGCTGTCCGATTCCGCTGATTCATTGCGAGGCCTGCGGCGAAGTCGCGGTGCCGGATGAACAATTGCCGGTGACGTTGCCCGAAGATCTCGTTCCCGATGGCAGCGGCAACCCGCTCAACAAATGCGCGGAATTCCTGAACGTGAAATGTCCGCAATGCGGCGGCGATGCGAAACGCGAAACCGACACCATGGATACCTTCGTGGATTCGTCGTGGTATTTCCTGCGTTACACCAGCAGCGACAACCACAGCGCGATGGTCGATGCGCGCGCGGATTACTGGATGCCGGTCGATCAGTACATCGGCGGCATCGAACACGCGATCCTGCATCTCCTGTATTCGCGTTTCTGGACGAAGGTCATGCGTGACCTTGATCTCCTGCAAGCGGATGAACCGTTCCGCAACCTGCTCACGCAGGGCATGGTGCTGAATCACATTTTCTTCAGAAAGGAATCTGCAGGACGCATCGAATACGTCCCGCCCGGTGATGTCGATGTCGAATACGACAAGGGTGAAATTGTTTCCGCAAAACGAAAATCCGACGGCGCGCCGGTCGAGTACGACGGCATCGGTACGATGTCGAAATCGAAACTCAACGGCGTTGATCCACAAGGCATGGTCGAACAGTACGGCGCGGATGCAACGCGATTGTTCATGATGTTCGCCGCACCGCCCGAGCAAACCCTGGAATGGTCGGACACCGGCATCGAAGGCGCGTGGCGATTCCTGAAAAAAGTCTGGCAGTTCGCCGTCGACAACTGCGCGTTGATGGGTGATGCGAAGCCGTTTGACTGGAGCAAGGCATCGGATGACGTGCGCGCCGCGCGACGCGACATTCACGAGGCCTTGAAGCAGGCGAACGCCGACTACGAACGCAAGCAGTTCAATACTGTCGTTTCCGCGGCGATGAAAATCCTTAACGCGCTGCCGAAACAGGCGACGCCGGATGAGGCCGCACTCGTGAGTGAAGGCTGCAGCATCCTGCTTCGCCTGCTCGCGCCTATCACGCCGCATATTGCGCAGCAGCTCTGGAGCGATCTCGGCTTCGGCGACGACATCATTGATGCCGCATGGCCGGAGCACGACGACGCCGCGCTCAAGAGCAACGTCATCGAACTGGTGGTGCAGGTGAACGGCAAGCTGCGCGGCCGCGTGTCGGTTCCCTCGGCTGCGGATCGCGAGGCGATCGAAGCCGCCGCGATGAACGACGCGAACGTGCAGCGTTTTGTCGAAGGCAGGACGGTGCGCAAGGTGATTGTTGTCCCGGGCAAGCTGGTCAACGTGGTGGTGGCCTGATGCATGACGTGATGCGCAAGCTCGCAATCGTCTTTTCCTTCCTGCTGCTGTCCGCCTGCGGGTTCCACCTGCGCGGCGATCTTGCATTGCCTCCCGCAATGCAATCGACCTTCATCAGTTACAACGGTACGGATGCCGGGTTGCTGCGGTCGGTCGCGCGGGCACTGGCGCTGGCTGATGGAGGAATCGCCCGGAATCCGGAGTCGGCGACCGCGATCCTGTCCTTGCCTGTCGCCGGCGTGCAACAGCGCGTGCTCGCGAAGGACACCGAAGGCCGGCCACGCGAATACGAGATTGCAGTCGTGCTGGTCTTCCGCGTGACGACGCCCGAGGGCGTAATCCTGGTGCCGTCGCAGGAGGTGCAGCGGAGCGCGAACGTCGTGCTTGATCCGACGCAGCCGCTCGCCAATGCGGGTGATGTCGCACGCGCGGTCGAGAGCCTGCGTGAAGAAGCCGTCTGGGACATGCTGCGGCGGATCGCGGCAAGCGATGTGCGCCTGCCCGTTGAAAACGGCATCGACGACCCTCTCGAGGCGCGCGAGTGAAACTCTACGCCGACAAGCTCGCCGCGCATCTCGCGCGCGGTCCGCTGGCACCGATCTATCTCCTTGGCGGCGACGAACCGCTGCAACTCGGCGAAGCCGCGGATGCGGTGCGCGCCGCTGCGCGCCGCGACGGTTACGCATCCCGCGAAGTGTTTTTCGTTGAACGCGGTTTCGACTGGCAATCCTTGCGCGCGGCGGGTGAAAGCCTGTCGCTGTTCGCGGAAAAGCGCTTGCTGGAATTGCGCCTGCCGACCGGAAAGCCGGGCGATGCCGGCGCGAAAGTGCTGAGCGAGTTCGCCGCGAGACCGCCAGAGGACACCGTGCTGATGATCGTCAGCGGCAAGGTGGATAAAAAGAACAAATGGGTGGGCGCGCTGGAGAAAGCCGGCGTGCTCGTCGAAGTCTGGCCGATCGATGCAGCGCAACTGCCGCGCTGGATCGAAGGCCGCATGAGCGGGGCGGGACTTGCCGCGGATCGCGAGGCCGCGCAATTGCTGGCGGATCGCGTCGAAGGGAATCTGCTCGCGGCGGCGCAGGAAATCGACAAGCTCGCCTTGCTGGTGGAAGGCAATCGCGCGAACGCCGATGCCGTTCGTGATGCCGTTGCCGACAGCGCGCGATTCGACATTTTCCAGCTCGCCGATGCGGCACTTGCCGGTGATGCCGTGCGCGCACTGCGCATGCTGGACGCGTTGCGCACGGAGGGCGCCGAGGCCGTGCTCGTCGTCTGGGCGCTCGCGCGCGATGTTCGCATGCTCGCGGAAATGTCGTTCAAGGTTGCCGGCGGACAAAGCCCGGATCGCATTGCCGCTTCCGTGTGGCCGAAGAAACGCCAGCCGATCGTCGCGCGTGCGCTGCAACGCCATTCCGTGAAAGCCTGGGAACGATTGCTGCTTGAAGTCGCGCTGATCGACCGGCAAGTCAAAGGCATGCGCCGTGGCGATGCGTGGCAGAACATCGAGCGGCTGGTCGCGGCGATGGCAGGAAAACCTTTGGCACAACCCTTGGCGCAACGGAAACGCGCATGAAACGCATCGGCATTCTCGGCGGCATGTACAACCCCGTTCACGACGGGCATTTGCGCGCGGCTATAGAGGCGCGTGAACTGCTCGGTCTGGATGAAGTGCGCCTCGTGCCGTGCGCCGCGCCGCCGCATCGCGAAGCGCCGGGCGTCAGCGCGACGCTGCGCGCGGAAATGGTTGCTGCTGCTGTTGCCGGCATTGAGTTTCTTGCGCTCGATGCGCGCGAACTCGAATTGCCGCCGCCGTCTTATACATTGCGTACGCTGGAAAGCCTGCGCGCAGAAATGCCGGATGCCGCGTTCGTGCTGTTGCTTGGCGAGGACGCCTTCCGCGGTTTCGATCGCTGGCACGAATGGCAAAAGGTTGCCGCGCTCGCACGCATCGCGGTCATGCGCCGGCCGGGCAACGAAGATCTTGAACTGCCGTCATCGTTGCAGGCGTGGCTGCGCGAGGTGGAAGTCGCGCAGGAAAAACTGTTCGATGGCGACACACCCGCGGTGACGTTTTGCGAAATCACCGCGCTGGGTATTTCTTCCACGCACATCCGCGGCCTGCGCGCGGCGAATCGCGATCCACGCTTTTTGTTGCCGGACGCGGTGCTCGACATCATCGAACGCGAAAATCTTTACAAGGAACGGAACTGAATCATGCAAGCCGATGAAATGCGCGATCTTGTCGTCAGCGCACTGGAAGACGTGAAAGGCGTGGACATCGCGACGCTCGATGTGCGCGGCAAGACCGCGATTACTGACTTCATGGTGATCGCGACGGGAACGTCCGATCGTCACGTCAAGGCACTCGCCGACAACGTGCTCGCCGAGGCGCGCAAGGTCGGCGTAAAGCCGCTGGGCGTGGAAGGCGAGCGCAGCGCCGAATGGATACTGCTTGATCTGAACGATGTGGTCGCGCACGTCATGATTCGCGAAGTGCGCGACTTCTACAATCTCGAGAAACTCTGGTCGGTCGATTCCGAATGAAGATCCGGCTGCTTGCCGTCGGGCAGAAAATGCCCGCGTGGGTGACGGAAGGATTTACCGACTACGCCAATCGCATGCCGCCGGAATGCCGGCTTGAACTCATCGAACTGCCGCTCGCGCAACGCGCGAAAAGCCGGCCGCTCGAACGCGCCGTGCGCGAGGAAGGTGAAAGAATGCTGGCGGCGTTGACGGGCAGCGAGCAACTGATCGCGCTCGATGTGCGTGGCAAGAGCTGGAACACGGAGCAATTGTCGGCGGAACTTTCCGGCTGGCTGCAGGGCGGCCGCGACATCGCGCTCGCCATCGGCGGTCCCGACGGACTCGATGACGTCGTGCTGGAGCGCGCCGAACGTCGCTGGTCATTGTCGCCGCTGACATTGCCGCACCCGCTGGTGCGCGTGATCGTCGCGGAGCAGATTTATCGCGCGATGAGCATCCTGAAAAATCATCCGTATCACCGCGCGTGAGATCTAGCCCGGATAGAGCCGCGCGACAGCGCGGTGAAATCCGGGAATGCCAGCAGGGTTTTATTCAATGACGAATCTTGTTCTCGCCTCCGCCTCCCCCCGCCGAAAAACGCTGCTCGCGCAGATCGGCATTGAATACACCGCGCATCCGGTTGATCTCGACGAAACCGCCGACCCGAATGAAACCGCCGACGCCTACGTGAAGCGCCTCGCGCTCGCCAAGGCGCGCACCTGCCGGGATCTGGCGACCATGCCGGATGATGCGGTCTTTCTCGGCGCGGACACAGCCGTCGTTCTCGACGGCGAGATTCTCGGCAAGCCGCGGGATCGCGAGGACGCGTTTTCCATGCTGCGACGGCTTTCGGGACGCGAACATCAGGTCTTGACCGCAGTGGCGCTGGTCCGCGGCGAGCGCGAGGCTATGCGAATCAGCACGAGCCGCGTAGGTTTCGCGGATGTATCGGATGCGGCAATCGCGGCATACTGGAAGACCGGCGAGCCGGCGGACAAGGCGGGCGCCTACGGCATACAGGGGTATGCTGCGGCGTTCATTCATCATGTTTCGGGCAGTTATTCGGGC
The DNA here is from genome assembly GCA_036381175.1 of Gammaproteobacteria bacterium. Lineage (GTDB taxonomy): Bacteria > Pseudomonadota > Gammaproteobacteria > Natronospirales > JAJUFS01 > JAJUFS01. The sequence continues at coordinate 65,852 of DASVDI010000009.1, forward strand.
GTGGTGGGATTGCCGTTGTTCGAGACGGTCGAGTTGTTGAGGGAGTTCGGAATCGAGGTGCTGGGTTAAAAGAAAAAGCGCCATCGAAGATTTGTAGGAGCGCACTCCGTGCGCGAACGGTTCTTGCGAAGATTTTTCGCGCACGGAGTGCGCTCCTACATCGCTTCGTTCGAGAATTGAAAGACAAGTGCTTTCAAAGTTCTTGTCTTTCAATTTTCGCGAGTACACGACGTGAGCATGGAAATCCTGATCAACGTGACGCCGCGGGAAACGCGCGTCGCGCTTGTCGAGAACGGTGTCCTGCAGGAAGTGTTCATCGAGCGCGCGCAGCGTCGCGGTCTCGTTGGCAACATCTATCGCGGCAAGGTGTCGCGTGTGCTGCCGGGCATGCAGGCGGCGTTCATTGAAGTCGGGCTCGAGCGCACCGCGTTCCTGCACGCATCCGATATCGCCAAGACCGCCTACGGTGGCGAGGACGTACCCGAATCGCGCCCGGCCGATATTCGCGACCTGCTGCACGAAGGCAAGGAACTCATGGTGCAGGTGCTGAAGGATCCGCTCGGCAGCAAGGGCGCGCGACTTACCACGCACATTTCCATTCCCTCGCGTTATCTCGTTTACATGCCCGACGGCAAGGGCATAGCGATGTCCACGCGCATTGAAGACGACACCGAGCGCACGCGGCTGCGTGAAATGGTCGAGACCTGCGTCGCGCACCAGGAAACGCCGCTTCACATCGAGAACGGCGGCTACATCATTCGCACGGCCGCGGAAGGCGCATCCATGGACGCGTTGCGCGCCGACATGATGTTTCTCAACCGGCTGTGGGAATCCGTACAGCACCAGATGAAGAATTCGAAAGCAGGCAGCCTTGTGCACGAAGACCTGCCGCTGCCGGTGCGCATCCTGCGCGACCTGCTCGATTCGGGCGTCGAGCAGGTGCGCGTCGATTCGAACATGACCTGGGAGCGCATGCGGGAATTCACGCAGATGTTCATTCCCGACATGACGGACCGCATCGAGCTTTATTCCGGTGACCGGCCGATTTTCGATTTCTACAATGTCGAAGAGGAAATTCGCCGCGCGCTGGAGCGAAAGGTGCCGCTGAAATCCGGCGGTTATCTCATCATTGACCAGACCGAGGCGATGACCACGGTCGACATCAACACCGGTGCTTACGTCGGTTATCGCAATCTCGAGGAAACCATTTTCAAAACGAATCTTGAAGCCGCGCAGGCGATCGCGCGGCAGCTTCGTCTGCGTAATCTCGGCGGCATCATCATTATCGATTTCATCGACATGGTTGAGGCCGAGCACCGGCAGATGGTGTACGCGGCATTGGAAAAGGCGCTGGAAAAAGACCACGCCAAGACGCAGGTGACGCAAGTCTCGCAACTCGGTCTCGTGGAAATGACGCGCAAGCGCACGCGCGAAAGCCTGGAGCACGTGCTTTGCACGGCGTGTCCTACATGTTCCGGACGCGGCTCGGTAAAAACCGCCGAGACCGTCTGCTATGACATTTTCCGCGAAGTGATGCGCGAGACGCGGCAGTTCAAGGTGCAGGAACTCATGGTGCTCGCCGCGCAGGATGTCGTGGACATGCTGCTCGACGAGGAATCCACCAGCCTCGCCGAACTCGAAGAACACATCGGCATTCCGGTTCGCCTGCAAGCGGAGACGCTTTACACGCCGGAGCAGTTTGATGTTGTTCCAATGTGAGAATAATGATGGGTAGGAGCGCCTTCAGGCGCGAACCATTCGCGCCTGCAAGACAACATCGCGCTGGATTCAGATAAATGTCGAAGTTCGCCCGCCGCCTCTGGAAATGGCTCGCCGCAACGCTCGCAGGCCTTCTGATCCTGCTTGCGATCGGCGTCGGGCTGTTTCGCCTTGCCGTGCCGATGGTGCCCCAGCTGCGGGCCGACGCCGAGGCGATGGCCGAGCGCGCGCTGGGCTGGCCGGTGCACATCGGCGAGATCGATCTTCAATGGGCGCTGGTCGGCCCCGAGCTGGTGCTGACAGATGTCCAACTGCTCGCGCCCGAAACCCGGCAGCCGCTGATCACGGCGACACGGCTGGACATCATTTTCGGTCCGCTGGATTTTTTCCAGCAAGGCATGCCGCGGCCGAGCCACGTGCGCCTGCACCAGCCGACGCTCGCGCTGGAACGCGGCGCAGACGGAAATTTCTACCTTTCGGGGAATGCGTTACCCACAACTGACGGTGCCCGCACGGACTGGCGGGAACTGCTGGAGCTTGGACTTCGCCATGGCCGGCTGACCATTCTCGACGGTGAACTGCATTACCGTGACCTCGCGCGGGACATCGAGGACTGGACGCTGCGGCTGGCCGAGGTGACGCTCGCCTCTGACGGCGAGCACCACGAATTCGAAGGCAGCATCGTTCCTCCCGGCGCGCTCGGCGAGCAGCTTGTGATCGAATTTTCCGCCGAAGGTCCGCCCGCTACGCCGGAGAACTGGCAATGGACGCTCGAATTCGAAGCGAGCGAGCTCGGCCTCCAGGGCTGGTACCGGCAGCTGGGCTGGAGCGAGCGCGACCTTGCGCCACTTGGCAGCTTGAGTATCGCGGGCCAGGCGAGTGGCCGGGGGCTGGACGTCTTGACCGGCAAGGGCTCATTCGGCCTCACCGATATTGTCCTCGCGGACGGCTCGACCAGAGATCGCCTGCCCGCGCATTTCGAAACCGTCGGCATGCTGTGGAAGGTGAAGCGGGAAGAAGACCGGTTTCAGATCGCGGCCGAAAATCTCGTCATTGAAAGCGGTGATGCACGTTTTGAAAACGGTGTCGTGTCCGTGCAGACGGGCAGCGAGTATCCGCTCGAAATCACCGCGTTCCGCCTGCCGTTGGCGGCACTGGCCGGGCTGACGCGGTTGCTGCCCGGCAATTCCGAACCCCTGTCGAAGATCACCGATGTTGCCGAACGTCTTGCGCCCCACGGCGAGTTGCAGGCCCTGGCGCTCGGGCTGGATCTACAGGCCGAGCCGGTCCGGTTTCACGTCCAGGCGGAATTCCGCGATCTCGGCATCCGGCGCTGGGACGAACTGCCGGGCTTCACGCAGCTGACCGGCAGTGTTCGTGGTGATGAAACCGCCGGCAAGCTCCTGTTGAACAGCCGGGATGTCAGCATTGATTTCGGCGAACTTTTCCGCGCGCAGCTGCCCTTCGAAACATTGAACGCGAACCTGTCCTGGCAGGTCGAGGCGGACGGCTGGCATGTTCGTGGCAGCGGCGCTGTCGCCGATCACGGCGGCATGACGGCGCGTGCGGACTTCGCGCTTGATCTGCCGACAGCGGCTCCTGCGCGCATTGATCTCGTCGCCACTGCGCGGGATGTGGATCTCGCCGCGCGTTCCGCCTGGCTGCCGGTCGGCATCATGTCCGACGCACTGATTCACTGGCTGGACACGGCCATCATTGGTGGTTACGTGCCTGAAGCAGCACTGGTCCTGCGCGGGCCACTCGAGAATTTTCCCTTCCGCGACGGCAGCGGCACATTCGATGTTCGTTTCGCGACGCGCGATACGGTGGTCGAATACGCGCCCGGCTGGCCGCGCGTCGAAGGCCTGAGCGCCAACGCGCATTTCCATGGTCCGGGGCTGGATATCCGCGTCGAGGAGGCCACGGTGAGCGGTCTCGCCGTCAACGGCGGCCTTGCGCGGTTTGAAGATCTGCGCGAAGGCCTGCTGGAAGTCGATGCGATGACGGCGGGCGACATGAAAGACGCCTGGCAATTCCTCGCGGCGAGTCCTTTGCAGGAATCGCTGGACGGCGTGCTCAACGCGCTCGATGTCAGCGGTCCGATGCAGGCGCGCGTCGCGATGGAAATTCCCCTGAAGAACACCGCCGCGACAACGCTGAAAGTCGATGCTGATCTCAAGGAAATCGACGTGCATCCGGTGTCGCTGCCCTGGACGGTCGAAGCGCTGCAGGGCGCGGTGACGGTCACGGAAAACGCCGTCACCGCCGACGAGCTGATCGGGCAGCTCACCGGTCATCCGTTCACGGCATCCATTGCCGCCGAGGCACCTGCGCGGGAAGGCGAATTCTCGCCGGCGCGAATCCACATGCGTGGGCGCACCGGCACTGACGAATTTGAAGCATTCCTGCCGGCGGCGTGGTTGTCGCGTCTTGAGGGCGAGTTCGGCTGGACGGGTGAACTGCGGGTCGGCGGGGAAGAGGATTTGAGCATCGGGATCAAGAGCGAGCTCGACGGTGTGAGCAGTGCGTTGCCCGCGCCGCTCGATGTTGTGCGTCCCATCGCCGTCGATATCACGCTGCCGGGTGACTCGCTTATCGAGGCCGGCTTCAACGCCCGCGATCTCGGCACCGGCACGCTCGCCTTCACCGAAACGGATGACGAGTGGCGCTTTGATCGCGGCTGGCTGAGCCTTGGCTCGACAACGCGCCCGGCACTGCCCGATGCGCCCGGATTGCACGTGGAAGGGCGAGTTTCGGCGCTGGATATCGGCGAGTGGCTAGCGGTGGGTGTCACAGCGGAAACCGGAAGTGGCGATCCGCTGGTGCGGGATTTCGCCATCGAGGCCGCGCGCATGAAGGCCGGCGGCCTGACGCTGGAAAACCAGGTGCTGCGTGGAAAACGCCTTGCGGATTCCGGCTGGGAACTCATGTTGTCCGGTCCCGCCGAAGGGCAGATCCGGATTCCATCATTGAACGCAAACGGACAGCCGTGGAATGTCGCGCTCACGCAGTTGCATTTGCCGTTGAACGAGACCGAAGCCGAGGCGGTGGAGGAGGCCACCGGGCCGAAAAACGTGCCTGACCCGCGCGAGATGCCCGGCCTGCAGATCGATATCCGCGATCTGCGCGTCGGTCCGGTGCGGCTTGGCCACGTCAGCGGGGCGTTGCAACGCACCGCGATCGGTTACACCACGCAGGATCTCAGGGCAAAAGGCCTCAGTTTCACGCTGGACCTGGATGGCCGCTGGGAGGTCGTGAAGGACGAGCATTACACCTCGATCACCAGCGTCCTCGTGAGCACCGACATCGGCGACACGCTCGCGGCGCTCGGTTACGAGAGTGGCGTTGATGCCGACGACGGGCGCATCGAAGCCAATCTCGCCTGGCACGCCGCGCCCATGGCGATGGAATACGGCCTGCTGGAAGGCACGATCAGCTTCAATTTCGAAGACGGCTCGCTCAGCGAGGTCAATCCGGGCGCGGGGCGTTTGATTGGGCTTTTCAGCATTTCCGCGCTGCCGCGGCGCCTGATCCTGGATTTCAGCGATTTCTTCAGCGAGGGGTTGTCTTTCGACACCCTGAAGGGCGATTTCCTGCTCACCGAAGGCAATGCCTACACCACCAACGTGCAGCTCGAAGGCCCGTCGATTTCGGCCCTGCTGGTCGGGCGCACCGGCCTCACGGCGCGGGATTACGACCAGCTCGCCATCGTCGATCCGGGTGTTTCCGCGTCGCTGCCGGTCGCGGGTTACCTGGCTGCCGGTCCCAGCGTGGGCGCGGCCCTGTTATTGTTGTCGCAACTTCTTGAGGCGCCGCTGTCCGATATCACGCAAGTGAAATATCGCATCACCGGCAGCTGGGACGAGCCTGTCATCGAACGCGTCGAGGATTCCAATGCGCAGAAAAAGCCGCCACCAGGCAATCAGTAAGTATTTGTTTTTACTGGTGTTACTGATTTCCTGCAGCGCGCGGGCCGCGGGCAGCTGGACCTTGTCCGCCTCCGAATGGTCGCGGCCGCGCAGCGGCGAGGCCGTGCTCGCGATGGAACCCGTGGCCGAGGCCGTCCGCGCCTGGCAGGCGGCCGATGCCGCCACGGGAACGAGCCGCCTGCAATTGCTGTATCCCGGCGGCGAGGAAGGCAGCCTGTGGGCCGCCGAGCTGCACGACTGGCTCGTCGCGCTGGGCGTTCCGCCGGGCGCCATCGAAGTCGTGGCCGGCGGCGATCCGGGGCAGCTCGAGATCCGCCTGCTGAACTGAATTTCCGCTTTGTCCCCGGCGTTATTAGAGGAAACAGGACTTCCCCATGACCCTTGTCGCCGCCCTGCAAATGGCTTCCGGCCCGCGCCTGGATCCCAATCTCGATGAAGCCCGCCGCTTGCTTCGCGAAGCCGCGGCAGCGGGCGCGAAACTGGCCGTGCTGCCCGAGTATTTCGCGCAGTTCGGCCTGCCCGAGGCGGAGCGCGTCCAGTCCGCGGAGAAGCCCGGCAGCGGACCCGTGCAGGAATTTCTCGCCCGCACCGCGTTTGAAACCGGAATGTGGATTGTCGGCGGCAGCCTGCCCATGAAAACCGGGGAAACGTCAGGTGAGCGCGTGCGTGGCGCTTGTCTCGTGTTCAACAGCGAGGGCGAGCAGGTCGCGCGCTTCGACAAGATGCATTTGTTCGACGTGCATATCCCCGAGCGGGACGAACACTACGAGGAATCCGGCTGGACGGAGCCCGGTGATGCGATCGTGGTCGTCGACACGCCCTTCGGGCGGCTGGGGCTCGCTGTCTGTTATGATCTTAGATTCCCGGAACTGTTTCGCGGCATGAGCTTAAAAGGCGTTGATATCGTCGCGCTGCCGGCGGCATTTACCGCGGCCACGGGACGCGCGCACTGGGAAATCCTCCTGCGCGCCCGCGCGGTCGAAAACCTTGCCTACGTCGTCGCAGCGGCACAGGGCGGCTTTCATGCCAACGGCCGCGAAACCTTCGGCGATTCAATGATCGTCGATCCTTGGGGCGGCGTTCTCGCGCGTCGCCGCGAAAACGGCAGTGGTGTTGTCCTCGGCAACATCGATCTCGAACGTCAGCGCCATCTGCGGCGCACGTTCCCCGCACTCGACCACCGGAAACTTGAAGGCTGACATGACAGATACGCTCCAGCTCGCCCGCAAGGATCTCCTCGCCGCAGGGAATATCGACGACAACGCGCTTGAACAGACGCTCGGCCGCCTGATGGCAGCGCGCGTCGATGCCGCCGATCTGTATTTCCAGCTCACGCGCCACGAAACCTGGGGGCTGGAAGACGGCATCGTGCGCGATGCGAGTTTCAACATCGAACAGGGCGTCGGCGTGCGCGCGATTTCCGGCGAGAAAACCGGCTTCGCGTATTCCGACGAAATCCGGATGCCCGCGCTGCTCGAGGCGGCGGGTGCTGCGCGCGCCATCGCGCGCAACGGCGGCGAACACCAGGTGCAGGCCTGGCACGCCACACCGGGACATTCGCTGTACCTGCCCGACGATCCGATCGCCGCGATGGAATCGACGCAGAAGGTCGCGCTGCTGCAACGGCTGGACGAAGCGGCGCGCGCACTGGATTCACGCGTGAAGCAGGTGATGGTGTCGCTTTCCGGCGTTCACGAAACCGTGCTGGTCGCGGCGAGCGATGGCACTTTCGCGGCGGATGTGCGTCCGCTGGTGCGCCTGAACGTTTCCGTTGTCGTGGAGGAAAACGGCCGGCGTGAAACCGGTTATTCCGGTGGCGGTGGACGTTTTGGCTATGACGAATTTCTGAAGGGCGATCGGGCGATGGGCTTCGTGCGCGAAGCCGTGCGCACCGGCCTCCTGAATCTCGAAGCGGGCGATGCGCCCGCCGGCACGATGACCGTCGTGCTCGGTCCCGGCTGGCCGGGCATCCTGTTGCACGAAGCGATCGGTCACGGTCTTGAAGGCGATTTCAACCGCAAGGGAACCTCGGCGTTTTCCGGGCGCATCGGCGAGCGCGTCGCGAGTCCGCTGTGCACGGTGGTTGACGACGGCACGCTCGCAAACCGTCGCGGCTCGCTGAACGTCGATGACGAAGGCACGCCAACGCAATGCACGACGCTGATCGAGAACGGCATTCTCAAGGGCTACATCCAGGACAAGCACAACGCGAAACTGATGGGCATGGCGCCAACGGGCAACGGCCGGCGCGAATCGTTCGCGCACCTGCCGATGCCGCGCATGACCAACACCTGCATGCTGGCGGGGCCGCATGATCCACAGGAGATTGTTCGCTCCGTTCAAAACGGTTTGTATGCGGTCAACTTCGGCGGCGGGCAGGTGGACATCACGTCAGGAAAATTCGTGTTCTCTGCCAGCGAGGCGTATCTCATCGAGAACGGCAAGGTGACGCGACCCGTGAAAGGCGCAACGCTCATCGGCAACGGTCCCGATGTCCTCACGCGCGTTTCCATGGTCGGCAACGACATGAAACTCGACGAAGGCGTCGGCACCTGCGGCAAGGACGGGCAATCCGTTCCTGTCGGTGTCGGCCAGCCGACCATGCGCGTTGATGGACTCACCGTTGGTGGCACCGGCTGACGACGACCTACCTTCCGAACCTTTTTTCCCTTCAGGTCTCATCGAGTTTTCGTAGGGCGGATTAGGCGCAGCCGTAATCCGCCTTGCAAAGTCGTGGCGGACTACGCTTCGCTAATCCGCCCTACGCTTTGCTGAGCGTTCAGGTGTTGTCTAGCTTCAGCAGGTGCGCGAGCCGCGCGAGGAGTTCGGGGCGGCTCTGGCTTGTCAGCGTGGCGTGACCAAGCTTGCGGCCTGGCCGCGGTTCCTTGCCGTAGTTGTGATAGTGCGCGCCAGGGATTTCGAGCACGGCTTCGAGTGACGGAATCTCGCCGATGAAATTCACCATCGCGGCATGACCGTTCGCCGCCGTGTCGCCGAGCGGCAGGTCGAGGATCGCGCGAATGTGATTCTCGAACTGGCTGGTCACCGCGCCTTCGATTGTCCAGTGACCGGAGTTGTGTACGCGTGGTGCGATTTCATTCGCGATCAGCTTGCCGCGCGATTCGAAGAATTCGATGGTCAGCACACCGGAATAATCGAACGCATTCATCAGTCGTTCCAAATGGCGTTCCGCGAGTCCCTGCAAGGCGAGGTCTTCATACGGCGCGACGGAATGGCGCAGGATGCCTTCGCGATGCGTGTTCTCGGACAAGGGATAAAAACGCACTTCACCGCTGACACTGCGCACGCCGATGATGGAAACCTCGCGCTCGAAATCCACGAAGGCTTCGAGGATCAGCGGCACGTCACCCAGCTCATCAAACGCAGGCGCAAGATCGGCATCGCTGCGTAAAACGCGCTGGCCCTTGCCGTCGTAACCAAAACGGCGCGTCTTGAGCACGGCGGGGAGGCCGATGCGCGCAACCGCCTTCTGCAGTTTCTCCAGGGAATCGACTTTTTCAAAAGCCGGTGTCGGAATGTCCAGCGACCGGAACAGCTCCTTTTCCTGCAGGCGATCCTGCGCTTTTTCCAGCAATTCCACGGTGGGACGAAACGCTTTCGTCACACCGGCGCGCACCGCATCGACCGGCACATTTTCCACATCGAAGGTAACGACATCGACACGCTCCGACAATTCACGCAATTTGTCCGCGTCCCCGAACTCGCCGAGGATGATGTCGCCCACCTGGCCGCCGGGCGCGTCCGCGCTCTTGTCGAGAAACACGAAGCGCAAGCCGAGCGGATAACCGGAGAGCGCCAGCATGCGGCCCAACTGGCCGGCGCCAACAATACCTACGCGTTTTGATTCTGGATTCATCGGTCTGCTGCTGTGGAATAAATGATGGTTCTGCAAACGACGCGCACGTCGCGGATCAGGAGCGGGGATCGGAGTTCGCGAGTACGGTGTCGGTCTGCTGGCGGCGGAATTCATCCAGTGCGGTTTTTATCGCATCGTGTTTGTTGGCGAGAATCGCCGCACCCAGCAATGCCGCATTCACCGCACCGGCCTTGCCGATGGCAAGCGTGCCCACAGGAATGCCCGCCGGCATCTGCGCAATCGACAACAGGGAATCCATGCCGTTGAGCGCGCGCGACTGCACCGGAACACCAAGCACGGGCAGCGCGGTCTTCGCGGCAACCATGCCGGGTAAATGCGCAGCGCCGCCGGCACCGGCAATGATGACTTCAAGGCCGCGATCGCGCGCGTTTTCCGCGTACTCGAACAAAAGATCGGGTGTCCGATGCGCGGAGACGACGCGCGTCTCGTACGGGACCTGGAGGGATTCGAGGGTCTCGACCGTGTGCTGGAGAGTTTCCCAGTCCGACTTCGAACCCATGATGACGCCGATTAGTGCTTTCATCCGCGCATTTTACCCGCGTGCCTGCGTGTCTCAAAGCGTCTGCGGCCAGACAACCGCAAACGCGATGAAAACAAGCCGGATTTCCCGGTAAATAGTTGCGAAACGCGGCGTTCGGTGATCGATGGCCGCGAAAGGCCGCTCCGGCGCTTCCCGTTCCCGGGTTGTGGCACGTGGATGCCATGCGCGTAGAATGCGCGTTCTGTACTGATAAAACCCTCCGTTCGAGAGATCCGAATCTGATGAGTTCCACCAGCGTTGCCGAGTTCCTGCTTTCCGAAGATGACATCAAGGCGTGCGCTGACCTTGCGATCAGCGAAGCGCGGCGCATGGGCGCGGACCAGGCGGAAGCTGGCGCGTCGCTCGACAGCGGGCTGGAGCTGACCGTTCGCCTCGGCGAGGTCGAGACGCTGGAGCGCAGCCGCGATCGTGGCCTCGGCGTCACGGTGTACTTCGGCAAGCGCAAAGGCAGCGCGAGCACCGCCGATCTCGGCACCGCCGCGATTCGCGAAACGGTCGCTGCCGCCTGCACCATCGCGCGCTACACCGCAGAAGATCCGCACGCGGGACTCGCCGACGCCGCACTGATGGCAACCGAAATTCCGGATCTCGATCTCTGGCATCCCTGGGAATTCTCGCTGGATGACGCCATCGAGAAGACGCGCGCCTGCGAAGCCGCCGCACGCGCGGTCGACAAGCGCATCGACAATTCCGACGGCGCAACGCTCGGCAGTCACGGCGGCATGCGCGTATATGCGAACTCGCACGGTTTCCTCGGCGCGTATCGCGGTACCAGTCACAGTCTTTCCTGCACCGTGCTTGCCGGCGAGAACGCCCGTATGCAACGCGATTACTGGTATTCCGCTGCGCGCGATGCGCATGATCTGGAATCACCGGAAATCATCGGGCGGCGCGCGGGTGAACGGGTCATCCGCCGTCTTGGCGCAAAGCGGCTGTCCACCCGCCGCGCACCGATTCTGTTCGTACCGGAAATGGCGAAGAGTCTCGCCGGTCATTTTCTCGGTGCGATTCGCGGCACGGCGCAATACCGGCGCACGAGTTTCCTCGTGGATGCCGCGGGCGAAACCGTTTTCCCGGAATTCATGCAGATTGTCGAACAGCCGCTGTTGCCCAAAGCCATGGGCAGCGCGCCGTTCGACGACGAAGGTGTGGCAACGCGCGAGCGTGACCTGATTCGCGACGGCGTGTTGCAGGGTTACGTCCTCAGCAGTTACTCCGCGCGACGTCTTGGTTTGCAGACGACCGCGAACGCGGGCGGCGTGCGCAACATCACCGTGAAACCGGGCGATGAAAATCTTGAAACCTTGTGCCGGCGGATGCAGCGCGGCCTGCTGGTCACCGAGTTGATGGGGCAGGGCGTCAATGGCGTGACGGGCGATTACTCGCGCGGTGCGGCGGGTTTCTGGATTGAAGATGGCGAGATCGCGTTTCCCGTCGAGGAAATCACCATCGCCGGAAACCTGCGCGACATGTTCGCGGGGATCGTCGCTGTTGGTAATGACGTGGATGCACGCGGCAATATCCGTACGGGTTCGATTCTTTTGAGTGAAATGACAGTTGCCGGCGAGTAGTTCTGGTACACATTGACGCGGACGGGGCTGCCGCGAAGGGGAAAACATGTTGAATCTCATTGGCGTTCTTCTGACGGGCTTGATGATGAGCGGCGCGGCGCCGTCCGCTTCCGCGGGCGAGGCGAAAGCGCAGGATGCATCACCCGTTGCGATTGCCGTTCACGGTGGCGCCGGCACCATCAATCGCGACGATCTGAGTGCGGAGCGTGAAGCGGCGATTCGTGCCGCCCTGGAAAGCGCCTTGCAGGCAGGTCATTCCGTCCTTGGAAAAGGCGGCAGCAGTCTTGATGCCGTGACCGCGGCAGTGACGGTGATGGAAGACTCGCCGCTGTTCAATGCGGGCAAGGGCGCGGTGTTCAACTGCGCGGGCGTCAATGAAATGGATGCCGCCATCATGGACGGCGAAACCTGGCGGGCCGGTGCCGTCGCCGGTCTCACGCACACGAAAAATCCGGTCCTGCTCGCGCGATTGGTGCTCGAAGAATCACCGCATGTGCTGCTTGTCGGTGAAGGTGCGGAAAGCTACGGCAAGCAACACGGAATCGAAATGGTTGATCCGGAATATTTCCAGACCGAATTCCGCCTGGAACAGTTGCACGCATTGCAGGAACGCGAAAACGTCGAAGGCTGCGGCGATGGCATTGCCGCGCTCGGCGGTTTCGATCCGCTCAGCTTCGGCACGGTCGGCGCGGTCGCGCTGGATGCGGACGGCAATCTCGCCGCCGCCACATCCACCGGTGGCATGACCAACAAGCGCTTCGGCCGTGTCGGTGACGTGCCGGTCATCGGCGCGGGAACCTACGCCGACAACAAGACCGCCGCCATCAGCGCGACGGGACATGGCGAATATTTCATTCGCGTTGTCGCGGCGTTCCGGATCGCATCACGGATGGCGTTCCTCGGCGAAACCGTTCATGAAGCGGCGAACGCCGTCGTCATGGATTTGTTGAAGAACATGGGCGGAGGCGGTGGTGTTATCGCCATCGACGGCGAGGGCAATATCGCGATGCCGTTCAATACGTCCGGCATGTATCGCGGCTGGATCACTGTCGATGGCGAGATGGGTACGGCGATTTATGCCGATGAAAAGCAGGAATTGAAGCAATAGTCATCGAAGAAATGCAGAAGCCCACTCCGTGCGCGAATGATTGAAGATTCGCGCACGGAGTGCGCTCCTACAGCTTCGATCAAGTTCCGATGATATCGACCAACGCACTCATCAATCGCTCGACTTCTTCCACCGTGTTGTAATGCGCGAACGAAACCCGCACCACGCCGTCATCCGGCGGAATATCGAGAAACTCCAGCAGTCGTCGTGAATGAAAGTGGCCATGTTTCACGGCAACGCGTCGCTCGGCGAGTGCCACCGCAATGCTCGCGGATGATTGTTTCGCATGACGGAACGCGACGATCGGCAAGCGTGACGCGATATCCGCGTTTGCCGAACCGAGCAGCGTGACATCCGAATGCGCGTGAAGAAATTCCAGCAGCGGTGCGGCGAGTCTCGCCTCGTGCCGCGCGATGAGATCGAACGGATCATTTCCTGATTCTGTTTCCAGGCCAGAAAAATATTCCGGTATCCCGGCCGCGCCCCAGGCGAGTTCATAACTTGCGCCGCCCGGTTGCAGCTTGTAGGGCAACGCATCGCCGGAAAGGTATTCGTGGTTGATGTTGCCGAGCGCAAGCAGCGCTTCGCGCTTGCCGTACAGCATGCCGATGTGCGGACCGAATATCTTGTACAAACTGCAAACGTAGAAATCCGCATCCAGCGCACGCACATCAACGCGGCGATGCGGCGCGTACGCAACACCGTCCACGAACACGCGCGCGCCGGCCTCATGCACGCGCCGCGTGATTTGGGCGACCGGCTCGATGCGCCCGAGAAGATTGGAGCACTGGCTGAAACACACCAGGCGTGTTTTCTCGTTCAGCAATTCATCGAGCTGTCGCAATGACAATGAAAAATCGTTCCTGTCGATTTCCCAGGTGCGCACCACCACGCCGGCTTCGCGCAGCGAGAGTCACGGGCTTCGATTCGCTTCATGGTCCATCACGGTGATGATGATTTCATCACCGCTTTCAAGCAGCGGACGCATCGCGCGCGCGACCTGCCAGGTCAGCGCGGTACTGGAAGCCCCAAACAGGATTTCTTCCGGATGCGTCGCATTCACGAATGCAGCCAGTTGCCGCACCGCTTCCGCCTGGCGGCCCGCCGCATCGCGCGACAGTGGATAACCGCCGCCGAGCTGCACGGGTGTGCTCTGCATGTACTGGCCGACGCGTTCGATCACGCGCTTGAGCGTGAAGCTGCCACCGGCGTTGTCGAAGTACGCCCAAACGTCATCAAGCCCCGCGAATTGGGGCCGGGCATCCGGCAGCACGAATTCTTCAAGTTGCTGTTTATTCAATGAAATTTCCTGGTTTCGAGTTGTAAGCAAAGGCTGACAAGCTTATCCGAGTACGGCCATGGGATGGTTAGCCGGTTTTTAATACTGTACGGCCATCGCACGAGAGGACCCGGCAACATGATCCAGCAAACGACACACGGCGCTGCGAGCGGCAATGCGATCGCCGCGGGTGTCAACGAAGCCAATATTCTCGCCGACATCCGTTATTTTGAAGCGCGGATTGAAACGGCGGCGGCGAGCGGCGACAGCCGCGACCAGGCCATGCGGCGCGTTTACGCGAGCCTGCTCGCGCATCGCCGGCAGATGCTGGCGGCCTTGCGCGATGGCCGTCCCGACGCATGGTACGAATACGAACACGTCGTCGTCTGAGGCGAACTCAGCCGAACACGTCCGGGCACGGGTAAAGAGGGAGAGAGGATCCAGGGACGGACTTTTTTCTGCCCTGGCTTTTCTGCCTTGGCCGATCAGTCGCCTGCCACCATATCTCGCAACGTTCGCCCCGCCAGTTTCTCCCGGACCATTTCATCCACAGCGGCAGTCACATTCGCGACTTCCTCGCTGACCGGCACCAGCCGCTCGTCATGATCCAGTGCCGGGTCCGTGCGACGCACCGCAGCCCGAATGTCTTCCACCGTGATGCGTTCCATGTCCATGCCGGGAATGAAACGTCCATCCACTTCATCCGTCATCAGCAGCAGGCCGGCGCGCTCGAGACGCGCCGTCACCATGGCGAGCGCATCGCCGGGAATGTGCAAGTGTTCTGCGAGCGTCTTGATGTTCCAGACCGGTTTTTGTTGCCGGAATGATTTCCCCACCAAATACATTGTTTCCAGCGCGAGGATTTCGCGCAGGTGGCTGCTCAGCGTCAGGCGGCCGCCGGACTTCTCGACGAAATTCGGGTTCTGCACGTAAAAGGCGACTTGCGCGCCGAGCAGCAGGATCAGCCAGCTCAGGTAAAGCCAGATCATGAACGTCAGCACGATCGCGAAGCTGGAATAGATCGCGACGTACTTCGCCGAACCCGCGATGAATGTTGTGAACACCCATCCCGCGGTCTGCCAGGCGAGGCCGGCGACAACGCCGCCGAAGAGTGCGGGAACCAGGCGCACATCCGCGTTCGGCACGAAAATGTAAATGAAGGTGAACGCGCCGATGACGATCAGGTACGGCAACATGAGGGAGAAAATCAGCAGCAGCGTGCCGAACGGCTCGATCTCGGCGAGTCCCTGCACAACTTCATTGTTTGAAACCGTCGCGGTAATGCCGATCGCTGCGGTCACCAGCAGCGGGCCGATCAGTATCACGCTCAGATAATTGCTGAAGCGCGTGGCGAAACTGCGCGCCTTCTGTACGTGCCACACGTAATTGAACGAGCCCTCGACCTTCTGCACCAGCGAAATGACGAGATAGATCAACAGCGCAAGGCCGATGGACCCGAGCACGTCCGCGCGCACGTTCTCCACAAAACCCATGATGCGCTCGCCCAGTTCCTGGCCTTCGGGACCGAGCGCTTCCAGCGAACTGAAAAGAATCGGTTCAAGACGGTTGTGAACACCAAGACCTTTCAGCACCGAGAAACTGAACGCCAGCAACGGCACCAGCGACAGCAGCGTGGTGTAAACCAGGCTCATCGCGCGCAGGTTGAGTTGTCCGGCGGCGAGATCGCGAAAGAGCACGAAACCGAAACGCAGCACGCGAATGGACCAGCGCTGCCCATGCGGCAGGCGCTCCACGCGCTGTCCCCAGACGAAGCGATCCAGTTGCTGTGTCCACTCCCGGATTGCCGACATGCGATGCTCCCCTTGCACGACTAGCCGCTGCGCTTGGCGTCCACGCGGCGCGCGAATTCGGCAAGTATTGCACGATACAGGTCGTCCTTCAGCCACGCGTCTTCCACGCCGGCTTCCAGGTTCGGATTGTCGTTCACTTCAATGACGTACACGCCGGATGCGTTCTGCTTGACGTCGACGCCGTAGAGGCCGTCGCCGAAAAGATTCGCCGCTTTCAACGCAGTCTGGACGACTTCCTTCGGCGCTTCTTCCACGGGCAGCGTGCGGAAGCGCCCTTCGCTGTAACCGCCGCCGCTCTTGTGGTCGACGATCTGCCAGTGATTTTTCGACATGAAGTACTGGCAGGCGTACAGCGCCTGTTTGTTCAACACACCAATCCGCCAGTCGTAATCCGTGTAGAGGTATTCCTGCGCGAGAATCAGATCGGATTCCTTGAACAGCCGCGCCGATATCTCGTCCAGTTCGTTTCGATTCGCAGCCTTGAACACGCCGCGCGAGAACGAACCGTCCGGAATCTTCAGCACGATCGGGTAACCGAGTTCCGTCTCCGCGGCATCCAGCTGGCCTTCCTGAAGAATCAATGTCTTCGGATGCGGAATCTTGTTCGCGCGCAGAAGTTCGGCGAGATAGACCTTGTTCGTACAGCGCATGATCGATACCGGATCATCGATCACCGCCATGCCTTCCGCTTCCGCCTTGCGCGCAAAACGGTACGTGTAGTGATTGATGCGCGTCGTATCACGAATGAACAGCGCATCGTATTCCGCGACGCGCGCGTAATCCTTCGGCCCGATGATGTCGATGTCGAAACCCATGGTCTTGCCGACGCGCTCGAAATTCTTCAGCGCCTTCTTGTCGGAAGGCGGCAAGGGATCGTCGGGATTGAACAGGATGGCGAGATCATAACGGCTGGTGTTGCGGCTTCTTCGTGAACGCCACGGCTTGCTCAAATACGCTTCCAGCGCCTCGATGAAAACAGCGCGCTGTTCGCCTCTCAGCTTCGCGATATTTCCGGGTCGCACGCGGTTCAGGCTCCAGCGGCCTTCATGGCGAAACTCGACTTGCAGGATCGGACAGGGAAACGCATCGAAAATCTGCCGGCCGATTTCCGCCAGGCGCGGATCCGCCTGGCGTCCGAAATACAGCATGATTTCGAATTTCGTTGCGTGCTCGCCGCGCAATGCTTTCTGCAGGCGATCACCCAGGTCTTCGGCATCGAGGCTGTAAACGGATTTTCGCGTGAGATCGGACAGTGTGCGCACCGACGGCACCATGCGATGCCGGCGCGCTTCCGCCAGCAAGGAGCAGTAATAACCCGTGGTGAGATATCCGAAGTTTCGGCAAAGATTCAGCACGGTGATGCCGCGCCGCCCGTAGTCGGGATTCGAGAGATACTCGCGCGCGGTGACAACCGGGTAATCCGGAAACTCGGGTTTCCAGTCGCTGTTTTTTTCAATGACAATGAGATGCCGCTGGGCTTGCTGGTCCTGCATGACGTCCTATGATTTGTCGGGAGTTGTTTGTGAATCCGCCGCGCGCGGACGCAGCACCATGGCCGCGCGCTGCGCACTGCGGCCGTAGCGCGCCATGCCCGTGAATTCTTCGTGTTGAATCGGCATGCTCATCGAATCCAGCTGGTTCTTGCCTTTCTCTTCATCAACGTAAGGATCATGAACGTAAACGAATCGTTCGTCGAAACCGGTCACCACCACCCAGTGCGGAAAGCGTTCACCATAAATCCGCCATGAACTGATGAGCACAACGGGAATGCCACCGAGGTCGAACTCGTCTTTCAGTTCTTCCAGCGTAACCGGTCTGTATTCGACTTCAATACCCGCCTGCTCGATTTCCTCCGAGAAATCTTCATGCACAACGCGGATGACTTCCTTCTTCTCTTCACTGCGCACGCTGTCGAGGAACAGCGCGTCGCGATCATTCACCCAGAGCTTCACGCCGAAACCACGATGGTGCGCGGCGAGCGCCATGCCGAACGGTCCGCAACCGCCGTGTCCGGATGTCATGAAGATGGTGGTTGCTTCGCGCCACAAGCGAAACTCCAGCCGCCGGTGCAATGACAGCTCGGGATCGATCGCCGCCATCGCCATCATGATCGCCGCGGGCCCGCAGGTGAACTCCGTCGTCTGCCGGTAATACGGCACGCGCGCCATGTCCGGTTCAAGGTGACGCGCGAGTGATTTTTCCATTCGCAGCGCGTCGGCGTGATCTTCGTAATAATCGAGATACGTTCCGAATTGACGATAACCGGCATCGCGGTAGAGGTTTGCGGCCGAGTGATTGTCGCTGCGAATTTCGAGCCTGAGCGTGATGCAGCCGCGTTCCAGCGCCGCGCCTTCCGCCGCCTGCAACAACAGCTTGCCGAGACCGCGTCCGCGCGCCGCCGTATCGACGGCAATGGAATACAGCCGCGCGAGATGCGTGCCCTTGTGATAGAGCACCAGCGCGTAACCTTCGAGGGTATTGCCGGTTTCATGCACCAGCAGGTCTGCGTGCGCCTGCGTGATCATGTGGCGAAAACTGCGGCGCGAAAGACGGTCGCTGTCAAAGCAGCGCGTCTCGAGGGCTTCGAGTTGGTCAAGGTCGGCCAAGGTTGCGGAGCGGATCACTACCACCTCCAGATGCCCGTGGCCGGGCATCAAGCGCGCGCATCATCGCAGCTTGGCAGTCATTTGCAAGAGCTTCCAGCGGCTGGAAAAAAAATTATTGTTCGGACGGGTTTTCGAAGGAAGGGGGTTTCACGGGTATAGCCGCAGCGGCGGTTGTTCCAGCGTTTCGCGCTGCTCGCGGAGATTGTTCAATTGCTCTTCCCAGTAGCGCGGCGTGCCGAACCAGGGAAAGGCGGGCGGGAAGGCCGGATCGTCCCAGCGCCGCGCGATCCAGGCCATGAAATGGATCATCCGCAGCGCGCGCAGCGGCTCGATCAGTACGAGTTCTGCCAGGTCGAATTCCGCGAACTGCTCGTAGCCTTCGAGGAAGATTCTCAACTGCGCTTCCTGTTCGTGGCGAGGACCGGCGAGCAGCATCCAGATGTCCTGGATGGCGGGTCCTGTGAGGCAGTCGTCGAGATCGACGAAATGCGGACCGGCATCCGTCCAAAGGATATTGCCGGGATGGCAATCGCCGTGCAGCCGCAGCGATGTAAACCGCGCCGCCTCGAACGTTGCGGAAACGCTTTCCAGCAAGCGTTCGCCTGCATCGAGAAAATTGTCGCGCAAATACTCGGGCAAGCCCCATGACTCTGCGTTGCCTTCACGCAGAACATCGAGACTTTCAACACCCATCGCCTGCACGGACAACCGCGTTCGATGCTCAAACGAACGCACGCGGCCGACAGCATGAATGCGACCGATGAAACGACCCAGCCATTCCAGTTGATCGGGATTGCCGGGCTCCGGTGAGCGGCCGCCACGACGCGGGTAGAGCGCGTAGCGAAAACCCGAATGCTCGAAGAGCGTGTTTTCTTCAATGAGTGTGGGCGCGACAACCGGAATTTCCGACGCCGCCAGTTCCAGCGCGAACGCATGTTCCTCGAGAATCTGCGCATTGCTCCAGCGCTCCGGACGATAAAACTTCACCACCACCGGCGTCTTGTCTTCGATGCCGACCTGGTAAACACGATTCTCGTAACTGTTCAGCGCCAGCAGGCGGCCATCGGTGAGGTAGCCACGCGCGTCAACGGCGTCGAGAACGACGTCGGGCGTCAATCCGTCATAAGGATGTGTGCTACCGTTTTGCATTCCATGGATGCTAACAGAATCGCATGAGTTATCCGGAACGCATCGTCTGCCTGACCGAGGAAACGACGGAAACGCTTTATCTTCTCGAAGAAGACTGGCGCATCGCCGGTATTTCCGGTTTCACCGTGCGCCCGTCACGCGCGCGCAAGGAAAAGCCGAAAGTTTCCGCATTCACCAGCGCGAAGATCGGAAAGATTCTCGAACTCGAACCAGATCTCGTGCTCGGCTTTTCCGACATCCAGGCGGATATTGCCGCGGAACTTGTCCGGCGCGGCATCGAAGTGCACGTATTCAACCACCGTTCCATCGAAGAAATCTTTCGCATGATTCGCATGCTGGGCGGGATGATCGGCTGTCAGGAAAAAGCGAACGCGCTGGCGGTGAAACTTGAAAACGGATTGCACGAAATCCACGAGTCAGCGCAAAGGTTGCCGCGTCGTCCGCGCGTGTATTTCGAGGAATGGGACGAGCCGATGATTTCCGGCATTCGCTGGGTTTCGGAGTTGATCGAAATTGCCGGCGGTGACGACATCTTTCCGGAACATGCGCGCGAGTCGCTGGCGAAGAATCGCATTCATGCCGACGGTTCCGAAATCATCGCGCGTGCGCCCGACATTATTTTCGGTTCCTGGTGCGGCAAGAAATTTCGCCCGGAAAAAATTGCAGCACGCGAAGGTTTCGATGCGATTCCCGCGGTACGCGATGGCGAACTGCACGAAATCAAATCATCGATCATCCTGCAGCCGGGACCGGCGGCGTTGACGGATGGCGTGCGGGAAATTCATGCGCACATCAAACGATGGGCGGAAAATAAGTGAGAGGATAGCAATCGAAGTGCTGTGGGAGCGGCTTCCAGCCGCGAAGATAATCGCGGCAGGATGCCGCTCCCACAAGTCTCATCCCGCCGTCAAACGCTCGAACGCTTCAAGATATTTCTCCTGCGTCCTGCGAATGATTTCATCCGGCACCTTCGGCCCCGGCGCCTGCTTGTTCCAGTCCAGCGTTTCGAGATAATCGCGCACGAACTGCTTGTCGAAACTCGGCGGCGAGATGCCGGGGCGATACGTGTCCGCCGGCCAGAAGCGAGATGAATCCGGCGTCAGCATTTCATCGATGATGTAAAGCGCACCGTTTGCATCCGTGCCGAATTCGAATTTCGTATCCGCGATGATGATGCCGCGTTCACGCGCGTAGCTCGCCGCGTAATTGTAGATCGCGAGCGTTGCGTCGCGAATTTTCTCAGCCAGTTCACGGCCGATGGAATTCACAATCACATCGAAACTGACGTTTTCGTCATGATCGCCGGCAGCGGCTTTCGTCGAGGGCGTGAAGATAGGCTCCGGCAACTTATCCGCCTGCTTGAGACCCGCCGGCAAAGTGATGCCACAGATCGAACCCTGTGCTTGATATTCCTTCCAGCCTGAACCGATCACGTAGCCGCGCGCAATCGCCTCGACCGGCAACGCGTTGAGACTGCGCACGACAACAGCGCGGCCTTCGACAAGGCTGGCTTCGTCTTTCGTCAGCACGTCGGTGAGCGGTGTGTGCAAAAGATGATTCGGAACGATGTGGCTTGTCTTGTCGAACCAGAAATTGGAAATCTGCGTGAGAATCCTTCCCTTGCCCGGAATCGGATCCGGCAGGATCACGTCGAACGCGGAAAGGCGATCGGAAGCGACGACCAGCAGGCGTTCGGCGTCGATCCGGTACACATCGCGCACTTTGCCGCGGTGAATCAATTCAACGCTTTCGAGATCGGATTGGAACAGCACGTCCGCCATGGTCGTTCCTGCGAGCAAATGAAGGCGCGTATCTTGAGCAAAGCGGGCTACTGAGTCCAGTGCCGGCTTGCCCTGTTCGCGGCGAGGGCGTAAGTTATCCGGCCTCCGTGAGACAGGGTTCGATGTTGCAGCAGTTCCGCAGAATTTTCCGGTGTTCCCCCGGCGTTGCCGGCGCAATGATCTGCGCCTGGCTGATGCTGGGCGCGGCGCCGTGTCTTGCGGCCGCGACTGTCGAAAGCCATCACCAAAGTCACGACGATCATGATTGTCCGCATTGCGAGACCGTCGTAGTCAAAGCTGCATCCTGCGAGCTGTCCGCGGACGCGACCCTTTCTCCGCAGAACGACCGCGATCCATTGCCAGCCGTTTTGCCCGCAAGCTATCCGGCGGTGTCCGATGTCGTCCCGCGCGTCATCAATCCGCCATCACTGGATACGCATCCACCCGAACGATCGCGACTTCACCGGTTTTGCCGCCTGCTCGAATAGCCGTTTGTCATTGCAATGACACATCGCGCCGTCATTACGTCGGCGCGCGGCAAAAGAATTCGAGGTATCCAGAAATGAAAACTTTCCTGTTTGCGCTCGCAAGCGCAATGACGGTTCAAACCGCCGTGGCGGGCGAGCCGGTTGATCATTCCATGCACCACGCGCCGGAACACGAGCAACACGAGATGCTGCCGGCGTTCTACGGCCCGTACGCGATGAGCCGCGAAGCATCCGGCACGAGCTGGCAACCGGAAGCGACACCGCATGGTGGCATTGGTTTCGACGTTGGCGAATGGCAAGGGATGCTGCACGGTTTCGCGCAGCTGGTTTATACCGACCAGCAAGGTCCGCGGGGCGATACGGATTTCTACGCCAACAACATGTTGATGGCGATGGCGAACCGCGAGTTTGGTGGTGGCAGGCTTGGTCTGCGCGGCATGGTTTCACTGGAGCCGGAAACCATCGGCACGGAAGGTTATCCGTTGCTGTTGCAGACCGGCGAAACTGCCGACGGCGTGACGCATCTGCTCGACCGGCAACATCCGCACGATGCAGTCA
Organism: Gammaproteobacteria bacterium; assembly: GCA_036381175.1. Lineage (GTDB taxonomy): Bacteria > Pseudomonadota > Gammaproteobacteria > Natronospirales > JAJUFS01 > JAJUFS01. The sequence continues at coordinate 88,290 of DASVDI010000009.1, forward strand.
TGGAACTTGCTGCAACGTACAGTCATCCACTTGGCGAAGCATCATCCTGGTTCGTTTACGCCGGGCTGCCGGGCGAGCCCGCGCTCGGACCGCCGGCGTTCATGCACCGTTTCTCCGGCGTGGAATTTCCCGACAGCCCGATTTCGCATCACTGGCTCGACAGCACGCACATCACCTTCGGCGTGTTCACCGGCGGCGTTGTCGTTGATGATTTCAAATTCGAAGCGTCGGCATTCCGCGGTCGCGAACCCGACCAGCATCGCTGGAATATCGAAACCGGTTCGCTGGATTCCTGGTCGACGCGCGTGAGCTGGAATCCGACGGAACGCTGGGCCTTGCAGGTCAGCGCCGGGCAGATCGAAAGTCCAGAAGCGCTCGCGCCCGAAATCGATGTGCGCCGTTACACGGCCTCCGCCATGTATCACGCGCCGACAAGCAATGGCGACTGGCAGACGATGTTCGCGTGGGGCCGCAACATCAACGAACCGGGCAACACGCTTGATGCCGTCATTCTCGAATCCGCCTATCGCTTCAACACGCGTCACACGGTGCTTGCGCGCGCGGAGCACGTCGAGAAGGACGAGCTTTTCGAAGATCATCATCACGACGCGCCGCTCCCCGGGCACGTGGACGTGATCCCGGTGTTCGGTGTTAGCAAACTTTCAACGGGATACGTATACGATTTCCTCGTCGAGGACTCACGCCGGCTGGGCGCGGGCGTGCTCGTCAGCCAGAGCTTCCTGCCCGTGGAACTCGAGACCGTTTATGATGGCGATCCCGCCGCGCTGACGCTGTTCGTGCGCGGCAGTTTCTAGAAAAAGGGTGAGTTGATGGGTTGGGGAAAAATCGCAGGTTTCATCCTGGGCTGGATGCTCACGCGCAGTTTTTTCGGCGCGCTGCTCGGTCTTGCCATCGGACATTACCTGTTTGATCGCCGATCAGGCGGCCTTGGTGGTCTGGGCGGCCTCGGGTTTGGCAGTGATCCCGCGGAAACGCGGAAAGTCTTTTTCGAGACGACCTTCTCGGTCATGGGACACGTTGCCAAGGCGGACGGTCGCGTCACGGAAATCGAAATCCGCATGGCGCGCGCCGTCATGAATCACCTGCGGCTTTCTCCCGAACGCACGGAAGCGGCGATGCATCTGTTCAACGACGGCAAGCGCGCGGATTTTCCGCTGGATGAAACCATGCAGCGTTTCCTGCGCGTCTGCCGGCATCGCCGCGACCTGCATCGCATCTTCATCGAGATCCAGTTGCAGGCAGCGCTCGCCGACGGGCAGATTTCCGATGCCGAACGGCACGTGCTGGAAAGAGTCGCGAGCTATCTCGGCGTGCCTGCCTGGGAACTGCGCCAGCTCGAAGCGCTGATTCTCGCCGCGCAGCGGAGACATGCGTCCGGCAGCGCGCCGGGTCCGGCGAAACCGAGCCTCGACGATGCCTACACCGTACTCGGCGTGACACGGGAAGCGAGCGACGCGGAAGTGAAAAAAGCCTACCGGCGCCTGATGAGCCAGCATCATCCGGACAAGCTCGCCGCGAAAGGTCTGCCCGACGACATGCGCGAAGTCGCCGCGGAAAAAACGCGCGAGATTCTTGAGGCTTACGAGCAGGTGCGCGAAGCGCGCGGGATGAAGTGACAGGGGCCTATCGGCCTTGCCATCGCTCTTTCAGTGCAGCCTCGACTTTGAGTAGCATGAAACCCGTGCTACCATGCTTCAATGATCGTTGATTTCAAGGATAAGGGATCCGAAGACATCTTCAACGGTGTCGCATCCAGGGAAGCCAGGAGGGCGTGTCCGAAGGCGCTCTGGCAGGCCGCCGCAAGAAAACTCGAATTGCTGGACTCGGCGGTCCGGCTGGACGAGTTGAGAGTGCCGCCGGGAAACCGGTTGAAGACCTTGTCCGGCGATCGAAAGGGACAGTACAGCATGCGCATCAACGACCAATACCGGATTTGCTTCAAATGGACTGATGCCGGACCGGATGACGTGGAAATCGCTGACTATCATTGAGGTGCATCATGGTTCGCATACCGACAAACAGACAGCCGACCCATCCAGGCGAAATGCTGGTAGAAGAATTTCTCGAACCCATGCAGATCACCCAGCGCGAACTCGCCGATGCGATCCACGTGCCTTATCAGCGCGTCAACGAACTGGTGAACGGGAAGCGCGGCATCACGCCGAGTACGGCGCTGCGTCTTGGAAGATTTTTCAAGGTTTCCGCCGATTTCTGGTTGAATCTGCAAGTGAGGTGGGATCTTTTCAGAGCCCAGCAAACCGAAAAGACGGAACTGGAAACCATCCAGGATTATCGCCATCTGCGAAAGACGGCCTGACACATCGCGCTATTGCCGATGAATCATTTGTCGGCGAACGTCACGATGTTCCCGGCTGCATCGCGCACGGCAAAACCAAGCTGTTCCACCCAGAAGGGCAACTGGTCTTCCACGCATTCAACGAACTTTTCCTGCATCTCATTCTGAAGATCGGAAAACAGTTCAAACACCTTGCCCGGATCCGTCAGCGGAACATCAACAGGCGCATCCGTGTCCACCGGCTTCTTCCGGTAGCTGATGTTGATTTCCCGCAGGAATTTCACTTCTTTTGTCATGTTTCCGTCCCTGTCCGGCTCGCCAGAGCTTAGCAGCGGACGCTGGTCCGCGCGATCCCGATGCTATAATTTCCGTCCTTCACACCTTCCGCCGATCCGGAGATGTCATGGCCACCGACTTCATCGCTCCCTCGATTCTCAGCGCCGATTTCGCCCGCCTGGGCGAGGAAGTTGATGCGGTGCTCGCCGCTGGTGCAGACGTGGTGCATTTCGACGTGATGGACAATCATTACGTGCCGAACCTCACCATCGGCCCGCTGATCTGCGAGGCTTTGCGCAAGCATGGCGTCACGGCGCCGATCGACGTACATCTGATGGTCAAGCCGGTGGATCGCATCATTCCGGATTTCGCGAAAGCGGGTGCTACCTACATCACCTTTCATCCGGAAGCCTCCGAGCACATTGATCGCACGCTCGGCCTGATTCGCGAATCCGGCTGCAAGGCCGGTCTCGTGTTCAACCCGGCGACGCCGCTTTCGCACCTGCACCACGTCATGGACAAGATCGACATGGTGCTCATCATGTCCGTGAATCCGGGCTTCGGCGGGCAGAGTTTCATTCCCGAAGCGCTGAACAAGCTGAAAACCGCGCGGCGACTGATTGACCAGTCCGGTTATGACATCCGGCTTGAAATCGACGGCGGCGTGAAAGTGGACAACATCCGTGAAATCGCGGCGGCAGGCGCGGATACTTTCGTTGCCGGCTCGGCGATTTTCGGCGCGAAGGATTACGCGGATGTCATTCGCCGCATGCGCGAAGAGCTGAAACAGGCACGCGGCTGACGCAAGGCTGGCCTTGGCGCCCCGGATCGTTATAATCGGAATCCGCATTTACCCATTCTCGACAGAAAAATGATGAAGACCTCGAAACATCAAGCAAAGGAATTCGGCTGGCGCTGGTGAAGCACACGCGTCCGTTCGTTTTCCCGTTGATGTTTTTTCACAAGGTCTTCCTGCATGAATACGCGAAAATCTGCCGCCTCGGCTGATCTCTCTTTTACCCACTTTCCCGTTGTTCGCGAAGTGCTCGCGGATTTCGACACGCCCTTGTCCGCGTATCGCAAGCTGTGCGGTGACCGCGCGGGCGGGTTTCTGCTGGAATCCGTGCAGGGTGGCGAGCGCTGGGGACGTTATTCCATCGTCGGACTGCCCGCGCGTCATGAGATCCGTTTTCATAACGGGACGTGGCGTGAGTACGTCAACGGCGAATTGTCTGTCGAGAAATCCTGTGACAATCCGCTTGCTGCCGTGCGCGAATTCGCGGCGCGCTATCGCGTGCAGGAGTTGCCCGGATTGCCGCGTTTCACCGGCGGGCTTGTCGGTTACTTCGGCGCGGAACTGGTTCGATATCTCGAGCCGCGTCTTGCGAAACATCGCTTGTGCTCGACCGTTGATGATGTCCGCCTGTTGCTCGCGGAAGATCTGGTGATATTCGACAACCTGCGCGGCTCGGCATTTCTTGTGACGCACGCGCGGACCGATGAGCCGAACGCGGAGGCGTCTGCAAATGCGAGGCTGGATGCAATCGCCGCGCAATTGCACGCGCCGTTACAAAACGAAGCTGCGGAAAGTTTCGATGTCGGCGATTTCATTTCCACATTCGGCGAAAAATCGTTCCGGGAATCCGTGCGGCGCATTCGTGAATACATTCGCGACGGCGATGCCATGCAGGTCGTGTTGTCGCAATGCATGGAAGCACCGTTTGCTGGCCGTCCGCTGGATGTCTATCGCGCGTTGCGGATGCTGAATCCCTCGCCGTATCTTTATTTTCTCGATTTCGGCGACATGCAGGTGGCGGGCTCGTCGCCGGAAGCGTTGGTGCGCGTGGAAGACAACGAACTCACTGTGCGGCCGATTGCCGGTACGCGAAAACGCGGCGCGAACCGGAAGGAAGATGAAAGACTCGAACGTGAATTGCATGCCGATCCGAAAGAGCGCGCCGAACACCTGATGCTGATTGATCTCGGCCGCAACGATGCGGGGCGTGTGAGCGAGATCGGCAGCGTGAAAGTAACCGAACAAATGATCACAGAGCGTTACTCGCATGTGATGCACCTGGTTTCCAACGTCACCGGGAAGTTGCGTGAAGATCTCGACGCACTGGATGCGCTCGCGGCGTGTTTTCCCGCCGGCACGCTTTCCGGCGCGCCAAAGCTGCGCGCGCTGGAAATCATCGACGAACTGGAACCCGTGCCGCGCGGCGTGTATTCGGGCGCGATCGGTTATCTTGGCTGGCAGGGAAATCTCGACACCGCGATCGCCATTCGCACCGCCGTGATTCGCGACGGTGTTCTTCAGGTACAAGCCGGCGCAGGCGTGGTGCACGATTCCGATCCGCTGCGCGAATGGGAAGAAACCTTGCACAAAAGCCGCGCGTTGTTGAAAGCGGTAGAAATGGTCGGGCGCGGAATGAAACTGGACGGTGACACATGATTCTGATGATCGACAATTACGATTCCTTCACCTTCAACCTTGTCCAGTATCTCGGCGAACTGGGCGCGGATGTCGTCGTGAAACGCAACGATGAAATCGGTGTTGATGACGTGAAGGTGATGCAGCCGTCGCACATCGTGATCTCACCCGGCCCGTGCACGCCGAACGAAGCGGGAATTTCGCTGGAACTGATTCGTGAATGCGGTGGCGAAATTCCCTTGCTCGGTGTTTGTCTCGGCCACCAGGCCATCGGCCAGGTTTATGGCGGTGAAGTGGTGCATGCGGGGCGCGTCATGCACGGCAAGACGTCAATGGTGCATCACACGGGCGAAGGCGTGTTCCGGAAACTTCCCTCACCGTACGAAGTGACGCGTTATCACTCGCTCGTGATCGAAAAAAATTCATTGCCGGATTGCCTGGAGCTGACGGCGTGGACGGAAAACGACGACGGCAGCGTTGAGGAAATCATGGGTGTTCGTCATCGCGAGTTACGCGTCGAAGGCGTGCAGTTTCATCCCGAATCGATACTCACGCAGCACGGGCATGCCTTGCTGAAAAATTTCCTGGAGGCGAACTGAATGAAGATCAAGGAAGCCATCAGTCGCATCGTTGATCGCGAGGATCTGGCTGGCGCGGACATGGAAGCCGTCATGCGCCAGGTGATGACCGGCGAGGCGACGCCCATCCAGATCGGTGGATTTCTTGCCGGCTTGCGGGCGAAGGGTGAAACCGTCGAGGAAATCACCGCGGCGGCGCGCGTCATGCGCGAGCTCGCGACGAAAGTCGATATCGCGCACGAGCATCTCGTCGACACCTGCGGCACCGGTGGCGATGGTGCGTCGCTGTTCAATATTTCCACGGCATCGGCATTCGTCGTTGCCGCCGCGGGCGGACGCGTGGCGAAGCACGGTAATCGCGCTATGTCGTCGAAATCCGGCAGTGCGGACGTGCTCGAAGCGCTGGGCGTGAACATCGATCAGTCTCCGCAGCAGGTAGCGGAGAACATCGAGAAGCATCGCCTGGGTTTTCTGTTCGCGCCTGCGCATCACAGTGCCGCGCGTCATGCGGCAGCGCCGCGTCGTGAACTCGGCACGCGCACCTTGTTCAATCTGCTCGGGCCCTTGACCAATCCCGCCGGCGCGCCGCACCAGTTGCTCGGCGTGTTCGCGACGCGCTGGGTGGAACCACTCGCGAAAGTGCTGCGCGATCTCGGCAGCAAGCACGTGCTCGTTGTGCATTCCGAGGATGGACTGGATGAAATCAGCCCGGCTGCGCCGACGTTCGTTGCGGAGTTACAGCACGGCCAGGTGCGCACGTACCGGATCGCGCCCGAACAGTTCGGCATTGCGCGGCAGCCGCTGGAGGCGCTCGTCGTCAAGGATTCTGCCGAAAGTGCGGCGCTGATTCGTCGTGTACTGGGCGGTGAGCGCGGTCCTGCATTTGATGTCGTTGTGTTGAATGCAGGTCTTGCCCTGTACGCGGCCGATGTCGTCACATCCATGCATGACGGCATTGCGCTCGCGCGCGAGGTGCTGGACGATGGTGCCGCGCTCGGAAAACTGGCGGCAATTGCGGAGGCTCAGGCATGACGACACCGGATATCCTGCGAGGCATTCTCGATGCCAAGAGCGAGGAGATCGTGGCGGGTGCGAAACGCGTTCCGCTGAATGAAATGCGTGCGCGTGCCGAAAACGGTGATGCGACGCGCGGCTTCGCGGCAGCACTCGGCGCGGCGCGCAATGAAAATCGTCCCGGCGTGATTGCCGAGATCAAGAAGGCGTCACCGAGCAAGGGCGTGTTCGTGTTGCGCGACGATTTCGATGTGGCGGGAATTGCGGAAAGTTATTTTCTCGGTGGCGCGGCCTGTCTTTCCGTGCTGACGGACGAGAAATTCTTCCAGGGCCATATCGGGAATCTTGAACTCGCGCGACGCGCCTGCCGCCTGCCGGCATTGCGCAAGGATTTCATCATCGATCCCTGGCAAGTTCATGAATCACGCGTTGCGGGCGCCGATGCCATTTTGCTGATTGTCGCCGCACTCGGTGACGCGATGATGCAGGAGCTCTGCGCACTGGCGATCGATCTTGATATGGACGTGCTTGTGGAAGTGCACACAGCAGATGAACTCGAACGTGCGCTCGCGTTGCCGACGCCGCTCATCGGCGTGAACAACCGTGATTTGAAGACATTTGAAACGTCGCTGGATACGACGCTGGAACTGGTGAAGGTGATGCCGGAGGACCGCCTGCTCGTGACGGAAAGCGGTGTTCACACACGTGATGATGTCATGCGCTTGCGTGAGGCGGGCGTCGCGGGATTTCTTGTCGGAGAAGCCTTCATGCGCGCACCCGATCCGGGTGCGCGTTTGCGGGAGATGTTTGCGTGAGAAAAACGCGCTTCGTCGCTACTTGAACGACAGCCCCGCGGTCATTTCCGAGTCTTCGTCACCGAGCGCGGTTGCGCCGAGCACGACGATCGTCTTGCCGGCCACGTTGATATGACCACCTTCCTCAAGCGCTTTCAACACGCGGCCGGCCATCTCGCGCGAACAACCGACAATGCGGCCAAGCTCCTGGCGGCTGATGCGAATCTGCATGCCGTCGGGATGCGTCATCGCATCGGGTTCCTTGCACAAATCCAGCAGCACGCGCGAAATGCGTCCGGTCACATCAAGGAAAGCGAGGTCGCCGACCTTGCGCGTGGTGCGGCCAAGGCGCGTTGCGAGTTGCGCGGAAAGTTCAAAGAGCAAATCGGGGTCTTCGTGCGCGAGGCGCTTGAACTTGTCGTAGTGAATTTCGGCGAGCTTGCATTCGGTGCGCGTGCGCACCCAGGCGGAGCGCTTGGAGTCGTGCATGAACATGCCCATCTCGCCAAAGAACTCGCCGCGATTGAGGTAAGTGACGACGATCTCGTTGCCGTCCTCGTCTTCGATGACGACGGCAACCGATCCTTCCACGAGGAAGTAGAGCGTGTCCGGAACATCGCCTGCGTGAATGACGACCGTCTTGCTCGGCACCTGCCGGACATGGCAGACGGCGAGGAACCGGTCGATCGGCGGATTCTGGAACGGCTTGAAAAGTTTTTCTTTATCAGTCATTGACTTACCATAATTCAGGATTCACTTGCCAAGAAAACCTTGTAAACCATGGCCTCCGTGAAGGCAAGGACAAGCGCGAAACGTCCGACCGGGGGTATTCAGGCCGAGACCAAATGCGGGATAATTCGCGGCTTTCATCGTCGCCCGCTGCTCGCGGACGGGAAATCACGGTACGCCGGCAGCGGCAGGAGTCATGATGGCAGAAAAGAAGGTGAAACTTCAGGGTTTCAACAACCTGACCAAGACCCTGAGCTTCAACATCTATGACATCTGCTATGCGAAGACCGAAAAGCATCAGAAGGAATACATCGAGTACATCGATGAGGTCTATAACGCCGAGCGCCTGACGCAGATTCTCACTGACGTCTCCAACATCATCGGTGCGAATATCCTCAACATCGCCCACCAGGATTACGATCCGCAGGGCGCCTCCGTGACCATGCTCATTTCGGAAGAGCCCGTGCTGCCGCAGCAGGTGGCGAAAGCGGGGCAGACCGAAGCGCCCGGTCCGCTGCCGGATGCTGTCGTCGCGCATCTTGATAAATCGCACATCACCGTACACACCTATCCTGAAATGCATCCGGACAACGGCATTTCGACGTTCCGCGCCGACATCGACGTTTCCACTTGCGGCAAGATTTCACCGCTCAAGGCATTGAACTACCTGATCCACGCGCTGGAGTCGGATATCGTCACGGTCGATTACCGCGTGCGCGGTTTCACGCGCGACGTGAACGGTGAAAAACATTTCATCGATCACAACATCGATTCCATCCAGAATTTTCTTTCCGAGGATACGCGCGAGACTTATCGCATGGTTGACGTGAACGTCTACCAGGAAAACGTGTTCCACACGAAGATGATTCTGAAGGAAATGGATCTCGACAATTACCTGTTCGGCACGGGCGTCGATGAACTGGCGCCGGAAGAGCAGGACATCATTCGTGATCGCGTGGACCGGGAAATGTTCGAGATTTTTTATGGACGGAACATGAAGAGAGGCGAGCAAGATGAGATTGACAGTTGAGGCTACCTCCAATAGTGCCACTTCAGCATGATAAAAAAAGCCGCGCAATGCGCGGCTTTTTCTTGTCACTCGTCGCTCAGACGTAATACGCGGTCGTCGTCATCACTTTCGATGCGGCTTTCATCAGTTTCCTGATGGGCCAGGGAAGTATTCTTGCTCCCGCCTGCATTGCTTTCATGCCATGGCGGATTTCATCTTCCTTCATCTGCTCGATGATCGCGCGGCTGCGCGCGTCGTCCGCCGCGATTTTCGAAAGATGTCCATCGAGATGCGTTTCCACCTGCCGTTCGGTTTCGGCGACGAATCCAAGGCTCCAGCGATCACCAGCCATTCCGGCAAACGCACCCATGGTGAAAGATCCCGCGTACCAGAATGGCGCGAGCCTTGACGGCGCGCTGCCGAGTTCCGCGAGACGTTCCTCGCACCAGGCAAGGTGATCGACTTCTTCCTGCGCGCTTTCGCGCATCGCATCGCGCACCGCTGCATCGCGCGCGAAAACAGACTGGCCCTGGTAAAGCGCTTGCGCGGCGATTTCGCCGGCATGATTTACGCGCATCAGGCCTGCGGAATGTTTTCGCGTGCTCGAATCGTGTGCGGCTTCCGGTGTTGCCGCGGCGGGATTGGGCCGGCCTGCGTGCCAGGCGTTCTTGCCGAGCACAGTGCGCAGCGCGTTGTCGGCGCTGGCGAGGAGTTGGTCGAGTGGTGTCAGGTGGCGTTGCATGGATTCAATTATAGAGATGAGTCGGTGAGGCATGCATCCAGTAATTGCACGGGATGCAGGACTTTCATGTTCAGTCCGCGAAGGGCGGCGAGACGACGAACGTGCAGCGCGCAGCCGATGTTCGAGGTGACGAAAATGTCCGGAATATTGTCACCCAGCGCATCGAGCAATTTCTCGCCGAGCTTGTCCGCGCTCATCGCGTGTTCGAAGAGATAACTGCCAGCAGCGCCACAGCAGTCCTGGTGACGCAACGCTTCCACGGTGAGACCGGAGATTCTTCGCAGCACATCCAGCGCGCCTGCTTCGCGCATGCCGTTTTTCAAGCTGCAGGGCGAATGCACGATGACGTGTTCGTTGCGTTCGGACAGGGTCGGCAGCCGATCCGCGTTCGCGGCGATGAACTGCATCACGTCCGTGACCCGTTCGGAAAATGCCGCGTTTTCAGTTTCCTGCAATTGCACGCCGCAGCCGCTCGCGGTGCTGATGATCGGCGTTGCATCCTCTCCAAACGCGGCAACGTTTTGTCGCGAGAGTGAAACGGCGGTTTCCCTGTCGCCGGCATGCGCGTCCATCGCGCCGCAGCAGCCTTGCCCGGTTGGAATATCGACGGCGAATCGCATCACATTGAGTACGCGCACTGTCGCGTGCAGCACGTCGGCATCCAGCGGCCGCGCAAGGCAGCCGAGAAACAGCGCAACCTTTTCATTCGTTGCGGACTGCGAATGCGTGCCGAATGACGGCGGTGCGCCTGTCTCCTGGATGAATTTTGCGGCGCGCGCGACATGGCCCAACGGCAGGTGCGCCGCGAGTTTCGCGGCTCCGCTGCGATGCGCGAGCCGAACGAGTCGCGTCAGCCACGCAAGGCGTCGAGGCGTGCGGCGCAGGAACGCGAGTGATTTCCACATCCATCCCGGTCGATGTCCGCTTCGCCAAAGACCGCGACGCCCCGCGTCAATGAGCCGCCCATACGGAACCTCGGCAGGACAAACCGGTTCACAGGCGCGGCAAACCAGGCAACCGTCGAGATGCGGCAGCGTCTTGCCAGCCGGTTCCAGCGCGCCTTGCGCAAGACCCTGCATCAGCGCGATACGGCCGCGCGGCGAATCACCTTCATGGTGAGAGAGCTTGTAAGTCGGGCAATGCGGCAGGCACAGCGCGCACTTCACGCACAAGTCGGCGTCCGCAAGCGGAAAATCGTGAAAGGGATCACGTGATTTGTGGCGTGATTCCCGTTCAGAGGGGTGTTTACGCATAGGGTCGTTCATTTAGAGGGGCTATAATACCGCGTTCCTGGCGGCTATCTTATGTCGCAGCAGTGTTCACGATTTATCGACGAGGAAGAAAATGATCATGACCCGGAAGGCGCTGGTCATCCTGACAAGCTCGCTCTTCACCTGCACAGCATACGCGGATTCCATCTGGGGTGAATTCAACGCCGTGGATGCCGACAGCGTGCCGCTGACCGGTGAGCCCACGGACAAATTCGCCGGCCGCATCCAGTTCGGTTACCTCGCCGCGACGGGCAACTCGGAAACGACCAACATCAACAGCAAGGTGCTGCTCGGCTGGGACAAGGAAAAGTGGCGTCATGCGGTCATCGCATCCGGCATCTACTCTGAAGACGACGAGTCCACCATCGCGGAGCGCTACCGGCTGGGCTACAAGGCGGATCGCAAGCTGGGTGAGCAGAATTATCTTTTTGCCACGGTGAACTGGGAGCAGGACCGGTTCAGTGGTTACGAAAGCCGGACGACCGAGGCGATCGGTTACGGCCGGCGCGTCCTGGAATCGGACGAACACACACTGGATCTTGAAATCGGTATCGGTGCTCGCCAGACCGAACTGATTTCCACCGGATTGCTGCTGCCCAACATGGAAACGGACGAAACCATCGGCCGTCTCGCTGGCGACTATTTATGGAAATTCGGCGAACATTCCGACTTTTCGCAGCGTGTTGTTGTTGAATCGGGTGATTTGAATACCTATGTCGAATCCGTCAGCGCCGTGACCTCGCAGTTGCTGGGCGAGCTTGATCTGGTCGTGAGCTATACCATCCAGCGCAATAGTGACGTTCCCTTGGGCGTGGAAGGCACCGATACCTACACGACCGTCAGCGTTCAATACAATTTCTGATCCGGTTCGATGAGCTATTACACGCGTCATATCTTTTTCTGCACAAACATTCGCCCGGAAGGCGCGGACCGTCCCAGCTGCGGACGTTGCGGCAGCGAGGCGCTCCGGAATTTTGCCAAGCAGCGGGTGAAGGAACTGGGGCTTTCCGGCCGGGCCGGTGTCAGGGTCAACACATCGGGCTGCCTGGATCGCTGCGAAGAAGGGCCGGTGGCCGTGGTTTACCCGGAAGCCACCTGGTACACGTACGTGGATGAAGAGGATGTCGAGGAAATCGTGACCTCGCACCTGCGCGACGGCGTCGCCGTCGAGCGCCTGAAAATCTGATTTCCCAAGTTATTGTTCATGAAGCATTTTTCCCGCTTGACGGGAATTCGCGCCGGGGCCGGTTCCGTGTAGCGGAAACCGCGGAAGCTGTTGAAAATGCGGAATTTGTCGCGTAATATTGCGCGCCTTTCGCCCCCGGGACGTTTCGGTGGCCTCGTTACCTGGATTTGGAGTCCGATCCAAATGAATACCTTTTCTGCAAAGCCGGAAACTGTGAAGCGCGACTGGTTTGTCGTCGACGCCGACGGCAAGACCCTGGGCCGCCTGGCTTCCGAAATCGCCAAGCGCCTGCGCGGCAAGCACAAGCCGGAATAC